>NZ_CAXTTT010000171.1:0-12152 GCF_964247315.1 uncultured Nostoc sp.
CATTTTACCAGTTTTAACCTCCGCTTTTTTCTGAGTTTGTGAGAAATTCGGGTTGAGGGTGTTATTGCCAGAGGTAGGATTGCCAAATGCAATTGAGCCTCCTCGTTGCTCGTGGTAGTCACCAGAAACGGAGAGATAATCATTTCCATCGCCACCAGAGATCAGGTTATTGTCTTCACCATCAATGAGAGTGTCATTGCCCACACCACCAATGAGAGTATCATTCCCGGCACCACCTCTTAAAAGGTCATTGCCACTTAAGCCGTCAATTTTGTCATTACCCCCCTGACCATTGATCGCATCATTAGAGTTGTCAAAACCTGTAATATTGTTATTGAGGTCATTCAAAAAAGTAACAGTGTTCTTCTTGAACAGGTTAGCTTGAGTGGAATTTGCATCAAACACATCAAAACTGTCAATGACACTAGTTTGCCCATCAAACAGGATATTACCCAAGTCTACAGTGGCTCCAGTAGATTTACTGAGGTTATCCAGGTTTTCCAAGGCAAAGTTTTGCAGGATGACTTTAGGCTTAACCTCATCATCTAAGTGGTTAAAGTAGTTTGCAAAGGTAATTTCCAGATTGTTGCCATTCTGGGTTAGCAGCATATTTTGGGCAGTTAAGCCATCGCCCTGGAAATTTAGAGTATCTACTTCAGCAATGACTGCTGCTGCTGGGTTTGTTCCTTTACCTACACCACCAAAATCGGTGATGATATCATTGGTGGCGTAGTAATAAACAAATTCATCATTGCCACCGCCACCAGTTAGGGTGTCGTAATCGTAGAAATTTAATAAAGTGCCTTGTAGGGTATCGTTACCGTTGGTTCCAATGATATTTGCCATAACTTTTATCTACTTAAATCTAGCTTTTCAGTAACTTCAGTTCTCAATATGGAGTTTATTGCTATTTTGGGGCACAAAAATTAACCAATATTTTAAGTTTTTACCATACTTATACCTCTTCCTTAAGTAACACTAATGTTTCTTAAATATTCATCCAAAGAATGGCTTTCATGTGACACTATCTAATCTATCTGAAAACTATCTAAGCCTTAAGCGCTGTACAAACTAATGAGCGTGTGTATTTAGGATAATCGGTCATTTCGGGCTAAATTAATTATTTTTGTTCAGTAAAAATCAGTGAACAAGGATAATTAAAAAATCTTACAATTGAATGCATAAAATTTATACTTGGTATTTGGTTTCTTGCCAGCGTCTAAGTCCTACTATAAGAGAAAATATTTAATTTTCGCTCAGAAAAAAGATTTTTATACTCTCCTTGTGGGCAATTTTATGTATATGTCTACCTTGAAAATAGAGAACATCTAAATAATCCCAGAATCCCAAATTTATTATATACTATTGTATTTACTTAGATATTTTTGCTTCAAGATGCATCTTTACATACTCTTCACATTATTTACTGATAAATTTACGTAAAAATATTTTGTTTGTATACTCTTACAGGGTGAGAGCATCTAATTTGGTATAAATTATACTTAACAGATGAAATGAGAGCATGGTACTTGAAAGAACATCTGTACTGCTATGTAAATTTCAAAGAATACTAAAATGTTTCAGGGCTTTGAAATGGAATCTGGCAATGCCAAAAATACTTCTGGTAATCAGCGAAAGCGAATATAAGTGCCAGAAATTGGAGCTATTCAGCAGAGCTTAGTCCAGCACTTTGGAGAGATGAAAGACCCAAGAGTAGAGCGTACTAAAAAACATCTGCTCAGGGACATTTTAGCGATCGCAATTCTAGCAATAATCGCCGGAACGCTCTTATGCGAAGACATTGACAATTATGGCATTAGCAAGAAACAGTGGTTAGAAGAGTTTTTGGCATTGCTTATTGGTGGTATTGGGGAGAACAACGTAATTTAGTATTAGGCGATGTCTACGACGGGCTATTCGGCGTCGCATCATCGGCTACATTATCATCTCCCAAAGAATGTTAGCCTAAAATTGTAATCTTGTAAGATTTAACTCAAAGAGGTTTTATGCAAGGAGTTAGTTCTAACTTGAGTTTAAAAGAGCTTTATGAAATTGACGATCATCTCTGGTTAGAGGAAACAATCAAATTATTGAAAGCTAACCATTTAGAAAAATTAGATTTAGAAAATTTAATAGAGGAGCTAGAAAATTTGGGTCGTAGAGACAAAGCCAAGGTTGCTAGTTTATTAGAACAAATTATTAGACATCTTTTATTGCTGCAATACTGGACAGAAGAAACTCAATATAATTCTGGACATTGGAAAGCAGAAATTAGAAGTTTTAGGAATCAATTAAAACGTAATTTGACAACAAATTTATATCAATACTTGGAAAATGAATTAGCATCAATTTATGATGATGCTTTAGGGTATGTAATTGAGAAAACAGAGGGCAAACTAGATAATTTACCTCAATATTGTACTTATACCTTAGAACAGCTACTAGATATTAATTATCTACCTGAAAATGTTTGAGATAAAAGGCGTTGCTAAACTTAAATCAGCAACGCCTAATCTTGAGTATTCAATAACTACTCACTACTCTGATTCTGCCCAAGCAATTAACCTTGGTTCATAAGGATTAGCCAGATTTTTATTTTTCGGCAATACACGCAAAGACAAACCTTGCAAACCAGAAGCGGTATAGGTGATATTACCCGTGTAAGTACTCAATTGCTGTCCATCTTCCCCTTGGTAATCCATCACCACTGGCACAGCATTGACAATCTCACCATTGGCATCGATCGCACCTTGATATAGCTCCACCTGCACATCATTATTGGTCAAAGTTGCCAAGTCAACCTTGGCTTTGACAGCAACGGTTTGATTAACCTCAATGTCTGAAGCTGCCGATATGTCAATATCTTTGATTTTGATGTTAAACCAGTGTTCGCCCAGTTTTTCCTTCCAAGCGGCTAGTTCTTTGGCTGGGGCATAGTTATCAACAGTCAGGGTATGATAGCGATCGCTAGCTGGGAAATAAGCCCTTTGTGCATATTCTCCCACCATCCGCGCCGTATTAAAGAATGGACAATTCAACCGAATTGCATCCTTCATTTTGGCAACCCACGGACGGGGTAAGCCATCAGTATCCCGATGTTCATAAAATAGCGGTACAACTTCCTTCTCTAACAATTCGTAGAGAGCATTTGCTTCTACTTCATCTTGATAGTTAGGATCGTCGTAATTCTCTCCATGTCCAATCGCCCAGCCTGTGCGGACGTAATCAGCTTCATCCCACCAGCCATCTAGCACACTTAAATTCGGCAATCCATTCATTGCCGCTTTCATCCCACTAGTACCAGAGGCTTCCCGTGGACGACGCGGTGTATTTAACCAGATATCACAACCCGCAACCATTAACCGGGAGATGTGAATGTCGTAATTGGGAACAAACACTACCTGTTTTTCTAAATGCTGTTCGCGGATAAAGTGATTGATCTCGCGGATGAGTTCTTTACCGGGGATATCCTTGGGATGTGCCTTACCAGCAATCACGAATTGCACTTTGCGGTCTTTGTTAGCTAGTAAAAGCCGCTTAATGCGATCCAAATCGCGCATCCAGAGGGTAGCGCGTTTGTAGGTGGCAAAGCGACGGGCAAAGCCAATGGTGAAAGCGTAAGGATCTAAAACTTCTTGGGCTTGGATAATCTCGGAAGCGGAAGCGCCGCGATCAGTCAAATGCTTGACCAAATGCTCGCGCACATACAAAATCATATCTAAACGACAACGTTCGTGATTGCGCCACAATTCTTCATCGGGTATGGCGTCCATCCGCTCCCACAATGGGCTATCTGGTGGTGCTGATGACCAATTTGGGCCGAGGTAGCGATCATACAATTCTTGAGTTGATTTCGCCACACAACTCCGAGCATGGACACCGTTGGTAATTGCAGCGATCGGTACTTCTTCCACTGGCACATTCTTCCACAAGCCTTGGAACATTTGCCGCGACACCACACCATGCAGTTGTGCGACACCGTTAGAAAATGTTGCCATTTTCAGCGCCAGCACCGCCATACTGAAAGGCCCAGATAAATCGCCTGTATTCTCACGCCCCAGTCCTAAAAATTGCTCTTTGGGCAACCCAAATATCTCTGCATAATATCCCAGGTAGTGCAACATTTTTTCGGGAGCGAACAAGTCAATCCCTGCTGGTACTGGCGTGTGGGTAGTAAAGATATTGCTGGAAGCCACCACTTGTTTAGCTTGGGCATAATTCAGTCCCTCTTCCTGAATCAGCAAACGGATGCGTTCTAAGGCAGAGAAGGCAGCGTGGCCTTCATTCATGTGGTAAGCGGTAACTTTCAGCCCCAAAGCTTTGAGCATTTGCACGCCACCGATCCCCAGCATAATTTCCTGGTGGATACGCATATCGATATCGCCACCATACAGCTGGTCTGTGATGTCGTGGTCGTAAGTGTTGTTCGGTTCAATGTTGGTGTCCAGCAGATACAAAGGAACCGTTCCTACCTGTACGCGCCAAACTCTAGCATATACCTTGCGTCCTGGATAATCTACTGCAATCTGCAGTTCTGAACCATCGGCATTGCGCTCTAGATGCAAGGGCATATTGTAGAAATCGTTGAGCAAGTAGCGTTCTTGCTGCCAGCCATCGGCATTGAGATACTGGGCAAAGTAGCCTTGCTGATAGAGCAAACCGACACCGACAAGCGGTAGCCCCAAGTCACTGGCAGATTTGAGGTGATCCCCCGCCAGAACACCTAAGCCTCCAGAATAGACGGGTAAACAATCTACAAGTCCAAATTCCGCTGAAAAATAGGCGTAACATTCTTTGGGTTTCTGCTCCCGTTGTTTCTGATACCAGGTACGCTCTTGCAAATAATCGTCTAACTGACGGTCAGCTCGATCCATTTGCGCTAAAAAGCCTTCATCTTCGACAACTTCCAGAAGCCGCGATTGAGAGATTGTACCCAACATTAACACTGGGTTATGATGGCTAGACTCCCACAGGTCAGAGTCTAAGCGACGGAATAAATCTTTAGTATCAACGTTCCAATCCCAGTGCAAGTTATATGCCAGCCGCCGTAGTGGTTCGAGTCGCGGCGGTAGTGAAGGGGATACGTTAAATGTGCGAATTGGCTGCATAGGTTGGCAAAACTCCAAGTTTAGCTATGGTTATTGTTTACTCTCTTTACCAATGTTGCCAATTCTTTGTACTGTAGTTTGTGAAAAAGCGATGACTTTGTTAAGCATTGAGAATTATTTTTAACCTCGTTGCTAAAGTTTACACCAAGGTGTTTCTAATTCTATGCCTGACTCTGAGCCATATACTTGGTATATTAAGATTTAATCATTTACTGGTATGTATCACTTAAAAAAATTTAGTTTTGAATAAATAATTTATATTTATTTTAGTATTGCTTCCGGGGATCAATCGAGAGTCTTGGCTGAGGGTAAAAATTCCCCATAGCTGTGTCCAGTAAAGTTAAATTTTTTAATTATTTTTTCATAAAATTGCGCTGTCAAAGAAGGCAGTCCCGATGAAACGAGTTTCAAAAGCCTTGGATGAAAATTTTCTAAAGACTGGGATTTTTTTTACATTAGCACTGGCTCAACGCCCCGCTATCCATGTACAGCACTTTCAAGCCAGCAGGCAAAAGGGAAACTCCATAAAGAATCGGATGAAAGCCTTACCAAGCAGTTAATCAAGCAAAGCGATGCCTGCGGCGGGCTACGCCGACGCTAACTACTTGGTATGAAATATTTGCACTACACTAGGAAAATAATTTATAAAGGTGTTATTTTATGCACCTAGTGAAGGCTGATCTTTATTATTTTTTGTCATTGTCAGAGCTACAGCTGCTGCATAAGCCAGTTCTGCTGCAATTTGATAAGCAAGTTTAATACTTGATGAAGTGTCCTTGGCTTTAGGAGAGGGAGAAGCTTTCTTTCGACGCGACTCTTGTTTGACATCACCTGCTGCAATTGCTCGCTGTAAAATGATCCAGGCATCTAGGTCTTCTGAGTCATAATTACTTTGCAGCTGCGATCGCAGTTGATCTTCGGCCACAACACTCAGATAGCCGATAGTTAGAGCTTCTTGTACAATTTCTTTAATTAAAGCCATAATTTGAACCAAGTGTGTGAGTTAAAGCTGATACCTCAATTTGGGAAATTAGATGTTTTTTTGTAGTTTTCTCCTAGAAACTATGCTACGTTTTCGCTTTCTTTAAATAAAATTTATAACGAGTAGTACCAAGCACACATCACCCTCTTGGCTCACCCGAATGGGTGATTTACAATATTTTAGATAGTAAGTATGTGGACAAAAGGAATATTTTGAGCTAGTTTGGCTTTTTAACGAAGAAGGTGTCACAAGTATAGTAGATATCATTCTAAGTTGAACGCCCAATCATAAAATTACTTGCACCAGTAACGAGATAAATATAGATAAGCAAAAATGCCAATAACCGCTGATAGCATTTTTTAAATCTCCCTCCTCAATGGATTTTATCTAAGTGTATAAAAATATTTGCAAGTAGCGTAGGCTTTGCCCACCGTAGGCATCGCTATAGTAAAAAAGTTAACTTATTTCCTCCATTCTCATCAACAATAAACCTGGAAATAAACTTATTTCATGAGAGTGTTCCATTAAAAATAAAATGTGTTATCGTTAAAAACAATTGTTATAAAAAACCATTCATGTCATTACAAACGTGAATTGGCTAGTCTGTAAATCATCAGTGTGCAACATGATTGGAGCAGCATACTCTAGAAATTCGTTGCAAGAAAGCCGTCATAGCAGTCGGGGAAGCGCTTACTTGTTTGCACCGATGGTTAATTTCAATGTGATGGCTGATGTGGGAGATAATCCACCCTAATTGGATTTTATTTGGGCAAAAATACCCAAATAAATCCAACAATAATTACATTGTCATGCTAGGCAAAAATTTTATCTAAACTTTGAATATAGTCTAGTTAAATGTATTTTTTGTTGCAAAATAGCTTGTGAAACTGAGTTGTTTCAAAAGACTAAAACCGCTTGAGAGGAAATAGCCTCAAGACAAACAACACTATCCCTATTACAACACGGCGGAAATAAACATACCATTTCAAATGGCGCAAAAGTCTGGGATACAATTTTTTTGACTTTTGACTTTTGACTTCCGCCTTGCGGTACTAGTTGCTTTAGGAGTGCTGTTAGCGGTAGCAAGCTTTTCAAATTTGCCAGAAAACCAAAACAGTAGCCTATCTAAACCAGCTAATTTTCCATCAGACAATTTAAGAGTCTAAGTTTTGACCCGACAAAGCACTGAAATTGTTTTGTTAATTGATTTTGTGAAAAAGAAGCTTCTAGCGACTTAACGCAATTGTGCATATTACTTGAGTAATTCTACACACCTAACCTCAAGAATTGCTCGCATAGTCAAAGCCAGACTCTGGTTTTTCAAATGTTGGAAAACCATCTAAAAATCGTGGAAAATTTTGGTGATACCGCTACATGATCTGATGTATTAATATACACAGAGATTATTGGTATTGGCAGAAGATTAGGATACAGCCAAAACAACTTTGAACACTGTCAACAACAATTGATTAAAGAGATATATAGCCATGCTGAATGAGCAATATTTTTCCAAATTGCAGCGCGTGCAAGAACTTTTAGTAACTACAGTGTTAGGAGATATTCCGACACTTCTTCTCGGCCCAAAGTTACGTAATTTAGGATACCGTAGTATTTTTGCCCAGATAGACAGCCCAGTGTATATTCAAAATGGTGTTGAATTTAACGGTACTTCTTGTATTGAGATCGGCGCAGGAGTCTATATTTTCAAGGGTGTGCGGATGGATGCGAGAGGACACAAAAATAATAGAATTCATCTAGGAGATAGAGTTGCGATTGAGCGTAACGTTGATATCGGGTCTTTGGCAGATACGTATATACATATTGATGAAGACACCTTCATTGCTCCCAACGTGTGTATTGAGGGGCCAGGAGACATTAAAATTGGTAAACACTGCATGATTGCTGCCCATTCAGGGATATATGCCAATAATCATAATTTTGCCGCTCCGATGCAGCTGATTAAATACCAAGGTGTTACTCGCAAGGGAATTGTGATTGAGGATGATTGTTGGCTAGGACATGGAGTAACAGTATTAGATGGCGTTACTATTGGCAAAGGCAGTGTTATTGGTGCGGGAGCAGTTGTTAATAAAGATATTCCTGCTTTTTCCGTTGCTGTCGGCATACCTGCACGAGTAATCAAAAACCGAATTAGCAAAGATATCGCAAAGCTTCAAGTTGAGAAATAGGGCATGGGGCATTGGGTATTGGGCATTGGGAATTGGGAATAGTAACTATCCCCTATAAGCTGTTGCCTTTTTTTGGGAAACCTTTGCCATCAGTCAACGTCACAAGGGTAAACGTCTCTGAGTTATCTTTCTTAAGGGCATCTACAAGTCAGACAACTGACATCTTGTACATTAGCACTAACCTTAGGGTAGACATTGCTAGTCCTGAGTCGCCAGAGTCTTCTAAAAAAGGGACGAGATTTGGGTAATATAAAGTAGCTATCTTTTCTGCATGGCAGATACTGAAAGAAAAGCTTTCTTTGTTTTACCCGTTGGAGATATTTCTATGCTGACTTTAAAAATCGCTGTTTATATTGTTGTTGCCTTCTTCGTAACTATCTTCATCTTCGGATTTTTGTCGAACGATCCAGCTCGTAACCCCGGCCGTCGGGACTTAGAGTAAAAGGGCGATAAATCATCCGCGACTTTGGAAGGCGGAAAATACTAAACGCCACGGAAACTTACTAAGCGAAAATTTAGTAAGTTTCTTTCTCCAAGTAGCTTGCTGTAGGTAGCAGAAGGCGACAGTCGGAAGGCAAAATGTATGTTTAATCCTTCCCTTTGTCATTTGGCTGTTTGTTAGCCCGATTTTGCTCACTTATGCTTCATCCAGTTCTGCCACCTAATCCGCCTCCTATCGTTGAATCTTTACAACCTGTAAATCCCGCCTCATCTGCTAGTCATACAAAGTTTCTTTCAGGTGTAGATACTGGAATACACGAAAAGACAGACAAATCCAAGCAGCCCAAGAATTTGGCTCAGTTGGCAATTTCGGGTAACACCAAGAGCAATCCTTTATTGTCAACTCCGATCGACTCAACTCAAGATGACTTGGTAGTTGCTGAAACTTCTTCTGTACCTGATTCACCAAAAACCTTTCCACCAGAAAGTTCCCCAATCGTCGGTTCTGCAACTGCTGGGCTTTTGGGGCAGCCGCTGGTTGTTGGTTATCCCACGCAGGAGGTTACAACCTCTAATCGCCAAATAAAAGAAGACACAAAGACAAGTCCGAGCGTCGAACCCCGCCACTCGGAACTTATCTTGATGTCGGCGCTGCGTAAACGGGAGATGCAAAGAGAAGCCGCTGCCTTGCAAAGAAAAGTCGAAGCGGAGGCTTTAGACCAAGACGCAAAAGATCAACCTTCTCAAAAAGTCAGTCAGCGATCGCTAAATCAAAACTCTAATGGTGGAGAAAAACCAACCTTTTTGGACTCTTCTAGCTTTCGCTATAGAGTTTCTCCAAGTCCTCTTGTTGCCCAATCTTTGCGCCCTCTTCAAATTGCCCCAACTGTCACAAACAGCAACAAGTTAGTCAAATCCAAAGCAGAAATTTTAGCTGAGAAGTTAACCCAACAAAAACAGCAACGCGATATTACTACACAAGAATCTCTAAAAAAAGACAATATTTCTGTATCTGCTGCCGATCTAGCACCGAGTTCTCAATCAGTACAAAATTTTATCACATTCAAGTCTCGTAAGCCCACAAACCAGCTCTCAGCGCCCATCACTGTAGAATTTAAGTCCCAAGTCCAGCAACAAAGCCAAGTACCAACGCCTACACCACAAGTAAATATCACTCAGCCACAAGCTCAACCATCTGTTACAACTGTGCCAGCTACCACACCGCCAGCCGGACAAAGAATTGTAGAAGTCACTTCCGATCGGCAAGAGTATGACGAGAAACAGCGAATTATTACAGCTGTAGGTAATGTAATTGTGCGATTTGATGGGGCGGTGGTGGATGCCGATCGCTTGCAAGTTAATTTGGACAACTTGATCGCTGCGGGGGAAGGTAACGTAACCTTAACACGGGGCGATCAGATACTGCGTGGACAACGCTTCACCTATAACTTTGTTCAAGATCGTGGGGAACTGGAAAATGGTAGAGGAGAAATTTACGTACCTTCAGCACAAACAGATTTTGCTTTTTCACCCACGGCTGTAAGTGCTGGTGGAGTTTCAAAACGTCCGCCCAGCGATCGCATTAGAGCCAATCAGCCCGTTTCCGGTGTGAGTAGCCCTGGAGGAATTGATGTGACATTTGGTGGTCAAGCAGATGCTAGCAACATCCCGCCACCGAAAACAGGGGGTACAGTCAATCGGCTCAGGTTTGAAGCTGAACAAATTGACTTTTATCCGCAAGGCTGGCAAGCAAGTAATGTCCGCATCACCAACGATCCTTTTTCGCCTCCTGAATTAGAATTACGCGCAGATAAAGTAACTTTGACGCGAGAATCACCCTTGGTAGACCGCATCAGGACACAGAAGCAGCGTTTGGTATTGGATCAAAGAGTCTCTTTACCAATTCCACTGAATGAGCGTACTATTGACCGCCGAAAGCGGGACGTTACACCTGCAATAGTTTCTCCCGGCTACGATGGAGAAGATCGGGGTGGTTTGTATATTGAGCGTGGTTTTCCAGTAATCGATACAGAGCAGACACGCTGGACAATTACGCCCCAGTTATTATTACAGAGAGGTGTGCAAGAAGGCACGGGTGACTTAGGCGCACTATTTGGTCTGAAGACCAAGATAAATTCTGTTTTGAGTCCACGGTCGATAATTCAGGGAACTGGGGAGTTAACTAGTTTTAACTTGAATGACGTGGAAGACAATTTGCGGGTGAATTTAGGAGTGCGCCAGACATTAGGGACTTCTCTTCCCCACACATTGAATGTGCAATATAACTACCGCGATCGTCTCTACAACGGTACTCTGGGTTTTCAAACTGTCCAGAGCAGTTTTGGCGGCATTATTACTTCTCCGGTGATTCCTTTAGGAAAAAGTGGCATCAACCTCAACTACCAGGCAAGCGCCCAGTATATTGATGCCAACACCGATCGCCCAGACTTGCTAGAATCAGTGCGGGAAAACGATCGCATTTCACTTGGTCGTTTACAAGCCAGTGCTACCCTCAGTAGAGGGCTGTTGCTGTGGCGGGGAAAACCATTACCACCCACTGCCACTGAGGGATTACGATACACCGCTACCCCTGTAGTTCCTTACTTGCAAGCGATCGCTAGCCTCACAGGCACTACCAGTTTTTACACCAATGGTGATAACCAAAGCACCCTAATTGGTACAATTGGCTTACAAGGGCAAATTGGTCATTTTTCCCGGCCTTTTTTAGACTATACCGCCTTTAATATCAGTTACTCTCAAGGCTTTAATAACGGATTATCACCTTTTTTGTTCGACCGCTCCGTTGATAACACAGTATTGACTGCTGGAATATCACAGCAAATCTACGGACCTTTTCGCTTAGGCTTCCAAACATCTGTTAACTTAGATACTGGTAGAGAAACTAGCACCGACTACATCTTGGAATATAGCCGTCGCACCTATGGCATTACCTTACGTTACAATCCGGTGCTGGAGTTAGGCGGCTTCAGCATCCGAATTAGTGATTTTAACTGGGGTGGCGGCACCGATCCATTTTCGGAAATTAAGCCAGTAGTGAACGGCGTGCAACAGGAGAATTAGTCTAAGGACTGGGGACGACTCGACAGGCGATCGCACAATTGGTTAATGTGCCACCAGGTATTCTCAAACTGGCATAGTCGCCAGTTAGTTGAACGTGTGATGGTGGTTGATGTAGGGTAACACAGCATCTGTGAACTGCGGCTTGGTATTCTCGCCATTGCCTACGGATTGCAATACTTGCGGCATCGTCACCTAAGTCGGAAAATCTTAGCCCCGCTCGCATCAGCCAAGATTCCACATCAGTTGTTTCACCAACTATTTCTGAAATGGGATTAATCTTTTTCATGAGTAATATCTTATAGCGTTTACCAGTCTAATGAAGTACACTAAGTAAAATAAATCAGTGTATCT
>NZ_CAXTTT010000172.1:0-12125 GCF_964247315.1 uncultured Nostoc sp.
CTTCTCATGCTTTATTTACCTTTTTTTAAATAATAAAAAGTGGGATGCTCCCCTAGCAAACTCTCTCCATACGTACTTTGATTGATTCCTCCCCATATTGGATTAAAGGTGAACTGCCCCTTGTTGTACGCGTCAATAAAACGCCGATAGCTGGAAACAGCCCCTTGATAATTACCTGTTTCAATATATGTGCTGCTTATGGAAAGAAAAGCTTTTCCATAGTCGGGAAATTTGTGGACAATTTCTTCATATTGCTCGATCGCTTCTTGAAACCTACCGAGCCTCTTAAGCGTGGCAGCACGATTGTTGTAGTACATTGGATTGGCGTCATCAAGAGTGATAGCTTGATCGTAAAGAGACAGAGCATTTTCAAACATGCTCATCTTAGCGCTTACATTACCTTCGTTGTAAAAGAGTTCGGCTTTAACTCGATCTGTGTAGGTTTTCATAGTTCACACTCCCTAGCTTGAGATTTGTGTTTAGCTACCAGATAGTATTCCCAAAAATCTTTTACGGCATAACATTCCTAATCACCCCAGATCAACTGCAACACCCAACAGATAAGCTGTTGTGCTTTTAATTTGCACTTTGAGGTAGCAGAGGAGCTTTAGGTGCAGAGGAGAGGGTTTGCATTTAATTGCTGCCATTCCTCAACAATAATTACTAATTCGTAATTCGTAATTCGTAATTCGTAATTCGTAATTCGTAATTAAAAGGAACGGAACACCACGCTAAATTTTTTGAAATTAGCGGTCTAAAATTAGTTGGGGTTTAAATCCCTAACTAATTCAATTACGAATTACGTTAGCGAGTCTTCGTTCGCTTTTAGCGTCTCGTAGAGAGCGTCATTATCAATTACGAATTATTTTAATAGCCTAATGGATGGCGGAAATCACCAACCGCTTTGTCAAGTTCTTGAGCGATCGCAAGCAACTCCATCTCGCGCCATCGCTTGCCAATAATTTGGATTCCAATCGGTAAGCCATTGTGAGTTTGCCCAATCGGAATCACCACCGCCGGATGACCACTGAGATTAAATGGCATAGTGTAAGCTCCGTTTGCCACCGCATGAGGATAGGATTTGCCGTCTATATCAATGGCGCTCCAAGCCGGACAGTGGGTAAATGCAGGAGTTGCTGTCACAGGAGTGAGCCATACATCCCACGCTTCTAAAGCTTCATCGATTTGGGCAATGAAGCGATCGCGCTCGGTGAGTGTCTCGAAATATCCTCTTAAGCTGGGATTCAAAAGTTCTGGCAGAAAGCTGCTGAAATTCCCTAATTTTCGCAATTTTTTGTCGCCTTGAGTTGCCGTGCGAAAGAGTAAC
Organism: uncultured Nostoc sp.; assembly: GCF_964247315.1. Taxonomy (GTDB): domain Bacteria; phylum Cyanobacteriota; class Cyanobacteriia; order Cyanobacteriales; family Nostocaceae; genus Nostoc. The sequence goes on from NZ_CAXTTT010000172.1 coordinate 1,328, forward strand.
TCTAAGCTGCGTAGCACATTATAGCGATCCTTGGGTTGGGCGTAGTTGTTGATATATGCTTCCATCCGCCCGCAGAGGTTCCACACTGTCGATAAATCAAAATCTTTGGGAAGCCAGCGTTCAACATGAGTACCTGCTTGAGCAAGTTTTTGCACCACTGTCTGTACTGCACCTCGAATTTGTGCAGCAACGGGAACCTCTACCCATTCATCAATCCAAGCAATTTTAAGATCCTGCAAAGACTTGCCTGATGGAGTATCAAGGGGAATCGGTGGCACATCTGGGCGACGCACATCTGCACCAGCGATCAGCGAGAAACAAAGGCGAATATCTTCGAGCGATCGCCCAAAACAGCCAATAGTCAACATTTGTCGCAAGCATAGCGGCATTCCCGGTACTTCAGGGATACTTCCGGCGGTGGAAATACGGCGATCAGTTGGCTTTAAGCCATACACGCCACAGAAAGTTGCAGGCTGGCGCACTGAACCTGCAATATCGTTACCTATATCTAATGGTGAAAGTCCGGCTGCAACAGCAGCAGCACTACCTCCAGAACTGCCACCTGCTGTATAGTCAAGATTCCAGGGATTGTTTACCCGTGGAAACAGAGAATTTGTACTTTGATAATCACCAGCCAGTTCTGCCATGTTGGTTTTTCCCAGGATAACGGCTCCTGCTGTCCGCAGCCTGGCAACAACGGTGGCATCCTGTTGAGGAATGTAGTCTTTGAGAGGAATGTAACCCGCTGTGGTACGGAGTCCTACTGTTTCAAAAATGTCTTTAATCGTCACAGGGACACCGTGCAGAGCGCCCCAGTATTCTCCTCTAGCTAGGGCTTCATCTGCAAGCTTTGCTCTGGTACGAGCATTGTCTTCGTCTAACGTGCAAATCGCATTCAGCTTTGAGTTGTGTTTATAAATCTGCGCCAGGTAAGCATCGAACACTTCGACAGCAGAGACTTGGCGATCGCGAATCATCTGAGCAAGTTGATGAGCAGGTAGAAAAACTAAGTCACTCATAGGTTGATTTCACGTCATTTGTCAGATTCTAAGTTTCGATCGAGTAGGGGTGCAAGGCCTTGCGCCCCTACAACTTCAGGTCTAATTGGGTATTAGCGATCGCTATGCTCGAAATAGCTCAACCACCGTCGGCTTAGTCACTTTCCCCATCGCGTTGCGCGGTAATTCTTCAACTATCAGAATTTGGGTTGGCACTTTATAAACAGCCAATCGCTCTTTTGCCCAACTCCTGAAAGCTTGTAAGGTTAAAGGTTGTGAACCTTGCAATACTAACGCCACGCAAACCCGTTCACCCCACTCTAAATCAGCAACCCCAACTACTGCACATTCTTGAATATCTGGATGCAATCGCAGTACTTCTTCAATTTCTAAAGCTGAAACTTTATAGCCTCCCGTTTTGATGATATCCACGCTCATCCGTCCCAGAATTCGGTAGTTACCGTTCTCAGTTACGGCGGTATCTCCAGTACGGAACCAGCCATCTTGGAACGCTTTGGCGGTTGCTTGGGGGTTTTGCCAATATTCTAGAAACACTCCAGGGCCTTTAACTTGGATCTCTCCTGGTGTTCCGGCTGTAACTAACTCTGTGCTTTCATTCACTAATCTCACTTCAACTTCAGGTAGAGGCTTTCCTACATATCCAGATAACCGTTCACCGTGTAAAGGGTTCGATAGCGCCATGCCGATTTCAGTCATACCATAGCGCTCAAGCAGAAAATGGCCGCTGATGCTCTGCCACTTTTCTAAAACTCGAACTGGCAATGCTGCCGAGCCAGAAACCATCAGGCGCATTTTAGCACAGCCTTCTGACATGATTTGTTGGCGTTCCTTAGAGGCAGTTTCCCAAGCCGCAATTAGCTTTACATAAATTGTTGGAACTGCCATAAATAATGTTAAGTCGCCGTCACAAATTCGGTTCCAAACGGTTTCGGCATCAAATTTGCTCAATATCTCGCATTCTGCTCCAGACGATAAAGCACAAGTCAGTACGTTAATAATCCCATGAATATGATGTAGTGGCAGGATATGCAAAATGCGATCGTCCGATGTCCATTCCCAAGCGGTAGTTAAGCTAGTCACTTGCGCTTGAATATTTTGGTGAGTCGTAACTACACCTTTCGGTTTACCTGTTGTACCGCTAGTGTAGAGAATTAAGGCGCGTCTAGTGATATCTATCTCTGGGAGACAACTCACATTATACGGGAGCGTTTCTGAGGTGAGGATAAATCGCAAATTGTGTTCTTGGGCAAGCGATCGCAGTATATCCTCAAAATTGGGATGAGCAACAATAATCGATGCTCCAGAATTAGTAATTACATACTCCAATTCTGGGCGGGGATGGGAAACACACAGAGGTACAGCTATGCCACCAGCCCGCCAAATTCCCCATTGAGTCGCTACATACTCAAAACCAGGTAGGATGAGAAAGGCAACTCGCTGCTCGTGTAAATCTTCTACATTTTGAAGAAGACTTGTTGCTATTTGACTAGAAGTGTGGAGCAAATCCTGATATGTAAACGATCCATCTGTTGTAGCGATCGCTCTTTTATCGTTATGTTTTTCAGCACGAATAATCAATGGAAAATTCCCGTTTTTTACCGATTTAGGGTTGATTCAGTCTCCTTAAGGAAAGTATATAAATCTGATTTGATTTGCTCTGAACTGACAGACTTATAACCACGATTTTTTTAATAAATCGATAATCGTTTTATTAATAACTTTATATATACTACAACCAACGTTGTTTTTTGACATAGATAATACTGCCAATCACAATTAATGCCATCATACATATCACCACCGGGTAAGCCCAAGGTTGTTCTAACTCTGGCATATATTTGAAGTTCATACCATAGAAACCAGACATAAAAGTGATTGGTAAAAATATGGTTGAGAGGATAGTTAGGCGATTAATTCGTTCGCCTGTTTTGCTAGCAATATTATCGCGTTGAATTTCCATTAATTCTGACATCCAGGCTCTTAAAGCTTGATATTCTTGCCAGAGTTTATCAACGTGATGAACCAGTTCTTGATTGAATAATTCTTTCACTGGCTGGCTGATCCATTGGAAATCTTCATTATCCATAATAGCCATAAGTAACTTGATGCTTTGAAAATTACGGCGTCCAGAACGAGTAGATTGCCTCATTTTGGCAATTTTCTGGTACGTTGATTCATCACCAGAATTGTCTAAAACTTCATCTTCTAAATCATCAAGTTTTCTAGAAATATAGGTAAATACAGTTTCGTAATTATTCAAAATGTCTTTAAATATAAGATAAAAAAGATAGTCCATGCCTAACTTATGAATATCTAAAGTTCGCTTTTGAAGATTAGTAACTAAAATGCTTAATATTTTTAGTTCAGTAATTTCAAAAGTTATGATAAAATTATTTCCAACTACAATATTGCCACGCACAAGCTCAAATTCATTATTTTTTATTTGAGAACTTAGGATTTCATAGCTATCGAATAAACAATCTTCTATGTCTTTATCAATTCCTAAAGGAGAATGGTTAAAAATCATGTTAACACGAGATGGATTGAGGCCAAAGTGCTTGATAATTTTAGCTGTTCCAGTGCGATCGCGGAAGTAAATACAGCGCAACCAAATATTATGAGAACCATCAATTCTTTTCAGTACCGTATCGACATCCCTGTTGGTGAATATTTCCAGGTTATCTGGATAAAAAGTCAGGAGAGTTAGCATATAGCAATCCTAATTGAGTCGTGAAAAAACACGGGGACTCATATTGAGCGATAATTGATTTGACTACAACGACACATAAAATGTCAAAGCCTATAATTTATAACGCTAAGTAGTAAGCACTAAAGAGTTTACTACCAACTCTCAAAACTAGTTTGATAAAGTACTAGTCGTAAAATTGTAAAATAAAACACATTTAAATATAGCCGTCGTCAGATAGCTTAGGACAGTGTTGATTGCTCAAAGCTCTGAAGCAACTGGGTTTCTACTCAGCACTCAGCACTCAGCACTCAGCACTCAGCACTTTGCTATAGCACAATCACTCTCTAAGAGTTTTGACCATTGATAGTCAACACTATATTGAGTGGTAGCTCAATTTTTTTCTATTTTCCCAGATTTCGGGCGAGTAGTTGGCGCTGGCGCTGACTTATTTTGCAGAATTGCAATTTCTCGCCGTGCATCTTGATAACTATCTTGTTCTCCTTGCTGTTGGAATAGTTTTGCAGCTTTTTTGAAGTCTGCAATCGCACCCGCTTTATTTTTCTGCTTGGTGCGAATCACACCCCGGTTATAATAGGCTAAGGCATTTTTAGGATTAATTGCGATCGCTCGTGAATAATCTTGATTTGCAGCTTTTTTATTTCCCAGTTCAAGATAAGCATTACCACGGTTGTTGTAAACTGCTATATTATTTGTATCTAGTTTCAGCGCTACGGTATAATCTTCAATAGCGCCTTTATAATCTCCAAAAGAAAAGCGGTGAATACCTCTGTGAATATAAGCTGCAATAAATTTAGGATCGATCTGTAAAATAGTGTTGTAATCTTCAGTAGCTTCTACATTATTTCCCAGGTCGCTATAAATATCACCACGATTTAGATAAGCTTCTATATATTTGGGATTGATATTGATTGCATCTGTGTAGTCTTTAATTGCTTCATCTTTTTGTTTATTAATAGACTGAGTTAAACCTCTTTGATAATAAGCTTTGGCATCGCTAGGATTAATCTTAATTACTTTATCAAAATCTTGGATTGCTTCAAGTCTTTGTTTGAGGCGGCGGTGGAGAATACCTCGTTGCAAGTAAGCTTCGGTATACTCAGGTTTGAGAGCGATCGCTTTGCTAAAATCTCCAACTGCGCCTTTATTATCCTTCGATTGAGCACGAGCTAATCCTCGTCCATAGTAAGCATAAGCGTCTTTAGAATTTAACTTAATTGCTTGAGTATAATCTGCGATCGCATCTTTATATTTGCCTAATTCCGAAAAAGCAAATCCTCGGTCAAAATAGGCATTAGCATCTTGAGGATTCAGTAAAATAGCTTGGCTAGAATCTGCTTGTGCTTGCTCATAATCTCCTAATCGATAATAAGCATCACCTCGCCGATTATAAGCTAAAGCGTTTTGTGGCTCTAATTCAATAATGTGATTGAAATCTGCAATTGCTCCTTCATAGTTTCCTGACTCATATTTATTTACTCCCTCTTGGTATAATGTCTGTTGGGCATCACTTACAAGTTTTGGCGATCTTAATTGCCACGCTGCAACACTAAGGGTAATACAGCCAGCTATCCCTGCTAGAACTAGTAATAATTTTTTCTGATGCTGTTTTTGTCGATTGTCATCAACATTTATTAACTTTTTCAAGTCGTCTAAAACTTCCGTTGCATACTGGTAGCGTTTACGATAGTCAAAACGCACCATTTTATTAATAATTTTTGCTAATTTTCTGTTAACTTTGAGATTTTTATCGCGCCAAAGTATTTCACCTGTCAGCTTATTTTTCTGACTTCGCAAATTAGATATTTCCTTTGTAGGTAAACCTTTCAGTGCTGCGATCGCAACCATACCTAAAGCATATATATCACTGTTGTATTTGAGGTTGCCGTTAATTTGTTCTATTGGCATATACTCGGAATTGTCAACAGTATTATCCATCGCTTCATTAAAAGTACCCAAATTAACCAAAACTAACTTTTTATCTGATCCTCGGCGAATGATATTTGCTGGTGTAATATTCCGATGAATTACGCCATAGCTATGTACAACGATTAAAGTTTCTAATATCTCTGACAAAAGACTAATTACTTGGTCTTCCTTGAGAAGTTGTCCCTGAATGATTTCGTCAGTTAAAGGATTACCAGGTATGAATTCTTGAACTAGATAAAATTCTTCATTTTCTTCAAAAGAAGCAATGAGCTTTTGAATTTTATCGTGTTCTTGTCCGAGTTTTTCTAAAGTTGCTGCCTTACTGGCAAACAAGCGGCGTAGGATTGTTAAAGCTTGAGAATTGCTATTAGGAAGAGATAACTGCTTTACTATAAATTCTTTACCATTAAGACTAACATCTTCAACTAGATAGGTTTTCTCTTTTTCCCCATCATTGAGAACTTTTAGTATTTGATAATGTCCATCTAGTAAATGACTATTCATCAAGATAAATTATAGTCTGATAAATTGTTCGATTATAGCTTACGTGTTATTACTACTGATTTTAAAATATAAATAAATATTTATTAAGCAACTTCAAATGAGATCGATGCGTTGGCTGCTACGGCGTGTATATTTCAAAGTCCCTCTCCCAAACTCTACCGTGTATACACAAGTCTGAAATAGCTGAGAAATCACGGTTTTACCCCACCCTAACCCTCCCCTTATAAAGGGGAGGGAACCGGATTTTCTTGTTTCCCCCCTTTATAAGGGGGGATTAAGGGGGGTAATTCGACTTCTGTATTACCGTAGCTCCCAAGCTTGGGAGAGGGATTTAGGGTGAAAGCTCATTGATTCAGGTTTTATACTGGCACGACAAATTTCTCGCTACCAGCCAATTCAAAGGCTGCATGAATGGCTTGCAAAGCTTTTACACCTTGCTCTTGCGCCACAACACAACTAATTTTGATTTCTGAAGTGGCAATCATTTGAATATTGATTTCTTGTTGGGCTAAAGCTTCAAACATTTTAGCAGCAACACCTGGTTGTCCTACCATACCTGCACCGACAATACTCACCTTAGCGATCGCACTATCTAAAACAACTTCGCCCCATCCTAATTCTGCCGCTACTTGAGTAAGCATTTCTCTGGCATTTTCCCCGTCTATCTGCGAGACTGTAAAGGCAATATCTCGCCTGGGAACACCATCAATCACCCGACAGCGCTGAGATTGGATAATCATATCAACACTGATATTATGTTGCGCTAATAGTCCAAATAATTTCGCCGCCATCCCCGGACGATCTGGTAATTGACGAATCGCAAGACGCGCTTGGTTCAAATCAAGGGCAACGCCTCGAACTGGAGGACAATTGGGCAGAGGGGCAAAGGGGCGGAGGGGCAGAGGTGAATCTATGCACGCATTCTCCCCTGCTCCCCTGCTCCCCTGCTCCCCTGCTTCGATTTCAAAGACGGTGCGGAGTGCTAAGACGGCGCGATCGCATTCGGCAGCATTGACTACACAACTTACTTTCACTTCGCTGGTGGAAATCATTTGGATATTCACACCAGCTTCAGCTAATGTGGCAAACATCTTGGCAGCTACACCAGGACGGCCAATCATTCCTGCGCCTGCGATGCTGACTTTGGCAATGTTATGTTCTACCATGACCTCGGCTTCGTCAAATTTGGGGTTAGATTGACTCCTCAGTGCTGGGGCGATCGCTGTTGCTACTGCTTCTGCCCGTTTTAAGATTGGTGTTGTGACAGTAAAGGCAATGTCATTACTGTTACCTTCATGAACTGACTGAATAATCAAATCTACATCTACTTTTTGCCGAGAAATTTCGCCAAATAACCTGGCTGCAACACCTGGTTTGTCGGGAACGCGCAACAAAGCGACTTTTGCTTGGTTAGTGTCAAATTCTACATGATCTACAGGACGGGCAATTTCTAAATTAATCAGCGATCGCCCTTGGGGTTTGGCTGATGTCACCCAAGTACCTGGTTGATCCGTCCAGCTAGACCTAACTACAAGGGGAACACCGTAGTTACGGGCAATTTCCACAGCACGGGGATGCAGCACTTTTGCGCCCAAGCTAGCTAATTCCAACATTTCATCGCAGCTGATGGCATCCATCAACTGGGCTTCGGCAACTAAGCGGGGGTCTGTAGTCAGAATCCCTGGAACGTCTGTATAAATTTCGCAAAAATTCGCTTTTAATGCGGCTGCGATCGCCACTGCTGACGTGTCGGAACCACCACGACCCAAAGTCGTAATTTCCATCTCTCCGACGCTAGATATACCTTGGAAGCCAGCTACTACAACTACTTTACCTGCATTTATGTGGCGAGTTAGGCGAGTAGTTTCAATATGCAAAATCCGAGCGCGGCTGTGTTCAGCTTCAGTAACAATTCCTACCTGAGCGCCAGTCATAGAAATTGCGGGTTGTCCGAGTTCCTGCAAAGCCATACTGAGTAAGGCAATAGTTACTTGTTCGCCAGTAGAAAGCAGCATATCCATTTCCCGGCGATTAGGATTTGGAGAAATTTCAGTAGCTAGTTTGACGAGTCCATCGGTGGTTTTGCCCATTGCCGAAACCACTACGACAATAGAGTTTCCAGCTTGAACAGTTTTATAAACACGCTGTGCAACAGCTTGAATACGTTCCACTGAACCGACAGATGTACCACCGTATTTCTGAACTATGAGCGCCATAACTTTTTATTTAATCAATTGTGCCTGCTTTCATCAACGCTTCCGCCTGGTAAGGAAGCTTTCAAGGCTTATCAGTTATATAGTTTACTAAATATTGCGTCGAATACCCTATAATAATTGATTATTCAAAGACTACATCTTCGTAGAGTGCTGCCATTGTTTCCTCAAAATCGATGCTATTGAGTCGAAATGATTGATGTTCTGCTGTGTAGGATTGTAAAACCCACAACCCTTGCTCATTGCGTCGAAAACACTCAACTCGTTGACGTTTTGTATTAATTAAAACATATTCTTGCAGACTTTCCAGGGTTTGATAATCAGCGAATTTATCGCCCCGGTCAAAGGCTTCGGTAGAATTAGATAAAACTTCGACAATTAAACAGGGAAATCTTTTATAACCTGGCGTTTCTCGATCTCGTGGATCGCAAGTAACCATCACATCGGGATAATAAAAGCGATTCAGAGATTCAATTCTGGCTTTCATGTCAGCGATGTAAACACGCCTTCCAGAGCCGCGCAGATGATTACGGAGGAGAGATGCCAGGTTAAGAGCAATGGTAACGTGTATATCTAGTGCCCCAGCCATTGCGTAGATGTAGCCGTTGATGTATTCATGCTTGATATTGCTCTGTTCCTCTATTTGGAGGTATTCTTCAACGGTGACGTAGTTTTGTTGGGGCGAGGCTATCATGGTTGAAACTTTAAAGTTTGAGTGATACTGATTTCTAGGGTAGCGTTTGCTGTGGATTGGAGTTGGTTTTTGAGAGAGATTTGGGAGAGATAATTTTATGTTAGGTCTAGATAGAATTACATTTGACCCTAGCATTATGGGTGGACAAGCTTGCATTCGTGGGATGCGAATTCCGGTTTCTTTATTAGTCAATTTGGTAGCTAATGGAAAACCTGTAGAAGAAATTTTAGAAGAATATCCTGATTTAGAAGCAGAGGATATTCGTCAATCTCTACTTTATGCAGCGTGGTTGACTCAAGAACGGGTTTATCCATTCAAAATTGCTTAACCAGTAAAATGAAGTTTTTGGTAGATATGGGAATTTCACTACGTACTGTATTTTGGTTGCGTGGTGATGGTTATGATGTCGTGCATTTACGCGATGAAGATTTGCAAAGACTACCAGATAATGAAATTTTAATTAAAGCCCGTACAGAAGGGAGAATTTTATTAACTATAGATTTAGATTTTGCTCAACTTTTAGCTGTGAGTGGAGATAGTTTACCTAGTGTTATTTTGTTTAGATTAGGAAATGACAACTACGATGCAATTAATAAACGTTTGACAAATGTTTTGAGTGAATGTCAAGAAGATTTAGAGGTAGGAGCAATTGTTTCTGTAAGTAATGAAACTTTCCGCGTGAGGCGATTGCCTATATAAGTAAGAAATGGATTTCATTTTAGGCGATCGCTTGTAAATTTACACTTCTTTTGTAGAGCGATGTCTACGACGGGCTACGCCTACGCCTTGACAACACCATCATTTAAGGCTTTAAGACGAGATAATATAGCGATGAACTCTATTTGGGTAGACCTATGCAACTAGAAGATTATTTTGACTTTTTATCAGCCGATGATATTCGCCTGAAAGGACACCGCATCGGCATCGACAATGTACTTGATTATTACTTGGAAGGATATACGCCGGAAGAAATTGCTGCTAATCTACCCAGTTTAAGTTTGGAGCAAATTCACGCTACTATTACTTACTATCTCCATAATCGCGCTGATATCGAAGCTTATCTCTCACGTCTAGCAACATGGCGCAAACAGCGTTACCAAGAATCGCTTGCAAATCCTTCACCTTTGGTACAACGGCTCAGAATATTAAAAGCTCAAAGAAATGAACGTCAGGTAAGTGCTTAGTGAAGGTTCGTTTTTTACTCGATGAAAATTTGTCACCACGCTTGAAAGTAGCTGTTCTTCGTCTTAACCCAGCGATAGATATTTTGCGTGTGGGTGAAAGTAATGCACCAACATTAGGAACTTTAGACCCTGAGGTATTGCGTTATCTGCAATTATCTCAACGGCTGTTAGTGACAGATAACCGCGCTAGTATGCCGGCTCATTTAGAAGCACATTGGTTAGAAGGTGGATGTATTTGGGGCTTGTTCTGGTTGCGTCCGAGAATACCAATAGGACAATTAGCACAAGAACTGTTGCTAGTTTGGGAGACTACTGAGGCGGAAGAATGGATAGATCAGTTGGAATGGATTCCTTTTTAAGCGATCGCCTGTATATTTACACTTCTTTACTAGAACGAGCGCCAGCTTTCGGCTCAATAATATACCAAAATGAATGCGTGAATTACTTAAAGGAGTAAGTAAACTGGGGTTTGAGAAAGTAAAAGCTGCTTTTGCTTGCGGAAAACACCAAAATGAGAAAGCAAACTGGGGTTTGAGAAAGTAAAAGCT
>NZ_CAXTTT010000173.1:0-11929 GCF_964247315.1 uncultured Nostoc sp.
CCTTCTGCCCTCTGCCTTCCCCCAACCGAGATCACCAAAAGTTGCCAAGAACCCAAAACTTGAGAAAAATTCTGAAGCATAAATAGAGTAGGAGTTAACACTTTATTTAAGTTTTCAGCTAATAACTAACATCAGACTTAGCATCAAAATATGAGCGTGCTTTTAATTTCTGAATCATAACCAGATAATGAGTTTAAAAAACTTTCACTATATATAAATAGAGCGATTAATCGCTCACTACAAACTAGGATTTTATTTTATGTTGAATTATGCCTACTGGTCTATCAAACCCATTTTGACGTTTGGAGAGACGCGATAAATCGCCATCTCTCCAGAAAATTTATTCGCCAATTATTTCTTGACAGACTACTACCTACTTAATCTAGAAATCTAGCTTTTAAAAAGGCTGATATCGTACTGAAAAATTAAACCCATTTTCTTGCAGTGAACTACCGCGATCGCTTGTGCCAATTAAACACGCCTTTATTCTGTTTCGATAAATTACCATAGGGACGTATAACTATGCGTCCCTAAAGCAAATTGTTGTAAACCTTTAGAATGTGAAAGTTGTTCTCAGCGTACCGATAATTGCATCATCGTTATTACTGTTTTGACCAGGAGAGGTCAACCAGATTACACCAGGGGTAATTGAGATGTTATCTGACACGCGATATTTGTAAAAGCCTTCAAAGTGATAAGGTATATCATTACCAGTACCAGCAAAAACTCCTCCTCGGTTACGGGCATAAGGTTCTGCACCAGCAAAAACACCTAAAACATTACCTTTTTTACCAAGGTCAGGTAAGGCTACCCCAAGACCGTAACTCCAAGCTTCATAATCATCACCAGCACCAAAGCCTGTGACATCGTGGTAAGAAATGAAGCCACTGACTGACAGTTTGTCGCTGGGTTTGAAAGCTGCCGATATCCCATAAGAGTTACTGGAAGATGCGTTTAGGGTACTTAGAGTGTTAGCTTGATTAGTACCTACGACGCGGTTAGTGCTACCCAAACCACCACCGAAATCAAATAAATTACCACCTCCAGCACCATGATAACCGTGAACGTAGGTAGCACCTATAGAGAAGCGATCGCCAACACTAAAGTTCAACTGTCCAAGAGCTGCATAGTTACCTTCCAATAAACCTTGATTTGGCCCAGGATTATTAGCATTTGACGCCAAATAACCTATAGTCAGTGAGGGTTTGAAAAAACTGCCACTACTACTACCTAAGGGTAAAGTCAGTGCTGCACCTGCACCACCACCAATGCGATAAATCGGACTTTCAGAAGCAAAGGTAGACAAAGCACCATTACCACCATCAAAGTCCTCAAAGTAAGGGTTGTTAGTGGGCACATAATCGCTATGAATACCTCCGGTGCCCGCAAAGTAAGCTTGAACTGGGCCTATGGGTACGTAATACGCCAGCCAGTCTATAATTACACCGTTGTTTCCAGTACTACCGATTTGAAAACTTTGTGTGCCTTCAGCAGTATTAATAGGAAGACCAGCATTATCCACCTGATTAAAGGCTAGTGCATTACCGGCTGCAAGACGGGTGTGTAAAACGTCTTTACCCGTAAAGCTGGTTTGCAAGTCTAAACGTATCCGATCTTGGAAGACAGTATTATTCGCATCGCCAGTATTATTGCCAAAAATATCACTAACGGCAAAAATAGCTTCACCCACCAATTTTGTGGTAGTGGAAAACTGATTGGCTTCTAGTTCAGCAGTCCGTGCTTCTACAGAATCTACTCGACCGCGTAGAGTTGCCAGTTCTGCCGAGAATTCCTCTTGCAAACGCTGAAGAGTCGCCAAATCCTGTTTTGTCACCAAGTCAGCAGTTGCTGTCGCAATCAGTTCATTAACTCGATCTAAACAAGCATTCAAACCTGCGGCAAACTCATAACGAGTCAGTGCCCGATTACCACGGTAAGTAGAATTTGGGTATCCAGCAATACAACCGTAGCGTTCAACCAAGGATTGCAAAGCTTGGAATGCCCAATCAGTTGGCTGTACATCAGAAAATTGAGAAACTGATGTGACTTGAGACAGTGAATTCTGATTTTTGCTTTCGTTGCTGTAGCGATTAACCTCTTCTAAAACCTTATTTTCATCGGTCTTTTGGGCAACCAATTGCTGATTAACTTTTGGTTGCTCTGTTTGAATGAATATTGAAGCATTAGCAGCTATTGGTGCTTTTGTCTGAGCAGCTTTTGGCTTTGTATTTTCAGAAGAACTTGCTACTTCAGCAGCAGCCATAGCCTTAGCGGAAACCAACACCGTCACTCCTAAAACTACTGGACTTAGTACCAGAGTTTTCCACAATAGATGAAACATTTTTATTTTCCTTTCCCAAAAAATGACCAAAATCAGTTGGTTCAAGAAAAAGAGAACAAGTAATTATTCTACTTGTTAGGAATCTTATCAGATTGCTGTTAACTAAGCTATATATCTAAGAAAATTTTTCTAGATAAAGAATCGTAAAGTTTTGCAGATAGCTTCTTTGTCAAAGGTAGGCTTTATAAGCGATTTTTACGCGATTTTGTGCAATATATGGACTTTAGCTTCTTGTTTTTAACCCTAGTTTTTGCTAGCTTCTTTTTATATTTCAACTTATTTCTTAATCAAAAAAGTGCATTTATGTATGGGGTTATGATGATAAATTCGTAATTATTGATTATTAATTATTTTGAACTTCCAACTTGCTGAATGTTGGATATAATGTCAATACCGTCAGTGAAGCCGAAAATTCTTGGTAGAGACACAAAAATTCTCGTCTCTACAAATTAAAAATCAATACCAAAAATCCTTAACCAAGGGAATTTGGATATAAATGTTAGTTTCAAGAATCTTTAATAGTAGCCAGTTTTGTGTCAGGATAGCCACCCCAAACACATCTCCATTCTTTTTTAAGTCTTTGATTTAGGCAGATAATTTTTCATAACTATCAGCAGTTGTTGCTTCTAATCCCAGAATGGGATACGTATCTGGTTCAGATGTTCCGTGCATCGTCAGAAGCAGAGCGTCGATTAAGGCTTTGGCTTTAAGCAGCGTTTCCTGAAACTCCATCTCCGGCTCAGAAAGCGCTATAATCCCGCCACCAATACCAATGGAGGTTCGATTGGGAGTCAAAACAGCAGTCCGAATCACAATATTCAAATCGGCTGAACCATTCAAACCCAAAAAGCCGATCGCACCTGAATAGACTCCCCGCGCTTCTTGTTCCAAGCGATCGATAATTTGCATGGTGCGGATTTTGGGCGCACCAGTCATCGATCCTCCGGGAAATGCAGCCAGCACGCAATCCACCGCTTGTAAATCTGAACGTAACCGCCCGCGTATCGTTGTCACCAACTGATGTACTGTTGAGTATGTTTCCACATCCATTAATTTTGGTACATGGATGCTACCAACTTCACAGACTCGTCCCAAATCATTGCGTAACAGATCGACAATCATCAGATTTTCAGCTCGGTCTTTTTCGCTGTTGCGTAGCTTCTCACGGAGGACAAAATCGGCTTCGGGGGTTTCTCCTCGTGGTAGGGTTCCCTTGATCGGCTTAGTTTCTACCCATCTTTGGCGATCGATCCGTAGAAACCTTTCTGGAGATGAGCAAGCGATCGCAATTTCACCAAAGCGCAAAAATGCAGAATAAGGAGCTGGGTTGATTTTACGTAATGTGCGGTAGAACCTCAACGGATCGGGGGTTGCATCGGTGTAAAGTTGATTTGTCAGACAAACTTGATAAGTTTCCCCTTCGTGAATTTCGTCCAAGCATTGCTGAATATCTTGAATGTAATTTTGGTAAGTGCGACTCAAACGGAATTTAACAGGCTGACAATTTTCTTGGGGTACAAGAGCAAAAAGAGGATCGAGAGTTTCGAGTTGTTGTTGAATAGTATCAAACCAAGTTTCTACTTGTTCTGTTTGTCCTTTTTTGATTAATTGCAGCAAATAAAGACACTGTTCTTGATGATCGATCGCAATCATGCGATCGGCAAGTAAAAAAATTGCATCAGGTAATGGTGAAGAATGCACCAATAAAGATCCACACTCCGCCTTAAGTTCATAGCCAAAATAGCCAACAAATCCGCAGTTAAAATCAAAAGGTAACTGATCAGATTGACAAAATCGGCAATCTATTTCCCGCCTTAAATACTCAAAAATACTTTCGGTGCGATGAATCACGGTATCTGACTGTGTGACGATCAGTTCTTGTGTTTGGGTATGATATCGCACGAATAAACTGTTTGCTCCACTTCCATCACCCATAAACGAGAAGCGAGATAAACTAAATTCCACACGGCTGCTATCTAGCCAAAAAGCGTTTGCTGCATCCCCAAACAGCTGTACAAATATTTGTTCTGTATTTGGGCAGATATCTAACTTACGTGTATGCAATTCAAACTTCTCTTCCTGTTCTTGGTGGGGTCGATTTATAACAGGAGTAACAGATCCATATCCAATCGAATATTGCTTTTGTGGACTTCTTGACTCTGCCAATAGGCTTTCAAGCCCCTCGCCTTGTGGGTGGCTCCCCCTCCTGCCTCTTGCCTTCTTCTTCCTTGACGATTTCTCTGTAAATTGCAGCGTAATATCTCGAAAGTTTGCTAGTAATTTTTGCCCATATTCTGTACAAATAGACTCTGGATGAAACTGCACGCCCCAAAAAGGTAGATGTCGATGACGCAATCCCATCACCAGTTCTTCTTCAGTCCAAGCAATTTTTTCTAGACACTCAGGTAGTTCATTAGTAACTAACAACGAGTGATAGCGCACCACAGAAAAATTACTAGGAATATCTTGAAATAATTCTGAATTATTATGATAAATTTTACTGAGTCTACCGTGTCGAACTTCTGGTGCATGAATCACTCTTGCACCATGTAGGTAGCCAAGTCCTTGATGCCCCAGACAGACTCCCAGCAAGGGCACATCCGCATTCTCAATTATCTGTCGGCAGACTCCAAAATCTTCTGACCTTTCTGGACGACCGGGGCCTGGTGAAATTACAATGTTATCAAATGCAATTTCTTTCAATTCATCCCAGTTAAGGCGATCGTTATAAATTACTAGAGGTAGTTTACCATTTACCTCGGCAATCATCTGGTAAAGATTAAAGGTATAAGAGTCATAATTATCAATAATTAATGTTTGCATACATACTTAATTAACGACTGTATAGAACATTTTTGCGATTAGAATAGCACCTAGATAATTTATCTGCTACTTTATATTTTTTGGTTCTATCTTTGTTAATAAGTTATGTTGTCATATACTTTGCAGTTCTTGATTTTGGTTAAGCTTGTCCTTACTGCCTGTAAAGTATCCTAGCATAAGGTATTTCCAACAAATAAATTATCTAATCATGTAGGGTGGCAGTATTCGACTCAACACTCATGTCGAAGTCCTGCTCATCCTGAAAATGAGATGGATAAGCACACCCATATCACAAGAAAATTGGGATATTTTTTTATCAAAGCAGAATAGAGGCGTCAGTCGCCAGAATTCAATTCTGAATTCTGGCGAGTGGCGAATGAATAAGCGGCGTTTTTGCACCCCCTAAAAATGAAAATTTAGCGGTCTACAATTAGCGCAAAGTCTTTTGCGTTCGCGTAGCGTCTCGAAGAGAGGTTTCCACCGGAAAGCGCAGCCCGCCGCAGGCATCAGAACTTTGTAAGAGAGTCGTGGGTCTGAATCCCCCACTTGCGTTTGTTCTGACTCCTGAATTCAGAATAGCTGGATTCTTCTTGGAAGTCCCTAAGTCTTGAAAGAATATGTCTAAGTACAGCTTTGCCTAAATTTGTCACGAATGGACTCAAAAAACTTTGCGCTCCTCTGTGTTTAAACTCAAACCCTCAATTGGTCACGAATTTATGAAACTGTGTACTAAGAGGATTTACCTGGATAAAGAATTTAAAATTCTTCTAGATGGCTTGTTTACAAAAGGTCTAATTTATGCAATAAAATCGCTCGATTTTGTCCCATTTCTAGACTTTACTTTCTTGTTTTTAACCCTGATTTGTGGTAAATCCTTTTTATCTTTGGAAAAGTAACAGATTTCTACTAGAGTTGGCCATATTTCTAGAGAGCCGTGAAATTGGCTAATAACATCATCGATAATTCTGGAAACATTTTGCTGAAAAAAGTCTGGTTCAAATCCATAAAAGACTCTCGATAAATTCTCAGCAAATAATTGAAGTGACTGCTGACGTTCTTCATTCTGGGTAGAGATTGAGGCTTTGACTACCTGTCTGTGGATAGCAGAGATTTTTTCCAGAATTTCCTCAGAATCTTGTAAAGTGACTTCGCCAGAGTATTCAAACTTAATTCCCAAATCGTCGAGATGATAAACACTGTTTTTAATCTTCTTTTTCAGCAAGCTACATATTTCTTCATTAAATAGTTCGCTAGCTAGAGGATTACGCATATAGTTATTTCTAATATGGTTTTGGACAGCATCAACGTGTGCAGCTGCAATCCCTTCTTGCTGTATCCAAATCCTGTAGATATAATCCTCAAACCTGAGTCGAGTTGGAAAAAAAGGTGGTAAACCTAGCTGATTATCATATCCAGCGACTCCACAATCCATTCTCCAGTTTTTGTTAGTAATAACGGGTCGAAAATTGGTAAGAATATAAAAATCATTTAGGTCATTGGGACTAATTTGGTTCTCATCATTGAGATACATGTGAATAAAATCAAGTGTATCGATATCATTAGTTCCGGTGCGAAAAGTTTGGGCAATCTTAACGATCGCATTATTCAAAACTCTCCCTTGTTGTAATAAGAGGCTGTTTTCTCGAAAGTAACCTTTAGTTGTATTGGTTTCTAAATCCATTGCTGTATCAATAACCAATTCTCCAGCCTCGAAGTTTTCTGGTACATGGCTGGCTTTTTGACCTAAAACATCACCAAAAGCCGTGAGTAAGTCAAAAGATTTATGGACGTAACCACCTTGTTGACTAGATTTGATTAATTTTCCTCGACATATTTCATCACCTGATAAAGATTCTGGACTAGTTTCAATTAATGCATCTGGGCGCATATCGTCATCTGCACTAACCATTAAATGTCCAAGGGTATACATCAGCGTGAAGTTGCGATTTCCTCCATAACTAGGTCGGAATAAGTTTTTGACTAGTGATTCTAGCTTGCGATCGCGCAGTCTTTCGTTTAAAAATGTAATAAATTGCTCTTTCTGCTGTGGGCCAACATAAAACACGTCATTGACTGTCTTAGTCTCCTCTAAAAGTGGATAATATTTTTCGTGGTTGGCAATACTAGAATCGTCAAAAACAATAATTTTTAAAGCATGACCATTTACCCAGAAATTCTCATCATACTTTTCGATGGTCTGTGCTACATCCCTCAGTCGATGAGTCGGAATAACAAATACTGTTTCTTTTTGTTTCATAAAATTTGTTCAGGTTTTTTAAATAAAGTTTCCAACCTTTAAGCAAAGTTTGAAGTTTGTCAAATTAATAAACCTATTTAGGGTTGTAATCAGAGCAATTGAGTGCTTGTTTTGTTAGAGCAGTAGTAGGATGTACTGCACACTTTAGAAAATAGTTATTGTTAAAAAATTGGCATTTTTTACAGGTATGTTGCTCTAAATGTTTGATGCTTACTATTTCGTCTTTATCTTGCACCGTATTTTCTGGGGGATCTTCTAGTGCCTTGCAGACAAATGAAACGAGAAAAACGACAATTGTCCAAACAACCATAAAGGAAATGTGAACCAAAAACACCGCTACAAAGGGAATATCTCCGTCATGTGGTTTTGTATCACTATGTGTTGCCTTAGCCAGGTTAGCTTCAATCAGAGTAGACTGATGAACGCTTTTTTGGGTGGATACATAAAGTCGGAAAAACTCCGAAGTATGCATATTAAAAACCTTTAATTAATCGAACTTAGATTCAGTAAAGTTAAGGAGGCAAGAGGAATCCCTATAAAAAATTAAGGTGGCTTATAAAGAAATTGGCAGAAGGCAAAAAGATTTTTTTATCCTACCGCAAACTCGAACTGCCCTCTACTTTTATTCGGGAAATGTTCATCTGTTTAATAATATATGGAATTGAAAGTACTTGATAGGTCTGAGTAATCTGAATTAACAGATTGACTGTCTGTTGGTCGAGTTTCCAATAAGCAACTGTTTAGGGAGTAGTAAACAGAATGGATTTTTTTAAGAGTAACTTTGAGAGCGGGAACCATCATGTGATGGGTTGCTATTGCTAAAATGTAATCCCCAGCAAAGAGACTAGGATTATCTGTTGCTGAAATTACTTGCTTTCCTCTTAAGATTCCTAGAAAAACACATTGATTCGGTAACTGAATATCACTTAAATGAATGCCACAATAAATGCTATTTGCTTGGATTAAAACACCAAATAGGCTTGGTTCTAAAGCTTTTTTATTTTTTAATACAAAATGTTTTTTAACTCCATCTAATAGTATTGTGCAATACTATCTTGAAAAAGTATGCTTTCTCTAAGATATATTTTGAAGATATATAAAATGTATTAATTAAATAAAATATATGTTTATAAGTAGCTAAATAGGTATATATTTAGAGATATAAATTTAAATTTTATCTACTACGAAAAAAAATCTCGATTTATTTAATAAATCGAGAATCTAAGCTTTAAAATTTTAAGTAATCATTAAAGATTACTATAGATAACTATTCCAAATATGAGGCATATTCACTATTTACCAAGCCATTATCCCTTAATCTTATCCAGAGCTAAATTCAGCTTTAACACATTAACTCCAGGTTCGCCAAAGATGCCGAGAAAGCGACCATCGGTGTTTTGAGAAATTAAAGTTTCAAGTTGGTTTGGCTGAACTCCTCGCGCCTTGGCTACTCGTGCAACTTGCGCGATCGCAGCTTCCGGGGTAATGTGGGGGTCAAGGCTGGAACCAGAGGTGTAGACTAAATCGCCAGTCGGCTGCACATCTGCTTTTTTTAGACGATTGAAGTCACCCTCTACCTTTTTGCTGGGGTCTGGATCATCCTTACCCTTAATGCGTTCCAGCAATGCGGGATTACTGGGAGCCAAGTTACTAGCGCCAGAAACCCCAGTTCTCAAAACTCCCGCATCGTCCTTTTTGGGATCGGCTGTGCTGTAACTGGTGGTACTGGGACGGCTGTTAAAATAGCGATCGCTACTAAAAGGTTGACCAATCAAAGCAGAACCGACAACTTGACCTGTGCTATTTTTCAATAGACTGCCGTTTGCTTGAAACGGAAACACAATCTGCCCAATCGCAATCATCGCAAAAGGATAAATAATCGCTCCAATAACCCAGAGTACTAAGGTAGAACGAACAGCTCTACTAGCTTCACGTGCAAAACTCATTAGAATTTCTCCGGTACAAACATTACAAAAAATAAATAGATGGAAAGCCCTAGCGTCGTCAGTCCTAACAATCCCAATCCCCAAGATTGACTGCGGGAAAGTTGTTCGTTAGTAGCGGCATAAACCATAGGCGCAACCACTAAGTTGAAGCACATCGCCAAGAATAAATACAGTGGCAGCTTTTGTCTACGCCATTGACACCAAATTTCAGTTATTTCTTCTAATATTTGGGATATAGGAATAGTGCGTCGCATCTGAATAGGTTTCATAAGAAATTAAGACAAAGGTAGGATAATATCTATCAGTTTGATGGCAATGAAAGGAGCAACGATACCGCCAAGACCAAAGATGAAGATGTTACGACGTAGCAGTTGATCTGCTGTTAAAGGCAAGAACTTCACCCCTCTGAGTGCAAGCGGAATTAGTGCCGGAATAATTAAGGCATTGTAAATCAGCGCCGAGACGATCGCAGATTGGGCACTCTTTAATCCCATAATATTAAGTGCGCCGATTCCAGCAGCAGCAAAGATCGTCGGAATGATCGCAAAATACTTAGCAATATCATTAGCGATGGAGAATGTTGTCAATGCTCCACGAGTAATTAGCAACTGTTTACCAATAGTTACTAAGTCAATCAACTTCGTGGGGTCTGAGTCTAAGTCCACCATGTTAGCAGCTTCTTTGGCAGCTTGCGTCCCTGAGTTCATCGCTACACCCACGTTTGCTTGAGCCAGAGCAGGTGCATCGTTCGTACCATCCCCAGTCATTGCCACCAGTTTACCCTCAGATTGTTCCGAGCGAATCACCTCAATTTTGTCTTCTGGAGTCGCTTCGGCAATGAAATCATCCACCCCCGCCTCTTCGGCAATTACTGAAGCGGTAATTCGATTGTCACCTGTGAGCATGATAGTTTTAACACCCATGCGGCGGAGTTGGTCAAACCGTTCCCGCAAACCAGGTTTGACAATATCTTTCAGGTAGATGACACCATAAATTTTGTCATCTTGGCAGACAGCTAAGGGCGTACCGCCTAACCGGGAAACTCGCTCATAAGCTGCATCTATATCATCAGGAACGTGGCCACCACGGGAACGGACAAATCCCTTAATCGCTTCCACTGCACCTTTGCGAATTTGTTTACCATCGGGTAGATTCGTACCACTCATTCGGGTTTTCGCGGAAAATTCTACACCTTCGGCTTTATCAATATTAAAGTCTACCCCAGCCTGGGACTTTTCTGCTAAAACTACAATTGACTTGCCTTCTGGCGTATCGTCAAACAAGCTAGCAGCTAAAGAGACTTGCGCCACCTCTATTATTGAGTGATTATCTAGGGGAATAAACTCATCAGCCATTCGATTACCCAAGGTGATCGTGCCAGTCTTATCCAGCACTAAGGTGTTGATGTCACCGCAAGCTTCTACTGCTCGACCAGAGGTAGCAATGACGTTAAACTGAGCAACTCTATCCATCCCTGCAATACCGATCGCACTCAGCAAACCACCGATAGTTGTAGGAATTAAAGCTACCAGTAGTGATATGAGAATAGCAACGCTAGCACCCGCCCGCAAACTGTTTCCCGCCTCAGCCCCAAAGACGGTACTGATAAAGCTGGCGATGTAGCTAACAAATGGGGGCATTGTCGCTACTACAATCAAGAACACCTGTGTTAATACTGCCAACAATACTGTCAAAGCAATCTCGTTGGGAGTCTTGCTGCGTTCTGCTCCTTCCACTAAGGCAATCATGCGATCAATAAAGCCTTGACCAGGATCGGCGCTAATGCGAATTGTCAACTCATCGGAGAGTAGGCGTGTACCACCTGTCACCGAACTGGCAATATCTGTACCTGGTTGCTTCAGTACCGGGGCAGATTCCCCAGTAATTGCCGACTCATCCACTGAGCCAATGCCTTTAATTACATCCCCATCGGCAGGAATCATATTATTTGCACTGACTTTTACCAAATCGCCCCGTCGCAGTTCTGTAGAATTGACTTTTATTATCGAACCATCGGGGAGGATTTTATTAGCGATCGTATCCGATCGCGTTGATCGCAGTGAATCAGCCTGAGCTTTACCGCGTCCTTCAGCTACGGCTTCCGCAAAGTTGGCAAAAATCAGGGTGAAAAAGAGAATAAAGGTAATCAACCCGTTTAAAAGGCGTTGTTGGTTAACATCTGCCTGGATTGTGCCAAATAGATTTGGGTTAAGAGTAACAAGAAAGGTGACAATTGTCCCTACCCAAACAACAAACATAACTGGGTTTTTGACAGTAATTCGCGGATCGAGCTTGATAAATGATTCGCGAATTGCTCTTTGGTAAAGTCCCCGCATATCTGTTTTGGGGGTGTGTTTGCGCGAGTCACGAGTTCCAGATGGAATACGGGACGAGGAAGAATCAGTAATAATTGGCATAGATTAAATTTTGAAAATGGGGCATTGGGCATTGGGCATGGGGCATGGAGGATAGGGGATGAGTCTTTAATACTCGCGGACGAGTCTTTAATACTCGCCGACGAGTCTTTTTTACTCGTGAATGAGTCTTTGATACTCGCCGACG
>NZ_CAXTTT010000174.1:0-11868 GCF_964247315.1 uncultured Nostoc sp.
TCTTTGATACTCGCCGACGAGTCTTTGATACTCGTGAATGAGTCTTTGATACTCGCCGACGAGTCTTTGATACTCGTGAATGAGTCTTTGATACTCGTGAATGAGTCTTTGAACTCCACTCCTTTGCCCCCCTACCCTCTACTCAAAAACTGCTCCCCTGTTCTCCCTCCCCTCTTTAAGTGCATCTAGTTGAAACAGGAGTAACTCAATACCGTAATATTTGTTTGTCCGCCCTATTGGTTTCATACCCAGTCTTTGAGTTACACGGATTGAGGCATGATTTTCTGGCTTAACTACAGCATAAATCACTGGCAAGTTGAGGACACTAAACCCGTAGTTGAGCATAACTCGTCCTGCTTCTGTTGCATACCCTTTACCCCAAGAAGTTCGCCTCAAGTGCCAGCCTACTTCATAATCTTGAGTGGGTAAACCATCTTTGTCGGGCAATTGTAACAGAAGAATAGTTCCTACAATTGTTGTAGTTTCCTTTTCAACAATTGCCCAAGATCCAGTACCATTGTTGCGTTGGTGCATTCGCTCGATACCTTCGATCAAGCGCTGACGCTGTGACTCAATGCTTGCGGGGCGAGAAGCTTTACGTAGAAAGTGCGTCACTTCCGGGTCATTATAAATTACAAAGGCTTGCTCGGCATCGCGTTCGGGTATCCAACTGCGAACGATCAAGCGTTCGGTTTGCAAAAGATTTGTCATCTTGCTTTTGGCTAAAATAAATCGCCATTCTGCAAAATACTAAGATACTTATGGTTGAGCAGTCAAAAGTTTTGTAGACAATTACACAAACGAAATATGGCGATCGCTATGCTATAAGCAGTTATCCAGAAGTTCAACTACCGTTGGTTATGCAATCGCAAATTCTGAATCTTTCCGCAGTTCTTCAGATCGGAACCCTAACACAATCCGATCCTTTGTGATACCTGCCTTTACTAATTCTGTTGCTACCCCCTCTTCAGTGCCATCACGTTGAATCCAAATTTTGCCATCAATAATATCAATGTGAATCAGACAGCCGTGAACACGACGTGTTGCAGTTGGAGAGAGTTCTGGCACTGGTTCTCGACCAAGAATCATCACCAAATATCGATCCTGTTCTTTATCAAAAATAGTTTCATGCTGAATATCACCGTAAGAGTAAGGAATTTTCGTGTGTTCAGTAAGAATGCTGCAAATTATCTGTCTGTATTGTTCCAGAGTAGCCATCGGACTATAACCTCCCGCTTTGGATTGAAAACGATGAGAGGAATTTTGTAATCTTCTAATATAAGTTTACCAAGCGGTTCTTCCTCAAAAATGTCAGTAAAAATATCCTTATGAACAGCAATATACAAAACCCTATCTGGATAATTGCGAGACATTACAGCAAGGTAAGTAAAGTACTGACCAATTGCCTGT
Source organism: uncultured Nostoc sp. (assembly GCF_964247315.1). Lineage (GTDB taxonomy): Bacteria > Cyanobacteriota > Cyanobacteriia > Cyanobacteriales > Nostocaceae > Nostoc. The sequence goes on from NZ_CAXTTT010000174.1 coordinate 1,411, forward strand.
TCAGGGTCTACCACTTCCGATTAACCACTGAAGGTCTTGATTTCAACAGCAATTTTCTGGGTTCCTTTTTCTGCTATGAGTAACTTTTCGGCTGCCAAATCCAGGTAAAGATCCTTTTTCCCCCACTTGAGATGAAAAGGATCGTCGGTAATCGTCCAGGCATCTTTGATCAGCGCATTCTTCAAGTTCTCGTGGTAACGATCTCTAGCTGGCATACATTACTCGAATTACGAATTACTACCCTCGACTTTTGCGACTTCCAGCATCGTCTTTAAAACCGAATCTGGATTCAGGCTAATCGAGTCAATTCCTTGTTCAACCAAAAACTGGGCAAATTCTGGATAGTCGCTGGGTGCTTGTCCACAAATGCCGATTTTGCGATCGCATTTTTTCGCCGCTTCTATCGCCATTTTTACCATTCGCTTTACACCCTGACTGCGTTCATCAAATAACCGCGCCACTAACGCCGAATCTCTATCTATCCCCAATGTCAACTGAGTTAGGTCGTTGGAACCAATTGAGAAGCCGTCAAATACCTCAGCAAACTCCTCAGCCATAATCACATTATTCGGCAACTCGCACATTACATAAACCTGCAAGTCGTTAACACCTTGCTTTAAACCATTTTTTGCCATCTCTGCCAAAACCAAACGCCCTTCGTCGGGAGTGCGACAAAAGGGAATCATTGGGATAACATTTGTCAAACCCATTTCTTCCCTTACCCGCTTGATGGCATGACATTCTAGGGCAAAAGCTTCTCTGTAACCTTGATCATAGTAACGCGCCGCCCCCCGCCAACCCAGCATTGGGTTTTCTTCATGGGGTTCAAACTGTCGCCCACCTAACAAATTGGCATATTCATTACTTTTGAAATCTGACATTCGCACAATTACAGGTTTGGGATAAAATGCCGCCGCAATTCTACCTATACCTTGAGCTAATTTATCTACAAAATACTGGGGTTTATCCTCGTAAAGTGCGGTAATGTCAGCAATTTTAGCTTTGACAAATTCATCTTTTAACAAGTCATAGTGAATCAACGCCATTGGATGAATTTGAATTTGGTTAGCAATGATAAATTCTGTCCGCGCTAAACCTACGCCATCGTTGGGAATTGCAGATAAACTCAATGCTTCTTGAGGATTACCCACATTCATTAAAATTTGAGTGCGGGTGCGGGGCAAATTTTCTAAAGGAACTTCTTCCACTTCAAAAGGTAATAAGCCTGCATAAACTTTTCCCTCTTCCCCTTCAGCACAAGAAATTGTTACCTCTTGACCAGGTTTTAAAATTTCTGTAGCATTGCCGCATCCGACGATCGCAGGTACACCCAATTCTCGCGCAATAATTGCTGCATGGCAGGTGCGCCCCCCAGAATTGGTGACAATTGCACTGGCACGTTTCATAATTGGTTCCCAATCGGGATCGGTTCTCTCTGTCACCAAAACTTCCCCAACTTGGAACTGTTCTAGTTTCTGAACATCTAAAATTAGGCGTGCTTTTCCCTGACCAATTGCTTCCCCAATCGCACGTCCCGTGACAAGAGGGATTGGGGATTGGGAATCAGGGAGTGAGGAGTGGGAATTTTCCCCATTCCCTATTCCCCATTCTCTATTCCCCAATACCAACCGATAACTCCGCAACACATTTCCCGTCTTCTGCGATTGGACGGTTTCAGGACGCGCTTGTACAATAAAAAGTTGGTTAGTAATCCCATCTTTTGCCCACTCAATATCCATTGGAGTGAAAATGCCGTGGACTTGGGAATAATGGTCTTCAATTAAACATGCCCAACTTGCTAGTTGTAAAATCTCTTCATCACTCAGAGCGAATTTACCTTTTTCGCTGGGCGAAACCGAAACATTTTTCGTAAATTTTGAGCCGTCATCATAAATCATTTTCAGTTCTTTGCTGCCCAATTTTTTATCGATAATTGGGCGAAAACCAGCTTTTAAAGTTGGTTTAAAAACATAATATTCATCGGGATTTACAGACCCCTGAACAACATTTTCACCTAAACCGTAGGCGGCTGTAATTAGTGCCGCATCCTTAAAGCCTGTTTCTGTATCAATGGAGAACATCACCCCAGAGGTTGCTAAGTCAGAGCGCACCATTTTTTGCACACCCACAGCCAGAGCAATGCTAAAGTGGTCAAATCCCTTGGTATGGCGATAAGAAATAGCGCGATCGGTAAATAGAGAAGCAAAGCATTTATGACAAGCTGCTAAAACTCCTTCAACACCGACAACGTTGAGGTAAGTTTCCTGCTGTCCAGCAAAACTAGCATCGGGAAGGTCTTCAGCAGTGGCACTAGAACGGACTGCTACATCTGTGTCTGCATTGTATTGTTCACAAAGACTATGGTATGCTGTGGCGATCGCCTCACGCAATTCTACAGGAAATGGTGTGTGAATTAATAGCGATCGCGCTTTTTTGCCGCGTTCTCGTAAATTTTTGACATCTTCAACATCCAAGTCAGCAAAAAGTTTGCGTAGCTTTGCTTCTAACCCTGCTGATTGAATGAAATGACGATAAGCGTAAGCAGTAGTAGCAAATCCTGTAGGAACGTTAATGCCTTTGGGTGTTAGCTGTTGAATCATTTCCCCTAGTGAGGCATTTTTACCACCAACTACTGGTATATCAGCAATACCAATTTCATCAAACCAGAGAATGAGCGATCGTTCTTGGGCAGATACAGACAAAGTGCTTTTAGATACTAGAGTCATAAATATTACCTTTTAAATTTATACTCAACTTGTAAGTGCATAACTGCTACTATATTTATTTTTGCCATATTCAACTTTAGATTTTTGGTTCTGTCGCGTAGTTTGATATTTGGTGATGAAATACAAAATTATCAGCAAGAAAAATTAACACTTATTCAGTTTAATAACTCGATCAAAATACCGGATGTAATACATGATGGCGCAGCTAGAACGACTCCTAAAAATGGCAGAAGATGAACTAACTGAATACAGCACTGATGCCCGCAAAATAGAAAAACTACGCCGTAAAATAGGTTTATCGGTATCGGCAGCCGAGCAGAGGCAAGTCAAAGAAGCATTATTAGCTAATAAACAATCTAATATAATTACTCAAGTTATAGAAGAACAAAGACAAGCGGTAGCCTTACCATTTTGGGGAATTGCTGGATTGGGTTTGTTATGGGGAATTTCTTTAAATCAACCTCTAGGCTTGTTAGCGTCTGTAGTTGGTACTGTATTAGCTTACAGAATTCAAAAATGGGGTTGGCAATTACAGGCAAGGAGTTTATTATTACAAACATTGTCAGATATTGAAGCACGTATTGCCCAACCTAATAAGTAATAAAACAGATGCACTTTACTTTATAGATAAATTATTTGTATGTATCTGTAGTTTAATATACAAGTTAATCGACTAGTCAATTGATTGACACCTCGTAAGTACTTAACTAATTACTTTAGGATCACCATAGCAAAAAAAATTAGATATTGGATTTGAGATCAGGTATTTATTCAGATGGTTTGCGTGCAATGAATACTGCATGACCCTTTGACAGAAGGTATTGACCATAACTACGGGTTGTTTCAACTTGGAAACCCACGCCAGAGAGTTCACTTGCAATAGCTGTCGCTTCGTATAACCGCACGTGGTGTACTTCGTCAGATCGTCTGTAGTGTTCCCCCATCTTGCGGAAGCTGGTAATTCAGCGAGTCAAAGTTATTTGCTCTTGATCCTCCTTTTTTTCAACTAATACTACCCAGCCCTCTCCTTCAGTGAATCCCCTAATTGTGGTACTTTGTGCAACTTGTCCTTTCTCCGCAATATCGAAGAGGAATACACCTCCAGCATTTAAGGCGTTATATATGCGGTAGAAAAGCTGAACAAGGGTTTGGCGATCATTGTCTGGATCAAATAGGTAGCTGAGGCATTCACCAATGGATGTGACGACATTGCATGAAGGAATATCTGTCTTAAATAGTGAATCGATCCGAAATTCGGCATTCGGCACTCTTGTTCGTGCAATATTAATCATCGACTCAGAAATATCGACTCCGAGAACATGATAATGAGCCTTGGTGAGTTCTTGTGCCCATAATCCGCTACCGCAACCCAAGTCAACCACTAGTCCATCATGTATTTTGTTTTGAGCCAGGATTTCTAAGATGCCTGGAGCAGATTTAAGAGCGAAGTCACGAAAACCGACATCATGAATAAATGCAAGGTCTTCTTTGTACCACTTATTCATATTGCTTAGTATCAGCGGTCTAACTTAGAGAAATTCAGGATTAAGAAGTTGTTCCATAGTAAAAGGACACTTAAAAGGATGTTTGAAAAGTCGATGAAAGGTATAATTCGTCATTCTGAACGTAACGAAGTGGAATGAAGAATCCCGATTTTCCGTTAAATTGTGAGATGCTGTAATATTGGTTTTCCTTTCTATAATCAACTAACGAGATCGGCGATCGCCTCTGAAGCAGGGACTACAGCTTCAGGTTGATAGCGGATGCCAGCTTGCTTGAAGCGATGTAAAACTTCACCCAAGCGATCGCAGTCTGCAATCAAACTGATCCTAACATAACCCTCACCTGCAACCCCAAAGGCATTACCTGGAGTAACCACAACGCCTGTTTGTTGCAACACGTTCAGGGCAAAATCTGTGGAACCAACACCAACGGGACACTTCACCCAAAGATACATCGTCGCCTTGGTTTTGGGAATATTCCAACCCAACTCTCCTAACCCCTGAATGAGGAAATCGCGGCGGGTACGGTAGCGTTGTTGTACCTCATGCAAATACACATCTGGCAGTTGCAAAGCTGTTTCGGCTGCTGTTTGTAATGCGGCAAAAATGCCGTAATCCAAGTTAGTTTTCAGCGTCCGCAAACCTTGAATTACATGGCGGTTGCCCACGACAAACCCGACGCGCCAACCAGCCATATTGTAGGTTTTAGATAAGGTGTGAAATTCCACACCAATATCTTTTGCACCGGGAATTTCTAATAAGCTAGTGGGTTGATAACCATCAAAAGCTAACTCGGCATAACACAAATCATGCACCAGTAAAATTTCATATTTGCGGGCGAAGGCGACGATTTCTTCAAAAAATTCGCGGGGGGCTGTGGCGGCGGTAGGATTGCTAGGATAGTTAAAATAAAGAATTTTAGCTTGTTTGGCAACCTCGTCAGGAATAGCAGCTAAATCAATTAACCAGTCATTTTCGGGTTTGAGAATCAAACTGTGGATTTTGCCGCCAGCGATCGCTGGGCCGCGAAAATGTGCCGGATAAGCTGGGGAAGGAACCAGAACTAAATCACCAGGGTTAACATAGGCGAGTGCTAAATGGGTTAATCCTTCTTTAGAACCGAGTAGTGGCAAGGCTTCGCTATCAGGATCGAGAACCACACCATAACGGCGATGATACCAGTTAGTGATGGCACGGCGGAAACTAGCTGTGCCCTCAAAGGGTGGATAACCGTGATTCGCGGGATCTTTTAAAGCAGCGATCGCCGCTTCAACAACTGGTGCTGGCGTTGCACCATCCGGGTTTCCCATACCCAAGTCAATTAAATCTAACCCTTGTTCCCGTGCTTTAGCTTTCAGTTCATCTAAACGGGCAAATACATAAGGTGGTAGTTTTTGTATGCGTTCTGCTGGGACAATCCAATTTAAACTCATAAAACCTCGTCACTCATTCCCTTGGGCGAAACTCGATTTGTAGTGTCTCTACTATCTATCGGTGCAGTGGTAGAAACCATTGCTGCCATCAGCTGTTCTGGCGCGACTTTAAACGGTAGTCGATGGATGTCAGAATTAGGAACTAGAGCCATTTCGGCGGCTGTTTGCAACTCGCATAATGTAATATTGCCCAATCCCAAATCACTTAATTTTTGGGGTAGTCCAATTTCTGCGTAGAACTTTAACAACTGTTGCCGTGCCGATGCTGCTAGTTGATTGCCTTGTAGCATTTCTTCTAAACGCAGTTGCACCAAAATCCCAAAAGCAACTTTTTCGCCATGAATACTGCCATGTCCTGAAATATGAGTTAAACCGTTATGCACGGCATGGGCGGCAACAGTGCGACACTGTGCCCCTCCAAGTCCCCCAACTACCCCAGCTAATAAAACAGTCGCATCTACCACTTCTCGCCAAACCTCACAACCTGGTTCTTCGAGGGCGGCGGCTGACTTTTGCAAGAGGATATCTCGCAAAACTCGTGCTTGTTGCACCGCAGCAATAATTAAAGTGTCTTGCAAGTGTCCACTGCTAACTGAAGCTTCGTACCACTTAGCGATCGCATCACCAATTCCAGCTACTAAGGTACGTTGTGGTGCAGTTTTAATCAAGTCATAATCGAGTATCAATAAATCGGGACAACGAGATAGCCCCACATCGTAGAGAAAAGCCCCATCTTCCGAATAAACATTCGATAAGGCACTCCAAGCTGCACAAGTAGCCCCGGAAGTGGGAATTGTCACCACTGGTAGATGTAACTGCTGCGCGACTAATTTCGCTGTATCTAGGGCTTTGCCGCCACCAACACCCATAATGACATCAGCTTTATGTTCTTTTGCCTTCTTCTGTAAAGATTTCAGACTAGCTTCGCAGCAATCTGCACCATAAGAAGCTTGGACAGTATGGAACTGTTGCGCTTCTAAAATTGGTTGTAAATTTTGTTGGCTAATGGCGAGAGTAGACTTACCTGCCACAATTAAAGGACGACTTCCCAAACAGGCGATCTCTGCTGCAGCTGTTTGCAACACCCCAGAACCACGGATTACTTTTGCGGGGGAAACTGTGAGCGTAAAGAATGAACTAGAGGTTTGAGTAGACAAAGAAGGTTGAGTAGAAAAATTATTGGGCATATAATCTCGTTTGCCAAAACCTTGATATTTCTTAATCAAATAGACTGGCTATTGGGGATACTTGTTGCCAAGCTGGTTTTTGGATGGCTCCAACCTTCCACTCGGCTTATCTGGATTTTAGCCAAGTAATTAAATAGACAAGTCCTGTTGCCAATAGATTGAGTAGTTTGACGACATTGCTTGCATCTATAAATACCCATTGACCTGAAATTCCGAACTATCAAAGTTTTGAATAACCGTATAATTAATTAACATTACCATTGTCATATTCTCAAGAAAAGCAATCGAGAATTGATAATGTGTAGGCGATCGTGCTATTTGATGCAATTTTTAGCTACAGATATATATGTAAAGTATGGAAATATATGCCCCTACAACTCCTTGATTTGCTGCAAAGAATTTTGAAAATGGCAACAGGGGCAATTAGGACAACAACTGACAAATTACAACTCTTAGTACTCATTACCCCACGCTAATTAACTTTTTTCCACAGTATAACCACTAAAGTGTAAATATCTTAATCTAAAAATAACCATTAATGTATCAGTAAATACAAAATAATTTTTGTCATCCTGATAACTGGTAAATTATTTTTTTTCTCTGAGCATGGGGCATGGGGCAAAACAGTTCCGTTAGCGGAAGCGGGGCGTTTAGCCCGTTTCGAGTTCCGAGTGCTGAGTAAAGAAGTGAGACCCCACTCAGCACTCAGCACTCAGCACTCCTGAAGGGCATGGGGCATTAATTATTCTTTTCCGCTCTCCCTGCTCCCTGCCTCTTAAGCTTTGGGTTTTGGCAATTGAGCGAAATTGTCTGTGTAAATTTTGACTGTTACTGGGGAATTTTGATGAGAAATGAGCGATCGCTTGACCTCACCCAAGTAAACTGGGACAGAAATCCCTGTTTCTCGGTGGATAATGGTACGGGCGCGAACTGTCAAATTTTCGTCTTCTCGTGTACCTGAGCGACCATAAGAAAAGAGATTACTAGCTGCTTGACGTAAAGTTGCTTCTAATTGTGTGGGTGTAATTTGGGGTGATGTGGCAATCACCGCTTGTGTTGACCCATTGTCATAAACTAGAGTGTACCGGACTGCTCCGGGAATCACAGTCCGACTTAAGGGGACTATTGAGAGTCCAAATAAACCAGCAGTCACCACCAGCATAAAGCCAGTCGTACCCACCAACCGAAAGCGGATGCCCCATTTGAGAATAAAAGCCAAAAATGTCAAGGCAGCAAATATCAAGGTAGCTATACCTGACCATTGGGTGTACTGAAGAAAGTTAGCTGTTGTGAGCATAAGGTTGGTTATGGAGGCGTCTTTTTTTCGTTACCGACACACCCATTTTACCGAGAGCTTACATCGATTACCTGTGAGGTTGCATAGATAGAACAACTTGCTCAAGCCTCTTGTATCACCAAGCCTAATTTTGTACAGTTTCACAAAGAATTGGTACTACACCATAAAGGTTATCGGTCATAATAAAGTTTCAACTTGTGTTTAGCTTAAGTTTAGCGGTGAATTGGAGCCAACCTCAGAACAATTGAAACAGTTATACAGAGTCTTGACTTGACTAACGCGAATGTATCCCCGGTTTACCTAGTTAGCTTAGATGAGCGAACAGATAACATCGTAGTAATAGCAGGTGAAGAGACAGTTGTAGTAATTAATCCAGAAGGAGAGGTTGATTATGAATAAGCCTAATTTTAGAGAAATGACACGCAAGCAATTGCGAGATTATATCTTACAAAATCGTGGCGATACAGAAGCAATTCACGCTCTAGCATAACATGTTCAGTCTAATGGCAAACGTCTTAATTCAGTAGATGAGCTACAAAAAATCATCCAAGAAAAACGTAGCCAACGCTTAGAGCCATAGCTAAAAAACACATCATCATTCCGTTAGTGAGTAATTTAATTTTGTTAGGTTTTAGCTAATAAATCTGGGAAATAAATTCTTTAACCAACTTTCCCCGCCTCCCTAGTACCGCAAGGTGGAAGTCAAAAGTCAAAAGTATTATGAAATGAACTTTTTAGAGTTTTTAAATGGTTACTATATTTATGCCGTGACGTACTAGTTTTCCTAGAACAGTATTGGTTCACCGGAGACGATATGGGAATTTTTAGATGTCTGCAACCTAGTTTGAATACTATCAATTATTGCTAGCCAATCAGCATCTCTGTTCCATTCAGAGTGAATCCTGGTTTTAGTTGCTGCGTCGTAGAGGTTACAAAAAACCACATTCTCTTCTCCAGCAGTTGCAGCGATAATCAAGGGCTTGGAAAAGTCCTGTATTAGCGATGCAGCTAAAAGAAAACTTTTAGCAAAGTTCGTTTCTATTCCAGTTCTAACAATATAAATTTCATCTGCTCTAACAACAATGTCTAACTTAATGTTGTCTCTTTCTCTAAACTCTTTCGTCGTTAATTTAATATCTGATAAATAACCAGTCAGCCCTTTTTGCTGAACAGGAATGGTCATTTTATTATTAACATCATAATTATACCACAGATATGATTCCCCGCTTAATTCTCCTTTTTTCACATATAAATAAATAGGTTCTGGTGGGTTACAAAGACCTAGTTTAATTTCAGCAATCATATTTTATATTCCTTTATCAAGGATAAAAATTGTCAGATATTGCGTTAAATTCAATCTTTTTAAGATGGTGTTTAACTGAATAAAAATAATAAATATACAAAAGGGCATCTACAAGAGATGCCCGTCATGCAGGAAAACCCCAAAGGGATGTCCCTACACCTTCCCAACAATCAGCAACAGTGACTAATAAGGTATTAGTCACACTCACAGACGTGAATATAACAATCTTATTAACTTAAAACTCTTAATGTCCCCAGTGCATACACTGAAAAAACTAATAGCTAAAGTTGATGAGATGCAAGCTTGTCTTTTTCGTGATAACGATGTACTACTCCAGAAATGGCAGCCAAAATTAGCCATGAAAGCGTATTCAAACGAAAATCGAAGAGGGTTACATCTACTGTATTCAATAAAATCCACCCAACAAAGGACAGAAGATAACTGAAAAATATCAATCTGTCTGCTATATTTATATATTTTGACTTTTGCAGTAATTGGACACTTGTAATCAAAATCCAAGCTAGTAAGCCACAAAATAAAAAAGTACTGGGAAAACCAGTTTCAGCAGATAACATCAAAAACAAGTTATGGGGATGACCCAAGGGAATGTGCATCTTTGCTCTGTAAAGTGTACTAAAACTGCGTAACCCCCAACCAGTCCAAGGATGTTGTTGAGCTAAAGACCAGGCAAACTCCCACTGAGTTTTTCGCATTAAAGCGACTGGTCTATCTGGATACATATCGTCATTTAACCTTGCCCAAAAGAATGCAGGAACTACCAAGCGAAAAATGTGAGCAATTGGTGAAGGAGCAAAAGCTGCCAAAAACACACTAGAGACGATCGCAGCAACGCTACTTACAAGAATGCGCCAACCTTGGTAGAGTGCATAAGCTAAACAGGCAAAAATAGCGATCGCCCATCCATTGCGTGAGTTGGTGAAAATTAAAGTAATGAAATTTGTAATCACCGCCACGGTTAAGAAGAGAAGGGGGAGTGGGGGAGATGAGGG
>NZ_CAXTTT010000175.1:0-11473 GCF_964247315.1 uncultured Nostoc sp.
TTAATATACTCCATTATCCCATACTGTATTGCACTCAATCAGGAACCGCTATATTACTGCTCTAGAGGAACATCGACAAAAGCTTCAGCAGTATGAACAGGTTTTTAGAGAGTCGATTCAGTTTGAATATCCTCTCAGTGATGCTACTTGTGAAGAACTTCAACGTTTTCAGGATATTTTAGAGCTTTCTGCTCAGGAAGTAGCGCAGATTGAAGCGAAATCAATTGAGAAGAGTGGGGCAACCGCAGAAGATTTTTTGGAACCGCAGAACAGAAATAATCAAAACTTAGAACAATTACATAAAAATATACTTAACAGAATAATTGCTGTAATTGCTGCTGGTTCTAGCATTCTTGTTTTGTCAATAGGCTATTTTTCAATGTTTACTGATGAAAATGCAGTAGACAGCCCATTAAGTGGTAAAAATCAGTCAATTCAATCAAGCAGTGAAGGGAACTTACCAATTGTAGATCAAGTTATTCAATTTCCAGATAAGCCAATACCTCAAAGTATTTCTGAAGGTATTTCTGAAATGAATGCACTTACTGCTCAACAAGTTAATTCCTTAAATAATTTATTTAAAAATTTCAAAAAAGTAGATAATTCGTTTGAACCTGTACAACCAAGTAGTGCAACAACTTATAAAGGATGGAATGTCCTTTGCATTGGTGAGCAAGGTCAATCAGGATGCCCCAAGTCGGCGAAACATGAGATTCTAAGCTATGGAGATTCTAACTCGAATAAGTTATGGACTTCTAGGGGTTGGGTTATTTACAAGCAGTAGACTTGTTATAAAACTTATAACCCAGTCTGGACAAGGGTTAAAAAGTTTATTTATCTGTCTTTAACCAACGCCGTAATAGGGTTTTAACATAGTTGCTGATGAGGCAATCACACAAACCGCAAAAAGACATGCTTGATCAAGTACGCGCAAAACTTAGTTTAACTAAAGACTCCAACTAGAGATAATTATGAATCAAAAGCTTACCCAAGCAATGCTTCAGAAGTTCACCCATTCTACAGCATCGATCGCAAAGAAAATTATTTCTTTTTTCTCAAAGCTTTACTAACTATCGATGAGCTTCCATATATGCTCGCAGTAAGGTATTGATGTGCGTTTGATAACCCCGTCCTTGCGACTTAAACCACTCTAATACATCGCTGTCAATGCGTAATGTAACCTGTGCTTTATTTTTTGCCGCAGGTAAACCCCGGCGAACTGTTGCCTTAGCAAACAGTTCTGGTGTAATTTCCGGGGAATCTGATAAATCAATGTCTTCATCGCTCATAGCATCAAGCCGTTGCCAATCAGTCTGAGAGTTGCTCGAAATAGATTCGTTGCTCATATTTGGTTGCCTTTCTTGCACAAATAATCCGTGTTAAATCATCACGATCTGTATGGACAACAGCAACGACTCGCCCTTGCAACAAGCCAAACGTGACGAAACGCTGCTCTGCGTAGCTGTAGCGATCGTCTTCAACCGTCATCGTGTCTCCATTAAATACTGCTGGGATATCGATAAAATCGATTCCGTGCTTGCGAAGATTAGTAAGGCGTTTTGCTTCATCCCATTCAAACTCTATCACAGAAATACAGCTACGCTGACCTGATTGTAACGACAAATTGTAGTTACAGCCACTTAGCCAAACGGATCTGCTGGGCTTTGAGATTAAGCTAGGATATTAGTACGAATTATTTTTGCTACTAATTGGTAGGAAGATGAATGTAGAAAAACTCTCTATTTCCTTGCCACTATCTTTAGTGGAGTTTGTCGAAAACTACAAGCGGGATAAAGGATGTAAATCTCGTTCTCAAGTAATTGAAGAAGCATTAGAATTGCTGCGAAACCGAGAATTAGAGGTAGCTTATCGAGAAGCATCTGCTGAAGTTGATAACGATTGGGATGTGACAGTGGCAGATGGTTTAATAGATGAAACGTGGTGATATTTATTACGCAAATCTTAGTCCGGTAATGGGTTCAGAAATGGGTAAACGTCGTCCAGTGCTAATTGTCAGTAATGATATAAGTAATATTGCTGCTAACACCGTGACAATTTTACCTCTTACTTCTAATGTGAGCCGTATTTATCCCTTTGAAGTTCTGCTTAATCCAGAAGTTAGTGGTTTAACGAAGCCTTCAAAAGTACAGGCGCAGCAAGTGCGAACAATTTCTAAGCAACGAATTACTGGTGAAGTATTGGGTAGTTTAAACGAAGATATGATGGTACTAATTGATGCAGCGTTAAAATTGCATTTGGGATTGGTTTGAGTTTGCAGAAAAATAGCGATGTTTAAGTAAAGACTCCAACTAGAGATAATTATGAACCAAAAGCTTACCCAAGCGATCACTAATAGTAGAAGAAACCAAGCCAAGGGTAGAATCAGGGCGGAGGGTCATAACAGCTAAGAGGGTTAATTATAGATGCCAAAAATATATACTAAGTCGTGGTTGGATAACGATACAGTAGCAGCCTGGATTTTTCTTGCACCAGCATTAATTTTGCTGGGCATTTTTATCATTTGGCCGATCGCCTATTTGTTCTACCTCAGTTTCACTGCTGGTAGTTTCACCTTAAAAGGTATTTATTGGATAGGCTTAAAAAACTATTGGCGCTTACTACTCAACCCCGACTTCTGGCAAGTTCTGGGTAACACCTTTTATTTTACGGTTGCCACCATCATTCCCAGTTTAGTTATTTCCTTGGGATTGGCAGTACTATTAAACCGCTCCATTCCCTTGCGGGGTATCCTGCGAAGTGCTTATTTTTTACCCTCAATTATTTCAATTGTGGCAGCAGGTTTGGGATTTCGCTGGCTGTTTCAGACATCAGGGCCAGTTAACGGACTTTTAGTTTTTTTTGGTATTTCAGACATACCCTGGTTAGGAGACACATTTTGGGCAATGCCAGTAATTATTTTAATGAGTATTTGGAAACAACTGGGTTTCAATATGGTGGTTTTTTTAGCAGGATTGCAAGCAATTCCTCCTAGTCGTTATGAAGCAGCAGATTTGGATGGAGCAAATGCTTGGCAACAATTTTGGTATATTACTTTGCCCGGATTGCGCCCGACTGTGATATTTGCAATCATTACTACTGCAATTTTTACATTGCGGAGTTTTGAGCAAATTTATGTGATGACTGGCGGTGGGCCACTGAATTCGACTAATCTGCTGGTTTACTACATTTACCAAGAGGCTTTTGGTCAATTTGATTTTGGTTATGCAGCAGCAGGAGCAACTGTGTTATTAGCAGCAACGTTGGTACTAGTTTATTTGCAACTACAAACTTGGGGAGAGGAGTAGGGGAGACAGGGGGGGAATTTTGGAAGATGCTAAATTATACCGCAAATATGCAATGCTAAAAAATGTTGTGCATTCAATTAAAAACAGTTAGAGTTTCTACTTCTTATATAGGCTGCGATATTCCCAAGGATTTATAAATTTAGTATCGCTCCAAACGCCGAGCCGTTGTGCCTTCGCCTCAGTTTCGGCTTGTTGAACTAAGTTTTTACTAGGACACTTGTTTAAATAAGGACGATACACTTTTGCTAAACCTTCTTGCAACAATACCTGTTGTACAAAAGTGCCATTTTTTAAACGGACTTCGGCAATTTTACGCCCATAACGATCGCTATCGGTGATATTCAAAGTCACGCGCGACCCTCCTTGTTGCACCAGTTGTTGCACCCGTTCTTGGGCTTTCACACCCCAAGTAAATTGATTGCGATCGCTAATGCGTCTACTCTGCTTTTCTTTATTAGTATGAGCTATCTCTGGCGCATCTACACAAGCAAAGCGCACAGTAAAATTTTTGCCATCGGTATCTTTCACTACTAAAGTATCGCCATCACTGACTCGCTCAACTGGTTCTCCAGAATTACCGATAAAGCGATCGCAGCCGATCAAATTCAAAATTATGATAGTTGCACAAAGCCAAAATCGCACTGGTTTAGTTAATTTCTCCATCCAAACTTACCTGCATTACCTCTGTGGGATGATATTAGCAAAATACAAAGATATATTTGTTAACTTGTCACTGGAAGCATAACTTTTCCGTCACGGAAAGCTTATGCTTCCAATGCACCTCGGAAATATTATGCTTCCAATTTTTTAGACTTGACAAAATGACCATAAACTAATGTGTAATTGATGTTCCACGCCTCTCTACGCCTCTGATTAAATAAAATTTAATAAATCAAAACATCTAAACCTAGTTCGCGTCGCGTTTCGCTTAAAGCGGCACGAACCTTTTTATATCGAAATAATCCCTGGTTTCAAGATTAATTTTAAAACACGGGCTTCCCAAAGCATATACACCATTTCGATGTAACTTTAAAGCCCCTTTTTGTATACCTTTGCAGCATTTAACTACGCTTTCTAGACTCGAGTCAAAAACACCCTTAAATGAGCGCCCATATTTTAGCCACCTCGGTAGATTTATTCTTCATATTTACTTATGTTTACATAGTTTGGTTTTTCTCTCGTAGCAGTTTCTCGGTAGCCAGGGTAGTGAAACACACGCTTGAGGACTTTTAAGCTAAACCATATCTAGTTTGCATAATCTGAAATTGTACATTTGTTGTAGGGTGGGCGTCTCGGCCGTCCAAGATATGCAAGTTAAATGTGGAACAGCTTAAAACATCCTTTTATGGAATTAGTCGCAGTTCATGACTTCCGCTTACTAAAAAATACCAAAGTAAAATTCCATTGTTCACAGTTGTGTTTAGTTAATAAAGGCTACCAAGGAGTTGCTAAATTCCATACTCGTTCATAGCTGCATTCCCACTAAAAAATCTCGTGGTGCTGATTTATCTACTCCAGAATGCCACCACAATCGTAACTTAGCTAGGCTAACTGTTGTTAGCGAACATATATATCAACCGTCGATTGAAGATTTTTCGCATCCTCAAAGAACAATATCGTAATCGTAGAAGATGTTTTGCTTTACTTTGCAACTTGATTGCTTGACTTACAAACTACGAACTTGCTCTCTTTTCTTGATTCGTGTAAGAGGTTTATTATAAATATATCTTTTAAAGTAACTCTATATAACCAAGTTCAAGCCATATTTCTTTTAAAATTAAATGATTTTGCTTGTTCAACGTTACTCTTGGTACGCCAATAATTTTGATTATTTTTCCAGAAGTTGGCTTAATACCCTTATTGTGTAGTTCAATTACTGCCTTACGAATTTCATAATAATTTTGATTTAAAATTTGAAGTTTATGTTGCTGCGTATAAGTTATATATTTTTTTTTAATTTCATTGTATAAATCCGGGAAATATTTGTACAAAGTTTTGTGATTAACTTTCATTTTTATTGCAATTGATGTGATGGAAGACGGAACCTTATTGTTTTTCTCTTGATCTAACAAAAAATTTGATAATCTTTTTTCTAAATCATCTATTTTATATTTTTTACGTCGAGATAATACTTCAAGAGTCAAACGAGGGAATTTTTCCTTAAAATAGCTTGCTGATTTAATTCCTAAACGTTCTTTTAAATCTTGTAATGTTGGTGGTGGATACTCTTTTAAAGCTGTATGTAGTAATTGCTGCATTTGAAGTACATCAATGCTCTTTCTACTTGGACAATATTTTAATTCTTCTTGATTAGAATTATTTACATAAAAACTATAATCAACTGAATTAAATTCTCTAATTAAAAAATCAGATAGAGAAATACCAATAAAATTACAAACTTTTAAAAGAGAACTAATTTTAGGAGCAGTCTTGCCATTGTACCATTTGTATACGGTGACTTGCGAAGTTTCAATAGCATTTGCAAATGAAGTAAAATTCCCATTAAAAAATTCATTTACAAAAGCTATTATAAAGTTTTTTATTTTTTCTCTCTTAATGGGAGATGAAAAATTAGGTGCATTAGCAATTAATTGTTTTATATTACCTATATCTGATTGTTGCCAATACAATTCGTCTTCGGATAAAACCGGAATACTTGATAATACTAGCTTTGAGGTAGCTCCTAGCCATCTCTGGCATTTGGAGCAGTATCCTGGTCGAGAATACCACTCTAATGAAAATAGCTTTTTGTCACAGTAAGGACACAATGTTTGCAAAACTTGATAGTGAACTGGGCAGATTTTAACTTGGTCTAGCCCCCAAATTAAAGGCTCATATATATTAGTTTCTGCTTCACGCCATTCTTCGTAACATATTGGACACCAAGCCCTAGAAGGTCGAAATAAACTGCGATCAGAGATTACTTCACTCCAAGTGACCATTGTTAAGAAGCGTAAGTCACTACGTAGCGTTAGCCTTTCCAACGTATGAATTAAGCGATTTGCTATTATACCAATTCCATTTAAAGCTCTGTGGTGTGTAGAAGAACCGATTAAATTAAATGTATCTTTTTGCTGGCTATCCAAGAAAGATTCTTCTTGATAACGTGAATTTATTACAGTATAAATTAAGCGGCCTGTAGGAACACAATGAGCTTCTGCAAGTCGAGTAATATAACTAGTTAAACTTTCAGTATAAGGCGTTCCTACACCAATAGGTTCCAAGGAATATAAGTGGCTACGTGGCGGAATAGCAGGCTTTTGCAAATTTAACGACTTATAAATAGTTAAATTTTCTTCATTCAGCATTTTTTGCAATTCCAACTTGATCGCGCTTAGGATTACGCAGACCAACATCTGTGCGACCTTTCTGTGGTTGTGTAATTTCCTGTTGTTGTTTTGGTTGTTCCTGATGAGATATTAGTTGTTCCTGATAAGATATATCTAATATTAAATCAGCTCTAGATTTCGGTTCTGATTTTAAACCCAGTTCTTTTTGTAGATTAGTTACATTTCCTTCTATAACTGCATATCTGTTTTCACCTTCCTTAATCGTCTTGAGTATATTCTGGCATTGACCTACTGATAGCGCACGCTGTTCTAAATGTTTGAGTGTGACAGTCTTAACGTTTTCCTCTAAAGCATCGCCAAGAGCATTACTAGTCCAATTTTTTAAAATTCCCACGCATCCAAGGCTGCGCTCATACAGATATTGCCAATGAGATAAGAAATCAGGCTCTTCATCAGTTGGAATATGCTGCTGAAAGCTCCAAACTATACTCTGCCATATTTCTATATCCTCTATAAATTCGGCACTATATCGGGGAATGTGGATATATAGACTACGTCGGCTTAATTGATCCCCAATATCTTGGAGAGTTAGCAATTCATAAGTTCCAAATAAGCCATGTAAAACCTTTGTTCGATTTGCTAAGGACTTAATGGCTTCCGGCACATCAGTAAGTTTACGCCCACTTGCTACTGAAAGCAGATGGTGCGCCTCATCAATTAGGAAAATATGAGGATGTCGTTGTTTAAGTGCTTGTTCTAATGCCCATCCCAGTTCAGTTTCTAAAATTCTTGACTCGATAACAATTTCTCCTTTGTCATTTCGAGAAATACCCCGAACACCATAATCAATCTTATGTTTAATAAGATTTTCAGGTTCACTCAGGGCATGTAAACAACGTTTAAGATAGTCTTTAGGATTGAAAAGTCCAGATTTTTGGAGAGTTACTTCAACATCAGCAACCGGGATACATCCTTTTTCAGCTTCTAAAGTCGGTAATGCCATTTCATTTACCCAATTTTTTGTAAGCTCTAGTAATGTTGTCTTACCTACTCCAGTTGGGCCAGTAATTAAAACTATGCGTGAATCTCCGCAGCATTGGATATGCCGTTTCAAGCTATTAAAAGCGTTATCGAGATGCGGATGAGGCATGAAATATTTATTACTATAGTAATCAAGCCGTTCCTTTGTTGATTGATTGAGAAGTTCAGGTGGAAATTCCCTATTTTCAGACATAATTAATAGCTCTTGAAGAGTGTAAGTTTGCTTGGGTCGACTGGTTGGCTAAACACTGAATCAATAGGCAATCTTCTCTTCTCATGGTCAATATCTTTGTTAACTTCTGGTAATTTCTTATATGGGTAAAGATTTGGCAACCCACCTTCAATTACCTGGAATACTTCTTGGTTTTGTTCATCGCACAAGCGTTGTTTTAGTAATTTTTCCCCAGCCTCTGCACTAGTGATAAATTCCCCTAAATGCTTGGCTCGCATTTTGTATTTACTGGCGTAATTTTTATGGCGTTTTTTCAACTCAGCACTAGCAAGCTCAATCTCCTTTTCAGAATGTCCTTGGAAAAGAGTATAATATTCGCTAATACACTTAACCCAAATTCCTCTAACGTAGGCATAGGCAATTCCAGCATTAAAAGGTTCATAACGAACACTGACATAGGTGTTGACTACTTGAGGAGCTCGAAAGGCGCTAGCCCAGTAATATTTATAATTAATTTTCACTCCTTTATTTGGATGAACTTTAGCTTCTCCTTGTTTTGTAGTTGGTAAGGTAAGAAAATGAAAATTATCGTCATAGGGTATTCTCTTGTGGTCACGTCTGCCAAATTGGGCAAGTCCTGCTATGTATGCCTCCTGTGGGCTGTGTCCTTCCAAGGCTGAGTGTTCAGTAGTATCGTAAATTTCATAACTCCACTCACAAAGATATAAATATAAAAGACCGAGTGGCCACAAAGATAATTCTTCAGGATTTACTGATTTGGTCATCAGTCTGACTTTCTTCCTAATTTGAGTATTAGCCTGCAAGCTATAGACAAATTGAGTATTAGTTGTTCCAAACAAGCGTTCACAGATTGCACTAAACCTTGGTTTACCTGCGGGTCGATGCTTTAATGTGCATTCACACAAAGCCATAAGAGTTTCAAAATAAGTACTGTGAAATTCTTTGCCGTTATCAGTGATAATAATTTGAGGTATTCTTCCATAGCGCTTGACACAAATCCGTAACACCATCATGCAACTACGATATGAAGGTGGGTCATAGGTGAGGTATACTGCTAGAATGCGTCGGGTAAAAGCATCTAGTAAAAATGTTACCCAAGGCCTCCCAAGAGATTTACCTGTACGAGAACACCTGAGATCAATATCTAATTCAGTGTGGTCAATATGACCAATATGCAAGGGAAACTCCCCATGACGAGGAGTGGTTAACTCTATTTCCCAGTAGCAAGGCTCCAGTGGATAAGCAGCGCGGGAACCTTCACGCTTCTGAATCTGTTCATAACCTGAACGTCGCTTAATCTCATTGATAAAAGTTTTATAACTGGGAATTTGGCTGTCAGGAATCCCAGCATTGGAACAGAAAGCAACAAACATATTATAAGTTGCTTGCTTTCGCTTTTGTTTTTTAGTCTCATAGTCTTCTGTAATAAATTTATCTATTGTTTCTATACTAAATTCATTTAATTTGCGACTACGATTGCCTTTTGTATTTGCAAAATGTATTAATCCAAGATAGCCGTAGCCATATTTCTGTTGAGCCTTGTGATATTTCTGAAGCCAATTTCTTAAAGAACGCACTTGTTCTGTATTTGCTGTAATCGGCTGTCCATTAAGATATGGCTTTATCTTAAAATAACGATCGTTCGCCTCTTTTAAATCTTGCTCACTTGCTTTACTTAATAATTCTATTTTTTCAACACTCAACTGACTCTTAAACTCGTTTTTAATACTGCTTATTTTTCCTAAACGCACCAAATTATCAAAGGCATTCCATTCTAGTTCAGTTGGCTCTTTGTTTTCAGTTTCAAGCAGAATGCAATTCTCTCCAACTAGAACATTAGTTAGAATGTTTCCATCGTAAGAAACTTGTGTGCCAGGGACAATATCTATCAATGGTGAAGTTATAATATCATCTGTTGCCTGTGATTCATCACAACAGGTATAAGCTTTAGCTGTTAATTGGTCAGCAAATACAGAACAGCGTTTAGCTTCAACTAAGGGTTCAGCAGTTAAATCAACATAAATTACTTTATGAGCAATCATAAAGTAAATATCATCCGGGGTAACTCCCTTTGCATGATGAATTAACTCAGCAAGAGTAATTCCAGGTTGACCCGATACTAAAGACAAAACTGTATTTTGTGCAGACTCTCTTACTGGACATATCTCAAGCACGGTAGTAGTCCTTTAAAAACTCTATATTGCGAAGTAAAGCCCAATTAACTTCTGCATCTGACCAAAGTCTAAAGAAAAATCCGAATTGTTCAGCATAGGTTTCTCCAGGCGAAGTGTGCCACTGTTCGTCTTCTCCCAGAGAGTAGCGATTAGGACTTTTTTTAGCAAGTTCTTGTAGCTTAGTTTCAGTTTTGCACTCCACCCAACCAGCCGAATTTGTACGAATAACAAAGAAATCTGGAGTTATGTAAAAACCTAGATTACGTCCATTTTCTGACTGATAACTAATCTTGATAGAAGGTGGTTGATCATAGTACTCCAAGACATCTTCATCATGTTCGATCTGATAAATAAAAGGAAGCTCAACTTTATGAGATTCAAATTGGATTGTTACTCCCATCTTGCGACTGGGGTAGTGACCAGAAACATTCTTTTTACCTCCTCCTACACGGCGTGATGGTTCAGAACATCGAATTTGTTCTAAAACCTTTCGAGACTGTTCAGAGAAATTACGCTTATAAAACCATTCATTAAATTTTTCATCAGTAAGCATTAAAGCTCCTTATTCTATTCTTCATGTCAACCAAGAACGCTCTAAAATTGAGCCATTCTCATTAGCAAACAGAATATACTATGCTGATAATTTAAATTTTTCAAAGCAAGGTAAATTTTTATACATTAACCTATTTATCCAGATTAGATAGCTAAATTTATCGCCTAGTGGTGTTTAGTATATCTAAATGAATCTAGTCTATGTAAAAGATTTTTGACAAAAATTCAGCTTAAGCCTCAAAGAAATTATTTCTCCCTTTATTTGCAGATGTAGAAGTATTAAATAAGTATTTAACTACAGTTGCATAGAGAAAAATTACTGAATTTATTAAAAAAATTATTAATAATATATACTAAATAATACGGTTATCATTTGTTGGTCGAAACGCTATAGACTGTTACTCTTCTTATCTAGTGAAAACAGTATATATGCAATTTTATATCATTTGTTGGTCGAAACGCTATAGATTATTACTTTTCTTATTTATTGAAAACATTGTATATACAATTTTATATCATTGTTTGGCCGAAACACTATAGATTATTAGTTGTTTTATGTATTGAAAACAGTGTGTATATAATTTTGGACTTTGTTAATGAAACAGTGTATTATTTGTCTATTAAAATGATATGTTTGTTTGTTTTATTGTTTAAAAAAATATAGGTACAATATTATAAAATCTGAAGTTTATTTATATTCATATATTCATTTTATTACTGATTTATGTGATTATGAATAATAAGATTTAACAGCAATCAAATGTTAATCAGGAACTGGCATTGCCATGTCTTAAACTAGCCTGTGGCTGAAGGAACACTCAGCGCTTGCTCAATTGATTTCAGCGCTGATTGAATATCTGCGTTCAGTGCATCTGCCTCAACTTTAATTACAGACACACCCTTCCCAATTTCTGTCAA
>NZ_CAXTTT010000176.1:0-11349 GCF_964247315.1 uncultured Nostoc sp.
CCAATGCCCAATGACGCCACTTGCTCTACTTGGGGAGACCCCAAGACCGCAGTGGCTCCCCCATACACAATTTTCAAATTAGTTTTCATTTTAAGGATTGGTAAAATCTATGGCAATTAAAGAACAGCCTAAGTCACCTCGGTTTCGGATCGTTGCTAATATATTACTGGCAGTATCAGGGCTATTCCTGCTCTTAAATTTATTTCTGCCTGGTTTATTTGCTTCTGGCCCTACTGGTGTTCCTTATAGCTTATTTATTCATCAAGTACAGGAAGGGGAAGTCAGCCGCGTTTCCGTTGGTCAAAACCAGATTCTTTACCAACTAAAAACAGAAAATGCCGAATCGCCGTCGGTATTTGCAACTACACCAATCTTTGATTTAGAGTTACCCAAACTGCTAGAAGAAAAGGGAGTTGAGTTTGCTGCTACACCACCACCCAAAAATACTTGGTTTACAACCCTCTTAAGTTGGGTGATTCCACCACTGATTTTTATTGGTATTTGGCAGTTCTTTCTCGCCCGTGGTAGCGGTGGTGGTGGCCCCCAAGGTGTTCTCTCCATTGGTAAGAGCAAGGCTAAGGTTTACGTTGAAGGCGAATCCGCTAAAATCACCTTTACAGATGTAGCTGGGGTAGAAGAAGCAAAAACTGAGTTAGTGGAAATTGTAGATTTCCTCAAGACTCCGGCACGGTTTACGCAAATTGGCGCTAGGATTCCCAAAGGTGTATTGTTGGTTGGTCCTCCAGGTACTGGTAAGACACTTTTAGCGAAAGCCGTAGCAGGAGAAGCAGGAGTTCCATTTTTCAGCATCTCTGGTTCCGAGTTTGTAGAATTGTTCGTCGGTGTAGGATCTTCTAGAGTGCGGGATTTGTTTGAACAGGCCAAAAAACAAGCTCCCTGTATTGTATTCATTGATGAATTAGATGCGATCGGTAAGTCTCGTAGCAGTAACGGCTTCTACGGTGGTAACGATGAGCGAGAACAAACCCTCAACCAATTACTAACTGAGATGGATGGGTTTGCAGCTGGGGATGCAACGGTAATTGTGCTAGCAGCTACCAACCGCCCCGAAGTACTAGATCCTGCATTGCTGCGTCCAGGCCGCTTTGACCGCCAAGTGTTAGTAGACCGTCCCGATTTATCTGATCGTGAAGCAATTCTCAAGATTCACGCTCAAAAGGTAAAATTAGGAGATGATGTAGATTTAAGAGCGATCGCTACTCGTACCCCCGGTTTTGCTGGCGCAGATTTGGCAAACTTGGTGAACGAAGCTGCATTATTGGCAGCGCGCAATCTGCGTGAAAAGGTTGCTCAAGAAGACTTTGCCGAAGCAATTGAGCGGGTAGTCGCCGGTTTAGAGAAGAAGAGTCGCGTGATGAACGAGACTGAGAAAAAGATTGTTGCATACCATGAAGTTGGTCACGCAATGGTCGGGACGCTGACAACAGGAAACGGTCGTGTAGAAAAGATTTCGATTATTCCTCGTGGGATGGCTGCTTTGGGCTACACTCTGCAATTACCAACTGAAGACCGCTTTTTGATGAATGAAGCAGAATTGCGGGGTCAGATTGCCACTTTATTGGGTGGACGTTCCGCCGAAGAGGTTGTATTTAATAGTATTACCACAGGTGCTTCCAACGATTTGCAACGAGCAACTGACTTGGCAGAACGGATGGTAACAGCTTATGGCATGAGTAAAGTCTTAGGGCCATTGGCTTATCAACAAGGACAACAAGCAGCATTTTTGGGCAATGGTACTACTAATCCTCGCAGATTGGTAAGCGAAGATACGGCGAAAGCGATTGATATCGAAGTCAAGGAAATCGTGGAAACAGCCCACGAACAAGCCCTAGAGATTCTCAGACAGAATCGAGACTTGCTAGAAGCGATCGCTACTCAACTCTTAGAAACAGAGGTCATTGAAGGCGAAAAACTGCACAGTTTATTGAGTCAAGTGAAACCCGTAGCTAATTCGTAATTCGTAATTCGTAATTCGTACACAGAGGGATGCAGAGGATAACTTTGCGTCCCTACCCTGCGGGAAGGCGAAGCGCCTATGCGTTAAACCTCTGCGTTTCTCTGCGTTTCAAAAATCCCACTTATCGCAATGCAAACACCAGCCAGGAAAAATGCCAATGCACCCCCAACAGCACCAATAAAAGGTGTTATTGCTTGCGGCTGGGAAAATATAACACCAAATAAACTCATCGCTAAAGCAAACCCACCAAAATACGTCCCAATTCCTAATCCCGCCCACCGCTGGGGTACTAACCCTAAAGCAAAAGGAATTGCCCCGTTGACAATTAAACTAAAGCTAGCAACAATTAATACAATTATCGGAATTTGTGCGCCCACAGATATCATTATCAATAACGAAGGAATGATTGCACAGATCCCACAAAGCATTGCTTGACGATTACCAATTTTGACAGCGAAGATTCCAGCGGGTATGCTGGCAATTGCGATCGCTAGTCCAATCCACACCATCAGCACATCAATATTATCAGTATTCAGTTGGGCTTTCAGCACTTTACCCAAGACATCCATGAGAAATCGAATACCCCACGCGACACCGAAACCAGTTCCTAAAATCAACGCCAATTTCTGTAAGGGCAATTTTACTGTTTCTGCTTGGTGTCTATTCACTGGTGCTTCTGGGGGATTGACTAACCGCAATACAGCCGCTGCCCCCAGCATCACAAAAGAACCGGTCGCAAAGGTATAAACTGGGCCTAAGCTTAAAATAAACTTGTAGCTTATCGGTCTAAAAGCCCCAATCACACCGCCTGTTAAAGTGACAAAACTTACTGCTAAAGGTAACTGGGCTGGTGTCGAGTACATCCCCAATAGGCACATAACTGGAGAGCGAAATATTGTCATTGCTAATGCCCAAGCAACCAATACTATAGGTAAGAGCGATCGCATCACGATAGTAGGCGGAATCAAACTTACAACGCATGGTATGGCAATAAACAAAGCCGATGCAAGAATCATACCTACTGAGATAAAAGGAAACCGAGTTCCTACCCAGCGTCTAGCTTGGTCTGAAAGTCCACCCATCACTGGTTCCAGCACCGCACCCAAAGCATTTTCGACTAGCACCAAACCAACTGCCAATGAGGCAGAAAAACCAAACTGAGTCAGAAGTTGCGGCAAATAGATATTATAAATTAACCACGAGAGGGTAATTGCTCCCTGCACCGCTGCCAACACCCAAACTTGCACCCATAAAATATTTAGATGAGATTTCAAGGTAGTCATAAGGAGATGGGAATTGGGAATTGGGATTGGGGAGTGGGGAAGAACTTACTTACTAAAACTTCCCCTCTGCTCCCCTGCTCCCCCGGTTACTGAGCGTAGTCGAAGTATGCTCCCCTGCTCTCCTCATCCACTTAGAGAAAGCGGAGCGTTTTTAATACTCCGGAACTGAAGGATCGATTTCTTTACTCCAAGCGGTAATTCCGCCTTTAACATTTGTGCCGACAATCCCGGCTTCCTTGAGAATGGCAAGGGCTTTTGCCGATCGTCCGCCCATTTTACAATGAGCAATTAAACGATGACCGTTTAATATTTCTTTCACCTTAGCAACGCCATTCCCATTTTCAATGTCTGGTAAGGGTACCAACACTGAACCCGGAATCTTGGCAATGTCGTACTCATGGGGGTTGCGGACATCCAGCAGTACAAAATCCTTCGCACCGCTATCTAACAACTCCTTCAAATCCTTGACGGTCATTTCTTGACTTTCCATCTGCTGTTTTGCCTCCTCTGCCTTAGCTTGTGGAATCCCGCAGAATTCTTCGTAGTCTATCAGCTTTTCAATCACTGGGCGAATTGGATTTGGACGCAGTTTCAACTCCCGAAATTTCATATCCAAGGCATTGTATAGCAGCAATCGCCCGCTGAGAGTGTTGCCTTGTCTTAGAATAATTTTAACAGTTTCGGTTGCCTGGATTAAACCAATAATTCCTGGCAAAATTCCCAATACGCCACCTTCTGCACAAGAAGGAACCATTCCTGGTGGTGGTGGTTCTGGGAAAAGGTCACGATAATTCGGGCCACCTTCGTAATTAAATACACTAGCTTGCCCTTCAAAGCGTAAAATTGAACCGTAAACATTGGGCTTATTCAGCAATACGCAGGCGTCGTTAACTAAATATCTGGTGGGGAAGTTATCAGTACCATCCACTACGATATCGTAAGGTTGAATAAGCTCCAGGGCGTTTTCGGAACTCAGACGGGTTTCGTATAAATCAACTTGACAATAGGGGTTAATCTCGTGAATGCGGTTTTTTGCCGATTCAATTTTGGGTTTACCCACCCAGGATGTACCGTGAATTACTTGGCGTTGCAGATTAGAAGTATCGACAACATCAAAATCGACAATCCCGATGCGTCCAATACCCGCCGCCGCCAAATATAAAAGTAGTGGTGAACCTAATCCACCTGTACCGATACACATTACACTAGCGGCTTTCAGGCGCTTCTGTCCTTCTAGTCCTACTTCCGGTAAAATCAGGTGTCGGGAGTAGCGTTCGTAATCGTCTTTGGTCAACTGGATTTCATCCGGATTAGGATTGAGCGACATACCATGTACCAATAGTTTTAAGGTTTAATCTAGTAATTCTAGTATTAAAATAGTAATTTAGTGTTTAGTAGTGTCTAGAAGTAAATTTAGTATTAGCTGTTTTTTACTAGTAATAGTCTAGTTTACCACTAGGCTTGTGTACTGTATGCCCCTTTCATGGCGAAAGATTTAAATAACGTAAAATCAATACTTTTAGCCTATAAATTATAAAAAATGCTCATTTAATGCTCAAATATTATATTTTAAGTAATAAATTAGTACGATAAATATAAATTAATACTAAGTATAATGCTCAATATATACTCATACATTCATCATGTTGTTTCTACTCCAAGTACTACTCCAAGTATTCTGAACATATTCATAAAAAGAAGACCTCCCATGAGGTCTTTTGCTATTAGCTTGAAATTTTTAACCTATCTACTCACCAAGCAAATACATAACCTCCTCTAATTTCTGTTTAGCCTTGTAGAGGTTGATTAGTGTTTGCTGTTCCCATGACTGCGGAGCGTGTAATCTCCTCTCTTCCATCGTCAGCTTAATAAGTGCTGCCTGTTCATCGGTTGGATCATTCACTTGATCCAATGCAGCACCAATATTTTGAAAAGCCTCAAAGCTCAACTTTTTTATTCCTCTTCCTTCTTTCATCTGATTGAGTGCGATCGCAGGGAAGGCTATAAGTGAAGTAACGTAGCTAGTTTTATAACCAGCGTTACCAGTTGGTTTCAATCCGTATCGACGGCATAAATCACGTAATTCTTGGATAGTTTTGCTTTCAAGTTCTGTTCGTGTAAACATAGAGTAGCCATTTTCTAAAAGTGGTATCGGTAGGTAACAACTTTCTCAGGGTAAATTACCTACCGAATAAAACTGTATTTCGATGCTTGCGCCGAAACAAGCTATGTTTACATCTCTCAACAATGCCTAACCGTAAGGGTAATCCTCAAAACTTTGACAATCCGCCGAGTAAAGAATTAACTGAAAATGTTACTTTTAGAGCTACCAAGGAAATGAAGGAAGAAATACAGAAGCAGGATAATCCAGCACAGTTTTGCAGAGATGCCGTTCAAAAAGCACTAGATGAAAAGAAAGGAAGGCAACAGTAAATAGTATAGGACTGCGATTTGATTTCTAAAAACATACTGAGACTGGAAAGCAACTTTTATCAGGTACTCGAACAACAGGAATTAATTAATCGGTTGATGGAGAATAGGTAGATATATATCAGTAATTCTGAAAATCTCAGAGTAATACTTGGATAAAATAAAACCCTCTAAGAATAAGCATTCTAGAGGTTTTTTTGTGTATGCCACCTATACTAAATAGCTGATCAACAACTAAAATCACACTCACCTTTGAGAGTCTTTTTTCTAAAAGGTGTGTGTAGCAAGCATTCTAGACACTGCAAAACTGTAATTTTATTTTTGGTGGCAGTAACGACGTAACAGACATACTTTCACACTCATCAGCGAATAAGTTCCTATTTTGTAACGCTTTGTAAAAAAAGTAGGAAAAGTGGGAAAAGTAGGATATTTTGTCTGAACCCTTGACTATCCTGTTTTCAGCTTGATACATTTACTATGTAGTCGATTTCACAATAACTAAGGTAAAAGGAGCATTATGGATCCATTAGTTTCTGCCGCTTCAGTTCTAGCTGCCGCTCTAGCTATTGGTCTAGCTGCAATTGGACCAGGTATAGGTCAATCAAGTGTCGATCCTAGCAGTCCTGCGGGAAGTCCTGGAATTCAGAATATACAAAAACCCTGGAATTGAGGATATACAAATGTAGAGCGATAAATTATTTGACCGCAGCGACAAATAATTTGTTAAGTTCTCCAAACTTGTAAGCTTCGCTTTAGAGGAATCTAATTTTTAGCAAGGAGCGATGAAAGAATTGCATTGTTTGAGAGTCTGTTAAAAAATAAAGAGTTACACTGCGAATAATCCAAGTGTAATTATTAATATAAAACCCCACCTAAAACTACAAGGTGGGGTTATTATTTAGTCTTGATATATGTCTCTACCTCTAAATTTACTTGAAGTATTACTTGGATAAATATAGGTAATAAAAGCCTAAATGTCTGTTAATTCTCTTTGTTTATCTGGTTGCAAATAGTGTTTCATTATCTTATCTACGCTCGTTCCACAAACATCAGCTATTAAAGCTAAATCTGTACCATTATTAGCCTGAATGCTAATGAAAGTGTGACGTGTTGAATAAGGTTTTAGATAGCTTATTTTCCCCTCTTCTGCTAATGCGATAACAATTCCATTGTAAATCTTTCCCTCACTGTACTTTTTATCCCAAACTCCCGCTAATGCATCCAAAGAAATACGCTTACCGTTCATTTTAGTAAACACTAAATCTTCAAAGATAAATTCTTTATTTTTTGCTTTTATTCTTTCAAGTAACAATGCTAGTCGGGACATTTTTTTTAATTTAAAAATGCGAACGATGTTAGTTTTAGTATTTTTAATTTCTTTGCTAACAGAACTGTAAGCGTCCTCAAAACGTATCCATCCTTTATCTAATTCAATATGTTTCCACTTCAAAGCAAAAGCTTCACCCGGTCTACAACCAGTGAGAAACAAGAACTCGATTAATTCTGCCATTTGTCTAAATGATTTTTTTTTGGATGAATAGAATGAATTAATTATTAAATCTCTTTCTTCAATTGTGTACGCTCTATTGTCCTCTTCTTCCTGCAATTGTTTTGATTTTGTGGGTGGCTTGTAAAATTTTTTAATTTCTGAAAAATAATCTTTTTTTATTGAGCCATCGTTTATACCTCTTTGTGACATAGAACTTAAAGCACTGAATAGCTTGCCAATAGAATCAGAATTGGTACGCCTAGCACACAAGTCATCTATTATTGTTTGTGCTAACTCTGCGGTTAATGGTTTATCAAAATAACTAGCTAATAAATAACCAAAATTTTGTTTATATCTTCCTAATAATGTAGCGGTTGATATTTGCTTTGTATTCACTTTCCAATCTACATATTCTTCCCAAAGTTGCCTAAGCGTGGGCAGTATCAAGCTACCTGGAAGTTCTATAATATTGCTTTTGAGTTCAAGGTATTTATTAAGGCTAGGGTCAAAGTTAGTACCATTTTGATAATCAATATCCTCTTGTATCCGTCTAACAATCCTGTTCGCCCATTTCCTGTTTTCGTCTGAATCGTGTCTACCTAAGCCTATATATTTTTGTTTCTTTCCGTAAAACTGTTGGGAAACACGGCTACTGAATTGCAATCTCAAGGAACCTTTATCGGTTCCCAGTCTTATGTCCGCTTGTTTGCTAGATTCTTGCTTGCTATACACGATAGTAATTTTCTAGTAATTGCCTATAGCAAGTATTATATCCATAATTATGTAGTGCTTAAAGATGTTTATACAAAATCCAGATTGGGATTGAGCATAGCAGTTATCATGTGGGAAAGCGGAATATTAATCCTATCGAAAAACTGGATCTTATATAGACATAGGAGTGGGAAAGACGAATTTTCATCTGTGATAGCGGCGAAAACCGCTATAAGTGACTGTCTTTAAACTAAGCCTATTTTATATTTTCAATTTCCTCTACTTGAAACTGATGAGTATCATCAAGGCTCCAACTTTTGAGTTCTCCAGCTTTGCCGTTTTGGACGGAAACTATTATATACGAGTATCCCTGCCAAGCGTATAGGCGATCGCATTCTGAAGGGATAGCAGGATGATCTGGGTGGGAGTGAAAAATCCCGATAATGTTCAATGAGCGATCGCGTGCTTCTTTTTGTGTTTTTAACATAACTTCGGGTGCGATCGTATATTGCCGTCTTTTACTTTCTGTTATGCGTTCCCCTGGAAACTCAGCAGCCGCTTCTGTATTCCAAGCATTTTCTGTTAGCATGACTTCTACCACAGTTTTGCCCTCATTAGCCAGATAGCCCAAAATTATACCACAGCACTCATCTGGGTAGGTGCTTTCGGCATGGGTGCGGATGGTTTGCAAGTGTTCTTGGCTAAGTTGGATCATATCTGCGTTTGTAATTTTAGCAACTTCTAACAATTCTTGCTTAATGCGTATGCTAGCAAAAACCGCAGGCGATCGCTTAATTTTTGATCGTAGTCTAGGCTAAAGCGATCGCTAAGATTGATTGAGAATGGAGAAAAAAGTCGCAAAAAAACGCCGAGACTAAAAATATCAAATAAAAAGCAGGTCTCGGCTATGTCTACCATTGTATCTCGCCTCGACATCACAGAAATTTTCTGGGACGTAGATGATTTTTGCAACCAGTGGGAGAACTTGTGGCAACAAGTACCACAGTTACCATCCACAAAAGGAGAGCGTCGTAATCGCTCAAGGATGCATTTATCAGAAGTGATGACAATAGTAATTGCGTTTCATGGTAGTGGTTATAAGACTTTTAAGGAGTTTTACACGTTGCACGTGCTACAAAGCTGGCGTGAGGCGTTTCCCAACTTGGTCAGCTACACAAGGTTTGTGGAACTGATGCCTTGGTCTTTAATGTTGTTGTGTTGTTTTCTGCATATACGTACAGGGGAGATTACAGAGATTAGTTTTATCGATTCTACCCCGATTGATGTTTGCCATAATTGCCGCTCCCACGCTCATAAAGTTTTTAAAGGCTTAGTGAAATGGGGTAAAAATTCTGTTGGCTGGCACTTTGGATTTAAACTCCATTTGATTATTAACGATTGTGGGGAATGGCTGGCATTCTAGCTGACTCCTGCCAACGTTGACGACCGTAAGCCAGTACCAGAAATGACTAAAGATTTAATTGGTAAACTCTTTGGAGACCGAAGATATATTTCACAAAAATTATTTGAGGAGTTATATGAGCGAGGTTTAAAGTTAGTCACTAAATCCAAGAAGAAGATGAAAAACCGTTTGGTAAAACTGATTGATAAAATTATTTTACGCAAACGAGCGGTAATTGAGTCCCTCAATGACCATCTCAAACACATGTGTTAAATAGAACACTTATGACATCGTAGTGTGTTTAGCTTTTTGGTCAATCTGATGGCTGGTTTGGCTGCTTACACCTATTTGCCAAATAAACCGTCGATTGACATTTATCCAAAAGATTTGCCTGCATTGCTTCCTGCCATTTTTTAGTTGTCGAACTCACGTTAACAGAGAGTAGGTGTTGGGTTTTATTCCTTAACTTTTGGCATGGGTGTGGATGGTTTGCACTATTCTTGGTTAAGTTGGTTTATGTCTGCGTTGATAAGTTTTATAACCTATAGCTATTCTTGCACGCATATACATTAGCAGGCGATCGCTCTTGATCGTAGTATAAGTTAACCAAGGCATAGGCTAGCAAAAACCGCAGGCGTTAGGGTTCGCGCAGCGTCTCCGACAGGAGAAGGTATCGCAGCCTTGAAAAAAGAAAACATGTATTTTTATCACTTCTTAAAATATTTGCCTACTAGGTTCTACTTTTTTATTGCCTAGACATAAAAGAATATGAAGAATATACAAAGCTCAATACTTGTTATACATTTTTTAGCAAGTAATGTGAAGAGTATGCAAAGATGAGTATTTAAGTATAGACATCTAAGTATGATATTGACTATGTAATTATTTTGAGGCTCTTGAGATGTTCTCTATTTTCAAGCTAGACACCCACGGATAACAGCCTACAAGGAAGGCATCAAAATCTTTTTCCCGACTAAGAGTCAACTGTTGATTATTTTATCTTTTAGTAGGACTTAGGCGCTGGCAAAAAAACAAATATGAAAGATGAATTTTAGGCATTGAAGATGAATTTTTCGATACTTAAAAGAGTGATTATTACTCAACAAGGATAATAAAAAAAGCCTGAAATGACTAGTTATAGCAAATTCACACCCTAATTAATTGGTACAGTGCTTAAGATTTAAATAGTTTGAGACTCATAAAAAAAGTATACGTAAAAACCTTGGAATCGGGGAAATTTCCGAGAAATTTACTGTTCCTCAAGGGTGACGTATAAAGTATGTAGATTTCAGTGAATTTTTGCGCCTTTAAACAGCACAATCTGCAAATTGACAACTGAAGTTACTGAAAAAAATGATTTAAAAAGGTAAAAGTTATGGCAGATATCATTGGAACTAACGGTGATAATATCCTACAGGGTACTTATAATGAAGCGGATACGATTAAGGGTCTTGCAGGCAACGATACCATATATCCTAACGGTGGCAAAGACACCTTAAGTGGTGGAGGCGGCAACGATAAATTCGTCTTCTACTACTACAACAACGATGATACTACGATCATCACCGATTTTGGTGGTGTAGGTAAAGGGACAAACCCGACAGCAGCAGTCATTGCCGAAGTGGATACCCTAGAATTCGAGGGCGATGGCACCAGTGCCCAAAATTTGTTGTTGACCCAAAAAAGCAACAATTTGGAAATCAGCTTTGCAGGGGATGCTTATATGAGGTTTTTTGATGCCTCGGTTATCCTGCAAAACTTTGCCCTGGAAAACCTGGAAAACTTGAGCAAATCTACAGGGGCCACTGTAGACTTGGGCAATATCCTATTTGATGGACAAACTAGCACCATAGATAGCTTTGATGTCTTCAATGCCAACTCGACCCAAAGCATTATCTTCAATAAAAATACAGTCACTTTTCTTAATGATCTGAACAATAATGTTAGCGGCTTTGACAACTCAGATGATGTCATCAATGGTCAGGGCGGAGATGACCTCATTGACGGCTTAAGTGGGAACGACATGCTCAGAGGTGGTGCGGGCAATGACTCCCTC
>NZ_CAXTTT010000177.1:0-11006 GCF_964247315.1 uncultured Nostoc sp.
GGGATTACATCACAAGAGCTTTATTAAGTGCAACTTCATAGAGAATTGGTATTAGATAGAAGTTTTCTCATCTACACACCAACCAAAATTCAGCTTTGATTAAAAATAAATAAACACGAAATAGCAAGAGTTTCACACGATATTTTATTCTCAACAAATTAATTTTAATGACAAAAAATTACGAGATAATAGGGCTTTAGGCTAGGGGTATAGTAAGCGATCACTCCATCAAGGAAATAACGGGAAAAGTCAGATTAAGGTTTAGGTGCAAGGAAAAATTGCAGCCAAATAAAGGGTGCGATCGCAAGCCTTGTTCAAGTATGAACTGGCTAGATTCAATTTGTTGGTGGAGAAGATTTTATGGCAATATCGACCCTCTTGAATAACTAGCAATAATGGTGGATTAAGTTAAATAGCTAGTAAACCATTCATGTAAGCGCAACGTACAGACAGAACCTGATTGACATTTTCAGTTTTCCATTGTGCTCCAGAGATTTTGATTCGTTTGCCAAGGACTTTGATTGCTGACTCTACTGCGCCTGAATCAATGGAACAGAGTTGTTCAGCTTGATAATATTCGTAATCGACAATCCGATGGCGATGCTGGTCGAGATAGGCGCAAAAATTTTTCACTTGTTTACCTTGAAAATTGACAAATAAAGCCTTAATTGTATATAGTACGTAAATACTATAAAATAGTGATCGCTCTGTGCCAGTTGCGTAAGTCCTGATGACTCGTTGGCACTTAGACGTAGACAACATTTTTCCAGCAGCGGACTTAATTGAGAACGTGACTTCAACCCTAATCTTTCGGCTTGTTTAGCTTTCAACTTCAGGACTCCCACACAACTTTTTACTTTTCGGGTCTTTCCTGTGTTGATTCCTGTTGCTTGTTCGATAAAAAAAGGGCTATTTGCGGGCTAACTTGTTCTAAAATTTGCGTTGTTTACCGCCGTAGGCATCGCACGGTTTTTTCGATGCTTTCCAGGTTGTTTAATTGGGCGGGGTTTGTTTCTTCATATAGTATGCTTGCTAGTTCTCGCAGACAGGCTTGCAGACGGGAAGAGTTTTTCTTGAGTCATCAGTTTGATGTAGGGCTTATATGTTTCCCTCTATTTTGCCACCACTAGTAAATCTGCCAAAGTAGGATGCTCCCGCAATCGCAGAAAAAGCAATGCAAGTTGCGTTTTCTGCGATTGCGGTATCGCTGGCTGAAAATCCGAAAAATTTTTAATCTATGGTTGACGTGTTCCACAGCAACTCAAAAGCGCGCTTAATTACAATTAAACTTTGCTTTGACGCATTTATTGACTTATTGACTTTGTTAAAATCCACATCTGGATTAACAAAATATTATTTAGTAGGATAGATTTCAATATCAATTGCTATTTATATTGATGTAATGTATAAACTAAATGTATCCTGTATTGCCATTTGACAAGTTTAACCCATGAGTCAAGAAACTTTTACAGATCCCTCTGCAAACTACGAATTTACTGAAGATAATTTTGCTGTACCAGATGAAGACTTTTCTCTAAAATACTTTCAGGCACAAGTCATAAAATCCGAAATGTACTGGAGTCGCTTTGGCGGTCGTCCAGACTTATCCGGTAAAGTTGTCCTCGAAGTCGGCTGTGGACATGGCGCACTGTGCATTGATGCAGCCATTTCCGGAGCGCAGCGGGTAATCGGTCTTGACCTTATAAGTAGCCGTATCGAATTTGCGCGCAATATCGTAGCGGAACGCTACCCAGATATTGCTAACAGAACAGAGTTTCATCACTTGGACATTGACAACCTGACGACGCTTGATGGCCAGGTTGATATCGTAATTTCCAAAGACACTTTTGAACACATCATGGGCATAGAGCGAGTTCTTCTTTCAATAAAACGAGTTCTACGCCAAGGGGGCTTACTGATAACTGGTTTTAGTCCACTTTACTACAGTCCTTTTGGCGATCATGGATATCACGCAATTGGAAAGCGCATCAAGATACCATGGGCGCATCTCATTATTGGCGATGCGCGTGTTGTTGCAGGTTATAATAAATACCATAAATACCATCCTGGAATCGAGTGCCATTCGATCTATGACCTTGGACTCAATAAACTTAAGCGCCGCGACTTCCTGCAAGCCTTTAATCAAGCAGGATTTGTGATTGTTAATGAGACATTAAATGCAACAAAAGGGGCTTCCAAAGTGATGCCCTTGTTTCGCCTTCTGAATAAAGTTCCTGGTCTTGAAGACTACACAACTGTCAGTATGTACGTTGTGGCCCGTAAGACTTAGGAACTGATCTCTATGGCGTACACACAATTCCTAGAATCCTTGTTTGGTAAGATCAAGTAAGGTTTTGAGTTAATTATCAATAGTATCAGTTTATTGGTAATTAACTTAACAGAAAATCAAGCATTTTAAAACAAGACTTACGCAACTGGCACATTGCGATCGCTAATAAATAATACTTTAGTACTATAAAAATGCACATGAAATGAACTTGACCAAGAATGCTGCGAGAAGCGATCGCATGACAATTAATTACACCTGGAACAGAAGTAGCGATCGCGTGTATTGCTTCTGGTGCGATCGCCATTTGATCCACAAGCCAAGGCAAATTCTCTTTTAAAACTGACCAGCCACTTCAAAATACCAACAAGGCGACAGGAAAAGCTAATACCAAATCCATCCATTGATAACCTAGCCAAACTCCTATCAAGCCGCCAATTACAGAGATTGTTACCCAAATATCACTCATGGTATGTGTCGCATCAGCTATGAGAATTGAGCTACCTACCCGCTTACCCACAGCACGTTCATAAAACGCTACGAAAATATTTACACCCAGCACAATTAGTAATAACCACAACTCAGGTGGCGATATTTTTATCGGTTCACCACCACCTTTGAGAATTCGCTCGATTGCTCCTTACAGAATTTCAAAACAGGCTATTCTTAGAGCGCCCACAGCTTCAAACTTGCTGTGTCCGTAAGGATGTTCGCGATCGGGTTGTGGAGAAGAAAATGTACTCGCAATTAATCCTAAAACGTTGTTGGCGCTATCTGTCACACTATGTAAGGCATCAGTTAGCAAACTCAAAGAACCTGTCCAGTAGCCCACAAGTGCTTTTAATCCCATTACAAATAGGTTGAGTAATAGGGTAATAATTAAAACCTTTCTTACTTCAGCGCGGTTATCGTAAGTCATAGATAATTTATCACATCAAATTCTATGACTTCTAATGTAGACCTCAAAATACAAATAAATACAAACGAAGTGTATCAAAGTCTTACGCAGTAAGAGTTAAGTCTCTCTATAACCTCTATTGACCTTGATGGAGCCGACCAACTGCTACCCAACATTGTTGCTGACACAGTTTTAGCAGACAAAGCCGATGATGCGGATGAGCGAGTAATTGAGCGGCTGATTCGGCACAGGGTAAAACCGCAGTGATTCCCCCCAAGCGTAACCGTAATCACCCTCGTGACTACGACCAAGATTTGTACAAAGCTCGTCACCTGATTGAAAACTTCTTTGCCAAACTCAAACAGTATCGGGCAATTGCGACGCGCTAGGACAAACGCGCTGCCAACTTTCTGGGTGCAATTTATCTTGCTGCTTCTATTATTTGGCTCAATTGATGACACGCCCTAGTACGTCACGGCATAAACAGAGTAACCATTTAAAAACTCTAAAAGTCCATTCCATAATACTTTTGACTTTTGACTTCCGCCTTGGGGTACTAGTGGTCTTTGAAGAAGCACCGGCAACTATCGCAGTGGGATTCAGACCCCTTCTTCCGGTAATATAAATACTTGTCAAGAAGTTTTAAATAAAAAAATATGTCTTCAATTCCTCTAACATTGAACTTAATTGAAGGTTCAGTCTCCTTTAGCTTTTCACCCCAAGCAGCACGAGAATTAAAGACAGCGACGGATCAACTCATGGAACGCCTAAAAGCGATCGCTGCTAAACCAACTCCTGGCGGTGGTAGAGTCACTCCCCAGCCTCCCTTGGAATATCGTTATACGGGTGAAGTATTTTTAGAAGTTTTTTGTAATCCGAATATCTGGCCAACGCCCTTCGCAGCCAAAGTTTTGCTGACTGTCCGCAATGTCAACATTCGCTTGACTACTGAAGCTGAACTTACTCGCATCATTGAAGACATTAATCAATATTTAGAGCAAGTAGGATAATAGTTCATCCGATTTTTCTATGCTTTTCGAGATTTTTTTAGGAAAAATACTATAAAAATTTTGGATTTTGTGAAGGTTGAGCCAGTTGCTGGCGGAGGTTCCCTTTGTGGTGGCAACTGGTGACGGTTAGCCCGACTTAGCAAACTTTTCCAGACAGATTTTGGCTTTGAACAGCAAGCAGGTTATCACTTACTTGAGGGAAGCGATGCAATAAATTGCGAGTCAAAAGTGAAGTTCCTGCACTTCTATCAGATCGATGTAGGAACTTCACAGAATCTACATACTAAACTCAAGCCGTGACACCAGATGTACAGAACAAATGGTTTTGATGCCTTCTTTAACTTGAAAAGTTGTATAAATTCAGACTCAACTGCTTCTGTGTTAATCAAAAACGCAAGATTCTGTATAGGGCAATGCTCATTAAAAACCAGAGATTATCTCTCAGATTGAACGTTGAATCGTTGATGGTGACATCCACACATCAAAAACAAACTCCCAATCCCAAACCCGACATCAAACATTGATTAGTCGTTGTCCCACTGTTCGCGACCAATTAGGTCGCCAATGCGATCGCGTAACAAAAAGTCACATTTCTCTAATTCACATTCAACGCAAACCCACTCTCTCGCTGGAATGTATTGGCAGAGGGTATATATTGGCTGTTGTCGGCTAATCATTCCCTTTTGCACCAGTCGGCGTGCTTCGTCTTGAATCACATCTAGAGAGTAGTAACTGATAGAAGGCACCGTATTCACACTCATGTTTTTTACTCACAAATTAACACTTACGATAGTGTTCCCGTTAAAAATAAGGAACAAACATTACAGAAATTATACTTGTGGCTACAATTTTGTAGTTTGCTATACGGAACTATTTTTATTTTGACGCTACATCTCCAGAAAATATTTCAAGAAATGTTAAGAAAGTCAACGAATCCTGACATTATCGGGAAATCCGCTTTACAAAAAAAGTTCCAAGTAGTTAACTTAACCTGCTTATGTAGCTGTATGACTTGGATGCCACAAGTCTGAAAATCTTGCCATTACTGTCTTTAGGCAAGATTTGGTGGGTAGGAAGAGTTTATATCGCGTAGGCGTAGCCCGCCGAAGGCATCGCTTACTTATCAAATAATCACCTTAAAAGCTGGATCTATAACTGCTGGTATTCATCTAAGGTAAACAACACAATAATATTTGTCAGTTCCTTGGGTATAAACTGTTGCAAAACATAACGGCTAAAGTATACTACGAAGGCTTTTACCATAGCATCTGTTAACAATTTCTTAAGTAAGTCCGTAATTTATTAGTTAATTTCAGCACTAACATTATCCAGTTTTATTTTGAAAAACATCTTTAAAAGGGTGGAGTAATCCTCTAATTCGTAAGATGAACACACATAAACAAAAGCCAGAATACAGAATTGGTGAATATTCCACTCATCAAGGAATGAAGTTTTAGCAAGGAAGAATGTTTAAACTTTGTTTCGCCTACAAGAAAAGAAGTGTCTTGCTGAATTAGGTTATGTTCACATTAAAACAGACGCGATCTAGTCACGTCTGTAAACTGTTTGGCGAATTTGCTGAGATTAATTGTTCTGAAGTTACATTGTTGTTTTAGTTACTTATTCGGAGAATTCATCATCATTTTGAACAGTGCTGTCTTCTACTGCTACTAGATTTTCTGGTGGGCGATCGTGGTTAAGTTGGTTTAGTAGTGCCAATACCTTATTACCACGTTCTATGGAGCGATCTTCGAGAAATATTACTTCTGGTGTACGACGTAGCCGTACCCGCGCCCCAAGTTCGCTGCGGACGTAACCTGTGGCCGACTTTAAGCCTGCCATTGTCTCTACCTTAGCTTCATCCGTACCATAGATGCTGACATAGATTTTGGCGTGTTGGAGATCGCCGGAAACATCAACATCAGTAACACTGACCATTCCAGTACCCACACGGTCATCCTTAATTCCGTTAAGCAGCATTTGGCTAACTTCCCGTTTGATCAGTTCAGCAACGCGGGAAACCCGACGATTTGTAGCCATAAAAATTTCGCCTCATCACAGAGGTTGTACGACAAAAATAGATGCAGGGTAGACAGTACTTAGCGAGAGCAACGCTAAGAGCAATCGTCTGTGGGGCACAGCCCCGATATAACGCTAATCTAGATTGTACTCAAGCCCAACATTGCCCGTAGGGTGAAAGTAAGGAAGACTAGACCGCTCACAAATAAACCCAAGATAGCGATCGAGGTGATAGGGCGTTTCAACAATGGCACTAATGGCGCAAAGGTGTTCAGAAACAAGCCTAAGACGATCGTAATTAAGTACCGGGGGTAGCGAAAGACGTTATCCCAAAATCCGTCAAACATCTGAATCTAAACTGCCTTGTTATATACTTACGTTTGTTTTGATATGCTTTATCTACTCAATTGTAATATATGCGGCTGGAAAATTAGCCAGTTAATCTAAAATTTGGTTCGTCGGTTATATTGGCTTTATTTAGTCATAATTATTTTCAGTTAAATTGTAAATAAATGGTAATTCAAGTCTCAAAGGAAACTAGCCCGCGTCCATTTTTGAAGTGGGCAGGGGGTAAAAGTCGGTTAATACAGCAATATATTCCTTATTTTCCCAAGAGTTATAAAAATTACTATGAGCCATTTTTAGGTGGTGGTGCTGTTTTTTTCTATCTCCAACCAAGTGCAGCCATTTTAACTGATATTAATGCTGAATTAATTAACACTTATTGTTGTGTCAGAGATCGTGTTGAAGAATTAATTTCTCTATTAAAAGAGCATAAAATCCGACATGGAAAAGATTATTATTATAGCATCAGAAACAACTCTAATGGTACTAATATAGAAAAAGCGGCTCGTCTAATTTATCTTAATAAGACTTGTTTTAATGGTCTTTATCGAGTCAACTCACAGGGTAAATTCAATGTGCCATTAGGCAGATATAACAATCCCAATATTTGTGCTGAGGTTTTACTCAAAGCAGCCTCCCAAGCACTTTCTCATGCAGAAATTAAACAAGCAGATTTTACAGAAGTCTTAAATCATGCGACTAGCAGTGATGACTTTGTATTTTTTGATCCGCCCTACTATCCGATTAGTGACACTAGCTATTTCACTGCTTATAGTCAAAATTGTTTTAGTAAAAAAGACCAAGAACTTTTAAGAGATACTTGTGCAGAGTTAGCAAGTCGTGGTGTCAAAGTTATGGTATGCAATTCTGATAGTGAATTTATTAGAAAAATTTATACTGATATCAATTTTGAAACCTATAAAATTAAAGCAGCGCGTTCAATTAACTCAAATATAAAAAATAGAGGCATGATTGACGAACTATTAATTACATCTTTTAAAGATTTTTATTTGCCCAAGCAATGAATCTGTCTAAGCTATAAACGGCTAATAAATTATGGTTGTCATTAACTCTTGCTTTCAGCCATTTGCTTGCGCCTTCTCGCATACCTTCACCACCTAAAATTACGATAGTTGGTGCAGGGTAATAGTGCTGAATATTCATGTTCAAGTAAGGAAACTTTTCATCAACGGAACCGGGGCTTTCTTGCCATTTGCACTCAAAAATTAAACCAGATGGCATCACAGATGAGCCAACCACATAAAAATCAACCTTTAAATACGTATGATAAATTCCAGTTCCAATATAAACTTCTTTTCCATAACGTTTTGGCAATAAAGTAGCATTTAGTATAAATTCTTTTTGGACATAATTTCCTACTTGAAAATAATTATGCCCATGCAAGATTGCTTCTATATTTGCTTCTAAAATATTCCCAGACTTATTTGCCCGTCCGCCTTGAGTCAGAGCCATCCTCAATCCCTCTGCCAAAAGTCCTGCTTATTATAGGATTTCACAGAAGTAGTAAAAAATGGTCAGTTGCTTAATATGAATTTTTGATTTTGACTTAACGAGGTTGGATTAATAGGTAAAAAATCCGATTTTATTGGTATTTTTGTACTAAATAGATACAAATGTATTAATAATTTGGGTAAGCAAGGAGTTATTAATTCAGATAATAGTTAAAATAATGGATTTTTCTTTAGTCTCAAAGACCAACTATTGCAAGCGACTCCGCCATTTTTCTGGGTCTTGGGAACAGTGGAAAACAGCGTAGATAATAATCTCCTGTTCATTAAACTCGTAAAAAACGACTTAGGGAAAACGCCTAATTGTAGCGCGGCGATAGGTTTCATGAACAATCTGGTATGTGTTGGGGTAATGCTAAATTAAATTTAGGCAGGCATCAATACAGCGTAGAAACTCACCGCCTAAACCAAATTCGCGCCCCTTGTGCCAGTAATAAGGTTCAATAATGTCTAGTTCTGCGGCTATAAGGCTAGTTAGGTTTCTAGCCATATCGTTGAGAGATTCTGGCTTTTACCTCTTCAACAACCTCTCTAATAACTGGAATTTAGCTTGGATAAATTTTAGTGATTTCGTCTTGGCTTCAACCTGTCTGAGCTTCAGTATGACCGTTGCGGATAGACCATGCTAGTTCTAAAAGTTGAGTCCAGCGCTTTTGTAGCTGTTTGGGGGTGCATTTGATGGCTTTAGCGATCGCAACGTCATTTTCCCGTGCAGTTTTTAACTGTAATATTTGCTGTTGCTGTTCTGTGAGTTGATTCACAAAGATTTCCCACTGCTGCGAAGATAAACCCAACTTTTGCTCTAAACCCGCGCCTAACCATTGATGTACTAATTGCCAATGGTGTTGTTTGGCAAACTTTTCTACGTGGTATTTAAACCGTTGTTGGAGATAATCGCGCTGACGGCTGGTTAAACCGAGAATTTGGTCAATTTCTGGGGCTGAGAGGTCTTGAAGTTTCAAACTGAGGTAGTTCATACAATCAGATTGACCTTGAGACTCCAGATATTTCATCAATTCAGTGATGACGCGATCGCGTTCTGATTCTTCAGATGGATCGAAATTAGTTTGGGCGATCATTTGCGATCGCAGCTGTTGCACCGCCGAGTTACGCTGGTAAGATTCTGCTTCTTCACCCTTAGCAGACTCTACCGCCATTTCAATATCCACGGTGGTTTCTTGGGGCTGACGACGAGCAAAACCTTGGGCCCGCAAGATAATCAATTGCTGATTTGCACCACCAGGTAAATTGATCCGGCGTTTGGCATACTGCTCTGTAAAGGCCATGTATTCAGCTAATTGTAGCTGAGTACGCGGCGTGTGATTCTCTGGTAGTTCGTTTTCTCTACGGAAAGCTTTAATCGCTTCGATATAAAATGCTTGTAAAAAATCTTCAATCAAGCTGTAACGAGCATCAAAGCCCAACTCGGAACCAGCTATAGTTACATGACGGTAAACCATAGCACCCAAATTGCTATGTAATTCCACCCGCCCTTGTTTGGAACCTAGTTGGTAGTAACGTAAGCACTTTTGCATCCGATGCCTTCCCAACGTCATCTGCCAGGACTTGATTTCCCCAGATGTTTGAATGCGGGAGCTTTTGTCGCAAATGCGTTCTACTTCTACGGCTATGCGCTTTGCTA
The DNA here is from genome assembly GCF_964247315.1 of uncultured Nostoc sp. Taxonomy (GTDB): domain Bacteria; phylum Cyanobacteriota; class Cyanobacteriia; order Cyanobacteriales; family Nostocaceae; genus Nostoc. The sequence continues at coordinate 9,731 of NZ_CAXTTT010000177.1, forward strand.
AAGCTTCTACACACTTGGGTGTTGCTTTCACTTGCGCTTGCATTTCCTCAGACAGCAATTGAATCAAGCGATCGCTGCTGCTATCTAAAAATTCTTCAGTCGAAATGTGGTTATCAAAAATGGGTGTAGAGTTTGGTAGATTGACGACGTTAGCTTTCATGACTTTTCCAGTAGTATTGCACCGTAATTACAACGCAGACACAGCAATCAAGACCGTCTTAGGCTGGAGAATCTTTAGGCATTCATCCATCAAGACTTGCCGTATATAATGCTCACATTTAAAGCTCATATATCAAAACTATAGGAAATACGAAAGAGTTACAGTTCTGGCAATGTGTCGGTTTTTTCACAAGCCACCATCTCAACGCTGGCACATGAGTACCCGCCATTTTCTTAAAGTTGTCAAATACCTTACCATACCAAGTTTTAGCACCATTCTCTTAGATCCACTGCCTCAGCGAACAGCCCATCCTAGACATCACTTTTAAATATGACAATTTTAAAACTGGAGTTATTTTTATTACAATTTCCGAAACAAAGAGGTGCGCCTGTGAAGTGAAATTCTTATACCCATGCTGCTGCTGTTTCCCAACCTAAACCCCTCCGTATAATTGCTGCTTCGTCTCCGGTCATATCCAAGATAGTAGATACTTCATAAGTAGGTTCTTTGCCAGTGTCTACAATTATGTCTACCAACTTGTCCAAACGATCAAATAGCTCTACCCGCGACTGAATCGTTTCAGGATCTATCCGAATCATGCCATTATCTGCTTCATCTGGTGGCAGATGTGCTGAAGTTGAAATAATCGGATTGCCCAATGCTGCCAGCAACTCCAAACATACAGTATGGTTTGGTACTCTAATTCCAGTAGTTTTCCGCTTGGGGCTTTGTACCAATCGCGGTACTAACTTCGTAGCTGGGAGCAAAAACGTGTATGGCCCTGGAATCAGGCGTTTCATAATCCGATAGGCTGTGTCACTTACGAAGGCATAAGTTGCCACATTTGAAAGCGAGGGACATAAAAATGTCAATGGTTTATCGTTTGCTAGCTGTTTAATTTGCCGCACTCGTTCTACCGCCGACTTGGCATTCAAATCACAACCAATCGCATAGACTGTATCAGTAGGGTAAAGCATGACTGCTCCACTAGAGAGCGCCGACTTTATTTCCTCTATTCGGCGAATTTGAGGATTATCCGGATGAACTGGGAAAATTTTTGCCATAGGACTGGAGATTGGGGAAGGTGGGGCCCCCTCTGGGGATAAGGGGTAATGG
>NZ_CAXTTT010000178.1:0-10850 GCF_964247315.1 uncultured Nostoc sp.
CATTCCCAAACAGTGCAACGTCGCCGCTTTGCTTTGGACATTACCAATGTGTTCATTTATTTCCAATGACTGATTGTAGAGTGCGATCGCTTCATCCACATCCCCTTTGTCGGCGTAGAAAATTCCCAGACAGTGCAACGTCGCCGCTTTGCCTTCGACATCTCCAATACGTTCTTTTATTTCCAAAGACTGATTGTAGAGTGCGATCGCTTCATCCACATCCCCTTTATTGGCGTAGATAATTGCCAATTGGTGCAACGTCGCCGCTTTGCCTTGGACATCTTCGATACGTTCTTTTATTTCCAAAGACTGATTGTAGAGTGCGATCGCTGATGTCGCCCTCCCACATTTGAGCCATCTCCACCTGAGTTTTATCGCCATGAGTTTTGGCAAACGCCCGAAACCGCTCCCAATCTATGATTTTATGGTTGTTGCCAGGAGGGCGGTTGGGCAATGCCTTCACATCTCCGGTTTGGGCTTTGCGCTGCAACCATAGGTTGATCGTGTTGCGGCTGATGTTGAACAGTTCACTGGCTTCGCTTTTCTTGAGTCCATCCAACTCGATGGCTTGGATCACTTTTTGACGAAAGTCGTAACTGTAGGGTTTAGGCATGGCAGAGTAGATGATCGCAGGTTACGATAATATCTTTAGTCTACGTCTTAATCGCCTTGGCGGTTGCTATATTTCTATCTTCAGCAAAATTAACAGCAACGAACCCAATCGTTAACTGAGTCTCAGCAAAATCAATAAAGGTTAACAGTTCTGCTAATGACTGCTGATTTATTTGCACAAAAGCTTCTTTTTCTAAATTTAACTCAGGGGTTACTTGTGGCTGATTTGACTGCTTCTTGGAAAGCATAGATTTGCCTCACAACTGGATTAACATAATTCCAGCGATTTTTGCCATTATATTCAAAAATCTAAAGATTAAACAGCATTAAACCTGCCGATTTCATCTTTATAAACATCCTTGTTTATATATACCGCAGCCAAAGCAGAATAGTATTCTGTTGATATACTCCGCTCAAAATTAAACTGCTCTTGCTTAATCGCATAAGTGATATCATCAGCAGCAACTCGCGATCGCGAGTTGCTGCTGTAAGAAATGCTTGTGATGCTATTTGCATCAATTGGCGGATGTGACCGCCGCTTGTTTTCGCTAAATCTACCAATAGTTGACGCGATTCAAACACTGCGTCTACTTCAACTCTTTGTTCAATTAAACTCGTAACTGCTGTTATACCATCATCATTGATAATCTAGATCATTTTTATATTGTTCAAACTCATATATGTTGACCATCGGTACAATATTTGGTGTATCGAAGGTGTTCGCCAAATTATTTTCAGAATAGACGATAGAAATTGGCGCTGTATAGATAATCGTACAATGTAAACTTTGTAATTGAAATGCGTAATCACAAAATAAATGTTTAGCTACATTTAGGGGCAATCTGTCTAAGTTATCAAAAATAATCAAAAATCCTTTTTCATATTCTGAGTATTTTGATTTAAGCTTGACAAAAGCAGCCCCTAACAACAAATTTATATCTGCTTGTAAACGAGCAATATCTTTTTGTAAATTCTGACGAACTGTCTTTCTTTGTTTGTCAGCGCCTTTAATTTGAGCCTGGATTTTACCCAATAGCTTTGAAATAAAGGGAATCTTTATACCTGCTTCTGCCTCAGCACCAATACTTACTGATCTTTCAACTGTTTGTTCGGTTTCTTGAGTAATTTCTTTAAACCAAGACTCAAAATTCTTTAAAAGTTGTGCATCAAAATTTAATTCCGATGCATATAGCACATCAGCAACTTTTTTAATAATTACCAAATATAAATCTGTGTATTCTGCGTCTAATATATCTAGTTCAGCGTTGGCTTCTATATAAATAACTTTATATTGAGATTCCCATTCTCGCTGAATCTTCCTTAATTCTGTACTTTTACCGCATCCCTGATGTCCAGTGAATAGAAGGCTGCAAAATTCTGCGGGTTTAAGAAAACTTAAGCGAGTTTTAATAGTATTAATTGCCTCTGTCTTGCGAACTTTTGATAAATTGACATAATAACGTTCAATATCTCTATTACTCACTAAAGGAGCTACATCACAAACACGAAAAGCAGCTTTGAGGGTATTAGCGCGATTAGCGGGTAAGGAACTCATTAGGTATTATTTATATTAAGAATTTATATATATTACAGCAGCAAAATCTTAAAGCTTCTTGGCGTTAGATAACTTTTAGGAATCACTAGCGCTAAATGGTAGTATGTTCAGGAATACCTGGCGCTAGATTACCAACAGAATTGTATAATGTCTCTTGCTCCTTGGCGAGGTACGATCGCTCATGCACTCGATCGCAACCGCAGCCTTGTTTATGCCCGTTACCTGCAACTAGCAACCGTACAAGCGAATGGTCGCCCCGCCAATCGTACCCTCGTCTTTCGCGGCTTTCTAGAAGATACAAACCAGCTAAAATTTATCACCGATAACCGTAGCGCCAAAAGCGACCAGATACAGCAACAACCTTGGGCAGAAATATGCTGGTACTTCCCTAATACACGAGAACAATTCCGCATCACTGGCTGTTTAACCCTAGTAAGCGGTGATGATGACCACGATCTACAGCCAGCCCGGATCGCAATGTGGCAAGAATTGAGTGATGCGGCGCGTTTACAGTTTGCTTGGCCGCATCCTGGTAAACCTAGAAACCAAGAAACAGGAGCCTTTGAGCCACCAGCACCCGATCCGGTTGAGCCAGTGGCTAATTTTTGTCTACTGCTACTAGATCCGGTGCAAGTAGACCATTTAGAATTACGCGGCGAACCACAAAATCGATGGCTTTACTGCCGTAGCGATCGGCAAGAGTGGTCTAGCAAAGCGATTAATCCGTGATTTAGTCAAGAGTCAAAAGATTGACCCTTAACTCTTAAAGTTAAACTAAATGCCAGCACCATCTAGAAATTCTTGGATAGTTTTATCCTTAAGATTGCACCAGCGAGTATCACGGGTTAGCTCATCCTCTTTCGCTGCTAAACAACCTACTAAAACAGGAGTTTTTTCTAAAGAATTGGTGCGCTGAAGAGTTTGTATTTGTTCTTCCAACGCCTCAATCCGGTCTACTAAAGCACGAATTACTTGAGCTTCTGAATCTGGTAAGTTATTGTGTTCAAGAGGTGAAACCCGAACTCCAGAACGATACATAATGCGTCCAGGCACACCTACTACAGTACAGTCTGAAGGCACATCTCTTAAAACAACAGAACCAGCACCAATACGGACATTATTGCCAATTTGGATATTACCCAGTACCTTCGCTCCAGCTCCAACTACGACGTTTTCGCCCACAGTAGGATGGCGCTTGCCACATTCTTTACCAGTACCCCCAAGGGTGACGCCTTGATAAATTAGGGCATAGTCTCCGATGATCGCAGTTTCACCAATTACTACACCCATCCCGTGGTCAATAAACACACTTTGCCCAATTGTTGCACCAGGGTGGATTTCAATTCCAGTCAAAAACCGAGCCAAGTGAGAAATCAGGCGCGGAATAAAGGGAAGACCAACACTATACAGCCAGTGAGCCAGCCTATGCAATAACAAGGCTTGCAAACCAGGGTAACAAAATAAAACTTCCAACCAGTTACGGGCAGCTGGGTCACGTTCAAATATGATACGAAAGTCAGCACGTAGTATAGATAGCACGAGATAGCACCCTCGGAAAGCACAACAAGCTACTCTCCCATATTATCCTCTCAGGTGTTACACCTAAAAATTGGGAATAGGGCATTGGGCATTGGGCACAAGAGGCTGAGGGGAAAGACTTACTGCAACTTCTTCCCTGCTCCCCTGCTCCTCCTACTCCCCACTTTACTGCTGCTCCACTTTCAGAGTATAATCCCGCTTGACTCCAGGATTAAACGTACCTACCCAAATCCGATAAGTGCCCCTTTTCCAGTTGCGATCACTAACGCTAGCATCTTTACTTTTACCAGTGTCATCGCCGCAACGAATCGTTGTTTGATCTGGGCCTTGAATGATTAAAGTGGTGTCGTTGTTGTTGCTATCAACTTGGATTGTTAGCTGAGGAAAGTCCTTTTCCAAAACCATAATGTGATCTGGTTTGGGATCGGCAAAGCCAATGCAGGCTTTTTGATCGCGATCGCGGTTACTTATGGCAGACAATGAGTAAGAACCACCTGTAAACCCCTGCACTGTTCCTTGTGCTGAATCAAAGTTTGTTGATAAATTCAAAGTGCCAAAGTTTGCTGTTTGTGCGATTGCAGGGGTAACTGTAATGGCGGTAAGTATAGCCAACAGCCAACCGCCGCAAAACTGAAGTCGGGGGCGACAGTATTTCATAGTAGCCCTCCAACAGGCTTTTAAATAAGTAGTGATATATACATATTCTATTGAAAAATTTCCAGTGAAATTTCAGTTGGTTGTGCCACATTAAAATGTGCCACAGTTAATATTTTGGAAAATGGACAGCTAATTACGAAGTTATTTCTTGATATAAACAGCAGCTACGATTCCCCAATTTCTGATTTGGATGTGATTATCTCTGTTGGACGCAGGGTTTTCTCTTCTAAAGAAAACCCTTGACGGACGATTTTAGTTATTGTTTGGTCTGCTACATCATTTCTGACTTCACGATCAACAACACGGCATAAATTAAAATCTGGTTGTGTACTTTGCAGTTCTATAGGTAAGACTTGGCGCTTTCCTAGTACACCGAGAAACTTCCGATTAACCGCCCCTACAGACTTGGGTAAACGCTGGATAAATTCTGGGTTGGGGTCGGCGTTGTTTTTTAGATAGTCCAGCAAGGCTTCTAGTGCGTCAGCAATTTCTAGCAGTTCTAAGAATAAATCTTCTGTGTCTGCTGCGGTTTGGGTTTGGTGTTCTCGCAAGGACTGTTCTAATACAACTTTGTCCCTTTTTAGGTTATTAATTTCTTGTATGGTCAAGTCACGGTTCTCTTGGCTGAGAATCAAATTAGACATGGGAAACCTCTTTTGATAACATTGGTAAATTTTTAGTTGCCCAAGTTTTCACTTGCGGATGACTATGGTTACTCAAAAGCTGACAAAGCGCGATCGCTCTTTCTAACTGTCCAACCATTTTATACACTTTAATCAGCCACATTTGGGCTTGAATGTAATCTTTACTATTAGTGTCTGTACAGCCTTGGCAGTAGTCTTCTAGATATTTTATCGCTTTGGGGTAACGTTCTTCTTTACAAGCTATAATGCCCTCAGTGAACAACTCTGATAGGTTCATTGGTAAAGGCTCTTGCTCTTGGCGTTCTTCTTGGGCAGATTGAGCAATCGCTTGCTCTAATCCATCAAATTCTGGTAATAAAACCAGTGTCGGTGCTGGCTGATCCAAAGTCGATAAATCACTATATTTGAAGCGTTTGATAGTGGGCAATATGGGACGCAAATAGTCAGCTATAATGCGTTCTTCTGGCTTTGACGTTAGAAAATATTTTTGAGAATCTCTCGTTGTTTACCCTGCTATTAGGGATTGAAAAAAGTCTAAGGTCTATAGTTGCAGATATTGTTTAATGATTGTTTTACTGAACACAATTTAAAAAATTATGAAAATTCGCCCTTTGAGTTGGGGGTTGGCTTTAACCATTACTTGCCAAGAGGTTCCCTTACCACAAAATTTTTGGGCGATCGCGCTGAGGTGATCTCCCAATTTGACGGTATAGGTAACTGATTTTGGGGGTTCTTTAGCGGTCACAGGGGTAGTATTAACTATCGCTACCTGGATATTGTGTAAATTATTTCTGATGTATTTGAGACTCACTGCCACATCGAACCGAAATTTCTAAACCAGCAGCCAGAATCTATCCAAAGATTAAAAACTTAAGTAGCATATACTACAAAATATCTACGTAAATATCATGGGGTAAAAAAAAGCAGAAGGTAAAATTATTTTACCTTCTGCACTTGAGCTTTTATGAAAATATCACGAGTTATTGAGTTGGAAAAAAACACCACCTTTGAGCGATCGCGTGTCAGTTCCATAACTACTAACTGTGAGCGATCGCAGGTTGTTAAAAAATGGTTTACCTAAGACTTCCACTAGTTTGAGAATCGGTACTTGACGCTCTAACAAATTCTGGCTCTTTGTCCAGTCAAGATATATATAGCCTTGGTTTGGTAGGGGAATTGCAGCGATACTATCTTTGAAATTAGGATTGTCAATTATGGAATTATCCTTGGTTGTGAGAATTTCATTCATCGTCTCCAAGTCAGACGCGAAAATTTCGTAATTTCCTAAAGTTGTATGCAATCCCCGCACTTTTGTTTCAATGCTGAAAGATGCTCCTTCTTTGATATCACTTTTTTTTGTAGCTGTGGTTAACTCTGTCCAAGCGGAGATTTTTTGCTTGTCTATATTCAGGGTATTGATGCTGAGTTCGTTGGATAAGGCGATCGCATCTAATCGAGCAACGCCTTGTTCTACACCTGCGGATTTTTCCACCACAAAAATCCAATGTGGAGTTGTTTGCTCTTTCTGAGGTAACAATGCTATGGCATATTCTCCTTGTACCCAGCTAAAAATATCCTCTGGTAAATTTATACCCCAGCGTTTTTGAACATCCACCAAAGGTTTTGCTAACCGAGAAACCACATCTTCCCCAGAACCATATATAGTTGCTGTTGCTTGTCTCCAGAGCTTGGCTAAATCGCTGTCACCCAAATTACTCAAATTCGAGCCGGAAATTGCTAAACCTGCGGATGCTGGAACATACTGTAATGCTCCCACAGGTTTAGATAGCGGTGCAGATGGAGGGACAATTTCCGATGAAGTCAAAATGGTGGTTTCTGCCAGCAATCCTTTGGGATTCAACACTAAGGATATGATTTGACTGTTATAAAGTTGTTCTGGTAACTCTAACCCTTGCCATTTTGCTACGACGGGAAGATTCAAGAAAGCTATAGCTAATCCCCCTTTGAGCCGTTCTTTGGTAGCTTTTTGGTATTCGGGTGAGCTAGTCAAATTCAGATCGGGCGCTTGGACGTTATTGATGGCATCTTTTAGTACTTTCGGATCGTTGGCAAATAAAACGAAGCTTTCACCGACAACAGCACCAGCAAGCAAATCTTGTTCTGGTTGAGAATTGTCAGAAATCAGTTTTACACCTTTATATTGTTCAACAGCTAAGTTTGCCCCAGCTAAGGCTCGTTTAGAAAACAACAATTCGACAAACTCGCGGCTTTTCTGTGGTTGTTTGGTTGCTAATGCCAACAAATACCCTGGCTGCTGTCCGTTTTCTGGCTCGCGATCGATATCTAAGGTAGCGATCGCTAATGTAATTTCATTCCCTAACCAGGGTTGAATGTCTTGTTTGTAATCTATGCCACTTTTGGCGAATAAACTGGTTTTGAGTTTAGATAGTTCCTCTTCCCGCTCCAATGCCTGCAACCGCTCAGGATTGGTCAATAATGAAACCATTGCAGGGGAAAGTTTCGACACAAATATGGCTGCACCAGGCCCGGAGCTAGAAGCAATCAGGTTAGCCGGACTTTTAGCGAAAAACCAGTAAAAGCCTGCGATCGCAATTACTAGCAGCGCGATCGCCCCAGCTACGATAAAACCGATAAATGAACGTTGCCTATTCACATTAAACCTATTAAAAAAGACGGTTTACAGCCATTTAAGCAGAAAGCCTAGCAGAATTAATCAACCCTCTTGAGAATGGATGCTGATGTCAAGGCAGAAATTTTCTGTCACCATAAATAGTATTAGGACTATTTACGAAAACCTCATGACAGGGAACTCATGAATCAAATTAGTGTAGAAGAACTGGCGCAACGTCTTTCTTCTAGCGATCCAAGTATTCAGCTAGTAGATGTGCGGGAACCACAAGAATTGGCGATCGCTAGCATTGAGGGCTTTGTTAACTTACCTTTAAGTCAATTTGCTGAATGGGGAGATCGAGTACCTACCCTCTTCAATCCCGAAGCCGAAACCTTGGTGTTATGTCATCATGGCATCCGCTCTGCCCAAATGTGCCAGTGGTTGATTGCTCAAGGTTTTACAAATGTGCAAAATATTTCGGGTGGTATTGATGCCTATTCCCAACTAGTAGACCCTTCAATTCCCCAGTATTAGCTTTTGCTCGAATACATCACTCAGATGGAACTTACTCTTCCATCTGAGTTTTGCTATGCTAAAGATAGAAGTACATCAATGTTAGAGGCTTGCCGAAAAGTTTGCAATTTGGGCATCAAGTACATCTGCACAAAAATGTTGGATTGCTCTAAATTATAGTTCGGCAGTAGCTCTTGGAAAGCAATATGTATTTAATAATACTGTTGCGTCCACAAATTTGTGCAAAAGTACGGTTAGAAAGAAGCATCGTAAGGGTACATTATAACCAGCAGCTTTTGCAAAAAAAGTTGAGCTACTATGCCAACCCTACTCTTAAAAATGCTCTATATATAAACTTTAAAAATAATTATCATAATATAGTTATATAATTTGCTACTTTAATAAATTATTAATATTCACTGTTTTCGATTAAATCTACAAATTTTTTTTCAGAGTTTGATTAAAATTTGCCTTCAGCAAAACATACCATAATGGAAGTTCAGTTAACAAATCGACAACAGCATATACTTTGGGCAACGGTACGTCACTACATTGCTACGGCAGAGCCTGTTGGTTCAAAAGCTTTAGTCGAGGAATACGACCTGGGTGTAAGCTCGGCGACAATTCGCAATGTTATGGGCGTTTTAGAAAAGTCTGGATTGCTCTATCAACCACACGCTTCTGCTGGACGTGTACCTTCAGATTCAGGTTATCGCATTTATGTTGACCAGCTAATTACACCTTCTCTGCATTCGCGCAGCGTGTCGCAGACAGACGCTACGCGGAGCTTGCTTCCACGAAGTAGTACGGAAACTCTAGGACGAGAAGTAGAGATGGCACTGCAAAAGCAGCTACAGTGGCAAGATCGGAGTTTAGAAACCCTACTGCAAGGAGCCGCACAAATTTTAGCAACCTTGAGTGGTTGCATTAGCTTGATCACTATGCCACAAACGACCACAGCGCTATTGCGACATCTGCAATTAATGCAAATTGAAGCCGGACGGATCATGCTGATTGTGGTAACTGATGGTTACGAGACACATTCCAAATTGATGGATTTGTCGCCAACACCAGAAGAAACACAACGGGATTCAGAGGTAATCGATCGCGAGTTGCAGATTGTTTCTAACTTTTTGAATAGTCACCTGCGGGGGCGAAGTCTGTTGGAATTAGCCTATCTCAACTGGAACGAACTAGATCAGGAGTTCCAACGCTACGGGGAATTCTTGAAAAACTCAGTTGCTGAATTGACTCGTCGCACTCTTGCACCAACTGCAACCCAAATTATGGTTCGGGGTGTGTCAGAAGTTTTGCGCCAGCCAGAATTTTCCCAGTTACAGCAAGTACAAACGATTATCCATCTATTGGAAGAAGAACAAGACCAACTGTGGCGATTAATATTTGAGGAACCAGAACCAGAGGATGGTGGTAAACCAAAAGTAACGGTTCGCATTGGTGCAGAAAATCCATTAGAACCGATACGTACCTGCACCTTGATTTCTTCTAACTATCGCCGAGGTTCGGTTCCCGTAGGAAGTGTGGGAGTTTTGGGGCCAACGCGTCTAGATTATGAAAGTGCGATCGCAGTAGTAGCATCTGCTGCTGATTACCTTTCAGAAGCTTTCAATTATTTCAATCCTTAATAGGGATTAATCGTATCAGGTTATATTTAGGAACAAGCCACTACGCCTTTAGGTGAGTGAACAATACCATAGCAAGCAGATAGCCGAATTTGTAACGGCAAAATTAATAATTAATACTACTTAAATCTTTCATGCTTAGAAAAATTGCCTTTGGTTTACTGTGGCTGGGATTTGTGGTTTATGCTTTTTTGCTCGCGCCTCCCGATCAACCCGGTACATTCGAGTTAATTAAAAACCTTTCTATCGGCCAGTGGCAAGGTATTAACCCGTTAGTCATAGCACTATTCAACCTCATGGGCATCTGGCCTCTTATTTACAGCGCAGTAGTCTTTATTGATGGTAGAGGACAAAAAATACCTGCTTGGCTGTTTTCTACTGTTTCTTTCGCAGTTGGTGCTTTTGCCTTGTTGCCGTATTTAGCTCTTAGAGAACCAAATAATCAGTTTCTTGGTCAAAAGAATACCTTGCTCAAGCTGCTAGATTCTCGTGTAACTGGTTTTGTGTTAACGGTAGCCACAGTTATTCTAATTGCCTACGGTTTAAGAGCAGGAGATTGGGGCAGTTTTGTGCAAGAGTGGCAAACTAACCGTTTCATCAATGTGATGAGTTTAGATTTTTGCTTACTCTGCCTATTATTTCCTGCATTACTGGGGGATGATATGGCACGTCGCGGTTGGAAAAATCCGCAGTTTTTCTGGTTAATAACCTTGATACCGCTATTCGGTCCATTGGTTTATTTATCTGTACGTCCACCTTTGCCGGAAGTGGGTACAGAGTTCATATCCAAGCAGCCAGTGGCAAATTGAAGAATAAAGTGCATTTTTCACAATCTACAATCTAAAATCCCAAGTGGTATCACCTAAAGTCCACCCTTTTTCAAAGGTTTGGGGATTTTCTGTAGGTGCGTAAATCCCAAGAGAAAGTTTTTTTCTGAAAGTACTTTACAAAACGCAATAAATTATTTAAGATGTGTAACAGGTAGTCAAACCTACCTAAAATTCATCTGCAAATAATCGCATTTATAAAACAATGACAACAGCCTTACAACGTCGCGAAAGCGCCAACGTATGGGATCGATTCTGCGAATGGATCAC
>NZ_CAXTTT010000179.1:0-10799 GCF_964247315.1 uncultured Nostoc sp.
CAAAGTTAGGAGTTACAGAAGCACAGTTAAAGGCGGCGTTGGGAGTTCCTGCCAATCCTCCAAATCCAGGCGATCGCACTCAGCGCCCACCCAGACCTGATTTAAAAGCGGCGGCGGCAAAGCTGGGTGTTACTGAACAACAGTTGATCGACGCATTAGGTGTTCCACCTCATCCTCCTGCCGATGGCGGAGCCTCTCCTCAAGAAAATCGTCCTAATCAACCAAAATAGCTGAATATTGTCTAGGACTTACGCATTGACAAAAAGTTGATCCTGTGGCTGAGTACAGCATTTCATTAATTTGTAGCGAATTAAATTTGGCGATACCTTGCAATGCCAATGCATCCCAATACAATGTTTATGCGTCCCGCTGCAATGCCATTGCATCCCGATACAATGCCAATGCGTGCCCCTGCAATGCCATTGCATCCCGATACAATACCAATGCGTGCCGCTGCAATGCCATTGCATCCCGATACAATGTTAATGCGTGCCCCTGCAATGCCATTGCGTCCCGATACAATGCCAATGCGTGCCCCTGCAATGCCATTGCGTCCCGATACAATGTTAATGCGTGCCGCTGCAATGCCATTGCATCCCGATACAATGTTAATGCGTCGGCCGCATTGTTAATGCATCCCCCTGCATTAAAAACGCTACGCTTTTACGCAAAATTGTACTAAGTCTTTACTTTCAACAATAATTACTAATTCATAATTTGTAATTAAAAGGAACGGAACACCGCGCTAAATTTTTTTAAATTAGCGGTCTAAAATTAGTTGGAGTTTAAATCCCTAACTAATTCAATTACGAATTACGAATTACGAATTACGAATTATTTTAATTAAGAGACTGTACTACATTGTTCTAACTGAGGGTTTCAGTTTCATCAACGACAAATAGTCTACCTGCTTGACGAATAGCTTCGGGTTTGTGAGTTTGCAGGAACCTTAACACTCCAATGCCCAGGAATAGCCAAATTAAGACGACAACTGGTGCTAAGTGAAGCGGTGCTGGTGGAGAGGGATAAAGGTTGCCAACTAGAACACCAATAATCGCAATTATCGACAGCCAAGGTAGCAGAGCATAACGCAACCAACCAAAGCGATTCGTAGAGTTTTGCTCCAACTGAGTACGGCGTTTTGTCAAGAAATATCGAAAACACGCCAAACTAGTCAATCCATAGATCACTAGGGCAGCCAGCGTTAAGACTATTCCTAGAAAGCCAAACGCTTGAATCGGTGTCCACAGCATTCCCAATCCCAGCCCTACAAATGCAGAACTGCCACTCAACCCCAAAATGGCATTTGTCGGTGTGCGATAGGTGGGATGAATGTGCGCTAACCAACGGGGAAATAGTTCTTCTCGACTTATGGCATAAACAATCCGAGCAGCAGCGTTGAGAAAGGCAACAGCACTGGCATATCCAGCCATAATTCCGGCAAAATCAATTAATAAGGCGAACCCATTGCCCCAAACGTGACGCGCAATCGTATCGAAGGGGGCAGCATCTTGGGCTAAGGCTGCCATGTTATGAATGCCATATCCCAGCGTTGCCACGTATGACATCAGTACATAGAATATGCCGACTAAAACTAGGGTGATCAGCGTCGCTTTCGGAATTGACTGTCGGGGGTTTTGAACTTCTTCACCCAAGGTGGTTGCCGATTCAAACCCGATGAAACTGAGGATGGACAAAATGACACCGCCAACCAGGTTACTGTGCTGTGGTAGTCCCGTCAGCGTGAAGGGTAGGAGTGTCAGTTGTCCGGTTTTGCCAGCTTGCATCAACACGATGAGCGCGAGCAACAGACAAACGCCGACTTCAAACATCAATAGCGTCAGATCCAATTGCAGCGAAAAGCGAATGCCGCGATAACACACTACCCCGACGATCAAAGCGAACAAGCAATACCATAATGTCCAGTTTAGGTGTACGCCAAACCAGTGCAGCAACAAATCTTGAAAATTCGCACTCATTACTAGAAAGACAAAGGCAATAGCTACACCAAAGGAAATTAAACTCAACCAGCCAGCGAGAAAGCCCCAGCGCACTCCTAATCCTTGAGTCACAAAGGTATACAACGAGCCACTCGTGGGGAACTCGGCTGCAAGTATGCTGATTTGATCGGCAACCAGCAGAGCCACCCCAAAACCAATGATGTAGCACAACGGCATCGCTGCACCGACGAGTCCCGCTTGGGGAATGGTATTAAAAAAGATGGCTCCCACCGGAGACATCGCAGCGACTGCCATGACGACTGCATGGCGTAATTGCAGTGTATTGCGTTGCAGCTTTGGGGGTTCGTTTGAACGATTTGTAGCAGGTGTCATATCCAAGGGTGGTTTTTTGCTGATACTGCTTATCATCCATGAATGGAAAAATGAGCGCAACTTATTGTCCAAACCCTGTGAGTAGACGACACCAATTTCAAATACGCATTATTTTACTACTCTGTGAATGCGTAAGTCCTAATATAGTGTGAGATTATTTGATTTTTTCTTTCACCAGAACTACTACAATTACTATTGATGCTAGATAATGGGAAGGCTTTGACATTTTCTTGCCAATCTAGCCTGGAAACAATAACTAAGACTTATGCGAACTCACTATTGCGGCGAACTCCGAAAAGAACATATTGGAGAAACTGTTACCTTTTACGGATGGGTAGACCGTCGCCGCGATCATGGTGGTGTGATATTTTTAGATTTACGTGATCGCTCTGGAACTGTCCAAATCGTCAGCGATCCGCAACGCACCCCAGATTCTTACGAATATGCGAACACCCTGCGAAATGAATATGTTGTCGAAATCACTGGTAGAGTAACACAACGTCCTGAAGAATCGTTGAATACCCGCATCCCCACAGGCGAGGTGGAAATTTACGCCGATAAAATTGAACTACTCAATGCTGTTCGCAAACAGTTACCTTTCCAAGTTTCTGTAGCTGACACCGAAACAGTGCGGGAAGACTTACGGCTGAAATATCGTTATTTAGATTTGCGACGCGAACGCATGGCGCAAAATTTGCAATTGCGTCATCAAATTCTCAAAGCCATGCGTCGTTATTTAGAAGATTTGGAAGGTTTTATCGAAGTCGAAACTCCAATCCTTACCCGTTCTACCCCAGAAGGAGCGCGGGATTACGTTCTACCCAGTCGCGTCAATCCTGGTGAGTGGTATGCTTTGCCGCAATCACCCCAGCTATTTAAACAATTGCTGATGGTATCCGGCTTAGACAGATATTATCAGATTGCTCGTTGCTTTCGTGACGAAGACTTACGCGCTGACAGACAACCAGAATTCACGCAGTTGGACATGGAAATGAGCTTCATGTCCCAAGAAGAAATTATCGAACTAAACGAGAATTTAGTTTGCCATATCTACAAAACAGTTAAAGGCATTGAGTTACAGCGCCCTTTCCCCCGTCTTACTTATGCTGAGGGGATGGAACGCTACGGTAGTGATAAACCAGATACACGCTATGGTTTGGAATTAGTTGATGTCTCAAATATCGTCAAAGACTCTAGTTTCAAAGTCTTTCGGGATACTGTTACCAATGGTGGTATCGTCAAAATCCTCCCCATTCCCAACGGTAACGATGTAATTTCTAATGTCCGCATTAAACCAGGTGGCGACTTATTTAAAGAAGCCAGCGAAGCCGGTGCTAAAGGTTTAGCTTTTATCCGTGTCAGGGATGATGGCGAAATTGATACTATTGGGGCGATAAAAGACAACTTAAGCGAAGAACAAAAACAAGAAATTTTACGCCGTACAGGTGCAAAAGCTGGACATTTGCTATTGTTTGGGGCTGGTGATGCTGCTACAGTTAATAAAACTTTAGATAGATTACGACAAGCGATCGCTAGAGAATTTGACTTAATCGATCCAGAAAAAATCAACTTGCTGTGGATTACAGATTTCCCGATGTTCGAGTGGAATGCTGACGAAAAGCGCCTAGAAGCACTACACCACCCGTTTACAGCACCACATCCTGATGATTTGAGCGACTTAAAGACTGCACGCGCCCAAGCTTACGACTTGGTACTTAACGGCGTAGAAATTGGCGGCGGAAGTCTGCGGATTTATCAGCGAGAAATTCAACAACAAGTGTTTGAAGCGATCGGTTTATCTCCTGAAGAAGCACAAAATAAATTTGGCTTTCTCTTAGAAGCATTTGAATATGGTACACCGCCACATGGTGGCATCGCCTACGGTTTAGATCGTTTGGTAATGTTGCTAGCTGGAGAAGAATCTATTCGGGATGTCATTGCTTTTCCAAAGACACAACAAGCACGTTGTTTGTTAACAGATGCGCCTTCAAGTGTAGATGCTAAACAGTTGAAAGAATTACACGTTGCTTCGACTTATAAACCAAAGTCTTAGAGGATGTTTGAAAAATTATGAGGAGTAAAATTTTATGCCAATAGTCTCATCATAATCCTGTTCAGGTCGCCCTTAACACCCTACTGCGACGCTATGTAGGTCAATCAATGCAGGTAACATTCATTTCCTACCTTGCAGGTACGTTAGCATCCCTCATCATCTGCTTGTTGGCGCGATATCCTCTTCCTGCTTTGACTTCGCTTTCGCAAACTTCTTGGTGGATGTGGATTGGTGGCTGTTTAGGTACTTTGTATGTTTGGTCAACCATTTTCGCCACACCCAAGATTGGAGCTGCTCTTGCACTCGCACTCACGATCACAGGTCAGATGATCGCAGCACTTTTCCTCGATCATTACGGCGCCCTCGGACTTACTAAGTATGCGGCGAGTCCAACCCGCATTGTAGGAGTTGTATTTGTAATTTTGGGCGTTTCCTTGGTTGCCGGGAGCAAAGCGGTAATTGAATAGCAACCCAAACTCTCAATTAAGAAAGCAACTGAGAAAAAATCTGATGACTTTGTTAAAAAGTCTTATTTATCTTCAGCAGCAGAAAGAAGTCAATAGGCTATTTATTAACCTTTGACTAAAGAGTATCAACGGCAATGAAAGTGAGGTTGTTACAGGATTGAACATTTAAAAAAGCTCAATTCAAACCCTTACAAAGGTTAACTGCTTGATAAAGCCTGTTGTCTTTGATGAAGTTCGGAGTACAAATATTTTTTGCATTGAATCTGATTTATTCATGGGCTCTGAATGCAATTTGCTAGAATTACTATAGTTTTTGTTTCTGAAATCTGGAAGAAATCTAGCATTTTATTATGATTATGCGCCTTCCCACAATTGCTGCGACCTTTCTGGTTGCTAGTCTTGGTATCGGTACACTTTTGAGTATTGCTGCCCCAGCTTCGGCTCAGGAGATAATAACTTGTTCAAGCCAAAATAATCGAAGGAATACTTGTTCGGTAGATACAAGAGGCAGAGTCAGGCTTGTCAGGCAATTGTCTAACACCAGTTGTAGAGGAAATTGGGGCTATCGAAGAAATCGTATTTGGGTGAAAAATGGTTGCCGAGCTGAGTTTTCAGTTGGCGATCGCAGAAACGACAGATATGACAGATACGATAGAAACGATAGATATGACAGATATGATAGAAACGACAGATATAACAGATAGGAAACTGGGTATTGCATCAATATAGATAGTTAAGCAGAATCCCCATTTAGACCTACTTTGAAGGCTTTAGCCTTCAAAGTAGAGAAAAAATATGTTTTTTTACATTACTTAACATCCTTTAATTTATAGCTGCCTACTTACTTAAATATTTTTGGTACTTCAGCTAATTTTTAATAAAATGAAAAGTCAGTGTTGACGCGATCGCAAAAACTTTAAACTTTAAGTTCATATCCTAAAATTGCCTTGCTCTTTATCCTGTTAGGATATTAATCAGTGTAGGATATTAACTTAATTTTTGATTATAAAAGCTAATGATTAATATTAGTAAATTAAACAAAATTGACTTTCTAGTTTTGATTGCAATTGTGATTATTGGTCTTATACATTTGCCTTTTCCATTTGACGGAGATCAAGCATTTTTTAGGCTAGGTGCTTTGGAGATGCAACAAGGAAAGGTACTCTATCGTGATTTTTGGGATGTGAAGCAACCGGGAATTTTTTACTTTTACTTTTTAGCGGGAACTTTCTTTGGTTTTAATGAGATTGGTATCCATCTCTTTGAACTTATTTACATGGTGTTTCTGTCTATAGTATTGTTGTTGAGTCTTAAAAGCTATTTTCGGCATCCGATAATCGCAAGTCTAGTACCTTTGTTAACGGTTGGCGTTTATTATAGTGTTTCACAGCCTTGGCATCTTACTCAAGTGGAAGCACTGGTTAGTTTTCCTTTGTTCATTTGTCTTTGGCTGACTTATCAATCTTTCAAATATGAAGGAAAGCAAAGATTCTTTCTACTTTTGCTGTCAGGTTTTATTGGTGGAATTGTCCTCATTTTTAAATTAATACTTCTGCTAATATTAATTTCATTTTGGCTAACTATTTTAATATATTCTGTGCTAATCAAGCAAGAGCAAATTCAAAAAGTTTTTGTAGAAATATTTATTCCAATTTTTATAGGGATTACATTTCCTATTTTATTTATTGTTAGCTATTTTGCCTGGTTTAATAGTTTACCAATTTTGTATCAAACATTCTTTTTATATCCACCTCGAATTGTTGCTAATTCCCAATTTGACCCAAGTGGGCTTTTTGCAGGAATAAAATGGTTCTTAAA
This sequence comes from uncultured Nostoc sp., assembly GCF_964247315.1. Classification (GTDB taxonomy): domain Bacteria; phylum Cyanobacteriota; class Cyanobacteriia; order Cyanobacteriales; family Nostocaceae; genus Nostoc. Next base: position 6,672 of record NZ_CAXTTT010000179.1, read on the forward strand.
TCGTTTTTACCCTCTACTTTTAGCCGCTACTGTTGCAGTAAATGTATCATTGCGTAAGTCTAAAAATATATTAACTTTGCTACTTGTAATGTGGTGTATTTTTGCTTGGGGTGTAATTGTTCTACAACGTGGGGCATTTTGGGAATACCATTATTTACTATTGTTTGTACCTTTAGGTATTTTAGCAACTAAAGGATTAGATGTTTTATGGGAGTCTTTAAAAAAATTGAGTTCCCCATTTACTACAATCCTGCTGATATTTTTGTTTTTCTTGCCTTTATCAAACACTCTTATAAAAAAGAGTGTTGTTCTGGTTAATAATAACTTTGCTTTAGCTGAAGATACACGATTTAAATATCAGACTGTTTTTAGAGAAAAATATCCATCTCTTCGTTCAGAGGCTGAATTTATCTCCCAACCAGGAAATCTTCCTGGTAAGATTTATGTAGCTGGCGATCCATCTATTTACTACTTCTCCAATCGGACTCAGGCAACATCAATACGTGGTTGGGCACTTGAATATTTTCTGCCTGAGCAATGGACAAAACTTTTAGAAGAGTTAGATTCATCTAAGCCTCCTTATATCTTTATTGATTATATTCAGCAGCCTACTATCAACAAAAATTTTCCAAGAATGCTAGAATTTCTTGAGGGAAAATACCGTATTTTACATCAAAATGATAACGGGATTTGGTATATTCTTTTGTAGACACACTACAACAATCTTGAATCATTGATGAGAAACAAAATCCCCAACAACTTTTAACGAAGTCGGGGATTTGCGGGTTTAGAGGCAGGAGGTACGATAGCGCAACGGTAGCGAGTCCGCTTACTCTGTAAGAGTTGCAAGCTACGCGCAGCGTCTCGTAGAGAGCGTCGGCAGAAGGCAGAGATAGAAACTGTTTATATCTGATTTGGAGTTCTGCATTTTGTACTTCATTTGCTTGCAAACTGCTGTAAGTAAACTGTTTGTGTTGCTATAACCCTTACCAATCATTTGTTTTAGTATCATCCCAGACTTCCAATTCCAAATCGCGGAGATAAGTTAATCCGCTTTGAATTTGTGCATCTGTTCCTTGTAGTTCAAGGTCAAACCAACCATCTCCAACAGCATTGGCTCCCAAAATCGCTGCCGTGATATTCACAATCAGTCCATAGTCAGACACCAGGCGAGAAATAACAGGTTCCTGGTGATAATCTTTAGGAATTCTGAGTCGAATCCGTTTTTTGGTAAGTGTATTGTCAGTAGCCATATCTGAATTATTTCAATTCCTAATTGGGATTGGTCAGAACTACTCTTAACCCTAACGGTAATTTCCTGATAGGTACTAGGTAGATCGTACCATGTCCCATGATTTGCTTGTATCCTATTCAAAAGATAACTATAATCGCTTGATTTTTCACTCTCACTTACTGGGGAATAGAGAGTTCCCAAAAGTTGGGGGGATGAGTCAGGATACTCATCCCTTTTGGTTTTAAATACTTCCGTGGCAACGATGATGCTACCGTTCCGGCTACTGTGTCAGGTAGCCCGCCATAGGCATCGCTTGTCTGCCACAAGCTGCATTTCTGCCAATGCTTACAGCGATCGCAGCAAATTCCATCAGAACAGGTTAATAAAGGATAAAATTCGGATTAAAATTCTCAAATTATTAGTAACTGCTTCCAAAAAAAGTAACATATTATAGGAAAATGATGATTTTTCTTAACTTTTAAGAGCTATCATCTATACCGTAGATTAAATCAAAAAACTTGTATAAGCCGAATCAATTTAGTGAACTATCCCAAAGTTTACACTTCGGAGCAAGCCTGTCCCATTAATTTAGTTGGCGAAACAGGACAAGCGGTTCAAATTTCAATTCATGCTCCCAGTCAATATATCTGTGCCAACTGCGAACGGATATTACCAGATTGGAAACGGCAGCAGCCATTTTTACGAGTAGTGATTGTTTTACAGCAATCGCGTTATCAATTAGTCGAAAAGACAGCAGAAGTAGAGTTAGAGAAAGAACGCTTACGAGAAAAGTTTATGAGATTTGGCTGTGATTTAGCATTTAATTTGCGCGATCGCGGCTATTTAACTGACCTGATTGACCCTCGTACAGGCTATCCTTTACTCTCCCATCCAGGAGCAGTTCCTCACGACGACACAGCAGTTGTCAAAGCTTTGCTCAACTATCCAGTGATTAAAAATCAATGCCGTGTGTTAATTCATCCCGATTGGGGTGCAGCAGTTTATCCTGGGATTTTAATATCAGAAGCTCCCCCAATTGCGATCGAATGGGTTACAAAAGGTATAGCATCCATGCATGGGTGGAAAGAAATTAATTATTAGTCATTAGTCATTGGTCATTGGTCATTGGGTATTGTAAAGACGTATATCAGCACTTGTATTTCCAAATAAATAGCTAGGACAGTCGAAGCCTCTGATAGTGCAGCTTGTTACTTTCTCTCATGAGTGGACGCTACGAAGTCAAGCCGGGAATGATAGCTTTTGGTTCCTGTTTGGGTAAAACTCAGGTTTATCAGTAGGTATTTCAAATTGATGATAATTTTGCTTACTCCCGTCAGGCTAAACTTTTAGTCCGTAGAAAACAGTTGAGCGAGTACTACCAAACCTGGAATTATTCTTAGGATATGTAGGATATGTATCTAATTCATTAATACTTCCTTATGGCCCAGAAAACACAGCTTGTTCTACATCATCCCGACTAAGAGAATACTTGAATGAGCGTTGAATATCTTGGCCATTTTCCCCAGATTGGACATATCGCACTACAATTTGTTCAACATCGAGCCATAATTCAGCTTGCCAATTAGGTCGCTGCACACGCCAGCAATGCCTTTGTGTTTCGTCTTGTTGACAGCCTTGGTCTTTTAGCCACTGCTCAATTTGTGGCAGGGGATGATTATATAGGGGAGTATCAGAGGGAAGAAGAAGCATAGGAATTTTAGATTTTGGATTAGGAAATTGTTTAATTTTTAATAATCGGATGGGTAATTAGTTGCGACAGATAGGTAATCTGCTGTTGTACAGATGCAGATGATTGCAGCTTGTGGGTTTGGAAAGCAGCCTCGCCACGAGTTAAGCCAATGGCAACTGCTAATAACAGACAACCTACAAATGTTAACACCAGCATAAATAAAGCAAAGATTTCGCCAGATGATAAGGGGCGATCGCTTGCATCGAGGTAAGCTGATTTTGACCAGTTATATGAACGCGAAACGGGATGATTCAAATCAGGGGGTGGTTGAATCACTCCAAAACGGGAATAGCCAATTTTTAGATCGTAGCTTAACCGGCGTTCTGGATGGCTAAGGGTAGCGTAAGCTTCGTTGATTTGCTGGAATTTGGGAGTGGCGATCGCAGTCGGCAAGTCTGTAGTATCAGGATGATACAGTTTGCTCAGTTGCCGATAAGCGCGACGAATGTCAATTACCGATGCCCAGGGATGCAGTCCTAGCAGGGAGTAATAAGTTGGTTCGCTGCTTTGTGGCATTGCCCCGTTTTGATTCACATCTGTTTGAGTCACCTTGCAATCAAGTTTTTTCTAGTATTGTTAACCTCTGCCCATTCCACAGAGGAAAAAATGGCTGATGAGATTCTGGCATCATGCCCAAGCCTTTTATAGGTGAGGACTTGAATGGTTATATTTATATACTGTACAATAGTATTTAGAGGGGCGAACGTCGGCTTCATGCCGTATGTCCAAGTAGTAATTCTACTTAGACCTAGCCCCTTTTAGCTTTTCAAGAGTTAATGCATTGCGATCGCCATACCACTCTCCATAAGGTTTGTTGCGATTATCGTCCAAGTCCATAATGAGTCTATATTTCTTGGCAAGGGGCAGAAAAAACTGGTCATCGTCGCGTTCATAGCATCGCTGTACAGCCCACAGGTAATAGTCGATGACTTGTAAACCAGCAACCTCAGATGGATAAGTAGGCTCAATGATAATCGAACTATTTGAGCTAATTTTCCATTGAGACTCAAAGTTTTTCTGAGCTTGATTGATTGCTTGTTCTAGTGCTTCTTCGCGTACTGCCAAAGCCGCGTCTAGCAATAGCAAGATTAGACCTCTTGCAAAAGTCGGTCAGGAAGATTCAGTTTGAGAGAGATGAAGCTCA
>NZ_CAXTTT010000180.1:0-10767 GCF_964247315.1 uncultured Nostoc sp.
TACACTGATTTATTTTACTTAGTGTACTTCATTAGACTGGTAAACGCTATAAACATTCTTCGGAAATACTAACTCTTGGTTGGTTTTTGTCAACATAAATCTTCAAATCAAGAATTCCACTGTTTCTTCCGGGAGTACCAGTTTGGGAAAATTGTGAAAAACAATAAGCAAGTGTTACTACAGCAGGGCTTGCTACACTGCCATCTAAAATTCGATTAGCACCAATTTGAGTAACTGCATTTTCAAAACTACTAACACCCCGACTTTCATCAGGAATTGTAGTTAAGCTATCTTTTAAAAATTTCAAACAGATGATAAAGTTGCTTTTGCCTGAACCGTTTGAACCTATAAATATATTGAGTTTTTTTAGCTCAACTACTTTATCTAAAGACAGATTTTTATAATTTTTACTAGCAACAAAGCGAAGTAGTGGTTGATTCATAGGATTAAAAACAAGTTGATAGTCAGTGAGCAACCATAATAATTTATTTAGTTATCATTGAGAAACTATGGTAATTATGATTAACAGCAATCTCATCCCAAACTAATGATAAAATCAACTTTTTAAAGCATTATTAAACTACCTTGTGCTTCTTCCTCTAGTTCATAACCATTAGCTAATTTTTCAATTGCTTGGTCAATCATTGCCAAACCTTGATCTACTCTTTCAACTAAACTTAGCTGTCCTCGAAGTTCGGCAGCACCGACAAAACCTTTAGCATACCAAGTCATGTGCTTACGGGCTTGACGCACACCGCGATCGCCTTTATATTCCCATAAGGCTTGTAAATGATCTCTTGCACATTCCAAGCGCTGAATCGGGGTTGGGGGTGGTAATATCTCCCCAGTTTTCAGGAAATGATCAATTTCTCCCACCAAAAACGGATAACCCAAAGTTCCACGGGAACACATGACGCCATCAGCGCCAGTTTGCTCTAAACATCTCACCGCTGCTTCAACGGAAAAAATATCTCCATTCCCAATCACTGGGATAGAAAGCACTTCTTTTACACGGGTAATCCATTCCCAACGGGCATTGCCATTGTAACCTTGAGCGCGAGTGCGTCCATGTACTGTGATCATTTTTGCCCCTGCATCTTCCATCCGTTTGGCAAAGTCGAGAATGGTAATTTCGTTGTCATTCCAGCCAATACGGGTTTTTACTGTCACAGGGACATCAACAGCTTTCACTACTTCCCGCACAATTGCCTCTGCTACTTCCGGTTGCCGCAACAACGAAGAACCGCCACCATTTTTAGTGATTTTATTTACCGGACAACCCATATTAATATCAACAGTATCAGCACCTTCTGCAACTGCTTTTACTGCTGCTTCTGCCAGGAAATCTGGACGACAATCAAATAGTTGAACGCTAATTGGGCGTTCATTGGGGTCTACCTCCATGATTTTGGGTAACTGCTTGACATAATGCAACCCTGTAGCATTGACCATTTCGGTATACATCATCGAATCTGGCGCATAGCGACGCACAAGACGGCGAAACACCAGATCCGTCACTCCAGATAGAGGGGACTGGAGAACCCGACTTTTTACCTCAAATGAGCCAATTTTTAAGGGTTGGGAGAGTCTAGCTTGGAGAATAGGAGAGAGCGAAATCATAGAAAAAATTAAAAATTGTAGGAACCGAAGATAGCTAAAATATTTAGAGATACTGTTTATTTTCGTTGATTTATCTTGACTTAGAGGCTATTTTTGCAGCTTAACAAATTTGTTTAACTTCCAAATCCAACGCCTGCGCGATTTGTTTGGCTGTCAACCCCAAGACCAATAATTTAAGATATAGCTTCTAATTTAGCTTCTATACGTCCTTTTTACTATGCCTTCCTGTCTCAATACGGTTCGGATAAGCTCAAGAGGCTCTTGAGGAAAGAGAGTTATTAAGCAATTTCTCTTCCCCTGCTCAAGAATTGCTCGCCTCAACAGATAACTTTGTTAATCCTTGCTTATCTTTTAAACAAGCAGTTCGTGTTTATACAGATAAGTTCTAACCGAACGAGGATTTGCCCGACTTAAAGGGTTTCCTTTAAGCTTGAATTAATCTTTGAATTTTTCCTTCTTAGAAACGGATAAATGAACAGATAAACACCGCTGACTGCCAGTGTTGACATAAAAAACAAAAAGGACATTTCAATCAGATCGTGAATCCAAGGAGCAAACCATCCCAGAAATCCTCGATACTCTAAAAAATCGGTGGAGTTAAAGCCATACTTTACTAATTTGCCATTATGAGCATCGATATACCACTCAAATAAACGTTTTTGATTTTCAAATCGATAAACGCCTAAGGTTCGTAGATAGACAATTTCATTAATGTCTTCTAGCGTATTAATCCCTTCTGGGTGCAGAGAGATGAATGCTTGCGAAGCCTGTTCTAAAGAAAGTAAAGATTTGGTATTTTTTACAACAGTTTGAGTGAGTGGTTTCCCGTCAACTGTAGGTAAGCCAGAACTGAAGGCCGAGGGAAAGGCAATTATTTCAATTAAATAAATTGCAATGACCATAGCAAAGTAAAGCCCAACCCATCGGTGAATTGTTCTTGACTATCTTGATAGAAACTGCTTAATTTTCATCATGCCTTCTGACCTTAACTGAAAATTCTGTTCCTCCCTTCAAATTTAAAGTTGATGACTGATAACCATTAACAGGGTTCTGTAAAAAATCAACATAACTTTTAAGGGAGTCCTTAAAGGTATTGACATTATCAGAGATAACAATTCCGCCTGGTCGGATCAACGGATCTAGAATTCTTAATACATCCAAAGCTAAGTGCATCCAGCCATCAATCAATACCAAATCAACTGTTTGATTAAAAGTTTTTAGCGTTTCTAAAGCATCCCCTTCTCGAATATCAACATAGGTTTCTAGTCCGGCTTTGGCAATATTTTTTTTGGCTTGTATGACTTTTTAATGCACGATTTCGGTGCCAATAACAACGCCGCCGCCATTGTCCTTCACGGCAGTGGCTAGATATATGGTAGAAATTCCGAATGAAGTACCAAACTCAACAATTGTTTTAGCGTTAATCGAACGGGCGATCAAATATATAAATTCCCCTTGGTCTGGTTCAATAGGAATATATTTATCGTTGTAAAATTCAGTTTTTGTCTGATCCCACTTAATGCCCTTACCCAAAAATAACCCAGGAAGCTTCGGCAAGTAGTGGAGAATTAATCCACCAAATTGCTTATCAGCTTCTGCGTGCAGTTGCGCTAAAACAGTTTCAACTCTTGCGTCGTTGAGTGCGCTTGGTTTAGATAGTTTGCTCATAGTAATTACTAATTTTTTAGATTATTTCAAGGTAAATACTCCGTACTTATTGAATACTTTACCTGCTTCAAGCTTGTCTATGCCTTCAACGATCGCAATTAAATCACCGCTAGCAGTTAAAATGCGAAAGTTTCCTTTTACAGTCTCAAACTTGTATTGTTGTGGTTGCCCTGCCAAGGAAATTCTATCTTGAGACTTGGTGAAATTTTGAATTCGAGCATAATCAGCATCTTGCTTACCGACATAAAACGGTTCAGCTTTCGGGTTAGCAACAGTGATGAAGCTACCCAGGAGAAATTCATTCTTTGAACCTTTAGTTGCAACTAAGGTATCGACCTCACCAACGCCCAAAGTTTTCGGATGTATGGGAAATGTGCCCTTCTTATCTGATACAATTTCAAAGTTGACGCCAGTCAGGTCAGGAGATTGACCAAAGCCTGTCACTGTATCATTGCCACTAGTGCCTGTAAAGTATCCTTCAATCGCTTCTCCTTTGAGATTTTTGCCAGACTTCCCCACTTTTTCATAGTGATCTAAGGCAGATTTGAATTTTCCTTCTTGAATCAATTTGGCAACATCGGGATTTGCCAGCAGATAAATTTCTGAGTTGAAACCAGCTTTTTCCTGATTGTCTATCTCAGTTGCGGAGATTTCACTTGCAGTGGATTGATTCGCTATCGGTGGTTGAGGTTTTGATTGACAAGCAACGGCGATCGCACTACTGGTAATTAACAAAGCACTGAATAAAAATGATTTCATCGTAATTATCGGGTTAATGATTGGCAACTAATAGAATACTTGAGTAGCAGCATTGCAATTAAAATTTCACTGCAATAACATCAATGATGACGAAAGATTTACATAGCATTAGCCTCATAACAGGAGTAAAACTTGTCCCAGGCGATCGCTTGCCACCATTCAAACACTTTCGGATCGCAAAACAAAGCACCAACTTGACGTTGATGTTCACCCACCCGAGCGCGGGTAGTCATCAGCATAGTACGCAAAACGCCTATGAGTTTTGTCAGAAATTGAGTCATATTGTAGGAATTAGCCTGACAAAATAGCAGTTTTAGCGAATGGTGGGCTATGTTGATTCCTCTAACTATCTCCCTCAATCCCCTCGATGGATTAGTAGGAAGAAATCTAGCTGCTTCCCTCCCCGATGCCTTGGGGAGGGTTAGGGAAGGGTTAAAACTGCACCGAAATTGAGCCAACTAGCGTGAATGGTTCGCCAAAAATGTTACCTCCACCTCGCAAATTCGACACACTTTCGATGTAATTGACATCAGTAAGATTTTTGAAGTTGAGGGCAAATCGCCAATTATTGCGTCGATAAAAAATCGCGGCATTGGTCGTCAAATAACTATCTACCTGAAAGCTATTAGTTAAATCTCCCTGTCTCTCACCGACATAATTAAATCCAACTCCCAACCCTAAACCCTGCAAATTACCGCGCTGAATTTCATAAGTCGTCCATAGACTGGCACTATGTTTGGGAATACCATACAATCTATTGCCAATCAATTCGGGATTGGTGTCGGCGGTGACTTCACCATCAATGTAGGCGCAGGAAGCGATGATTTTCCATCCTGGCAATAGTTCTCCCGCGATATCGAACTCAACTCCACGACTGCGCTGTTCTCCAGATGCGATGGAGAACAGCGAGAAGTTGGGATCGGTAACGGACACATTTTGTTTGGTAATGTCAAAATATGCCAACGTGGCAAACAGTTTCCCGTTTAGAAATTCTGTTTTGACACCAAACTCATAGCCCTTGCCCCGTTGCGGTTCCAGGGGTTCGCCCGTTGCTGTATTTGTCGTATTGGGGGTGAAGGATTCTGAGTAACTGGCGTACAAGGATACAGCTTTGCTCGGTTGGTAAAGAATCCCTACTCGTGGGGTGAAGGCATCGTCATTTCGAGTGGTTTCACCTAATTGTGTCACTTGTCCTGGCACGTTGACTGTGTTTGATTCTATGGTGTCGTAGCGGATGCCTGCTAACAACTTCAAATTTTGCAACAATGAAATTTGGTCTTGCAGATAGAACCCCCAGCGATTGGATGTTGTATTACTGCCGCCATAAGGCGGTAATGTATCCTCGCTGGGTTTAGCTACCCCGTAAACTGGATTGAAAAGATTCAATTGTTGAGGAGTAAAATCAAACAACGTGAACTCGTTTGTAGCACTATGAATATAGTCTGCACCGAATAAAAGAGTGTGATTGATAGAACCCGTAGCAAACTCACCCACGACGTTGGCTTGCAGAGTATAGTTTTCATCGTGTCCGTCTTGGGAGGCGAAAAAGCGATCAACCGTACCTGTTGCCTCGTCAAAAGTAAAGGGAAGGGCAACAACGTTGAAATCGTAGTCATACGAGGAATAGCGAAAGGCATTGCGGAGTTTCCAATTTTGATTGAAGCGATGCTCCAAGTTATAGCCAACATTTAGATATTCATTTGTCACCGCGTCACTAGGTTCGGAAGTAATGCGATCGCGCGGAACATCAGCAATCCTATTACCAATAGCTGGGATACCAAAATCAGCCGGACGATTATTGTCAATATATTCCAGCGAAATTCCTAAATCGGTGCGATCATCTATTTTCCAAACAAGTGTGGGGGCAATGAAGATCCGCCGATCTTCTTGGTCAAGGTTGCGAAAGCTGTCCAATCTCTGGTACAACCCATTCAGGCGGTAGAGTACTTTACCATCGTCGGTTAATGGCCCAGAAAAGTCAAAGCGAGGTCGGACAAAACCCTGGTTTCCCACTTGTAATTCTGTTTCGTAAAACGGCTGGGACAAGGGCTGCTTGGACACCGCATTAATCAATCCTCCGGGTTCAATCGCACCATACAAGATGGATGCCGGACCCTTGAGAACTTCAATCCGCTCCAAATTGGCTACTTCTAAAGGCGCTTGAATAACGCCATACCGTCTAAATCCATCGCGCAGAATCGCGGCATCAGAAAACCCTCGAATACTGAAATCCGCACCACTCCTGTTGTTTCCACTTCCCTGGTAAGTGATACCACTGACATTGCGGAGCACTTCTTCTGTGCGTGTGACTTGCTGATCTCGAATTATCTCTTGAGGAACTACCTGAATTGAGAATGGAATGTCTCGGATCGGGGTATCAGTTCCAGTGGCAGTGGAGGCATTTGGAACACTATACCCGTCTTGATCTCCCGTCACCACCAATTCAATCGGTTCATCAGTTTGTGAGTCAAGTGGTTGCTCTGGATTGGTTTGAGTTTCCGGCTGTTGTTGTGCTGGCGGTTGCTGTGGCGTCTGTGCCGAAGATGTAACTGGTGTCAACCCGAAGATCAGACCTTCATCACTATCAAACAACTCAACAGTTGGTAAACCCGCCTCACCCGTTACCGTTACCCGGATAGTATTGGCATCCAGATTTGTTACCGTTATCTCACGAAGACCCTTTAGAGGCTTATCCGAACGGAATGTGAATGCTTCGCCCGACGGTAGGCGCAGTTGAGCATTGGGAATGTCAATGATAAAACTGTTGTCAGCACTGCGATTCAGTAGTTGTAATTGTTGCCCAATGGAAGTCTGTAAAATAATTTCCACACCCTTAGAAGTAGGATTTGCCTTGACTTTTGTCACTTGCACTACTTCAGGAGTTGGCACTGTTTCCGGTGTTGGCAACTGCACTAGCACTTTAGCGCTGGTGTGAGTCAGTTCTACTTCCCCTAGTCGTGGAATTTCTCTAATCGTCCTGGAATTGAGTAGTACTTTAGCGATCGCAGATTTATTTTGTATCTGTTGAGAGGATACTTGTTGAGCAGTTGCACTTCTGGCAACGCAAAACCAAATAGAGCTTGTGACCAAAAGAATCTTTAATATTTGCTTCAATACCATTTGCCACCCCTACACCTACTCTCTACTTGCTATTACTCTCAACAACCCAGTAAATAGCTAGTGCTTGATGAGAGTAATAATCAACTAACTCAGAATAAACATTACAGGAAATGACTAAACAATTGCAAATAATTGTTAGAATATATTTACAAAGAGAGATGACAGACAGCAGGATTTTGCTTTTACAACTGTGATTTAAGTTACCTTTTTGTTTAAGTTAATTGAAATCTATCTTAAAAGTTAGGACTTAGGCACACTCTACGATTCTCGGTGTTCTTCTCTAACGAGCCGCTGCCCGTACTTCTGCAAACAAGCAAGCTACATGTAGTGTCTGGTAGACAAGGGGTCTTCTCTATGAGACGCTTTGCGTTGGCGGTTCGATAAATTAAGCTTTTTGGCAATTTTTGCGTAAGTCCTAAAAGTGTAAAATTATTAATTGATATATATTTTCAATTTACTAAATCTATAAAAGCTAATTACGATAACAACACGGGCAGCAAGCATGACGAAAATTAGTAAGCCGACGGCAGATCAGCAGTCGGCATGGCAAATTTATAATGGTTTAGTTGCAATTTAGCCGTGAGTTGCACTTTGAGGAGGACGTGAGACAACCTTTTTGGCCAAACCCAAAGTCTGCAAAACTAGAATGCTCCACCAAGTAACATCAATTTCCCACCAAGAGAACCCAGATTTCGCCATGTGGGGATAAGTATGATGGTTGTTGTGCCATCCTTCTCCATAAGTTACGAGGGATACCCACCAAAGATTACGAGCGCCATCATTAGCATCAAAGGTGCGATAACCCCATAGGTGTGATGCTGAGTTTACAAACCAGGTTGAATGCCAAAGCAAGACACATCTGAGAAACACTCCGTAGAATACAAAAGACCATCCTCCTAAAGCATAAAGCAGCAGCCCGAAGGGTATTTGCAATAGCAAAAAGTAGCGATCTAGCCAGCAATAAAAGGGTTGTCTGGCTAAATCAGGGGCATATTTTTTATAGGTTTCATAATCAAAAAATTCTGGACGTGGGTAGAAAATCCACAATATATGGCTCCACCAAAATCCTCTTTGAGCAGAATAGGGGTCTAAATTGATATCTTCTGTGTGGGCGTGATGCTGGCGGTGTCCACCTACCCAAAAAATTGGCCCTCCTTGTAAAGCCAGCGCTCCAATGAGGGCGATCGCATACTCTAACCACTTCGGAACTTGGAAACTCCGATGGCTCAATAGTCGGTGATATCCCAGGCAAATACCAATACTCCCGAATAACCAGTGGAGAAACACTAGCAAACCTAATGCTGGCCAGGAGAAAAACCAAGGAGCCAGAAGTGCTAAGGCATGAAATGCAGCAAAAAATACCACATTTGTCCAACTGAGTCGAGGTGAGTTGCCTCTCTCAGGGGCGATCGCCCCAAAATTTGCGGTCATAAAAATTCCTGTTGATGGATGAGAAAGCGATTTGCTTTTTCTTGGGCATAATCCCACAGAGATTTACCCGCCCTGTATACTAGTTCGTTACAGTAGGTAAAGCAAGTATCACTTACATTTGTTATGCTAGCAGAACTCTGATACTTTCTGCAAGTGCCACTTGCATTTTTCTATGTCATCTCAACTCATTTCCACTCGTCAACGCCTGATTCAAGCTGCACTTGAATTGTTTTCTGCTCAGGGAGTCAGCGCTACCACAACCCGCCAAATTGCTGAAAAAGCCGAAGTCAACGAAGTGACTCTATTTCGGAATTTTGGCAATAAGCATGGACTGCTTTTAGCTGTGCTGGAAGAGTCCGCAGCCTTCAAGGATTTAGGTGAATCGCTGGTACGGCGGGCAACACCTCCTGGCAATGTTTACCAAGCTCTTAAAGATTATGCAAGTGATAGCTTACATGCATTAGAAAGAGTACCAGAGTTTGTCCGATCTGTGGTAGGTGAAGCCGACCAATTCCCGGCAGAAAATCGCCGTGCACTAGGCAGGGGAGTAACTGAGGCAAACCGTTATGTAGCTCAGTATTTAGCTACTGTAATCCAGCAAGGACACCTAAATACCTATTTACCCGCAGAAAAATTAGCAAGTTTGCTGAATGGGATGATTTTGGGATATGCCGTAATTGAGTTCACCAGCGAATTTCACGAACTTTGGGAGGATCGGGATGATTTTCTCGAAAATTTGGTGGAGTTGTTTTTACATGGAGCCATGTCACCCTCAGCAGAATCAGCAATAAACTCCTTACAAGGAGGATTCAGCACCACAGAAGTAGCTGATTTGCCAGCTAGTTTAGTTCACGAAATTCTGCAACAGTCCAGGAAATTTGGAGTACGAGATTATGCCTTGGCTTACGTATTATTTGGGGCTGGGTTATCCGCTACAGAAATAACTAGCTTGGAGCGATCGCACCAAATCTACGATAGTCAAGGGCACTTCCTGCAAATCACAATCCCCGGATTCGTCCGTCAAGTGCCTGTGAATCAGTGGATTTTGGGCAAACGTTACGGCTCTTTTACCAATAATCCTTTAATCAAATGGCTGAAAAGTCGTAAAGATCCTCAAACAGCCATGTTTCTGAATGAAACAGGTACACGCATCTCAGAATCAGAGCTTGAGACACGTTGGCAAGTATGGAGTGAAGGGCTATTAACTCCCCAAGGACAAACGCCAGCGATCGCCCAAGCACAACAAACTTGGCGCGTAGAAATGTTAATGCGAGGAATCGCCTTAGAAAACCTGAGTATTTTCACAGCTTGCGATCGCACGCAATTACAACCCTATGCCCGCCGAGCCAAAGAAAAAGCCGCCCTAGAGCAAGCGACTCGTTTGGATCATAAACCCGGATAAGGAGTGGAGAGATTAGCTGTACTCTCATACCATTTCACTAAATTATTGATACAAATTACTTCCCCTGCCTCCCCTGCCTCCCCTGCCTGCCATCTGTATCAGTCTTAAAGTGAAACGGTATCAAATGGGGATTGGGTGTTACTCGAACGGCGTGATAATTTCTTGCGTGACTTGCCTCCCGCCTGGACATATTGCAAACTGTCTTTGCCATAATGCGTTGCCACACTCATTAACATCTTTTCAGAATAGCCGCCCAATTCTTCTTCAATTAGAGAGAGGCGACCTGCCATTTCATCTATGCTAGAGAGTAAAGTGTTGTAGGTAGATAGCTGGGTTTGCAAGTTTTGGATGTGGCTGTCGTAGTCTGTCAAATTTAATCCGTTGCCAAATTCTAGCGTCGGGCTAATCGATCGCATTCCTGCAATTCGACGGAGAGCCTTTTCTAGAGTCGGTGAACTGCGTTTTAGTCGTGCCATAAAATGCGCTCCTGAAGGAAGTTATAGGATTACTGCATGTACTCTAGCCAATGCAACCATAAACTTCTCTGAGAAATAATTCGGAAAAATTAAAGCAAATTAAGATCGACCTAATTATTTTTAGTGGATTATACTGAGTACTTTATTAAATTTGTCAAAAAAGTAACATTAAATAAGCAAAAGATACCTCAAAGTCGTGTTGAGGTACTTAAAAGTCGTGTTGAGGTACTTCAACATCGTGTTGAGGTACTTCAACATCGTGTTGAGGTACTTAAAAGTCGTGTTGAGGTA
>NZ_CAXTTT010000181.1:0-10733 GCF_964247315.1 uncultured Nostoc sp.
AGGCATCAGCCCAAATGTCAAAGGTATGTTCATCGAATTCGGGGTGTCGTTTATTATTTTTGTTCAATTTTAATTTGAGTCGGATAAAACCTAAACACAAAAAGACTTTTCATCCAGTCCCCAGCGATGCACTGCGCCGCCCTGAGCTTGTCGAAGGGAGCTTGCCGAAGTGTCCCTAGCTATACTAGTTCACCCCAGTGATTTCATCTTAACTTGACACCTATGGCAAGATGCCCACCCCACAAGAGATTTATTTTTTGAAGGATGCAAATTAAAATATTTTTAGCTTATTAAACCTCTCAAAGGTAATTTTGCAGGCTACTATCGCGATCGCATTGGTGAATATCACGTTATTTACCGAATTGATGATGAAACCAATTAGCTTATTGTCACCACTATTGCTCATCGCCGAGACGTGTATGAATAAATATGAAATATACAATCGTTATTCAGTGGTCTGATGAAGACGAGTGTTTTGTTGTGAGTCTTCCTGAATGGGGATTTTGTCATACTCACGGAGATACTTACGAAGAAGCTTTCAAAAATGCTCAAGAAGTTTTAGAAATGCTGATTGAATCATCTTTGGCAGACAGTCAACCTCTACCTGAGCCAAAAACACTAGAAAAGTCGTTAAAATAATTCGTAATTCGTAATTTGTCAATTTAGAGAAGCATACGGCGATGCCTTCACGATAGGCATCGCGGATTTTAGATTTAATCTAATCTAAAATCCCAAATCGAGTTACCGATTCACCGCCGCAGCTTCTCTTGCTGCTGTTGCTTGATCTGGGTGAATACCCAAGCGGGTGAGATTAATCCGACCTTTGTTATCAATTTCGCGCACTTTGATAATCACTTCATCGCCCACTGCTACTTCATCTTCAACTTTGCCAACGCGGTAGTCAGCTAGTTGTGAAATGTGAATCATGCCTTCTTTTCCAGGCAGGAATTCCACAAATGCGCCTATCGGTATGATCCGAGTAATGCGTCCTGCATAGACATCCCCTTCGTGCAACTTGCGGGTCATGCCTTGGATGATATTTCTGGCTCTCTTGGCCTTGTTCTCATCCACAGCGGAAATTGTCACAGTGCCATCATCTTCGATGTCAATTTTTGCACCAGTTTCCTCTGTGATTCCCTTAATAGTCTTGCCTCCAGGCCCGATCACCAAACCAATCATGTCTGAATCAATCTTGATTGTTAACAGACGTGGGGCATAAGGTGAGGTTTCAGTCCGCGGCGTGTCAATGCACGCGAGCATTTTCTCCAAAATGTGCAACCGGGCTGATTTAGCTTGGTGAACGGCTTGTGCTATAACCTCCAAAGACAAACCGGAGATTTTCATATCCATTTGCAAGGCGGTAATCCCGGCATCCGTCCCGGCAACTTTGAAGTCCATGTCGCCCAAAAAGTCTTCAATGCCTTGGATGTCGGTCAGGACTCGTACTTCGTCCCCTTCCTTAATCAGACCCATTGCCGCGCCACTAACGGGTTTGAGAATTGGTACACCAGCATCCATCAGAGCGAGGGTGGAACCGCAGACTGAACCCATTGAGGTGGAACCGTTGGAAGAAAGTACTTCCGATACGATGCGAATCACGTAGGGAAATTGTTCTTTTGACGGTAGCACAGGTATGAGCGATCGCTCTGCTAATGCCCCGTGACCAATTTCGCGCCTTCCTGGGGCCCGCATTGGCTTAGTTTCCCCAACTGAGAACGGCGGGAAGTTGTAATGATGCAGGTAACGCTTGTGCTGATCTAGCTGCATGTCATCGTTGAGGTTTTGAGCATCCCCAGGTGTACCCAGAGTACAAGTGGATAATACTTGAGTTAGTCCTCGGTTAAATAAACCGCTGCCGTGGACTCGCTTTGGTAAGACATCAACTAAACAAGAAACAGGTCGTACTTCATCAAGTTTACGACCATCAACGCGAACGTTATCTTCGACGATTTGCCGCCGCATGAAGTATTTGGTAATATCTTTAAAAGTGTTACCAAGTGCCTTACTATTTGCGGTTGCAGCAACTCGAATCGGGTCTTCTTGTGGCAGTTCGGCGATCGTCGTCGCAATTTCATTCTTGACGACATCTAAAGCGGCATCGCGTTCCGGTTTGGTGAAAGTAAATTGAGACAGGATTTTCTTAATCTCGCCACTAGCGCGATCGCGGATATAATTTTCCAGTGTCTGGTCTACTTCTGGTGGTGCTTCTTGCACTATTACCAGACCCAGTTCTGCTACTAAATCTTGCTGGGCTTTGATTAAATCCCGCACCGCTTCGTAGCCAAAATCAATTGCCTCGATAATATCTCGCTCTGGCAACTGATTAGCTCCCGCCTCCACCATGATTACGCCATGTGGCGAACCAGCTACTACCAGATCCAAGTCTCCGGCTTCAATTTCTGCATAAGTGGGGTTAATGATGAAATCATCTCCCACTAAACCAACCCGCACTGCTGCCATTGGCCCATTAAAGGGGATTTGAGCAATCAGGGTAGCAATGGAAGCACCTGTAACTGCTAACACATCGGGTGGAACTAACTCGTCCATCGACAACGTTAAGGCAATAATTTGCAGGTCATCCCGCAACCATGAAGGGAACAAAGGACGCAGAGGACGGTCTATAAGACGGCTGGTGAGAATTGTTTTTTCTGGTGGGCGACCTTCTCGCCGCATGATCCCTCCAGGAATCCGACCAGCGGCATATAGCCTTTCTTCATAATCTACAGTCAGGGGAAGAAAATCAATGCCTTCTCTGGCTTGCGATCGCGTAGCCGTCACTAAAACGGATGTGTCCCCTGATTCTATCAAAACCGACCCACCTGCCTGGGGAGCTAGTAGGCCTACTTTCAGTCGAATATCCCTTCCATCGAAGGATATTGACTTATCAACTTCTGCCATTCAGTTTTTTTTCCTTCTCTTTCGCTATTCTCTTTCTGTGGCAATCCTAACATTTATGCCCTATGGCTGACTTCTAGTAGATACAAAGATAGACAAGTCGTTCAAAGCAAAGTGTGATACAAGATTAGCGCATCTACTACCTGCCCATTCTCTAGCTTCGCCGCACCCGGAATTTGCCCAATAATCTCAAATCCTAACGACTGCCAAAGTGTAATTGAAGGTATATTAGTCTCAAAGACCAAATTAAACATCACTGCTTCGTAGCCCAGGTTTGCTGCTATCGAAAGCATAGCTTCTCCCATGAACCGTCCTAAACCCTGACCGCGTAATCCAGGTTGTACAATAAAACCAGCGTTGCAAATATGGCTACACCGACCAGGAAAGTTTGGCTTTAAATAAAACGCCCCTAATATTTCTTTTGGCTTGTGTGTAGGATCTACCATAGATGTCCTGACAACAAAGGCATCCTTGCTTAACCAGTAAGCTGAAAATTCTGTAGGAGAGAGAGGTTGCTTTTGGGGATAGGTTTTACCTTCAACAATTACAACATTGAGTAACGATCTTACAACCTCGTGTTCTTGAGGATGCATATAATCCAATTCCACTAACATGCCGTTTTTTAAAACTTTAATTAGGGGAAAATTCATTATTAACAATATTTATATGGAATAATTACTTAAATATTTATTATATGAGAAACTTGGTCAATAAATCTTTTTGAGAAGATGCAAAAAGTAGAACAATTGCGATTTTAATTCTGGAGTTTTGGGAAAATCTGAGTAGTTAGCAAATGGCGATTTTACACTGTAATTGGTTACTAAAAAATCAAAATGGTTGTTTATTTATTTGGGGGGAAACTTGGCGATCGCCACGAGTGAATTTCGAGTCTAGTGGATCTGGAGATATAGCACTACATCCATTGGCAATGACATCAGTTGAGTTGAGTGAGTGGTTGCGATCGCAGGATATGGCAATTACCAACTTCATTCAGCAACCCCAAATTGCGATGCCTGCGGCAAGCAAAGCGATCGCGACTACTGGACGAACGCGCAAAGCCGCTAGTGCCACTGAGATTACTTTGCCAACACATTCACAAATAATTGCCTTACCAACTTATATCCCAGAAGATACTAACGAAGGAACAACAGCGATTTTCCCTGTACATTCTGCTAGCTTAGGGCTAGACACAGACTCCCCGCAATATTTGCAACCTTGGCGAGTTGAAGGTTTTTGTCTCAACCCCAGCGAAGCGGTAAAATTTCTCGCTGCTGTTCCCCTAAATGCTGCTAAAGGGGAAGATGCTTTTTTGGGTGGAGATTTACGTTTTTGGTCACAGATTGCCCGTTGGAATTTAGATTTAATCTCACGGTGTAAGTTTTTACCAACAATTGACCGACAATCAGATGGTGCATTTGCAGCTAAATGGCAAGTACTTCTAGATAGTGCTGTAGATGGAACCCGCCTAGAAAAATTTTCTGCGAATATGCCGTTGGTTTGTCGTACTTATCAAGAGGGAGTAGGGAGTGAGGAGTGGAGAGTGGAGAGTGGGGAGGGACAAAGGGACAAAGAAAATAACCATGCCCCATGCCCAATCTATATAAACTTCCCCGTTGAACCTCAAGAATTACTTTTGGGATTTCTCAACAGTACGATAGATGCCCAAGTGCGAGACATGGTAGGTTCTCAACTTCCAATTGAAGCCAAGGCGATGTCTACGACTGGCTCCGCCTACGCATCTTTACCATCTGGGGTGCGACAGTGGTTGCCAGCCTTAACTAGTGCATCTGGTACAGTTAATGCAGATGCAATTGAAGTGGAACGACTGGAAGCGGCATTGAAGGCTTGGACTATGCCTTTACAATACCAGTTAACTCTTAAAACATTATTTCGTACCTGTTTTCAACTGCGTTCTCCAGAGTCTGGCGAAACAGATTGGACATTGGCGTATTTTTTGCAAGCGGCTGACGATCCAGAGTTTTTAGTCGATGCGGCAACTATTTGGAACAATCCAGTTGAAAGATTGGTTTATGAAAATCGGACAATTGACCAACCACAAGAAACATTTCTGCGAGGTTTGGGGGTAGCTTCCAGATTATACCCAACAATAGTAGCCAGCTTTGAAACCGAATATCCCCAATTTTCTCGCCTCACCCCCATCCAAGCTTATGAGTTCATCAAAGCTGTAGCTTGGAGGCTGGAAGACAGTGGTTTGGGAGTAATTTTGCCTCCCAGTTTGGCTAATCGTGAAGGATGGGCGAACCGTTTGGGTTTAAAAATTACTGCTGAAACCCCAAAGACAAAGCAGGGACGTTTGGGTTTGCAGAGTCTACTAAATTTCCAATGGCAATTAGCAATTGGCGGACAAACTATTTCCAAAGCCGAATTTGATAAACTTGTGGCTTTAAATAGTCCGCTAGTGGAAATTAACGGTGAGTGGGTAGAATTGCGACCCCAAGATATCAAGACAGCCCAAACTTTTTTTACCACTCGCAAAGACCAAATGGCCCTTTCCCTGGAAGATGCCTTGCGTTTCAGTACAGGGGATACTCAGGTAATTGAAAAGTTACCAGTGGTCAGCTTTGATGCATCTGGGGCATTACAAGAGTTGATTGGAGCGTTAACCAATAATCAAGCGATCGCACCTTTACCCACACCAACAGGCTTTAAAGGGCAGTTGCGACCTTATCAAGAACGTGGTGCTGCTTGGTTATCATTCTTGGAACGTTGGGGCTTGGGTGCGTGTCTCGCCGACGACATGGGACTCGGTAAAACTATTCAGTTCATTGCTTTTCTGCTACATCTCAAAGAACAGGATGTACTAGAAAATCCAACACTGCTAGTTTGCCCAACTTCGGTTTTAGGCAACTGGGAAAGGGAAGTAAATAAATTTGCACCAAGCCTGAAAATTTTGCAATATCACGGTGACAAACGCCCAAAAGGGAAAGCATTTTTAGAAGCAGTAAAAAATCACGATTTAATCGTTACCAGCTACTCACTTCTTCATCGAGATATCAAGTCATTGCAAAGTGTCTCTTGGCAGATAATAGTTTTAGATGAAGCCCAGAATGTGAAAAATCCAGAGGCCAAGCAGTCAAAAGCAGTGCGGCAATTAGAAGCTACATTTCGCATTGCGTTGACGGGGACACCAGTAGAAAATAAACTGCAAGAATTATGGTCTATTTTGGATTTTCTCAATCCTGGGTATTTAGGCAATAAGCAATTTTTCCAGAGGCGGTTTGCTATGCCAATAGAAAAGTATGGTGATACGGCTTCTTTGACTCAGTTACGTTCATTAGTGCAACCATTTATACTGCGGCGATTGAAAAGCGATCGCGACATCATTCAAGATTTACCAGATAAGCAAGAAATGACCGTATTCTGCGGTCTGACTGGCGAACAAGCCGCACTTTATCAACAAGTTGTAGAACAATCTTTAGTAGAGATAGAATCTGCGGAGGGATTGCAACGCCGGGGGATGATTTTGGCTTTACTAATTAAACTCAAGCAAATCTGCAATCACCCAGCCCAATACTTGAAACAGGCGACATTAGAGCAACATAATTCAGCCAAACTTCTGCGGCTAGAAGAAATGTTAGAAGAAGTTTTAGCAGAAAGCGATCGCGCTTTAATTTTCACACAGTTTGCTGAATGGGGTAAATTACTTAAACCCTATTTAGAAAAACAGTTAGGGCGAGAAATATTCTTTTTATATGGCAGCACCAGCAAAAAACAACGAGAGGAAATGATCGACCGTTTCCAACACGATCCTCAAGGCCCACCAATTATGATTCTTTCTTTGAAAGCGGGTGGAGTAGGACTGAATCTAACACGAGCAAATCATGTATTCCATTTTGATAGATGGTGGAACCCAGCCGTGGAAAATCAAGCTACAGATAGAGTATTTCGGATTGGTCAAACTCGGAATGTGCAAGTACATAAATTTGTTTGCACTGGCACTTTAGAAGAAAAAATTCATGACATGATTGAAAGTAAAAAACAATTGGCTGAACAAGTTGTGGGTGCTGGTGAAGAGTGGTTAACCGAAATGGATACAGACCAACTTCGTAACTTACTACTACTTGATCGCAGTGCAGTAATTGATGATGATGCAGAATAAGTTTGTGGTGTAAACTTAACTGTTTCTATGGTAATACAATACTACAACTTTATATTTGTTCGTATGCATTAGACTTCTTGCATAAATACTTATTGACTTCACGTAAACGCACAGAGAAATAGTTAAAACTTGAGACTTTTGCAAGGGGTCTATTGAATCTTTATACTGTCACAAAACGAGATCAACCAATCCATTCCATAATTTTGAATTTTGAATTTTGAATTCGGAGCGAAGCGACGTGACTTATGACTAATTACACATTACAAGCAAGCCGCGAATGGTGGTCACAACAATGGCTAGATTTGCTAGATTCCTATCGCTTTAAAAAGCGTTTAGAACGTGCAAGAAACTATGCTCGTCAAGGAAATGTTCTCAGTATCGAATTTAAAGGAGCAAAAGTATTAGCTAGGGTGCAAGGTAGTGAAGTTGAACCCTATAAAGTTTCCCTCTCCCTTGAACCATTTACCGATGAACAATGGGGTTATGTAATTGAAAGCATGTCCCAAAGGGCAATTTTTGCTGCCAAGCTACTAGCAGGAGAAATGCCACAAAATATAGAAGAAGTCTTCACAGCTAATGGTCTTTCGATATTTCCATTTACCCTTGCTGATGTCCAGAGTAAATGCTCTTGTCCTGATAAAGCAAATCCCTGTAAACATATTGGTGCGATATACTATCAGTTAGGCGACAGATTCAGTGAAGACCCCTTTGTACTATTTCAATTGCGCGGACGTACCAAAGAGCAAATTATCAGCGATTTGCGTGAATTACGTAGTACCAAGAATAAACCCAATACTACAGAAACGCCTGATGTTCAACAGTCAATTCCTAATAATAAATACTCAGTAAAAATTGATTCTTTTTGGCAATACAATGAGCCACTAGAGTCATCCTTGGTAGTTATTGTGCCCTCTAGTAGCGAGACGATATTAGATGTATTGGGAGTGATTCCCCTAGCAAAGGAAGAGGAAAATGCAGTAAATTCAACTTCGAGTGATGTGGTAATGAAGTATTTGAATACCGTTTATAGAGATGTAAGCCAGAAGGCTGTTTTAGCAGCAATGAATGTAGGAGAAAGTTGATACTAATTCGTAATGACGTTCGCGGACTTGATACCGCTGCGCTAACGTAATTCGTAATTATGAATTAGGTTGACTGGGTAGTTCAATCTTTATCCTTCCCGCCTTCCCTTACCCATTCGTGCACCGCTCGACGAATTGCCCGTCTACCATCTGTCCGATTTTGCTCAATCAGTTTCGGCAGATATCGAATTTCTAAAGTAGGAAATACTAAACTCTTCTCTGATTCGACATATTCCCCATTTTGCAAATGATAAATCTTGATTTCACCGGAGTCATAACACCAAAGTTCTGGTACTCCCAAGCGGGCATAAATGGGAAAGCGATTCAGGGACTTACTGGTAACATCAATTTCTAGTGCTAAATCAGGTGATGGGTCTTGTCTCAAGTCCAGATTTAATCTACCCCTAATAACAGCTTCATTCTGGAAATAGAAGCAGTTATCTGACTCTACCCCTGCCATTCGGCTTTCTCGCTTCCAAGTAGTCGAGCCATAACTTTCATAGTCTAAATCCAGCACATCAGCGATTTCCTTGACCAAATCGCTAATTACCTCTTTGTAATGTTCGTGTTCAGGTAAAGGTGTGATAATTTCCAAAGTAGTGCGATCGTAAGCTAACCTTGCTGCCCGATGCTCTCCCAAGTCTTTTAGAAGATTTTCAAACTGTTGCCAGCTAATGTCATAAAGCATTACTCGGTCTGCTCGATTCTTGGCGACTGTCATTGTTACGACCTCCAGAATGTTTTACTGTCCAAACTCAAGCCTAGCCTGTTCTACCAAATCGGCTGTCACAAGCTCTTGTCCTGCTTCACGAGCCAGCTGTTCAATTCTGGCTTTAGCTTGAGAGCGGACAAAAAAGGGAATATTTTGCAATTTTTCTTTAGCTTCAAATGTCCATCGCAAACCATCAATAAAATTTGAATTGCTCATAGTATTAATTACCTTGGTAAGTCGCTCAGTTTATACCAATTTTAAAAATGATTGCGACAAATGGACAGAGAAAACCCAGATACACCAAGCGGTTTCCGATCCAAAATCTAAAATCGTTCGACTGAGCGAACGCGAGTGCGTCTCGTAGAGAAGCCGAAGTCCAAAATCCAAAATGGTATTAATTAATAGATTACTAATTTTCTTATAAAAAAAGCCCTTGCTTTTATGCAAGAGCCTCTAAATTATTTAGTTGTCAGTGATGAAATAAACTTTACAACCTAATCTAGGTCGTCCATGAACATCACTGGCTCAGTATCACGGTTAATTCCTTTCTCAAAACCACCAGCAGCAGCCCGTGCGCGACCAGCGTGCCACAAGTGACCAACTAGGAAGAAGAATCCTAGTACGAAGTGAGAAGTCGCCAACCAAGCACGAGGAGATACGTAGTTGAAGGAGTTAATTTCGGTAGCCACACCACCCACGGAGTTCAAAGAACCCAGAGGAGCGTGGGTCATGTATTCAGCAGCGCGACGAGCTTGCCAAGGCTGAATATCATTCTTGATTTTTTCCAGGTCAAGACCATTGGGGCCACGTAGAGGCTCCAACCAAGGGCCGCGGAAATCCCAGAAACGCATGGTTTCACCACCGAAGATGATTTCACCAGTCGGAGAGCGCATCAGGTATTTACCTAGACCAGTAGGGCCTTGGGCAGAACCGACGTTAGCACCCAAGCGTTGGTCACGAATCAAGAAGGTCAAAGCCTGAGCTTGAGAAGCTTCTGGGCCAGTAGGGCCGAAGAATTCGCTGGGGTAAACGGTGTTGTTAAACCAAACAAAGATTGAGGCAATGAAGCCCATCAGAGAGAGAGCCCCCAAGCTGTAGGAGAGATAAGCCTCACCAGACCAGATGGATGCCCGACGCGACCAAGCAAAAGGCTTGGTAAGAATGTGGAAAATACCACCAGAAATTAAGATAAAGGCAATCCAGATGTGACCACCGACCACATCTTCTAAGTTATCAACGCTGACAATCCAGCCTTCGCCACCAAAGGGAGACTTGATTACATAACCGAAGATAACTGCTGGGTTCAATGTCGGATTGGTAATAATCCGAACATCACCACCGCCTGGTGCCCAGGTATCATACAACCCACCAAAGAACATTGCCTTTGCTACCAATAGCAATGCACCGAATCCCAAAATAATCAGATGGAACCCGATAATGTTGGTCATCTTGTTCTTGTCTTTCCAGTCGTAACCAAAGAAAGAAGAGTATTCTTCTAAGGTTTCTGGGCCGCGAACGGCATGATAGATACCACCAAAGCCAAGGACGGCTGAAGAAATTAGGTGGAGTACGCCAACAACAAAGTAGGGGAAGGTATCGATGACTTCACCACCAGCACCAACACCCCAACCCTGAGCGGCAAGGTGAGGTAACAGGATCAAGCCCTGCTCATACATGGGCTTTTCAGGAATGAAGTGAGCGACTTCAAACAAAGTCATCGCTCCAGCCCAGAATACAATCAAACCAGCGTGGGCAACGTGAGCACCCAGCAGTTTACCAGATAGGTTGATTAAACGTGCGTTACCAGACCACCAAGCAAATCCAGTGGATTCCTGGTCGCGTCCAGCGCCGCCTAAGATATTTGGTCTATTAGAGAGCGTTACCACGTGGTAATACCTCCTCAGGGAATACAAATTGTTCGTGG
>NZ_CAXTTT010000182.1:0-10639 GCF_964247315.1 uncultured Nostoc sp.
GATTTAGCTTTTTTACTACTTGCTTATTTCGGAAAGTGACAGAAGAGGGATAATTATGGCGATCGCACATCTTTCAATACGGTTCGGATAAGCATTTTTCACATAATTAATTCATTAATAAGCGCAAGCTATAGCTTCTCCTTGATAAAACATTCAATTCCGCATCCTTAAAGTTTTGTTATGCAATCATTTAAGTTAATTTTCACGGCTTTGTTCCGTAGGTGTTTCACTTATCAGTCACCATTTATAAGCAAAACCATTATTATTACTCAACATCAATGACAATTTAATATGATTGCCAGTAGTACAAGCACTAGCAATTGGTGTTATTGATTCAACTAATTCACTAAACCAACTAAACCATTTTACTAAACCACAAGTCAGTGTCTGAAACGGTAAAATGGCAAATACTTAAGTTTGAAAGCTTTACACTGTATACATTCAACGGAGAGGGAGGGATTCGAACCCTCGTTAAGTTTCCCTAAACAGACTTTCCAGGTCTGCGCCTTAAACCGCTCGGCCACCTCTCCAGGTGCCACAAGTTACGATTATACTATAAAATCCCAGTAAATGCAAAGATAAAGAAAGATATTCTAGATTGAATTTGATAGTCCTAATCCCAAAACGCAAATCCAGATGTCCCGTACATACACAATTAAAGTTCGCGATCGCGCTACTGGCAAAACATACACCCTACAAGTGCCAGAAGACCGCTACATCCTGCACACTGGCGAAAAACAAGGGGTAGAACTACCGTTTTCCTGCCGTAACGGGGCTTGCACTGCTTGTGCGGTGAGAGTGTTATCAGGAGAAATTTACCAACCAGAGGCGATCGGCTTGTCGCCAGACTTACGTCGTCAAGGTTATGCCTTGTTGTGTGTGAGTTACCCCCGTTCTGACTTGGAAGTGGAGACGCAAGATGAAGATGAAGTCTACGAACTCCAGTTTGGACGCTATTTTGCTAGGGGAAGAATTAAAGCGGGTTTACCCTTAGATGAGGAATAAACAATTTAAAATCACCAAATTTCTGATGCATATACGTTTTGGTGAGAGGGTGCAAAAAATAGCTATTTTGGCTTGCTTATTACTCTTGGTAAGTTGCCAAGGTAAAAACCAGCTGCCAAACAATGAAGCTCAGGTGAAAGTAGCGCGGGTAGTTAGTGGGCAAAGTTTGGAAGTTTTAGGCATGGCTGAACAACCAAATTTGATTTCTCAAGTGCGGTTAGTGGGTATTGATGCCCCAGATTTGCGACAGCGCCCTTGGGGGGAAGCAGCAAAAGAACAGTTAGAGAATCTAATTGGTGGTGTAGAACAATCGGTAACGCTGGAGTTTGATTTAGAAGCAAAAGACAAAATTGGGCGAACTCTAGCTTATGTGTGGAAAAATAAGGTGTTATTGAATGAAGAATTAGTCAAACAAGGGAATGCAATGTTTGTGGGGCGATCGCCTAACCATAAGTATGACCTGCGTTTAGAACGTGCCCAACAATGGGCTAGACTCATGGGGCAAGGAATCTGGAACCCAGAAAAACCGATGCGCCTCACTCCCGCCGAGTTTCGCCGCCAAAATCTTTAATTAGTGCTGAGTGCTGAGTGCTGAGAGGGAGAGTGGGAAAGTGAGGAAGTGAAGGAGAAGAATTAATAACCAATGCCCAATGCCCTTCAGGAGTGCTGAGTGGGGAATCTCACTTCTTTACTCGAAGCCGAGGAACTCGAAACGGGCTAAACGCCCCGCTACCGCTAACCTAACTGTTTTGCCCCATGCCCAATGACAAATGACCAATGACAAATCACAAATGACTAATCTACAAATTTTTCTTGATATTGCCACAGAAGCGGCCTTGACTGCTGGTGCTATTTTGCAAGGTTACTTGGGTAAATTAGAAGACGCAATTGTTGAAAAAGGACGCCCTGGTGATTTAGTCACTGCTGCTGATAAAGCCTCAGAGGAGTTGATTTTAGAAATTTTGCGCCGCCACTTTCCTCAGCACTCGATCCTCGCTGAAGAATCAGGGAAATTAGGTAATCAACAGAATGAGTACCTCTGGGCAATAGATCCTCTCGATGGCACAACCAACTACGCTCATCAATACCCATTTTTTGCCGTTTCCATCGGGCTGTTAATTAACGGTGTTCCGCAAGTTGGTGTAATTTATGACCCATTTCACAATGAGCTATTCCGTGCTGCTGCTGGCTTAGGAGCAACGCGTAACCGTCAGCCGATCAAGGTTTCGGTAACATCTGAACTGAGTAAAAGCCTACTAGTAACAGGGTTTGCCTACGATCGCCGCGAAACCTCTGATAACAACTACGCAGAATTTAGTCACCTTACCCATCTTAGCCAAGGAGTTAGACGTAGCGGTTCTGCATCGCTAGATTTGGCTTATGTTGCCTGTGGACGTGTCGATGGTTACTGGGAACGGGGACTTTCTCCTTGGGATATTGCCGCCGGGATAATTTTGGTACAGGAAGCCGGGGGCAAAGTCACCGCTTACGATGGCACTACTGTCAAAATTGAGTCAGGTAGAATTCTTGCTACAAATAGTTATATTCACGACTCCATCAGTAACGAACTTTTACAGGTTCCGCCACTATCAGCATGGGTGTAGAAGATGGGGCTTTCCCCCAGACTTTGGGTAAACTAAAAGCAATCTAACTGCTCCCTTGGTGCAAAAACTCTATATGTCTTTCAAAATAGATCGTGGACTATTTAAATATGATTTCATAGATCATCACGCAGTGTTGTGCGTTCCAGTTGATGCCGATGTCAAAGAGATTCGCAAACGCTATCTGCAAGTCGCCCGTCGTTTGCACCCAGACAGTAGTCTTACTGAAACTGCTGCTCAAAAAAATCTCGGTAATGAATTGTTATCAAAGCTGGTTAACCCAGCTTACGAAAAACTCTCTGGCGATCGCACTCGCACTGAATATATTCTAATTTTGTCGCAAATTGGCAAGCGTCTGATACAAGAATCTGCTTCGGTAACTCTAAACACCGACTTGGCAAAACAGTTAGTTGAGGTGGCTAATATCGATCATTTCTATAAAACTGCGATCGCGAAACTAGCTCAAACCCAATATGATTCTTTAGAACAAGCGCAGCAAGTCATTGCCCAAGCTAGTGAGTTGAATTTAGTGTATTTAATGCGGAGTGCAGGTAAAGCATCCCCAGCGCCGCCACCACCTGCTCAACCCAAAGTCCAATCAGGTACACCTCAGCCAAATACACCAAAAAATACAGCACCAGCACCAGCACCAGCGCCGCCAAAAGATGACTTGATTGTAGAGCAGTATATTCGTCGCGCTCAATCTTTGATTGACAAAAATCAATTTGCCCAAGCCAAAGTAGAGTTGCAAGATGCTCTGAAGCTAGAACCGAAAAATAGTCGCTGTCATAGCTTAATTGCAATGGTGTATTTGAAGCAAAATCAGCTAAAAATGGCAAAAATCCACTTTGACAACGCTTTAAAATTAGACTCCAGTGACGAAACGGCATTGCAATGGAAACCTAAAATAGATAAGGCTTTAGGACAACAACCTAGCGATCAGAAGGTGACTTCATCCCCCAATAATGGAGATAAGCAACCAGA
Source organism: uncultured Nostoc sp. (assembly GCF_964247315.1). GTDB lineage: Bacteria > Cyanobacteriota > Cyanobacteriia > Cyanobacteriales > Nostocaceae > Nostoc. Next base: position 3,591 of record NZ_CAXTTT010000182.1, read on the forward strand.
GAAATCTGGGAGTGGTTTGTTCGGTGGTTTGTTTGGTGGGAAGAAAAAATAATGGTGTATCAACCAGCAGCGGGAGCCAGGGATTTATTACCCTTGGATGTAGAGAAAAAACGCTGGATTGAAGATCGGTTACAGCAGGTGTTCGATCGTTGGGGATATCACAGGATTATCACTTCGACTTTAGAGCGCATGGATACCCTGATGGCGGGGGAAGCAATCCAGCGTCAGATGGTGATTCAACTACAACAAAATGGCGAAGATGATGAATTAGGGCTACGTCCAGAATTAACAGCATCTATTGCTCGTACTGTTGTCACTCGGATGGCTGGTGTCACTTATCCACAACGGTTGTATTACAATGCCAATGTGTTTCGCCGCACTTGGGAAAGTAGACACAATCGCCAGCAAGAGTTTTATCAAGCTGGGGTGGAGTTGTTAGGTACTGGCGGATTGCTGGCGAATGCCGAAGTTCTGCTATTGGTAGCAGATTGTTTGGCAGCATTGGGTTTGCAGGGATGGCATTTAATTTTAGGTGAGGCGGGAATTACCCGATCGCTCCTGAGTGCTTTTCCTGATAATCTCCAAGATCGAGTTCGCAGTGCGATCGCTCATCTTGACCGCATCACCATAGATAATTTACCCCTAAGTGACAAACTGCGCGATCGCGCCCAAATCATCCTGGATTTACGCGGGTCAAGTGCAGATGTATTACAAAAAGTCAGTAGTTTGGATTTAGATGAAGAACAGCGAGAGGCAGTGAATAACCTCAAATCCCTAGTAGAATTATTAGAATCAGAGAAAAAAATTCCGTTAATCCTCGACCTCAGCCTGATCCAAACCATAGATTACTACACTGGCATCGTTTTTGAGGTTGTCAATGATACCGAATCCCAAGCCAGAGTTTTAGGGCGTGGTGGTCGCTATGACCAGCTTTTGGGGCTATATCATCCTCAAGGCGAAAACATTCCCGGAATTGGTTTTGGACTAAATATCGAAGATTTATACCAAGTTCTGTTATCTACCCAGCAATTACCACAAGAAACTCCAGCCAGTGACTGGTTGGTAGCACCAGAGACAGCTAGCGCTAACGCCGCCGCCTTTGTCTACGCGCAAAAACTCAGAAATTCTACTGATTTGGTGCGGGTAGAAATTGATTTGGGCGGAAGGGACGCAGAGGCGATTCGCCAATATGCAAGCGATCGCGGCATAGCCCAAATTGCTTGGATCAAAGCTGATGGCTCACCAACCATTGAATCATTGCGTTAAGTGAGTTGGGGATTGAACATGGGGTATGGGGCATTGCTTTATCTCCCCTAATCTTCCCCACTCTCTACTCCCCAGCTACGCGACCTATAGCAATCCTTGCAGGAGTCGTGAAAAATATAGATAAGGAAACGAACTGCCAACTCTTGGAGAGGCTTCCGCCAACGCGTAGCGTCTCGTTAGAGAAGAACGCCAAGGGAAGAAAGAAGAAAGAGATATATAATTTTCACAAATGATTTAGGACTGCTATAGATGATACTGTAATTTTAAAACCTGTTGTAGCAGCTAATGCCGAAGTTATTGTAACTGGCGATTTAGATTTATTGGTGCTGACAGAATTTAACGCAATTCCTATTTGACATCGCAAGATTTTCTCTATCAGTATTTTCCTAAGATCCTCTCATTTTAAAAAAGTTTATATAAACCAGTTCTCGACTTGTAGTTCAATAAAATCACCGTAGTCGGAGAGATTATTAGTAACAAGTATCAAACCGTTAACTTTAGAAATTGCAGCAATTTGACCATCTGCAAATGATGGCGTTTTGCCAATAGCTACTAGACGCGCTCTTTCTGTAGCGTGCCATCTAGCGGCGTTAGTATCGTATGGCAGTAAGGGTATATTAGGCTGAACTACTTCTTGGAGATATTTTTCTATAGTTTGACGTTTGTTAGATTCTGGAAGACGGTAGCACCCGAAAAGTAGTTCATGATAGACAACAGTTGCTGTTGCTATTTCATTTTCATGTCGCCGCAGCATTTCGATAACATTGGGATTGGGAATTGGACGCAATGGCTCGGAAAGAATATTAGTATCTAATAAAAAGCGCAAGTCTACCAAGTTATCTCACGTCCTGATGAAGAATCTCGCACATCTGCAAAAATTTCTGGTTCAATACCTGCGGATTCTAATTCTTGTTTTTGGCGAAATTTTTCTAGGGATTTCCAAAATTGCGATTCACTGCTGACGCTTGTTGTCGAGTCTTCGTATAAAATCTCAATGACTATTTCTTGCCCATCAGGAATGTTTATTTCCTCAAATATTTCTATAGTGTTTTTGCGCTTGATGCCTTTAATTTTCATAATTTTTTTTCAGGAGTAGGATAAATTACGCTTGTAACAAATTATAGTATTTTTGCCTGAATTTCCATAGAACCTAACGGCAATAGCTAAGAGGGCTTACTTACGCCAAAAATATTGATTTTGTTACTACTAAGAGCAAATTTGACAATTCCCAGTTATTTATGAGCTAGTTAATGAATAGAAATTGCAGTCTCATTCAGACTCAGCTTGACACCAGTATCTTCAATCCCCAGTCCCTACTCCCCTGTTAGGCTAGAAATAGCCGATACACAAGAAAGGGAATCGAGAACATGCCGCATACAATTGTTACAGAGGTCTGTGAAGGCGTTGCAGACTGCGTAGATGCCTGTCCAGTAGCTTGTATTCATGATGGCCCAGGCAAAAATGCCAAGGGAACTGATTGGTACTGGATTGACTTTGCCACTTGCATCGACTGTGGCATCTGTCTCCAAGTTTGCCCTGTAGAAGGGGCGATTCTTCCAGAAGAACGACCGGAGTTGCAAAAAACCCCGTAATAGTCCATAGTCAACAGTCAATAGTTAATAGTTATGCTTGACTTGACTGTTGACCAATGACTAATGACAAATGACCAATGACAAATGACTATTTATTAGAAGTTCAAAATGTCCACGCTGGATATATCAAAGATGTAGATATCCTGCAAGGTGTAAATTTTCGGGTTGCACCAGGGGAATTGGTGACAGTGATTGGCCCCAATGGTGCGGGTAAATCTACTTTGGCAAAAGCAATTTTTGGGCTTTTGCTCCCCCACACAGGCACAATTACCTTCAAAGGTGAAAATATTGTGGGGCTAAAGTCCAATCAAATTGTCCAACGAGGTATGTGCTACGTACCGCAAATCGCCAATGTATTCCCTTCTCTGAGTGTTGAAGAAAATTTGGAGATGGGTGCTTTTGTGCTTAACATTCCTTTGAAACCAATTAAAGATAAAATATTTATTATGTTTCCTAGATTAAGCGATCGCCGTCGTCAACGCGCTGGTACTCTCTCTGGAGGAGAACGCCAGATGCTAGCGATGGGCAAAGCTTTGATGTTGGAACCTGGTTTGCTGATTTTAGATGAACCATCTGCTGCTTTGTCGCCGATTTTGGTGACACAAGTGTTCGAGCAGATTAAACAAATTAATCAGGCAGGTACTGCGATCGTATTAGTAGAACAAAATGCTCGTAAAGCTTTAGAGATGGCTAATCGTGGATATGTATTAGAATCAGGACGTGATGCGATCTCCGGTCCTGGTGAAGAATTGTTGAATGACCCGAAAGTGGGTGAGCTATATCTGGGAGCAGGTAAGAGACATTAACCCTTTTTAATCACTCTTGCCCCATTCAACATAATACCAGCTTAATATCGGAGCTTCACCAGTCGATAGCGATGACTTGGTTGGGCTGCGCCGACGCTATCTATAACTAATACAAAAGCCATAACACTACCTGCCACTGCCGCGACCGTCATTTTCGATGCTCAAAGAATTCTCCCTAATAATCCGTTTCTAATCACATCTACAGTAGTTAAGATGCAAAACAGGACATTCATTCAGGAAAAACTGACCAAAATCCCCATTTGCTAATTCGCAATTCTGAATTACGTCATAGATAGGTATTTAGACCCCAACCATAAATAAAATATATAAGTATCAAAAAATACATCTGTCAAATTAAAGAATTTGGACGGATTATTCACCGTCATAGCAGTTTTTATATTGGATTATATGGATGGATCTAATTAGGTGAATTTCATGGAAGATGACTACGAGTTAGTTGCCGAATTCTTCACACTAAGTTCTAGCAAGCGCAAGTACTACCAACAAGGAGAAAGGGCGATGAGGCTTATTTTATCTTCATCCTAGCGCTTTTTGTAGCCCCGTAAGCTTGCACAGAGACGTAAAGGACACACAAAGAAATTCTCTGGATTCTTTGCGCCTCTGGAATTATTTTTATCTAGGGCGTCCAAATGTAGTAATATATAAAACAGCTTCATCAGCAGGAATACCCAAAACTTCATTTACTTGATCGTCAAAGAATCCACCGATACCACTGACCCCTACATTCAGGTGCATTGCAGCTAAATTCAGGCGTTGTCCCAAATGACCGGCATCCATGTGCAAGTAACGGTAAACGCGATCGCCATATTGTGCGATCGCAGCTTTCAAGTCGGCTGTATGAAATAACACCGCTGCTGCATCCCGTCCTAATTCTTGTCCTAAACAGAGAAAATGTAACTCTCGCCGAAAGTTTTTAAACCGAATTTGACGTAATTCTTGGGCTTTGGGTGCGTAATAGTAACAACCCGCCTCCAGTCCTTTGACTCCGCAAACAGCAATGAATGTTTCGATTAAATTTAGGTCGAAGTAGTCTGGAGAAATATCTAAGCTTTGGTCGATGTAATTTTGCGGTTGGTAAGTGAAATCAAGTAAACTTTTCAATTCATCAAAGCTTAAATCATCACCATTGTAAGCGCGGGTAGAGCGTCGCTTGTACATAGTGGTTTCCAGTTCTGATAGTTTTTCTCCCCAGTCTATAGGTGCGGTGGTGGTGGGAATTTTTAAACAGAAAGGAAAATTGTATTTATCCTCCAAAGATTTTTCTTGTTTAATAGTTGGGAGATTAAGATTACCAGTTACACCTGATTGAATCTGGGTGTGTCGATGGAAATATGTTAGTAGTTCGCCATCGGGGATTTGAGGATAACTGGTTTCGGTGGCGGAAGGTAAAGCAGTACATCCCAATGGCAAATTTTGATTCACATCTAACAAGTCTGCCAGAGGTAAGACAGCGATCGCACCTTCTTGTTGCGGATCGACATAAAGCAGATCGTTGACCGATTCATCGACAAAACCGCCGATTAAATGGGGGCGATAATCAGTAACCGCACTAGCTAACTCGATATTACCTAACAGATGTCCCGTATCCAGAAAAATCCGACGGTAAGCCCGATCTTCATAGCGCCACGCAGAACGATAGAATACCGCAGTCACAATAATTGCTAATTGGGTATTTTCTAAAGAAGGATGCCAGAAACAAGCTGTTTGGAGAGTTTGCCAAACATCACTTTCCCAATAATGCATGAGAGAATGAGTTCGACACTGGTAGTTATATAGACCAGGCGGCAATAACGATGTACCACGGGAAACCACATACACCTCGGCAGGGTATAGTCCGCCTGCACTGGGAGCAGCGCGTAAATACACTGCACTACCCATAGAAGGCATTTTCGCTGTCAATCCATAACTGCGAAATAATAGCCGTGAAAGTCTTTGCCACCATTTAGCATCTGGATTATTAGCATAAGCCTCTGCTTTTTCTTGGATATAGGGTTTGAGATCAAAAGTAGAGCCAATTTTGTACTCTTTGAAGGGCACTGGCTGTTTAGTCCAGTCTAACCCCTGACTTTTGGAAGCGAGAGTCTCAGGATTATATTTAGTCCGTTCGTGATAATGCTGGGCAATCGATTGGTGTAATTCTGGCATAGTACTTTTAATATCCTTAAGGCATCCTTTTCTTGATCTTGGCATTCATTAGCCTCATTATTTCGTGTCAATTGGTACAATCCTCAGAGTCATAAAGTGATAAATGGTAACAATTGGATTGAGGATTGGGGATTGGGGATTGGGGATTGGGGATTGGGCACAAGAGGCAAAGGGGTAGAGGTGCAAAGGGGCAGAGGGAGAATAACTTACTGCAATTTCTCCCCTGCTCCCCATCTTCTTTCGGAGTACCATATTAAACGCAAAACTATCTAAGCCTGGATGTGCAATGATGCCTGTACGTCAAACTTTATCAAAGCCTGATATCCAACTTTCTTATTTAGAATGGAATCAAGGTCAAGAACCTTTACTGCTGTTACATGGCTTAGGCGATCATGCTCTGGTGTGGTCTAGTTTAGGAGATTACTTGGCGGTGGATTACCACATAGTTGCGCCAGATATGCGCGGACATGGCCAAAGTAGTAAGCCAGAAATAGACTATAGCTTTGAGAGTGCGATCGCAGACCTGGAAGCGCTTATGGATAGTCTTGGATGGACTTTTGCCCATATTGTAAGTCACTCTTGGACAGGCAAATTAACCGCCATCTGGGCAAGACAAAACCCAAAGCGTTTACGGAGTATAACTCTCGTCGATCCGATTTTCATCTGGAAAATGCCCAGTCTTCTCAGGGTAACTTTCCCAATGTTATATCGCTTTTTGCCTTTTCTAAAAAGTATGGGGCCCTTTGACAGTCAAGAAGAAGCCGAACAACAAGCACGGCAATTAAAGCAATATCAAGGATGGACTTCCTTACAAGAGCAAGTCTTCCAAGCAGGAATAGAACAAAAACCTGATGGGAGTTGGGGCAGCAAATTTACCATAGCCGCCCGCGACGGAATTTTTGAGACAGTAATGCAAGTGCCTGGTTTTACAATTTACCTTGACACCCCTGCCCTATTCGTCCAGCCAAAACAAGGACTAAACCGCCAAAATTGGCAAATTCAACCTTACAAAACCTATCTTCAAAACTTACGTATCTGCCAAGTTCCCGGTAATCATTGGCCATTTTTGACACAACCAGAGGCATTTAACCAAACTGTGGGAGCTTTCTTGGCAGAACACAGATCAAAAATCTCATGATTATTGGACGGGATTAGTCATACAGCAACAGAAGAATTAATAGGAGCGATGTCTAGGGGGATTGGGCATTGGGGATTGGGC
>NZ_CAXTTT010000183.1:0-10623 GCF_964247315.1 uncultured Nostoc sp.
TCCCCAATCTACAATCCCCAGTCCCCAGTCCCTTTACTTAGATAGCTGAATTATGGCGATAATCTCCTCGAAAAAACAGCCTCCAGAACCCAACGGAGAACCAAAGCAGCGTCGAGAGTCGGCGAAAGCACCATCCACGGAAAATATTTTGCAGCCTGAAGCTGCTATTGATGAACAAGAACAGCAAGAAGAAGGTATTCGACCACACCGATTTGCTGATTACATTGGGCAAAAAGATTTAAAGGATGTACTAGATATTGCCATCAAAGCAGCAAAGTCTCGTGGTGAGGTGCTGGATCACTTGCTGCTATATGGGCCGCCGGGATTGGGCAAAACCACAATGGCAATGATTTTAGCATCGGAAATGGGGGTAAATTATAAAATTACTAGTGCGCCAGCCTTAGAACGTCCACGAGATATTGTTGGGTTACTAGTAAATCTCAAGCCAGGGGATATCTTATTTGTGGATGAAATTCATCGCCTCTCGCGGATGACGGAGGAAATTCTCTATCCAGCAATGGAAGATTATCGCTTAGATATTACTATTGGTAAGGGTTCCAGCGCTCGGATCAGAAGTTTGCCTCTGTCAAAGTTTACCTTAGTGGGAGCTACAACGCGTGTCGGTGCTTTAACTTCACCACTGCGCGATCGCTTTGGTTTGATTCAAAAACTGCGATTTTACGAAGTTGACGAACTGACTAAAATTGTACTGCGAACCGCTCAATTACTCAAAACCCCCGTTACAGAAGATGGAGCCACAGAAATTGCCCGTCGTTCACGCGGAACACCACGTATTGCCAATAGGTTACTGAAGCGGGTGCGTGATTATGCGGAAGTAAAAATATCTGGTGATATTAATGAAAACATTGCATCCGAGGCATTGCAACTATTCCAAGTAGATCCTTGCGGTTTAGATTGGACAGACCGCCAAATGTTGAGTGTAATAATTGAACAATTTAACGGCGGGCCAGTGGGGTTAGAAACAATGGCAGCCGCGACGGGTGAAGATACTCAAACAATTGAAGAGGTGTACGAACCTTACCTGATGCAGATTGGGTATTTAACTCGGACTCATCGCGGTAGGATGGCGACAAAGGCAGCATATAAGCATTTGGGATTCACGCCGCCTAATGAACAGTTGTCATTATTGTAATTATGGGTATTGGGCATTGGGCATGGGGCATTGATTACTCGTTAATGAGTCTTTGAACTCCATTAATGAGTCTTTGAACTCCATTAATGAGTCTTTGAACTCCATTAATGAGCCTTTGAACTCCATTAATGAGCCTTTGAACTCCATTAATGAGCCTTTGAACTCCATTAATGAGTCTTTGAACTCCATTAATGAGCCTTTGAACTCCTTTAATGAGTCCCATGCTCAATTACAAATGACAAATGACAAATGACAAATGACAAATTAGGTAAACCTAGATGATTAAGTTGATTGGTATTTTTCTCAGTTTTTTAATTGTGTTTGGCTGGGCTACTCCAGTCATGGCACAATCTCAACAGCCCATTACTCAAGAACAGTTAAAACAAGGCGATGAGTGGGCAAATCAAGCGTTTATAGCGACGAATCAAGGTGACTTTGCGACGGCTGAAACTTACTGGACAAAGATTATTGAGCAATTTCCCACGAATGCGGGGGCGTGGAGTAATCGGGGAAATTCGCGGGTGAGCCAGAATAAGTTACAAGAGGCGTTGGCAGATTATAACAAAGCCATAGAATTAGCGCCGAATGTCACCGATCCTTACTTGAATCGGGGCGCGGCGTTGGAAGGAATGGGAAAATGGGATGAGGCGATCGCAGATTACAATCGCGTTCTAGAACTCGATCCTAACGATGCGATGGCGTATAACAATCGCGGTAATGCCACAGCAGGTTTGGGAAAATGGGATGAGGCGATCGCAGACTACAAAAAATCTAATGAGATAGCCCCAAATTTTGCCTTCGCCCGTGCTAACTACGCCCTCGCTCTTTATGAAACAGGTCAAAAAGAGCAAGCAATCCGGGAAATGCGAAATATTGTCCGTAAATATCCTAAGTTTGCTGATATGCGTGCCGCTCTGACAGCTGCCTACTGGGTAAATGGAGAACAAGGTGAAGCCGAAAGTAACTGGGTAGCAGCTTATGGACTTGATAGCCGTTATAAGGACATCAACTGGGTAACAAATATCCGTCGTTGGCCACCCAGTATGGTATCAGCTTTAGATAAATTTTTGAAACTCCAGTAGGCACTTCCAACTCAACAAAAATTTCTTTTCTTTGCTTCTATGTACCTGTTTTCTGATATAGATAATTGTAAACAACCAGAAGCAGCAACTATGACTCATTTTGGGCTGATTTGTCCGGCAGCAACTGGTCATCTCAACACTATGCTTCCCTTAGGAAAAGAACTGCAAAATCGGGGTCATCAAGTTACCCTATTCGGCTTTTCCGATGCTGAATCGAAGACACTGGCGGCAGGATTAGAATTTAGAGCAATTGGCGAATCTGAGTTTCCCCGTGGGGTGAGGACAGAATCCTTGGCTAAGTTGGGGGAAATGAGTGGGCTTGCTGCATTCCAATATACCGTTAATCTGCTCAAGGAAGGGGCAAATGTTATGCTCAGGGATGCACCACCAGCAATTAAAGAAGCTGGTGTAGATGCACTTTTAGTAGATCAGGTGATGCCAGAGGGCGGAACTGTTGCAGACTTTTTAAGACTTCCCTTTATTACCATTTGCAGTGCTGTGGTACTTAATCGAGAAGAGAGTCTTCCGCCATTTCTGACAAACTGGAGGTATAGTACTGCTTGGTGGGCACAACTGCGTAACAGAGTGGGTTATAAGTTGTTGGATCGCATCGCCAAACCAATTAGAGAGGTAATAGCTGACTATCGCCGAGAGTGGAAGTTACCCCCACACTTCAGTGCTAATGAAGGCTATTCCCGACTAGCTCAAATCAGTCAACAGCCCGCCCAATTGGAATTCCCCAGGCAGTATTTGCCCCAGTGGTTTCATTTTACAGGCCCTTATCATAGTCCAACTGGCCGGGAAATTCCTGATTTTCCTGATGAAAAATTGACCGGACAACCATTGATTTACGCTTCAATGGGGACTGTACAAAATCGCCTATTGGGAATTTTCAAATCTATTGCAGAAGCCTGTGATGATTTGGATGCCCAACTAGTGATTTCGTTAGGTGGTTCTGCGACTCCAGAATCTCTGGGAAGTTTGCCCGGAAATCCCCTGATTGTTGGTTATGCACCCCAACTGGAATTGCTGAAAAAAGCGACTCTCACCATTACCCATGCAGGTATGAATACTACTTTGGAATCCTTAAATAATGGGGTACCAATGGTTGCCATTCCCGTTGCTAACGATCAACCTGGAATAGCAGCGCGTGTAGCTTGGGCTGGTGCTGGTGAGGCTGTACCTCTGAGTCGTGTGAATGTTCCTAAACTGCGAACTGCTATCCAGAAGGTGTTGACGGAAGATTCTTATAAACAGAATGCAATCAGGTTACAAAAGGCGATTCAACGAGCTGGTGGTGTGAGCAGAGCCATTGATATTGTGGAACAGGCTGCATCTACGGGCAAGCCTGTATTGGTTTCGCAATACACGGCATGACAAACTCCTGAAAAAATTAACTGATTTCCATAATATTTATTTATGAACTTTCCCACAAGAAAACTTGGTTTAATCGAGAACCTGTTTGATATTGTTCATGATGTAGGCGGTATGATCGATGTTAATGTTGTTCGCATAGAAGGGTTAATAAAACCCGCAATTTTGCAACAGGCTCTCGATTGTCTACAAAAGCTTCATCCTCTGCTTCAATCTCACATTGTTAATTTAGAAGATGGTGTTTATTTTGAATGGGAAGGTACAACAAAAATACCCTTACATGTCATAGATAAGCAAGATGACAATCAATGGTTGCAAGTTGCACAAGAGGAGTTACACCAAAAATTTCCTAAAGATACCAGTCCTCTTTGTCGAGTAACTTTATTACGCTCTTTAATAAGTAATGGTATTAATGAAATCATTGTGACATTTCATCACGCAATAACTGATGGAACATCATGTATGTTGTTTGTAGATCAGTTATTGTTCTATTACCAGCAAATGACTGCTGGGGAGGATATACCAAAAATAGCGACAATGCAACTATTGCCGCCGCTAGAGAAGTTGCTTGATAGTAGTCTCGTCAGTAAAAATAATATTGCTGAAAAACAACATAACGAGGTAATATCTACACCCGAGTTTATTATTGAAGAAGAAGCATCTCCCAACGATCGCCATACCTGTCTTATGACTCGAATTCTTAGTCAAGACATGACTTTGAGACTAAGCGATCGCTGCAAACAAGAGAAAACTACTGTGCATGGTGCTTTAGCTGCTGCCATGTTATTATCAGTAGCAAAAATTGCTTTTACTGATCTAGCAATCAGTTTATCCTGTGGTTCAAACGTAAATTTACGAAAATATTGTAAGCCTGAAGTAGCCACTGACAATATAGGTTGCTTCATATCAATAGTAGAAGAAATTCATACATTAGAAAAAAATACTACATTTTGGAATTTGGCTCGGGAATGTAAATCAAAAATTAGTCATGCTATTAACATAGGAAACCCACTTGCTCGGATTTTAAGTGATGATCTGAAATATGTTAATCGAGATATTATTCTCCAAATTTCAAATCATCATCTTGGACGAAAAAATACAATTGAGATATCAAATCGGGGAAAATTCAACTTAGCAGATAACTATGGAGAATTAAAACTGAAAGAGTTATATTTCGCCACAGGACAGCATGTGATTGGTGGTTCTTTTTGGTTAGGTGTAGTAACTATCCATGACCAGTTATTTTGCACTTTTGCCCATGTAGTTCCTCTGGTAAGTTCTAAGACAGGAGAGTTATTAGCAGATTCTGTTATAGCTAATATGCAAAAAGCATGTATGTCGGAAACTTTCACATTGGAAATGTAACTTGAAGTAGCAAGCCAAAAGTATTAATCAGCAGCCTCAAAGGTAAAAATATGCGAATTACAATATTAGCAGTTGGCAGTCGGGGATGTGTGCAACCTTACATCGCGCTAGGGCTAGGTTTACAACGTGCTGGTCACGATGTACAAATAGCTACTCACGCTATCTTTCAAGAATTTGTTAGCAGCTATGGGTTAGAGTTTTTCCAAATGGGAGACAATCCCCAAGAATTACTTAAGCAATTGGTTGAACGGTTGGGGGCAAAAAAACATCTCAATCTGACACCTCTCTCAATCAAATTAGAATTCTGGCGGGTCTTTGCCTCTAGCCTTAAACGTCTCATGGCTGATTCCTGGGAGTGTAGCCAAGGAGCCGAAGCAATCATCTATTCGGAACTGGCGCTACCAGGCTGTCATCTCGCCGAAAAACTTAACGTGCCAGGGTATGCAGTCTATACTCAGCCCCTCCGTCGTACCCATGCTTTTCGTCATCCACAATCCAATTTTCAGTTACACAGCACCTTCAATTGGCTAACACATGTCTTTGAAGAACAATTCCGCTGGCAGTTGACTCGTAAGAAGATCAACCAGTGGCGACAAGAAACTCTGAACTTACCCCCGATTCCGATTACTGGCCTCTATCATCGGCAGCAAAAGCAGCAGATGCCGGCTCTCTATTGCTATAGTCCTACAGTAATCCCGAAACCATCGGATTGGTCAAACTGGACGTATGTTACTGGCTACTGTTTCCTGAATCACTCTGCTGACTGGCAACCCCCAAAAGATTTAGTAGATTTCTTGGAGTCTGGCTCTTTGCCAATATACATTGGGTTTGGTAGTATGCACAGTCGTAATCCAAAAGCTTTAACGGAGTTAGTTTTGGCAGCTCTAGCAAAGAGTGGACAACGCGGAATATTGGCGACAGGATGGGGAGCTTTGAGTCAAGTTGATTTACCAAATAATGTCTTAAAGATTGACTCAATTCCTCATGATTGGCTATTTCCTAAAGTTGCGGCAGTAGTTCATCATGGAGGATCGGGTACAACTTCAGCTGGTTTGAGGGCAGGTGTCCCCTCTATAATCATACCTTTTGGAGCCGACCAGCCGTTTTGGGGGGAGCGGGTAGCACAGTTAGGTGTAGGGCCAGCACCCATTCCGCAACCAGAACTAACAGCAGAGAGGTTAGCGGCTGCAATTCATACTGCTACTAACAATGAGGCGATGAAGATTTGTGCTGCTACCTTGGGAGAACAAATTCGTTCAGAAGATGGAGTAGCGAGTGCAATCGAAATTATTCATCGCTACCTGCCCTGTCAATTCGTTTTAAGCTGAACTAGAGCTAGTTTCCAGAACTACCTGATTTTGCTGCCGTATCCCAGTCACCACCATCTGCACACCACCTGCTGGGCTAAGTAGGAAACCCTTACGCACTGGTTGCACTGGTTTGCTATCAGCCAGTTCCATTTGCCAGCAAGACAGCACTGTTGCCAAAACCACCTTCATCTCAAACAGCGCAAACGCCATCCCAATACAGCGACGGTTCCCGCCACCAAAGGGCAAATACTCAGAAGAGGTAAACTGCCGTTCCAGAAAACGCTCTGGCTTAAATTGCTTTGGCTGGGGATATAAATCTTCCCGATGATGGGTCAGATAAATGCAAGCAATCACCAAAGTACCAGGATTAAACTGATAATCCATGATTCCTAAGGGGGATTTTACCAAACGATTTAATGCCAACATTACCACTGGATACAGGCGCAGGGTTTCTGAACAAACAGCACTCAAATAGGGCAAGCGCAAAATAGCATTTAGATCAGGATTTTCACCCAGGCTATTTAGTTCTTGCAGTAGTTTTTCACGCACCTGTGGCAAATGATGAATCCAGTACAAAGCCCATGCTAAGGAAGTCGCCGTAGTTTCGTGACCCGCCGCTAAGAGGGTAATTAACTCATCGCGTAACTCTACATCAGTCATCAACTGCCCCTGTTCATCACGAGCTGCCATCATCAAAGATAGGATATCAGTCCGAGATGGGTCAGGTTGCTGTTTGCGATCGCGAATCTCAGAATATATAAGTTCATCCACTTGCTCTCGTAAACGCAGAAATTTTCCCCAAGGACTCCAAGAACCTAAATCTCGTTGCAGTGATGGGAAAATAAGCATCATTGCCGTAATAAAAGGTTGCTGTGGATTCAGGATTTCCAGCAGCACTTCCTTGAGTTTGTCATAACGTGGCCCATCTGCTAGACCAAATACAGCTTTCAAAATTACCTGTAAGGAGATTTCTTGCATAGATGGCAGAACTGAAAAGGATTCCCCAACTTGCCATTGACTAATTACTTGCTTGGTAATCTCACAGGTTAACTGACCATAAGCCAGCATTCTTTCTCCATGAAAAGGGGGTGTCAACAACTTTCGTTGGCGTTGGTGAGGCTTACCTTCTAGAGCTATTAGTGATTGCCGTCCTAATAAAGGCGATTTAATACCTGCTTGTTCACCAGAGTCCAACTGTTTTGGATCTGTGGTAAAAATCTGTTGAATTGCTTGGGGATTACTAATGAACACTTGGGGAGTAAAAACAGGGCCAATCCGAAGAGTGAAGATATCACCATAACGTTTCGCACAGGCTTCCATGTATTCTAAAGGATTAGTAAGCCACTGATAGGTCTGTACCCAAGGATGAGTTTTAGGGCCGTTAGGCAGTTTAAGTGCAGACATTTTTATTAATCTCCCAATGATTAAAGCAAGATTCTTATCAGCCAGTCATCCATGCACCTCTAGCTTGATTAATCTTAGACCATAGATTGGGCAGATGAACTTCTCAATTCTTGAATCTGCCTTGGGGTTAATTCTTGCACATTACGCAAAACTACTGCTGCTCCTGCTGCTCTTAGTGTCTCACTGTATGCATCACTACGGGCTGCTGTCTCCTGTACATGAGGTGGTAATACTCCTACACCAATCCAAGGGCGAGAAGAATCTAGACTTCGTGCTTTCTCGACGGTATACATATCTGCTACCGTATCTCCCACATACACTACAGCTAATTTTTGCTCAATTCCATTTTCTAATTCACGAACTGTAGCAAAAAGTCCAGTGGGGTCAGGTTTACCTGGCGCATCTTCCATCGCAATCAACACTGGAGATTCTAAGCCCAGACGCTTTTCCAAAATGTAGTTAGCTGAACCACGAGTCGCGCCGCTAAAAAATCCCCAAGCAATTCCAGCTTGGGTAAGTTGTTCTAAATAGCTAGGTTGTAATAATAAGGGTTCATTACAGATATACCCAGTAAAATTATTTGGGTCTGGGCCGCGGTAACGCGATTGAAAAAAAGCAACGATCGCACTGTAATCTAGTTGCAGTTGTTCGCGGCTCTGTTCTTGAGTTTCAAAGTAGCGGTAAATTAATTCCTGCGATGCTTCCCAATCGTTATTCCACACACCTTCAGACTTGAGTTGGTCAATATCTTGTGGAGTTGGACGATATGCTTGGGTAGTGAAATATTCTACGGTATCTGCGATCGCTCGGCGATAAGAACCGCTAACATCGCGCACAACGCCATCAATATCGAAAACAACGATCGCTTTTGGTGAAGTTGGTTGAGTCATGGGTACGGAGGAAAAGAGTTTTATTTTTATCTTGCCTATGTATTCATCCTTTCATAAATAGCAGAAGATATCGGAGAATATTGTGTTAAATAGTTGAAAATCCAAAATCTAGTAAAAGAATCAATCATCACAGGTACTGTTGCAATGAAAGTATGGATAAACGTTTTGTTTTCTGGTAGCCCAAAAATGTCTAATTTTTCTAAGGAGATTTGATTAACTTAATTATTGAGTTTAGAAAAGTTAGGATTGAGGCGTGAGAAATTCCCAGATTTCATATAGCATTTCTAAATCATTTTTGAAAATTATATATCTCTTTCTTCTTTCTTCCCTTTGCGTTCTTCTCTAACGAGACGCTTCGCGAAGGTATTCTTGGCGGTTCGTTTCTTATCTATATTTTTCACGACTCCTGCAAGGATTGCTATAGTTGTATAAAAAAGACTTATACCCATTCTGTATGAAGGTGCGCTAAACCATATTTAAGTAGAAGGAAGAAAACGAACCGCATACTTCTACAAAGAAGCAAGCTACGCCCAGCGTCTTGTTATAGAAAGACGCAAAGAAAGAAGTTAAAAGGGTTTAGTGCAGCCTCATAAAGAAATGGTATTGGAAGTGAAGCTTGAGAGCGATCGCATTACAACCAATTCAATAAACAAGGGCTGCTCTCAAACAGTTAAGCAGGGGCATATCCCTAAGACTTTACGACTGTTCCATGACCTTTTCCATTAAAAGAGGCTAAATCGACAGATGGAGTAGGTTCAAGCGATTGGGGTGGTTTAGGAGGTCTATTTTTAGTGGCAAATTCTGTAAGATTTTTGACCACCACATAAAGTACAGGCACTAAGAGTAGGCTCAAAATCGTAGAAATCAATAAGCCACCAAAAACAGCCGTACCGAGCGATAAACGGCTGGTTCAACCTGCCCCAGATGCCAGCACCAAAGGAAAAAATCCAACTAGTGAAGCGATCGTGGTCATTAAAATCGGGCGGAGTCGCTGTTGGACAGCATGGAGTGCGGCTTGGGCTTTCTCAGGGCTTTTGAAATTGAACAAAGTATTCAGTTAAAAATATACAAGGAATTTTTTTTAAGTGTATCGTTTTACTGACTTTTTGCTTTGCTGACTATTGCTCTAACCAGTTAAGCAGTCCAAGTGAAGTAGCGCTTCCGACAAAGTGAGCGCCAATCAGATTGACATTGGCCAAAACCACTAAAATATCTAGAGACCGAATGACATTTTCAGGTCTATAGACTGCTATTGTTTGAGGCAGAGCTAGCGTTTTCGCTAATACAGCAATAACAGTCACTTCAGATGCTAAAAAAGCTAACAATAGCCCTATAAAACTGATTATTAACCCAATTTGTAATACTTGAATTACGTCCTGTTTACTTGGATGTAATTCCCGATTAGGCAACTGTAAAAGTTTGTCTAAACGCCTATAGCGTTTCATCCAGTAGAGTCGGAAACACAGCACTAAAATTCCAATAATTCCCAAAAATACTCCAAAACCCATAACCGAATTCGTTGTTGTTTGGGCAGTGACGTTACGGCTAAATATAGCCAGTAACAAAGTCAAGATAGAAACAGTGCCTAATGCTAACTGTACCCAAAAGCTAATTGGTCTTACTACACCGAAAGTGGCTGCAAATTTTCGTTTAGTTGGTACAGGTAAGTATGAATTTAGGTCATTTGTCATCTTTGTTCTCCTGAAACTAACATACGTGATTAAGCTTTGCGTGTATTCTCGCTCAGGAGGCCGCCGATGAGTTGCGCTTCCGGAGCGTCCGCTCTGGTACGCTCAATGTCGCTGGGCTGACCGATGAGCGCGAGGATTTCCGACACACCGAAGAAATTCGCAACACCAGCAACCTTGCTGCTCACTCCCTTCTAAAAGCCGATTTCATTTCAACTTCGAGTTCTGGCACGTCGCCACTTACGCCAAGCATTAAGACCAATTAATAATATTAAAATATCCAGATAAATCTTGAACAAGTATCTATAGCGGTTCCTGATTGAGTGCAATACAGTATGGGATAATGGAGTATATTAA
>NZ_CAXTTT010000184.1:0-10479 GCF_964247315.1 uncultured Nostoc sp.
GCCAACTAATTCAAACAGTGGCAATACTAAAAAGCCAACTAATTCAAATACTGACAATACTAAAAAGCCAACTAATTCAAACAGTGGCAATACTAAAAAGCCAACTAATTCAAATACTGACAATACCAAAAAACCGACTAATTCAAATAATGGCAATACTACAGAGCCAACAAATCCTATTCCAGGACGAGGATAAAACTTATTTGATTAGTGAGATTTGGCAAAATAGTTGAGTAAAAATTCAGAATTCAGACTTCAAACTTGTTGAAATTTGAATTCTGAATTACTATTAATAAATAAAAGCAGACTTAAAAGTTGAATATTTTGTAATAAACTTATAACTTATAGAGTTAATGTAATAGATTATGAACAATAGTATGTATTATCGTAGTGTTCTCAAGTTGGGATTAATCTCAATTGCTTTGCTTTTGTGGCTTCAATTACGTGCTATTGCCAAAACTACGATTGAGCAAGGAGTAACTGAGAAGACAACAATTAGTCAACTGAACTCTCCTCCCGCGCAGCCAAATCTTCCTAGCACTTCGGAGCGAATGATGCGTTTACTGCTGAGGCTAAAGCTTCCAGTGCAGACAACCCCTCCTAATACTTCTGAGCAAAATATCCATTTACTACTCTTTCTCAAAAAACGAAGACTTTATGTTTATCGGGGGGATGTTTTACAGGCCAGCTATCCCGTAGCTATTGGTAAACCAAAGTGGGAAACGCCTACAGGCAAATTTAAAGTGCTTAATATGGTTCAAAACCCAGCTTGGCGAAATCCATTTGTTAGTTACACAGAAATTATTCCTCCAGGTTTAGAGAATCCTCTAGGAGAACGTTGGATTGGATTTTGGACTGATGGAAAAGACCAAATCGGATTTCATGGTACTTACAAGCGAGACTCTGTAGGGAAGGCAATTTCTCATGGTTGTGTTCGTATGTATAATGAGGACGTGCGAAAATTGTTTGAAATGGTGACAATAGGAACCCCTGTAATTGTAGTTCCTTAAATACAGATAAATGCACATGAACAACGATGATTTATCCGTTATTACCGTTGTTCATCTATGATTTCGCTTTCGCAAGATTTTGGTGGTAAAAAATAAATTTATTGAGAGATGTTTTCAATCAACAGTGTTAGCTTTTTGTGGCAAAAGATAAATAGACCTCTTGCAGAAAAGTTTTGTGGTATGCTTAAAGGCTTTATAAAAAATCCATATCAGAATCTATACAGAGAACTTTTGTTACCTCGTTGAGATGTCTGATAGAGATAGAAAGCAAATTTTTAAGACTTTCCATTGTACCATAATTTATTTTTGCAAGAGGTCTAATATCCTGAAGATGATTTGATTTCTGGTTTGCAAGACTCTCTGGAAAATGACTATTTGGGTAATGCAAAAGACAAAGCCGATGTTGATTTTTCTATCGATGAGGAAATTTTAAAAGCGTTGTGAGTAAAGATGTTCAGAGGCACATCGCTGTGTGCCCTTACTGATGCGATCGCATTTTCATAACTTATCAGGGTTAACGCCTAACTCTCGCAGTTGTGCTGCTAATCTGTTAGCACGTTGACTTTCTCGTTCTAACGGCGTGGGAAGCCAATTATCGGATCTATCATACCAACGTAGCCATAACCGCTCAATTTGTTGGTAAGAACCTTGCCAAAGTCCTAAGCCCAGTTCCAAACCCGGCATCCAGACCCGTGGAATACTCAAATCCAATTCGCTGTAACGGTCTGCAACTAATTGGAATGCTTGGAGTTTGTCAGTGTAGCGGTCAAACAAAATGTAGTAAGGAACTCGCAAAATCCGCTCATAAACTTCCCATTTGGTCGGTGGTTGGTTAATCTCCCGCAGAGTTTGTCCTAAGTCTTCTTTTTCAGTAACTTCTTTGGAGGAGAGAGGCGGGTCTGTTTGGAACATAAGGAGAATCTTGACTGACTAACTTTAAGTTAACGGATCGCGGTAAAGGTTGGATCAAAGTCAAAATCAAAAATATTTTCTTCTACCTGGGAAAGACGCGATAAATTGCGTTTTTAGTTTTTACTGAAACAAGAATGAAAATTTTCTCTATTAGTCAGGCAAACCTTTTTTAGAATTGCCTGAAAGCTACTGAAACTAGTTTCTGTAAATACTGTTATTGGTTGATAAAATGAGCCAAGTTTTGCAATATCCACTCCAGAATGTTCTAGAGTCCCGTGCCCGTTTGGCTGAAGGCCCTATCTGGGACTCTACCCAAAACCTAATTTACTGGGTTGATATCTACAACCATCGGGTACATCAGTTCAATCCTGATACAGGGAAAGACCTGTTTTTTGATGTAGGAGATGTTGTCGGTGCGATCGCAACAGCAGGTAAAAATAGATTAATTATGGCACTACGTCATCACTTGGCATTCCTCAACACCCAAACAGGTGAAGTTACTCCCATTTTAGAAATTGAAGGAAATTTGCCAGATAACCGTCTCAATGATGGGAAATGTGACCCTCAAGGTCGCTTTTGGGTTGGTTCAATGTGTTCTTTAGAAAAACCCCAAGCTAGCCTCTATCGCTATGATCGTGACGGTTCATTGCATGTGATGGAAACGGGATTGACTATCTCTAACGGTCTAGGTTGGAGTCCAGATCAAAAGACATTTTATTTAGCTGATTCTCCTCATCAAAAAATATATGCTTATGACTTTGATTCAATAACAGGCAATATTATCAACCGTCGAATTTTTGTTGATTTAACTCATGAATCTTTCCATCCAGATGGGTTAACAATAGATAGTCAAGGGAATATTTGGTCAGCTATGTGGAATGGATGGTATGTGATTCGTTTCAATCCCAAGGGTGAAGAGATATTGCGGATTAATTTACCCGTTCCACTCGTAACGAGTTGTACATTTGGTGGCGAAGATTTGCAAACACTCTACATCACTACTGCTTCAGTTGGACTTAGCCAAGCCGAGATTGACAAAAGTTTCTACTCTGGTGATTTGTTTGCTCTCAAAACTGATGTTACTGGATTACCTAGCTATAATTTTTAGGGATTGAGGATTACAGAACATAGTAAACAGGACTTACGCAACTGTCACAAGCAATGGCGCTTGCAATCTTGCCGCGCACCTAACAACTAAACAATAAACATGCAAATAGCCGGATGTTTGAATTGTTGAACTAAATAATTTGATAACAATCCATACTTAATTTTATAAATTATTTGACCAGTTTTCTAAGCTAAATCTTTGAGCCGAAGCTAGACTAAAATAGTGCTGGCAATATGATACCAATTCAAAATTAAAAATTAAGAAAGCCAGACAGAACAAAGGTTTGGGAGTATGTATCTGTCGCATTCTTTTTTCAAATTGATATGATTTTTTTGAATACGATCCTAGCAACATTGACAACATTCAATGCATGTACTATTAAATGGCAATCGCATTATACCAGATGCATAAGTCCTGATGGTTTTAAACAAGTCAATAATGAATTTGGCTAGGCTGATTTTAGCCTTACAGATTATGAAAGCATTAAGCGCTGGTGGGAGATAATTTTTTGTGCTTATCTTTTAAAAAACATTCAAGTGACTTATTGTCAATATATAAGCAGAGCAATTAAAGATGGATAAATTGGCATCATAAAGATGGTAATATGAATAATCATTTTTCTAATGCTACCAATATGAAGCTATTGAAGATTTCCAAATTAACTATGCCATTACTAACCCTCGCATTGTTATCGTGGGTAGCTCCACAAGCGAATGCAGCTCTTCTAGTGGGTAGCAGAAATAACAACTCAGTTTTGCGATACGATGAAGAAACTGGGAAATTTATTGATACATTCATACCTTCTGGAAGCGGTGGATTAAACGTAACAGTGGGTTTTGCTGTTGGTTCAGATCAGAATTATTATCTCAGCAATTTTGCGGGTAGTAGTATAGAACGATATAACGGAAAAAGTGGAGATTTTATTGATAGTTTTGTTCCTAAAGATAGTGGTGGATTAAAACTTCCTCAAGATTTGGCTTTTGGGCCTGATGGTAACCTCTATGTTGCTGGAACGGTGAACGGTACTACTAATGCCATTCTGCGTTATGACGGCAAGACTGGAACTTTTATAAACACTTTTATCTCATCTGACAAAATAGATCCTGCTGCACCATTTAGTTTGACCTTTGGATCAGATGATAATATATATCTCAACAGTTCTATCACTGGCACTATCAAGCGTTATGACGGTAAGACAGGAGCTTTCATTGATAACTTTGCCCAAAGCAAACCAGGATCTATACCAGGAAGCTTAACTTTTGGACCAGACGGCAATCTTTACGTTGCTGATTTTAAGACTAACGATATCGCACGCTATAACGGCAAGACAGGAGAATTTATTGATTTTTTTGTTACTAGTAATAGCGGTGGTCTTTCTGGACCTGTGAAACAAACTTTTGGTTCTGATGGGAACCTGTATGTCGGTAGCATATTAACTAATAATGTCTTGCGCTATAACGGTAAAACAGGAGCATTTATCGATGTATTTGTTCCCGCAGGTAGTGGGGGTTTGAAAAAGCCAAGATTTTTGTATTTCACTAAAGATGCAATTGCAGTTCCTGAATCTAGAACTGAATTAGCTCTATTAGCATTTGTAGCTACCTTAAGTGTAGGTAAAGTAATTCGTCGTTTTCAATAATGATAATAATTGATAATTAGGTAGGACTTACGTAACTAACACAGAGTACTCACATTTTTATAGTATTGTGCGTACTACAAAAAAATGGAGTGCTCAAAGGGCATTGCTTAAATTAGTGAGAGTAATGGACGTGTTCGAGTTCCGAACTCCAAGTATTTAGTTTAGTAAGTCCCTTTACTGCTAAGAGGAAGGTAACTTGAATTTTTGACAGTGGGTTGCGTTGTGCAACAACGCACCAAACATTTAAATTAGACCGCTGAATTACAATACTATTTAGAAATTTATGACTTAGCTACAAACATTTTGTGATTATTGCCTGGAAAAATTTTACATTTACAGTGACGATACATTAAATGTTTTCAATCCGCGGTGCTAGTTTTTTGCGGTAAGAGATAAATACAGCCAGATATTAAAGTCAAGGCAACAGAAATCCAAAAAGCAATCAGAGAAAGAGTTTGCCATACTTCAGGTAAGGGGGCAATCAAAAGTGCGATCGCCACTATTTGACTAACAGTTTTGAGTTTACCCCAAATATTCGCCCCGGTAATTGTCGTTTGATTTACCCGCCAACCAGCGATCGCTAATTCCCGCGCTAAAATCAAAAACACTCCCCAAGCTGGTACTTTTCCT
This sequence comes from uncultured Nostoc sp., assembly GCF_964247315.1. Classification (GTDB taxonomy): domain Bacteria; phylum Cyanobacteriota; class Cyanobacteriia; order Cyanobacteriales; family Nostocaceae; genus Nostoc. Next base: position 5,300 of record NZ_CAXTTT010000184.1, read on the forward strand.
AGTTCAATAAAAACCATCAATGGCGCAAGTACCAGAAATTTATCCACTAAGGGATCTAAAAACTTACCCAACTCACTAATTTGGTTGAGTTTCCGCGCTAAATAGCCATCTAACCAATCAGTTAACGCCGCAATGATAAAAATCGCCAAACATATCCACCTAGCTTGAGGTGTGGGGTTGTACAAGCCATAAAGCAGAAATGGTACACCCAGAAGGCGAGAGAAGGTAATCCAGTTGGGTAGAGTCACGTCGCTTCGCTCCGAATTCAAAATTCAAAATTTAAAATTCAAAATTAATAATCCCCATAAATACATTTAGTTGCCCTGTTATCAAAAAGAGGGCGGAGGGGACAAACTTACTACAACTTCTCTTTGTCTCCCCACTTTCTCCCTAAGCGTGGGAAAATCTGTTTTCTGTAGCTCTCCTAAAACAATACTATGACTGAACACACAGACTCCCAATTCCGCATCGAACGCGATTCGATGGGCGATCGCCAAATTGCAAGTAGCGTTTATTACGGCATTCAAACGCTACGAGCTATCGAAAACTTCCCTATTAGCGGTATTAACCCTTTAAATACTTACGTAGATGCTGGATTGATAATTAAAAAAGCTACGGCAATAGTGAATGGAGAACTAAATTGCATTCCTCAAGATATTAGTCAGGCGATTGTGCAAGCAACTGATGAAATCTTAGCTGGCAAGTTCCGCGATCAATTTGTTGTGGATGTTTATCAGGCGGGTGCTGGAACATCCCACCACATGAATGTCAACGAAGTTCTGGCAAATCGCGCCTTAGAAATTCTTGGTGAAGAAAAGGGCAATTACAAACGTGTTAGTCCCAATGACCACGTTAATTATGGACAGTCTACCAATGATGTGATTCCTACGGCAATTCGCATTGGTGGTTTATTGGCATTATCTAAGACATTACACCCAGCAATAGATGGTGCGATCGCATCTTTAGAAAAAAAAGCTGTAGAATTTCAAGATATCGTCAAATCTGGCAGAACCCACTTACAAGACGCTGTACCTGTGCGTTTGGGTGAGAATTTTCGGGCTTGGGCGCAAATTCTTACAGAACACCAAAACCGGATTTATACCGCCTCTGGGGATTTAATGGTGCTGGGTTTGGGAGGTAGTGCAGCCGGAACGGGATTAAATACTCATCCTCTGTATCGCGCCCGTGTAGTAGAAGTTCTTTCAGAATTGATTAATACTCCTTTAGAACCTGCGCCCCATCTCATGGCAGCTATGCAGAGTATGGCGCCATTTGTGAATGTTTCTGGTGCTTTGCGGAATTTAGCCCAGGATTTAGTTAAAATATCTCATGATTTACGGCTGATGGATTCGGGGCCAAAAACAGGCTTGAAAGAAATTCAACTCCCCCCAGTGCAACCCGGTTCCTCAATTATGCCAGGGAAATACAACCCAGTTATGGCAGAGATGACATCAATGGTGTGTTTTCAGGTGATGGGTTACGATAGTGCGATCGCTTTAGCTGCACAAGCCGGACAATTAGAATTAAATGTGATGATGCCGCTGATTGCCTATAACCTAATTCACAGTATCGAAATTCTCGGCAATACCATCGCCGCACTCACCGAACGCTGTATTAAGGGAATTACTGCTAATCAGGAACATTGTTTAGCTTATGCTGAAGGTAGTTTAGCTTTAGTAACCGCACTAAATACCCACATCGGTTATTTAAATGCCGCAGCTGTCGCCAAAGAATCTTTAGAAACTGGTAAATCACTGCGGCAGATTGTCCTAGAACGCGGATTAATGAGTGAAACAGACTTAGCCACAGTGCTAAATCTAGAACAAATGAGTGGTATCTTACCGCTCAAAACAGAATAATAGGTTATGGGGCATTGGACATTGGGCATTGGGCATGGAGAATTGGGCATGGGGCATTGGACAATAATTAATAGTTCTTCTCCCCCTGCTCCCTCTGCTCCCTCTGCTCCCTGCTCCCTTGCTTCTTCCCTATTCCCCATTTCCCATTCCCCAATCTATGCAGACTCAAAAACCATCTGTCAGTCTCATTCGGGCTACATCCTACGAACGAGAGGCTTTACGGGAATCTTTAACGATTCTCCTGGAACCTTTTGGAGGAATGGCAGCGTTTGTAAAAAAAGGCGATCGCGTTTTACTCAAACCAAATCTACTTACAGGCTCGCGTCCTGGTAAAGAGTGTATCACCCGTGCCGAACTAGTTTATGAAGTTGCTCAAATGGTAATTGAGGTTGGTGGTAAGCCATTTTTGGGCGATAGTCCTGCTTTTGGTAGTGCCAAGGGCGTAGCAATAGCAAATGGCTATCTGCCTATTTTAGAAGAACTCAATCTTCCCATCATCGATTTTCATGGTCAGCGTTACCAAACTATTAGTGACAATTTTAACCATCTGCGACTGTCTAAAGAAGCGATGGAAGCAGATGTAGTGATTAATCTACCGAAAGTGAAATCACACGCCCAGTTGACATTAACACTGGGCGTAAAAAACCTGTTTGGTTGTGTCCCTGGCAAAATGAAAGCTTGGTGGCACATGGAAGCGGGAAAAGATGCAAATAGATTTGGTGAAATGTTAGTAGAAACTGCCAGAGCGATTAACCCTGACTTAACCATATTAGATGGTATCATTGGTCATGAAGGTAATGGCCCCAGCAACGGGGAACCTCGCCAACTGGGCATTTTAGCAGCCGCATCAGATATATTTGCCTTAGATCGGGCAATGGTAGAAATCCTCAATGTTTCTCCTGAACAAGTGCCCACAGTTGCAGCTTCTCAAAGACTAGGAATTTGTCCAGAACTTGCTGCCATAGAGTTTCCGCATTTAAATCCTAATTTATTAAAAATAGAAGATTGGCGGCTACCAGAAAAGTTAATGCCCATTGATTTTGGTATGCCCCGCGTAATTAAGTCTACGTTTAAGCATCTTTACACCCGATTTATCAAGGAACCAATGAGTGTTTATGGAAGGGAGTAGGAAGTGGGGAGAAATCAATTCAAAATTCAAAATTCAAAATTCAAAATTGTTTGCGCAGCGTCTCGTAGAGAAGAAAAAGACAAGCGGATAAGGGGAGAATAACCGATGCCCCATGCCTAATCCCCAATCCTCAATTTGGTGCAAACATCGTTACAGCAATTTCATTTATTAGCAGAGTAATCTGTAATTACCCTCGGATTGCTTAACCAGACCGCTCTATTATATTTAGTGGCGGTTTATTTTAGCTAATTAATTTGTTAAACAATTTTTCGTCTTAGATTTTAATTTATCCAAAAAGTTATACGGATTTAGGATCTGGAAATTGGGATTGGGTATTTTGTTCAGATATAGCCGTAGTCACACAGGTTAGGACAGTATTGATTGCTCAAAGTCTTGAAAAAACTGAGTTTTTACTCAGCACTTAGCTATATGAAGAAAGTTTGGTAATAACCCGCTACACGTCTACGCCACCTTCTAAAACTTTTTTATTCTACCTTTATATAGATTGACAAAATTGCTGTGATATTACATAGATTGCAAAATTGAAATTATTAAATATTTATTTAGTGATATCACTGAATCCATTCTGCCTTATACAGTTGATGTATCTGTATTTATTCGGTAGTTATAATTGGTTAAAAAAATCCTTCCTACCTATTTATTCTCTGCTGTCAAATATTTTTGTGTATAACTACCATATAACAATCAAAAACACTGAATATCTTTCAGTGCAATTGCGGTTTTGTGTCCTGTATCACAAATTAGCAATTCCAGTAAAATGACCTTATCAAAGGCGTTTTAAGATGTTATAATCATGAAGTATCGGACAAATATGTTTTGCTAATTAATCTTTAATCAGCGAAAGAATGTAGCTTATGATGCTGTCAAAGTTGGCTTTGCGTATGCAACCCGTTACACCATACAAGGAAACATCTGAAAATATTAATTACAAAATAAAACATGATTTGTTTACTTGTAACTTTGTATTAAGAAGTCCATGTATAAAAAGGCTATTATGACAGTTGTATAACTGGTTTAAATTGTAGAAGGCTACACATTTTACAGTTTAAAAATAGTTAAAATAGCATTAATACTCTCACTCAGAGTGTAAACCTACACAGTGTTACGAAGAACTTCAATTTTGTATGAATTCAAATAGCCAGTCTGCCAATGCCGATACATATTCCCAACGTTTGGCAGACATTGTGGGAACTGCGATCGCTCTGTTGACTCTTACCCTACCCGTATTTGTCATCGCCCACTATTCTTCAACTAATGTTCAAAATAACCAGCAACCTCTGATCCAAAACATACAAGGAAATCAAGATTAATCGAGCTTCCCAGTTGCATTTTTTCATGGGGAGACCTACAAAAAAGCAGAACATTGATTTTGAGACAATCTCTGTAGATGTCGGTGTAGTTCGTCAAGCATAAGCTGGTTCTTGGCAACTTTTGGTGATCTCGGTTGTGGGAAGGCAGAGGGCAGAGGGCAGAAGGCAGAAGAAAGAAAGGAATAAGTAGTAAGTTCAAGCTTTGAGTTTGTTTAAGCTAGCAACTAATATACTTTGCATTTCCTCAACTTCATTTAATAGAGGTGTGAAAAGATTTTTCTCGGCTAAATCTACTTCTTTGGCAATGATTAATTGCGTATCAAGTTCTCTCAAAGAACCTAACGCAATATGTAAGAACTGTATATATTCTGGCTTGGAACGCCTACCATAGCCTTCTGCTATATTAGATCCTACAGATACAGAAGAACGTCGGATTTGGCTGGTTAAACCATACAATTCTGACTGAGGAAATAGGCGGGTAAATTTATAGCAATTGATAGCAAGTTGAACTGCCCTTTGCCAAATAAACTGATTTCTATAACTCATATAATCAAGTGTAAATTGTCAAAATTTTCTCCTCAAATAGCCAACAAAAATCGTCGTTCAAGTAAATCTATCTTGGCGCGTCCATACATCTGCCGCTTTAACATTTTCAGTCGATTAATATGCCCTTCAACGGGGCCATTGCTGACTGACATAGTTACACCTTGAATGGCTTCTGGTGCGCCTTGGCGAGTACCACTTTCATAAGTTTTTGACCGATCTCGTGAGACGACTTTGACACCGGGGTGAGCTTTTAACCATTCTGCTAAGGTTTCAGCCAAGGCATCTTTTAGTAGAGCAATTGGTCGTCTGCGTTCC
>NZ_CAXTTT010000185.1:0-10234 GCF_964247315.1 uncultured Nostoc sp.
CACTAGCTATATCTGCTTGGTTTTCTAAGCGCTGACGTTGTGCCAAGCACTTTTGCTGACATTCAAGTGCTTGCTCATATTTACCCCATTTCCGATAGCATTCAGCTAGCCAGTACCACAAGTTAGCTAGATCATTCTCTTTGTCCAATTGCTCATAGAGATCACGGCTTTGTTGGTAGTTGGCGATCCCTTCTTCGTATTTACCCCAGTCTTGATAAGTTCTAGCTATATTCCATAGATCACTTGCTTCATCTTCAGACTTGCGAAACTCTCTGTCTATAGCTAACGCCTGCTGGAAGCATTCTAGTGACTGCTGATATTTGTCATGTGAGCGGTAACAAACACCCCGATTTCTCCAGAACAGCCGAAAAGCGGATGGATGAATATATAAGGCTAGTTTCTCAAAACATTCCTGATAATAGTCAATTGCCTGATCAAATTTATCTTGCTCCTGATAACAAGTTGCAATTGACCAAGCTATATAAGCACTGTGCCTGACATTTGGCTGAACATTGATTTCTTCTAGAAGCTCAACAGCTTTTGTATATTTATCTGTACGAATATAAGATATTGCGGTGAGTAAGTTTAATGCCCTTTGAGAATCTTGATTACTACTATAATTTTCCAGACTATTTTCTAAAGCAGGTGTCATTTCTTCACCTAATTCTTTAACCAATTCTCTAAGACTACAAAATATAGTAGGCTCTAGCTGATTAACAATATCAATAGCACAACTAACTAATCCTGCCCCTGATTCACCACAAGCAACATACAGAATAGCTGTCTGTGCTTTTACCCTTATCTCTTCAGGAAGTATTGAGTCATTAGCGAATTCTTTCAACCGTACCAGAACTTCACCTTTCTGGTTAAACAGTTCAATTTGGCGTAACAACCTTAACAATTGTTTAGTTGTATCATTTTCAAATTTTGTATCTAAACCAAGATAAGTAATAACTAACTTTTTAATTAGCTTTTTGCGAGGACTGCTATTAATCTCAACTTGAGTTAAAACCTCACCAGCAAACAGTAAATCTTTCAACCGTAATTCCCACTGTTTACAGTTAGTAATTGATTCTTCTTGCAAACCTGACCAGATGATAATCCCATTCTGGGATGATGCATTTTTAATTTTTAACTTACTACCTTGAATTGCAGGTTTATAAGCCTCAATATTACTGAAAAGCTGCTCAACTAGCTTATTAACCTGTTTAGGAGAATAAATTCCGTAATAGCCTAAAGCTAGTAGAATCGGCTCATTCCAACGCGGCTCATGCAAATGCTTACGGATAATTGCTAAAATATCGCTTACTTCATTGTCAGCGATATAACGTGCAGCAAAATACTCCTCAAACGTCAGGTGCATAAAGCCGTAGACTCCTGGCGCACGTTCCACAAATAGACCTGTGGTTTCCCGCACTTTTCGTAAAAACTCTTGCACGGCTTGCCGTACTGAGTTTGATTCTAAGTCAGTATCATTTAATTCTGCTAACTTTGCTGCTAACTGTTGTTCAACTTCTGCCTCAGTGACTAAACCAGAGGGCTTTTCCTCATGCATCCAGTAAGCCAGTGGTGCTAAAAATGCCACTACTTCATTTTGGTTCAGCAGCACTTTCGGAGCATCTGGCAACTTCTTACCTAGCTGCCAATCTTCAGTCAAGGTTTGCACTGCCAATTCATAAAGTTTCACGCGACGGTTAGGTAGGCGCTCACCGTTGCGGTGAATCAGTGCCAAAATTGTCAACAATAGAGGGTTCGCTGTCAAGCGCTTTACACCCTCATTGTCTTTAATTGCCTCTAAAATCTTCCTTGCTTGGTCATCTCCTGCTCTTTGCCATTGCGCCTCACTAGCTTCTGGCTGCTGCGTTCCTTCTATCGCCAAACACCAGCGTTCCAGGAATTTTTCTACCTGTTCGCCACCCATATCTTCAATAGTGAACTCAGCAAAACGGCTGCCCAGTTTCACATTGCGGTAGCCAGCTATCCGGCTGGTAATGACAAACTTATTAGTAGAAAAAGCATTGACAAACTGATCAATTCTTTCCACAATCAGTCTGCGGCTTTCTTGTTCAAATACCTCATCTAGCCCATCCAGCAGCATTAAGCACTGCCCTTGACGCATTTTTTCTAATAGTAGCGTCGCCATCTCAGTTCCCGCTTCAGCTTCATCTTGAAAGTAAGCTTCCCACTGGCGATAGAATTGGCGCAGATAGTCCAGCAGACTTAATTCTGGTTCTTGTTGCAATCGTTCTGCATAGTCAGCAATGCGAAAGAAAATTGGCAGCAGAGCCTTACCCAATTCTTCTTGGAGTTCGCCACCTGTAGCTGTTTCATTGCTATCACGTTTCGCTGTGGCAAAATGTAGCGCTAGATAACGCAGTAGCGTTGTCTTTCCCGCACCTGGAGCGCCGAGGATCACACAGTATTGATTCTCCCGCACTGCATGAGATAAATCAATTCTCTGTGTTACTGTTTTGGTGCTAGTAGTGGGTATTGAACTTAGTAAAACTGGTTCGTAATGAGAAGGTTCGTCTAATTCATAGAGGCTAGAGATGCTCATGCTCAACCTATGTTCAGCTTTGCGAAATGTAGTCATCTCTTCGTCTAGTTTCGACGTTTCTGTAACCTGCTGTCGTCTCACTGCTTGTAGTGAAACATAAATTTGATCCAGAAAAATATCCACTTGGCGCTGGACTTGCATCACGCCACTGATTTTGAGATAGGAATTCTCAGCTATCAACCACTCCAGATAAGGATAAAACAGGGGATTTACGGGTGGACGTGCCTCAAATTTCACTAACTTACCCCGCCAATCCCAGAAATCAGGCGCACGATTACGAAACTCTTCTAAAAATTCCTCTTTATTTAGCCAAAAAATTATGACTAATTCCCGACCAAATAGCGAATCTCTCCCTAAATTCAACTGCTTCATCTCTTGTTTCAGGCGAGGCGTTGGCAGTTGATCAATTCCAAATGCCATTATCAATTTGCGTTTAATTTGAGAATTATGCAGTCCAGTTTCATCTAAACTGTAGAGAAAGTTATAGAGTGAGTTCTGACTGTAAAAGAAATTTTTAGGTTCATTAAAAGTAGGATGATCATCTGATAAAATTAACTTGATTTCCTCAACTACCGGATGTTGTGGCCCACTCTCTGGTGCAATAGCAAAAATTGTCGTTGTCCCACTAGATAATTCTAAGAAACTAACTAATTTATTTAGCTCTATTGCGTCATTTGCACTTATAGAATAAGTGGTAGATTCGTTAGAAGCCATTTTTATGAATGAATAATTGCTGATTGCAAGAGAAAACAACTATTGAATTTTTGGAGAGTTAGCAGCTTGCCAACGTTGTAAATCTTCTAATAGAATAGGGTTGACATCAAACCAGGATTTTTTACTGCGATCGTAATAACCTAATACAAATTTGTTTTGCAAAAGCTCATCACAAATCACAAACTGACCTTTGTTAGGCAAACTATGGGTATTAGTAGTTAAGCAACCTGTACAGTGAACTTTATCTAGTTCGGGAAAATGGTAATCACTTAAATTATATTCTCTGCGAACTTCTTGCACAGCCTCTTTAGCAACATCTAAGTCTACATATATCAAATCTAGCCTTAAAGAAACTTCACAAGCTGTACGAGCCAGTCGCACCAAGTCACGCATCACACCGCCACTCTTTTCAGAAATTAGTTCTAACGCATCTGGATTAAATAAACCCTTATAAGCATCACCCAAACTTGCTAAACGCTTATGAATTACACTATTAAGAATGTCTCTACCAAGTTGATTAGGGATTGTAATAGGACATAAATTTTCATCGCACTCAAATACTGGTGGATTAGTTAAATCTAAGCATTTTTGAAAGCTTTCCATTGGTTGACGAAAGCTTGGAGAATACCTAAGTGAAATCGGAATCGCATATATAATATGGCAACTTAGCTGAGTCAGCAGTGGACTAGCGAACATTTCTAAGGCTGTAACTTGATCGTGTCGGTCAAGACCATCTACAATCACCACTAATTTCTGCTTGTTTCTTTTCTCGGCAGCTTCTATGATAGCGTTAACTCGCTCAATAATTTTACTAAGCTGCGGACGAATATTGAGAGTTGTAGTAATTTTTCTAGTTAGTCCTTGTTTAAGAATTAGACCCAGTTTATTGATAATTTCTGGAAGTTCAAGACTAGTATTTTCAGCATCTTCATATTGATAAACTACAGTTTTTAGACTTTCGAGTAAATCATTTAATAAATCGTTTTTTAAACCCCAATCTCGTTGAATAACTTTTTCAAAAATTTTAATTCCAATTAGGACTACAACCTCAGCATAGCCAATGTTGTACTGGTCGAGAGCAGTTACAGTATCAATCCAAATTACTGTATACTTGCTGTTCAAATGTTGTTCTAATCGCCGCAATTCTGTAGTTTTGCCACCACCCCTGTGACCTGCTAATAAAAATTTAGCTGGGTCGTCTTCCATATCCAAGAAAGTGATTAAATTCTCTACAGGACTGTTAGCTCGCTGGACATAAAAATTTCTCAGTTCTTCTGGTGTAGTAAGTGGTTCCTCTGGCTTAAAAAGCTGATAAGCAGGCTTCCAAAAACTGGTATTACTCATGGTGAAAAATCTTAACTGACCTCAAACAGTGTTTGGACTTACACTCGTTTATCTCAGTATAACTGGGTAATTTCCTGCTGTAGATTCCTAGAAGTGAAAAATTTTATACTATATTCCTAAATAATACTGTATCCTACTTTGAGCAAACACTAAAAATTGATATGCGATCGCTCGTTTTACATAACTTGATTAGCCGTGCAGATGCATTGACGCAAAGCGGCTTCCCATTCGCGTAGCGTCTCCAAAGAAGAAAGGCGGCTCGTTGCCAAATATTGTGTCTGTACAAAATATATATAAACATTAATAATCCTTAATAGTTAATACTATTAAGGATTGTTAACATGAGCAAAAACTGCTCACAAACCTAATGGCTCTTTAAAAATCATCGAGAAACTGACTAAGGCGACTGATTACGGGGTCAACCTCTTGAGGAGGGGTAGCAACAGTATAAGAAGTATTATTTACTACTTCTAATTGAGTTGGAGACGGAATGAACGATCGATCGTTGACTATGAGCGCCAGTTGTGCGACTTGTTGAGAAAGTTGCAGTAGATGATGTTCCATCGCCTCCAAACGATTAGATCCCTTGGCAAAAAAACGTTCCTCAAGTCCAGCCACTTGACGTTGCAGTTCACCGATTTGTTGATCAATCGGTGTTGTTACTGTCGTTTGTGGAGCAGGTTGTACAGGTTCCGGTACACATAAAGATTGCCATAAGGCTTCTTTACAGAGGTCGCTGAAAGTCTTGTCTGGTTGTTTTTCCAAATAACTTTCTACTTGCGCTAACAAGCTTTCATCAGCAAGCTCTGGGTTGAACGTGACGGATTTAACTACCTTTTTTGACCATTGGAACATCAGCTTTATGCCCTAGCAGCGCGATTGGAGGATAATTGTGCCTCTCCATAAATATACTGCCCCAAAGCATTCGCCTGTCGGGAAGGTGCTGCTAAATGAGCATTAATCTTTGCTTCTTTGAGCAGACGTTGAATGTCGTCCCAGAAGAACTCACCACCCCCGCCAGTCAGAATCACATCGGTGACGCGTTCTGGCAACCAGGCTAGCACACGGCTACAGATTTCGCGCGAAAACATCTCTGTGAGGTTGGGAAGAAAATCATCTAGGTTGGTGGGCTTGCTAGCGCCTTTAGGACGGTAAAAGCGTTCACCTCTGGGTTTGTTAACAGCAGAAATCAGTGCTAGAGATTGACTATCTGCTCCTTCGATTTCGGCAGACACCAATTCATAAAACTTATTCATCCCGAAGTCTTCACTCTTAGAAGCACCTCTGGCAAAACGGAAGTTATCTACCATCAAAAGATCGACAGTTTGATGTCCAATATCGACGATCGCCACCGATATTTTTGTAAAATCGGGACTGCCAGGGTTTTTCTTGGGTTGAGCTTCAGACCACAGCAAGCTGCCGTAACCTTCTGGCATTACCCATACCTTACTGACGTTCAGCGACACAGATTCACCTCGGAAGTTCAACACATGAGGGCCACCGACTTGGCTAATTAGCTGGGCTTTTTCCTTTTCAAATTGCTCTAAGGAAAGAAAAGGCAGACCCAGTACAACTGAGATATCGTCTCTGAGTTTGAAGTAGCCAGCACTTGCTAACACTTTTACCAGTGCAGCTTCTACCTTAGATTGTCCGACTCCTAGATTTGCCCCAAAATCGGCTGCAAGTTGACCAACAGCATATCCATTTCCTTGATACTCCAGCCACAAATCCATTAAGGGGTCAGTAGCTCTGGCTTCAAAAACACCACCGCGTACTTGTTCTATCGACATCTGCTTGACGTTGGCAGGTACGAACACCACACTGCCTGGTTCACGACTCACACAAGTTTTTGTGGAAGTTCTGCCTAAATCAACACTGAGAATGGTTTTCCCTGGAACACCACCTGGCTTGATACCGGCAGGAGGATTATTATTAACAGCATTTATGGGAGTCGATGCTAACGGCTGCCTATTCATGGGTATAGCAGCGGCATTGATTGGGGTAGCGGCGGAAGGTTGGTCTGTCATGAAAGCTCCTAGTTCAAACTTAACTGTAAAAAGTTGTCATGCTCATCTTACAAAAATGCGAGCAACCAGAAATTCTAGGTTGCGTCAAGTGTAGCTAGAAATACGCCAAAAATTAATTCCGGCGATACCTTTGGTAAGCTCTGCCAACGCACATCTAGTATTATTTGGCATAGTGTAGGCGAATTTTAGCCAGATGTAACCCCTGCTTTCACTGCTTTCAAACCAAAAGCGTCCGTGTTTCATCTTCTAGTGCGTCTTAACTGGCGCTTGAATATCCAGAAAACAAATGCTAGAACCAAACCGCCAAGTACGATTTTGGATACAGGAGCAAGGTACTTGTCCACAAGTTCATACTGACTACCCAATATGTATCCTGAGTATGTTAACAAACCCACCCAAGCAGCGCTACCGAATGTTGTGTAAAACAAAAATGGTAGCAAAGGCATATTGCTAATACCTGCGGGAACAGAAATCAAGGTGCGGATTCCTGGCACAAGACGACCAATTAATACTGCTGTTCTACCTTGTCGGTCAAACCACTCTTTGGCCTTGGTGATATCTTTACTAGATATAGCCAGCCATTTGCCATACTTGTCAGCCCAAGCTTTCAAACGGATTTCACCCAAAAACTTACCCGGATAGTACCAAATAAGTGCGCCCAATACAGAACCCAAAAGTCCTGCAAAAAACACACCAATAATATTCAGCTTTGCCCCTCCTGGTTGATATGGACTTGCTGTAAATCCAGCCAGTGGCATAATCAATTCTGAAGGAATGGGGGGAAAAAGGTTCTCTAAAAACATTAGTAGGGCGATTCCCCAATAGCCAAAATAGTTGATAGTATTAGTTATCCATTCAAGCATTGAGTCAATTCCTAAAATTGCTGGACTAGTCTTGTTACTAAATTCAGCTTTAGCTTTTTTAAAGGGTAATTATCCCCGCTTGTTAGAGTCAAGGTAATTTGGCTACACTAAAAATTGATAACATTACAACTGAAAAACAGAGTAAGATAAGTGGAAGCTATAGTTCTGTTTCATTAATGTTGAGAGTTATAAAAGTTCGTAAGTAGCTCTAGCCCTTGAGATTGAAAGATTTATCGCTCACTACAAACCTCACAAAATTAATGGGACAGACCAGTAGGTTTTGTTTTCTAATTTTGTAGATCCTCCTTAGCCTGCTTTTTAAATTGACTAAGAAGGATTTAAAGATTTAATGGCAAATTTTAAAACATATTCTAGGCTTTCTGCTGAAGTTGGGGCTGTGGGGTAGCATGGAGAGAGAAGAGAGAAAATTTCACCTTGTCTCCCTCATCCCCTTCATCCCCTCTTCTTCTAGACTGTGGGGGTTAAAGATTGTACCCTTGGTTCTGATTGCCAGTCTAAGGGATTCCAAACTCGATCTTCCAGCGCCATCTGCTCAATTAAACTTGCCAGTCTCAGGGCTTTGAGAGCTTGTTCGCCACCTACTGAAGGTTGATTGCCACCGTGTACGCAGTTGACAAAATGTTCTAATTCTGCACTCAGTGGTTGAATATTGCTGGTGTAAACTTTTTCAATTACACCATCTTGTCTGTAAAGTACTTGTCGGTGATCGGTGAGAGAATTGGCAGCCGTTTGTCGGTGAATCAAAATTTCATTCTTGAGAAAATCTGCCTCAGTAAATGAATTTTTGCAATGGGCGACAATTCGGCGAATTTTGCGGTGGGTGACTTTACTGGCAGTTAGAGTAGCAACAATACCATTGGCAAACCCCAAGGTGGCGGTTACGTAATCTAAATAACCAGAGTCTAGGGAACGAGTACCGCTAGCAGTCAATTTCGTTACTGGGGAAGCAGCTAATTCCAAAAGTAGGTCGATGTCATGGATCATTAAATCCAGCACAACTGAAACATCGTTTGCTCGATCTGAGTAAGGACTCATTCTGTGGGCTTCTAGCGCCAGTAATTCCTCTGTTTTTAGAACTTGGCTCAGTTCTTTAAAAGCTGGGTTAAAACGCTCAATATGACCTACTTGCAGGATACACCCAGATTCAGCTGCGGCATTTACTAAAGACTCTGCCTCAGAAATACTGGCTGCGATCGGTTTTTCAATCAAAACATGAATTCCCGCTAACAGACAGTTGATGCCCACGGCATAGTGCAGACGGGTGGGAACAGCTACACAAACTGCTTCCACAAGGGGTAGCAGATCGCAGTAATCTTCAAAAAAACGCACCTTGTATTTGCTGGCAGTTTCTAATCCTCGCTCGACGTTAATATCTGCTACTCCGACTAATTCAACATCTTTCATTGAACTCAGCACGCGAGCGTGGTGTTGTCCCATGTTACCCACTCCAATCACGCCTATGCGGATTGGTCGTGGCTGGTTGCGCTGTGTATATAGATTCGGTTCTGCCACTGACATGCTATTTTGCACTATTATTCTCTCCTCAACCACCAAATTTAGAGACGCTACGGCCGTTGGCGTTTATACTCGAAAGCCGGTTACGATCCGTCTAAAACCATCCAGATGGTAACATAGAGCCTATGTTTATGAAGAATTTCAAAGTTTGTGATCGGTTCCCGTAATCCAAATATCTTTTGTATAGATATTTCGAGTTTGCTTTGGATTTTACACTTTCTACAAAAATATATGTATTTTTATTAACTTTACAACTTTCAATAAGACCTAAATATAAATTCTCCTTGGCATTGCTTTCTGGCATCTTGTTAAGGTTTGATGCAGTAATTTGAAATCCAAAATTTGCAACCAAGATGAAAGCTGTAATTCTGTTATCTGGGGGATTGGACTCTTCCACAATTCTGTACAAAGCTCAAACTGATGGCTGTGAATGTCATGCTATTTCCTTTGATTATCAGCAGCGACATCGACGAGAGTTACAGTCAGCGCTCAGTGTCGCTCAAAAAGCTGCGATCGCAAAACATCAGGTAGTTAACTTTGACTTACGACAATGGGGCGGTTCGGCCCTTACCGATAATGCCATTGATTTACCCCAGGAGCGATCGCTGGATGAAATGTCTCAAAATATTCCTGTAACATACGTTCCAGCTCGTAATACCATCTTTTTAAGCTTTGCTCTTAGTTACGCCGAAGCGATCGCCGCAGAGCGTGTCTATATCGGCGTTAATACCCTAGATTACTCAGGATATCCTGATTGTCGCCCCGACTATATCCAAGCAATGCAAGAAGTTTTTCGCCTGGGAACTAAACAAGGGCGTGAGGGACGACCAATTAATATTGTTGCACCCTTAATCAACTTGAAAAAAACCGAAATCATCCAATTGGGGAACCAATTGGGAGTTCCTTGGGAACTAACTTGGTCTTGCTATACTGGTGGAGATGTTGCCTGCGGTGTGTGTGATTCTTGTCGCTTACGGCTAGCAGCTTTTGCCGAATTAGGACTTGTCGATCCACTGGCGTATGCATAGTAGAGGCATTGGGCATTGGGCATTGGGCAAAACAGTTCCGAGTTTCGAGTTCCGAGTGCTGAGTAAATAAGTGAGATTCCCCACTCAGCACTCAGGACTCAGGACTCAGGACTCAGCACTCAGCACTCAGCACTCAGCACTCAGCACTCAGCACTCAGCACTCAG
>NZ_CAXTTT010000186.1:0-10133 GCF_964247315.1 uncultured Nostoc sp.
ACGGTATTGCTGCAAATGATTACTCAGGCACGTCAGTCAGCAATGCGGGGGACATCAACAATGATGGTGTTGACGACTTGATTATTGGGGCGCCTTACGCATTTCGCAACGGCATCAATCAAGTTGGGGAAAGCTATGTGGTGTTTGGAGGAAGGAATGTCGGCAGTAGCGGCAGCCTTAACCTTTCTGACTTGAATGGCACTAATGGCTTCACCATCACCGGTATTAATCAAATTGACACCATAGGCGACTCAGTCAGCAATGCGGGGGACATTAACGGTGATGGTATTGACGACCTAATTATTGGGGGAATTGGAGGACTTCCCATAAGCTATGTGGTGTTTGGAGGAAAAAATGTCGGCAGTAGCGGCACCCTTAACCCCTCATCCCTGAATGGCACTAATGGGTTTGTGATTAACTCTGTGGATGACATCAAATCCGAGACCTCAGTCAGCAATGCGGGGGATATTAACAACGATGGCATTGACGACCTGATTATTGGACGATATTTTGCCTCCCCCAACGGCAAGGAGAATGCTGGGCAAAGCTATGTGGTTTTTGGAGGGAAAAATGTCGGCAGTGGCGGCATCCTCAATGTCTCTTCTTTAAACGGTACTAATGGTTTTGCCATTAACGGCATTGCAGCAGGTAATGAATCAGGCTTCTCAGTCAGCAATGCGGGGGACATTAACAACGATGGCATTGACGATCTGATTATAGGAGGATTTCGTGCCCCCGCCAACGGCGTTTTTCAAGCTGGGCAAACCTATGTACTATTTGGAAGGAATAATGTTGGCACTAGCGGCACTTTCAACCTCTCTGACTTGAATGGTACTAATGGCTTTGCTATTAACGGTATTACTGAGAATAGCTTCTCCAGCTCCTCAATTAGCAATGCGGGAGACGTCAACGCTGATGGTATTGACGACCTAACTATAGGTTCTGCTGGGCAAGTCTATGTAGTATTTGGGGGGACTAATGTAGGCAATAGTGGCAACCTCAACCTCTCTGATTTGAATGGCACTAATGGCTTCACCCTTGAGGATATTACTAGAAGTAACGCTGATTTTGGTGCTTCAAGTTATGGAGGTGACATCAACAACGATGGTGTTAACGATCTGATTATAAGCGGAGGCAATAGGCAAAGCTATGTGTTGTTTGGGGGGCCAAATATTGGGGTCGGCACTTTTAACGTGACGGGAACGCCTAGTGCAGATACTCTTGTCGGCTCAGTTAGCAAAAACATCATCGATGGCAAAGCTGGTAACGATACCCTCACAGGCAATGGTAGTCGAGACAAGTTTATTATTCGCCAAGGTGATGACAACGACACCATCACCGATTTTGGTGGCGTAGGTAAAGGTAAAAATCCATCGGCGGCTGTGATTAGTCAAGTGGACACCTTGGAATTTACTGGGAGTGGCTTAACTGCCCAAAATCTGCAATTAACTCAAAACGGCAACAACTTGGAAATCACTTTTGAAAATGTGGCTAATACCAAAGTCACTCTGCAAAACTTTGACTTAGAAAACCTGGATAACGTGCCAGGTTCAGAAGCAACATCTTTTGAAGACGCAAGACCAGCTTTTAGCAATATCCTGTTTGATGGGCAAACTAGCATCATCGACAGTTTTGATGTCTTCGATGCCAATTCCACTGAAACTAGCCTGTTCAACAAGAACACGGTGACATTCCTTAACGATCTCGACAACAGCATGACGGGTTTTGACAACTCTGCTGATGTGGTCAATGGTCAGGGAGGTAATGACACTATCGACGGCAAGAGTGGCAACGACTTGCTGCGGGGTGGTGCTGGTAATGATACTCTCATCGGTGGTGCTGGCGATGATATTCTTATAGGTGGTGGGGGTGCTGACGGATTTCTGTACAACACCAATACTGCTTTTACTAGCGTTGTTGTGGGTATTGATGCGATCGCTGATTTCAAACATTCCCAAGGCGATAAGATTATCCTGGATAAAACTACTTTTAGTGCTATTATTTCAACTCCAGGTACAGGTTTTAGTAATGCCAATGATTTTACAATCACTTCTTCAGGGGCGGCTAGTACGGCGAAAATTATCTACGACGCTGTGAGTGGGCAGTTGTTTTACAATCAAAATGGTAGTGCGGCTGGTTTTGGTAACGGCGGTCTATTTGCAACTCTGACTGGAGCGCCAACTCTGAGTGCATCAGATTTCGTGGTGCAAGCGTAGTATTAATATCTAACACCCAAAATCAACGTATTTCTATTCTCTAGCAATAACAATATCGTTAGATTTAATAACTGCATAAGCTTCTTTTCCCTCAGATAATTCCAACTCTTCTGCAGAAGCTCTGGTAATAATCGAAGTTAATTCTACTTTGTGAATAATCTCCAGAGTAACCTCACTATTAACTGCTCCATAAACAACTCGTTTAACCACACCTTTAAGAATATTGCGAGAGCTAACTTTTAGTGATTTCTTTTGAATACTACTTTCTATATCAGGCTTTTGAGTGTAGTCAATATTTTCCTGTTGTTCCTGCTGAGTTGCTGGTGATATTGATGTTGAGGAATGCTGAGTGAGACTACGCACAAGTTCCCGCAGAATCTCAGTCTTAGTGCGTTGAGACTGTTCGCAGAACTCCTCTAAAATCTTCCGCTCGTCCTCTGAGGTTTGAAATGTAACCCATCCTTGTTCTTTTCTTGGCATAATAATATTATTATCAATTTTGGTTATCTTGGTAAAATTCTACAAAGTATCAATTCGTTACGTAGTCTTAGTAATAACATTTTTTGTCAGAGTTTTCGGCATTTTAATCGCAAATTAATCAATTAATCTCATATAGTAAACTATATATATATTTATTTTTTTCTAGATGCGAAATATTTTGTTACTTGAAATTGTCTAAATCATCAGTAAATTATTACCAACTAAGATGGTATAGCGTGAAGTTTATGGTCTTTGTTGGGATAGCAATGCCTATGCAAGGATAATCTAGCAGAAAATTCCACTGGCGATCGCGTCAGTGCCGTAGGATTATTTAACGTGAGTTCACAGCTGGGGGATGAAACACCTAAAATCACGTTCTCAAGACCTGCGAAGTTTATTTGAGAACAATATCACCATTGAATACGTGGCAGAACCCCTAAAAGCTATGCCTGCTGATGCGGAGGCGAAAGAAGTGCTGCATTGGATGCAAGCACAAAATTTTGATGTTATCGGCGTTGAGACGGGAGATATTGTTAGCGGTTATGTAGAACGCTCTAGTTTGATTCCAGACAAAAAAGGTAAATGTAGCGACTATCAACGGGTGTTTCATCCCAAAGAACTAATTGCCATTTCCACCCCACTGATAAAGTTGCTACCCATTTTGCAACAAACTCCGCGATTATTTGTCTTAGATTGCAATCAGGTCAGTGGTATTGTTACCTGTGGTGATTTGCAGAAAGCACCCGTGCGAATGCTACTGTTTGGCTTAGTAACGCTGCTAGAAATGAATTTGCTGCGGCTGGTGCGAATTTACTATCCCCAAGATTCTTGGCAAAAAGTCCTTAAACCTGAGCGCTTAGAAGTTGCTCAACGACTATGGCGAGAGAGTCAGGAAAGAAACGAAGCCACCGATTTGTTAGATTATTTACAATTCTGTGACAAGCGAGAGTTGATTTTAAATCAACCAGAACTTCTCCAGCAACTAGGACTAAAATCAAAACGGTTTGGCGAACGTTTCCTCAAGTCTGCTGAACAGCTGCGAAACCGATTAGCTCACGCTCAAAATTTAGTTAGTGGCTCCTCTTGGACAGAATTGATTTCTCTAGCAGAAACGATGGAAAAGCTGTTAATTCATTGTGAGGAAGTTGAGTAAATTGGTCAGCGTTCTTTAACACTATTGAACCAGCCGATCGAATCCGCTGCTGTCGATAAATCTAATAGCGCCTCACTTAGCTCGACTTTATCCCAATACAGTTCAGTTAAGTATTTCTTCCTTCTTTTTCTTTCTTCGCGTCCTTTGCGCTCTTCTCTAACGAGACGCTGCGCGAATGCGGTTCATTAAAAAAATAACTTTGACAAAATGCTCTATAAGGATAACCAAATTCTTAATTTTAAATAAAGTCGAGCTTAGAGGATGTTTGAAAAGTTTTGTTGTCGGTATCAAAAGTTTTAACTCCCTTTAAATTTTCTTTAAAAAGGGGGAATTTGATTCCAGTTCGCCCCTTTTTAAGGTGGGTTAAAGGGGATCTAAAAGTGGTTAAAGTCACAAAAAACACTTTTCAAACAACCTCTTAAATCCTCTAATTGAGTCAGAGACAATACTTCAATCTGCAATGTTTACGACGGGCAACTCTTGGAGACGCACTCGCATTCGCCTATGCAATTTTAGAGCAACTGTTGCAAGCTTATTTTTGAGTGCAACTTATAACTTTTTTTCTATTAACTGTACGTTAGCAAGCACCGCTCTTATTTGACACAACTTTTAAAGTTTTGAAGATTAGACTAATATCATAAACGATAGACCACTTACGTTGGTAGTCTAAGTCCATGTGAACAATATCTTCAAAGTCTTTAATACTGGAGCGACCATGAGCCTGCCATTCACCAGTCATACCCGGCTTGACATTCAACCGTTCCCAGTGGTGCTTTGAGTAGTGTATCACTTCATTAGGAGTGGGAGGGCGGGTGCCTACTAGACTCATTTCCCCCAGCAGCACGTTCCAGAACTGAGGAAGTTCATCTATGCTAGTGCGGCGAAGAAACCTTCCGACACAGGTAATGCGAGGGTCATTCTCATTTTTGAATATCCGATCGCTTTGAGCTTCATTCTTAACTAGATACTTAAGTTGGTCAGCTCCAACTGACATCGAACGGAATTTCCAAATTCGGAAGTGACGCCCATTCAAACCACAGCGAATTTGACTGTAAAATATAGAACCTGGGCTATCTAACTTAATCGCGATCGCCACAGGAATTGCTACGAATATTGTAATCGATAGCCCGATAATAGCACCCAAGATGTCGATCATTCGCTTGGCTTTACTGATTACAGAGGGATGAACTGGAAGTTTCACTTTAGGAACAGTATGGGTATCATCTAGAACTTGCATATTAAAAGGATGGGAAGTAAAGGTATTAGACATAGTAATTGCAGTTTCAGCAGGTAAGTTTAGGAACTCGATCGTCTGTACATTTACTTGTTTCAATAACCTGTAAAACCAGGAATAAGATTTTCTAATAGGTTAAGCAAGTAAACATGTCACCAGTCAATCTGTTCTTTAATATATTTGCAATGACGGTAGCGATCAATACTTCATGTTTAAGCATTCAACATCGTTACGATGGCATCCTAATTCTCATAAATTTCAAACACTGAATCCATCTGAGTCAGTTCAAAGATCATCCGAACAGGTGCTTGCAAATTGCAAATTACCGAACTACAGGCACTTGAACGTATAGACGAAACCCCTTTAAGTAAAGCGGTTAAGCCTGAACTATCTATAAAATCTATTTTGACTAGATGAATCACCCAAAGAGTGGTGTTACAAGCAACTTTTAATCAGTCTTGGTGATGAATTAAAAGTTCAAATCGTTTTCAAATCCAGACTTATTTGGTGCAGCTAATGTGATTTGGCTACTTTGTTCTTCACTTTGGCGTCGAGCAAACGCGTAGCTTAGTACTAAACGTAAAAAGATAAAGTTGCCTAGAAGATAGCGCTCCCAAAGTCGATTCGGTTCCATTGCCAGTCGCCACAGCCACTCCATGCCAACAGAGCGAATTAGATAGGGGGCACGGGCTACACGTTCAGCCATAAAATCGAACAGACCCCCTACACCCATACAAGTGATACTGGGCAATTGGCTAGCGTATTGGTTAATCCAAATTTCTTGTAGGGGTACGCCCATTGCCACTAACAGCAGGTGAGGGCGGGCTATCCGAATAGCATTTAATACTTGCTGCGTTTGTGTTTCAGGAAAATAGCCGTCCTGAGTTCCGGCAATTATCAACCCAGAATATGCTTTCTTGAGGTTAGCTGCCGCTTCTTCAGCTACACCCGGCTTACCACCTAGAAAATAGACTGATAAACCTTTTGCTGCCCCTTCTTTGCATAAAGCCGGAACTAAATCAGTGCCATTTAGATTATGCACCAATGGTGTACCCAAGAAAGCGCTACCCCAACGGACTCCGCTCCCATCTGCTAACAATAAATCACTCTGCTCTAATGCTTTTGCCAATGCTGGATTTTTGGCAGCAGTTACCATCGTGTGGGCGTTGGCATAATACACGCGACCACCCTGCCGCTTTAGCAACTGCACCAGTAATAGTTCAATTGCTTCGTATAAAGCCATACGATCAAAATCAGTATCGAGAAAACTAACTCGGTCTGCCATATAATTTAATGCTCGCCATCTGGAGTTGCAAAATAGTAGAATTCAGAGCATTGCCCATATTTTCAGCTCACCGGAAATTTACTGACAGTGTTATACATTAATCGACACAAACAATTATGGCTGCTGGTAAGTGAGGATTACCTGCAACAAAACTGAAATCTTTGATCTGTCAGGGCTTTTGAGATACCTAACTTTTTAATGTGTAAGTACCATAAAAGATTTGATCCGAATTGAGAGTATATTCACAAGGTTGAGTAAAGACCTAGTGAAGCCTTACGTATACTTTCGTACGCAAATACCGATATAAAATACTATCTGATGGCTACTTAAATTATTTTTTATACAGTATCCTAACGAGGAATAAAATTATCCAGCTAACTATCCGTTTGGCTGTAGCGTACAGATAGTCTAAATTTCATAATAAGATAGTAGGCACGATAAAACAAACGTATGTTTAATTTTTTCAAAACTGTAGAATAAGCAATTTATAAGCTATTTGGTAAAATTACATTTCTTCACATAGCTTTGTTTTTTAACGCCGATTGACTGACTACACCACATAAAAAACCAAAAAATCAGAGATTTTAGGACTACAGAAATAAGATAAAAAACAATTATTGCCACGTAGAATTGATGTTGAACACATGATTATGTTGAGTAAAAATATTTCAAGTAGTAAGTAAGAAGTTTTGTTTATCTCGTCATTGCCATAATCAGGTAATAATGGCAGTCTGTGGACTTGTCAGATTGCAATTTAATTGCTTATGCTTTTGATCTGTTAAAGACTTGAGCCTTTCTGGGAAAAAATAAATCTTTATTCTTTCTATTTTTTTGCTCTTAACTGATGATTTAGCTCAACTTATTCGCCCAAAGCCTTATTGTTACGTTCATTCAACGCTGACGATCGCACTTCCTTTGCGATCGCTAAAACCATTGTATAGTAGGAATTTCCCGTTTGAAGATAAGTCAAAATATATGAAAAGACACCGAATTATGGTTGTTGGTAGCAATGTCATGACCGTGCAGCGCGTCAGCAGTCATTGCCTAAAACAAAATGCAGAAGTTTTTCCATATTATTGTATTCCCACGCCTGAAGAGATAACTTTGTTTGAACCTCATGTATTGGTGCTATGTTTGCCCATACCTGAGCGATTCCAACATCAACTACTTCAGCCTTACATTTTGTGGTCAGAACAACTCGTGAATGACATCTCACCACTAGCTACCACTTTTACAGAATTATCTGCCTGTTTACATAAATTCCTTTAAGCTTATATCAACCCTTGGCGTACGGCTAAAGCTGCTGCTTGAACGCGATCGTCAACGCTAAGTTTGTTGAGAACCATACGTACATAAGACTTGACCGTTCCGAGTGAGAGGTAGAGTTGGTTGGCAATTTGCTGGTTTGAGCGCCCTTG
Source organism: uncultured Nostoc sp. (assembly GCF_964247315.1). Classification (GTDB taxonomy): domain Bacteria; phylum Cyanobacteriota; class Cyanobacteriia; order Cyanobacteriales; family Nostocaceae; genus Nostoc. The sequence goes on from NZ_CAXTTT010000186.1 coordinate 7,787, forward strand.
TGCAATAAGTTTAAGAATCTCGCGTTCACGATTACTAAGAATAGGTTGCGCTATTACCTGAGATACAGGAACATCGGGAACGACAACGGTTGACCTAAGCATCCGAGCAACTTTTTGAGCTATTAGAGGATCTAAATAAGCACCACCTTGAAGTATCAATTGAATGACGGCGATGAGCTGTTCCCATTCAATGGTTTTAAGACAGTAACCATCAGCACCAGCTGCAAGCATCCCCATGACTTGGATATCGTCGTCGAAGGCACTTAAGGCTAGAACACAAGTAGTCAAACAGTTACTTTTTATGTGCTGGGTGGCTGTAATCCCATCCATAACTGGTAGATCGATATCCATTAAAACTACATCTGGTTGGAGTTGGCTAGCTAATTCAACAGCCTCTCCACCGTCTAATGCCTCTCCAACTATATTAAAACCGGGTTCCAGGCTAAATTGCCCTTTCATCCCTCGGCGGATTAAAGCATGATCGTCAACTAATAGAACCCGCACAGTTTTCTTTTCGTCAATATTAGGTATCATTTTTGGTACATCTGGTTGTATTCTTTTCATCGTTGCAATCAGCTTTATTTATGGCACTTGGGAGAGTAAACCAGAAAGTACTTCCTTCTCCAAGAGAACTTTCAACGCCAATCTTTCCTCGGTGAGCCTCAATAATTTGACGACATAAATACAGACCAAGCCCACTTCTTCCACGATGCCCTCGTCCTTGAATAAAGCGGTGGAACAGCTTTTCCTGAGCTTGCGGTGCAATTCCCGAACCGTAATCACGCACCGAAATCCGCACTTGCTCCTCTTCATAAGGCGTTATCTCAATCAGAATTTCGCCGTTAGGCTTACTTACCCGCATAGCGTTATCAAGTAAATTTTGTAAAACCCTTTGAATTTCTAATTCATCACCATAGACAGTTGGCAGCAATTGAGAAGTTTTACAAACAAAGCCTAACTCACGTGTAGATGTTGCTTTTATCTGACCAATTACTTTAATTAAAATCTTTTCCCAATTCAGGCGATCGCACATTAAACAAGCGCTGCCTGCTTCATAACGGGAGATATCTAAGAGGAGTTCCACAAGCTTAAGCAGATCCTCATTAGCTTCATGGTACTCTTCAAAAACTTCCTTCCAAGTGTCATTGACTGAACCAAAAGCTCCTCTGAGCATACAGTCTAAAGTGTTACGAGTGGCAAGTAAAGGAATACGTAGGTCGTGGGAAAGTGCAGATATCATGTCTTCAAGCTGTTGGTTACGCACTTCAATACTTTGTTGACGGTGACGAGTCTTATCAGCTATCGCGTTAAGAACTCCAGCTAGTTGCCCGATCTCATCTATAGAAGAATGGGAGAGTTGCACTTCCATTTGTCCCGCTTGCCAAAGTTTACAAACTTGTGTCAGTTTGTTTAATGGAAGTTTGACTCGCCAATGCAACAACTGGATATTTAAAATTGCTATTAACAAAATGATTAATGTACTGAAAATGTTTATCGCAGTGTTAACATTGTTCAAGCGCTGTATACGATTTTTGCGAACTCTCAAAAGCATCTCTTCGTGCTGAATGAGTTTCCCAATCTCGTTGTGCAAAGAATCAAATAAAGTGCTTTTTGTCGAAGCAGAATTCCTTACAGAACCAGAAAGCGCTTTTTGCTTCAACTCTCTTTGCCACTGGTTATAGATATATTTAATTTTATTGAGTCGTTTTATTTGAGCAGGGTTGTCTTGTACGAGATTGTACAGATGGTTGAAGCTTTTGTGGAAGGTGGGCTTCTTCTGACGATAATCTATAGGATTAGTTCGTCCCTGACTAGAATTTTCTATAAAACCTTTTTCTTGATTATCGATCACAGCATTGAGTAGACGTTCTCCTTCTCGCCCTACAAATAAAGCATGAGTTACCTGTTCACATGCCTCATGATTTAAGCGTGCTATCAAGAGGTTGAAGGCTTGCTGTCCAGATAAAAACAACACTAGCAGTAAAATACTAGTATGCAGAGGGTTTAAAAAATTACCTTTCCTAGATGAATGAATTAAGAAAGGTATCAAGCTAATAGCTATCACTACCTAATATCTCTACCACCTTAATTAAAGTTACCTAGAATACTACTTAAAACCCTTATACACCAGTATTGAAAAAGCTTTGCTGGTGTTTATCTATGATTCAAAAGCGTTAACTATACATATATTACATATCAATATCCCTCATATTAACAACCCAATTGTATTAAATAATGTCGCAAAAACATACTACTACCTTTTTTACAAAAATTAACATAATACGCAAAAATTAATATAGCGGTTCTCAGTTGGGTGAAATATAGTAACAGCAGTGGGTAAACCATC
>NZ_CAXTTT010000187.1:0-10072 GCF_964247315.1 uncultured Nostoc sp.
GAACTCCATTAATGAGCCTTTGAACTCCATTAATGAGTCTCGATTAATTCTAGTAATTGTTGTTGTGGCAGTTGCAAATTTACTGCTTGCTGGGTGCGGTTGATCAATTCCCTAGCGGTGCTCAGAAGCAATTATATATCTGTCGATGTTTACTGAAGATGGTAAGTTTTTTCTCTCTTTGTATGAAACCACCCTGCGATGCCTTGGGGAGGGAAGGGGTTGGTTTACTCAAATGCGGGGTGGGGTTCTTTATTTTTGATTTATGCAAGAGGTCTAATGATTTGGATGTTCAATTTCTCTCATCACTTCCAATTAAAAGCAATTATCCACAAATTTTTAATCACATCTTAGATATTGATTTGCTGCTTCTTAGTCAAACACATGGCAATTCCTTTTTCGTAATAAGCTGCCTCATTAATAAAAATTGGCCAAACAGTAGATGTACCTTCATAAACAATTGTTTTATCGTCAAAAGTTATAAAAATTGGATCTCCTGGGTTCAAGGCTTGATAATCTTTATCCTGAAGCTCTGGATGAATCATTCCAAAGATTGTACCATCCGGTTTTTTTGGATAGTCCACAACTGATAAGTGGTCATAGAGAATCAAAGTTTCGTTATTTGATGGAATTTTACCGTAGTTAAACTGTTCTAGGTAGTCCAGAAGGGCGCGAACAAGTTCCTCTGTTTGTTGGAACAGCCTTGCTTTTAAGATACCTTGGGCAATTGGGCCAACCTCGAACGCAAAGCCTAATTCGCACAGAGAATTTACAAAGGGGTTTTCTGCAATTGATTTAAAAGAGCAACGATAAACCCTAACTAAAGGATTAAGCTGGCTTAGATAAGCAGCCAATTTTAAGTTTAAAGGATGACTGTTATCAAGAATAATTGTCAGACCCATATTAGCTGTACTGCTGTGCAAGTCTAAGATGAAATCTGCTTGTTTATCCCCATTTAATGCTAGGGTATCCTGAATTAATTTAGCTTGCAAATCTTCGTAACTATTCAAAGTCGGATCTTGTAAATCTTGCTTGAGAAAACAGCGATTTAAATCCTTTTCTAAATATCGTCTCCCGGCGGCAAAAGCATTGGGATTTGCTAATAGAGTGACTGTCTCAAAACTCGGTCTGGTAATTAAATTGGGAAACTGGGCAAATTTTTGGATTAGGTAGGCTCCTGTAAACTCATTTCCATGAGTGCCACCGACAATTGCAACTCGATTAATCTGGTTCATGAAGCATTCACCTTACCGATGCGATCGCGATCGTGTGGTTGATTAAGATAGGACATATCAGGGCCATTGGGAATAATTCCGCCGGGATTGAGTGGGAATAGGTTTCCGTAGTAGTCCCGCTTCACGCTTTCTACGTCGCAAGTGTCAGCCACACCTGGAAGCTGATACAGATCGCGTAGATAAGCTCCGAGATTCTGATAGTCTCGAATTCGCTGCTTATTGCATTTAAACAGCCCATAGTAGGCACTATCAAACCGAAATAATGTAGTGAATAAACGTACATCTGCGAGTGTAAGATGTTCTCCGCAGAGATAGCGATTAGTCTGTAATGCAAGTTCAATTTCATCGAGAGTTGCGAACAGTTCATTACAGGCTTGATTGTATGCTTCCTGACTTTGAGCAAAGCCGCAGCGATACACACCGTTATTTACGGCGTGGTAAATCTTTTCATTCCACCAGTCAATTTTCTCTTTCAGTTCTTCTGGGTAAAGATTTAGCGTCGGATTGTTGGCGAACTCGTTAAACTCAGAGTTCAGCATGACGATAATCTCTGAACTCTCATTATTGACGATAGTTTTTGTTTGATTATCCCATAGTACTGGCACTGTGGAGCGTCCACTGTAACCGGGTTCTGCCAGCTGATAAAATTCAGCCAGTGTGCGACAACCTTCTTCTTCTTGGTTGAATATCCAACCGCCTTCAATCGGAGAAGGAGAGACGACACATACTGATATTACCGCTTCGAGTTTTTTGAGCGATCGCACAACTAAGGTTCGATGTGCCCAAGGACAGCCCAGCCCAACATAGAGTTTATAGCGCCCCGTTGCTGGTGGGTATTGATTTCCTTCTTCTGTACCGATGAACTTGCGAAACTGGCTATTAGGACGAATATATGCTCCCGACTGATTGCGAGGAGCAAGATTTGACATCATTATCTGCCACATACTCGTCCAGACAAACTTTCCCAGCCAGATAATCAGCTTGGGAGGAAGCGACTTGCCCTTGCCTTTTTTCTTTGGCAGATTTTTCTCGTCATCCATTGGAGTTGAGTTAGTCATGGCGACAATCTTGCTTTAGGAGCGATCGAAGTTAGCGCTGTATATGCTGTTAAGTTTATAGTCGGTAGGTTTTCATACCTACACGCACCTTGAGATTTATTACTTTAACTCTACTACGCTTTGCTTGAACTCTTGGATCTATATTGTGGATACCGATATCGCCTTAACGCTTCTTTTTGCACAGATTATCAAAAATTAAAAATAGTTTATTCTGTTTCAGAATCTCCATCCACTTTGTAAGCCTGTAATAAATATTCTCCATTGAAGTGAATGAGATGAGTAGAATCTTCCGCAACCCAAACATCGGTTTCCCAAGCAATTTCAGCCAAATACTCTACCATCGCTTTCCGGCTTAAAAAGGTTGTTACCATTACAAGGGGAATTTTTATATTAGCAAAGATAACTTCAAGTTCTTTCTTGCGTTTAGGGTTAATTGGGCCATGAGAAGTTACAGCTTCAATTAAAACTAGCCAATCATTTTTTAGATAATGAATAATCACATCAGGCATTTTTCCGTGAGAATCGATAGTAACGCCTAAATTTTTCAATGCAACTTTATTAAAATGCGCGAACTTTTCATCTGTATCACCAACATAAATCAGTTTTCCTCCAGGTGTAAAACATTCTGCAAATTCATTAATAATCTTTTCAATCAGAATATTCTGACCACCTGGCGATAGAGTTTTTAACTTTCCTTCAATCACAATAGGGATACGTGATAGTTGCCGCTCCTGAGCATATCGTTTTTTCAAAGTTTCAACTGAAGCAAGGTAAGTACGAATGCTCTTTTTCCATTCAATAGTTCCATAAGTACGTAAGAGTTCAAGCGCACTTTCTTCAATCTGATATACTGTTTTCGGACTATTAACGGGATGTTCAGGCGCATCTGGATTTACAATTATCAAAGCCGCATCTAAGAATTGATGGACTGTTTGGCGGCGAACAGTTTCCCGCGTATTAGGTTTATATGTTTTGCCATAGTGCTGTGCCATGAATTCCATCATGGGCGTAATTCCCATTAGGGGAGATGTAGCAGCTTCCCAAAGAACAGTCGGTTTTAAATTAAGTAAAGCCAAAAGAGTTAAAGCTGAACGCTCATTAAGTTGTGCCCGTGGAAGTCCAAGTTCAATTAGTATTTGCAATGCTTCATCAATACGGGTTTTGATTATTAAGGGGTTGTTTTCAGATTGATTGCTCATACTCAGTAACTCTTTTTGCACAAGTTCATCAATTTCTTTCTGTGATGGGAAATGCTCAGTAATATATAGTCCTACGGTCATTAGCTGCGCTATTGTCGGATATTTTAAATTTCGTAAATCGGTTGCATTAACCTGAGTATGCCCATTAAACAACCGAAAAAATGCATCAACAAGGCTAGAGTTAAGATAAGCAGCAATACCACGTGCTAAGGTAAGATTAAGTCCTTTTCCATTTTTGTGAAAATAATTCAGGTGATTTTCAAAACCTACCCAAGAACAATTAATTTGGTTGGCATCATATACAACAGCAACAACTCGCTTTTTTTCCTCTTTAGAAGAGAATCTTTTAGTCAAAACATAATGTTCATTTGGTACTAAAAGAGACACAGTTTGTTCTGCATATACCAGAGCTTGGTGTTTTTTAGTTACCTTGGGATACTCAACATATCCTCCTGAAAAATTTAATGGATAAATCAAGGGAACAGTATTTTTGTTTGGCATTAAACACAGATATTCTTTAGCACGAAAATCTACAACACGTCCCGTTGATACAGTTAATTCTAAGTCTTTTAATGTACAGGTAAAATTAGCCATTTTTTCAATTACCTGCTGGCTTAGTGTATCGGGGATAATGTGGATAAATTGTTGCGAGTCGTTGGGAATAACTATCTCTGTATAAGGTGAGGAATTTGACAGAATAAAATCATCATCAGCATTTGAACTTGTACTGATAGTTACATTGTCAAATTTTGGTTTTTGTTTAACAGCATGGATAATAATCGTTTCCTGTAAAACTTCATCATCAATAAAAGCTTGCTGTCTGGATTCAAAAAGATGTATCTGGTCTAAAGCCATCATTTCTAAAAACATTCTGCGGAAGTCTCTAAAATATGGCCCATTACAGAAACTACGCGGCGAGATAGCTACAAGCTCTCCTCTTGATTCAAGAAGTTGAACTGTAGCAGCAATAAAACCTGTATATAGATTGCTGGCTTCTAATCCTATAGAACGTAACAAATCACGAATTTTGGAATGAGCGTTAATTTTTAAATATGGAGGATTGAGAATAGCGTGGGTAAACCTGCAATTGTTAGGATTATCGAACAAACTAGGCTGAAGAAGTCTGACTGCATCCTCAATAAAATCCGTATCCCGGATCTCATAGTTAAAAGAAATACCAGCTATTTGACATTCTTTAGCACATAATTTCAACGTCTGATGCAAATACCCAATCAGAAAAGGATCAATTTCATAGGCAACAATATCTAAATTGGCTGGGCGTTTTTGGCTGTGACAAAGATTAGCCACAAAGGCTGCAAGTAATGAGCCTACTCCGGCTCCAGCATCAAGTAGAGAGATTTGAGGAAGATCGAGCTTGCCAAACATCCCAGCCATTAATTCTGCTACTGGAGCAGGAGTTAAAAATTGCCCCAGTTTTCCTTTTTGCTTTTGATCCTGTTTCAAGCTTGCAGCAATCCTCAGAATATCTACTTCATCGAGTAAGTTTCTGGCAGAACATTTTGACAAGCTATTGAATTCCAACGGCTTGTGATGATTGTCTGTAGACTCTCTACTGCTTGATTGGAACATCACGCCTCATTTTCACAGAACAAAAACCAACTTTATCAGGTTTTGAATTTCCGCCATGATATTTTAAGGGGAAACCGATGCAAGAAGCGTCCCTTTATCTAGAAATTATTTTAAAACTATGCTTCATAAAGTCTTCGTTACTCGTCGCTTACCCATCGAATTAGAGCAACTGCGATCGCTCGCCACTGTGGAAGTTTGGCCAGAACGCCAACCCCCTCACTACGAAATTTTACTAGAAAAAGTCAAGGAAATAGATGGATTGCTATGTCTGCTGACTGACCAAATTGATCGCCAACTCATCGAGTCAGGGAAACTCAAAGTCATCAGTCAAATGGCGGTGGGTTACGATAACATTGACATTGCCGCAGCCACGGCACTACAAATTCCTGTCGGTCATACTCCTGGGGTGTTAACCGATGCTACCGCAGATTTTGCCTGGGCATTACTAATGGCAGCTGCCCGGCGCGTAGTAGAGGCAGATCGGTTTACTCGTGCAGGTTTGTGGCAGACTTGGGAACCAGATTTGTTGTTGGGGCCGAATGTTACGGGTGCTACCTTGGGAATTGTTGGTTTTGGGCGCATTGGTCAAGCGATCGCTCGTCGTGCCAAAGGGTTTGAAATGCGGATTTTATATACGAGTAGGCAACGATGCAGTCCAGAATTAGAACAATCTTTAGGTGTGGAGTTTGCTGCGTTAGAACACTTACTGCAAGAGTCAGATTTTATAACACTGCATACACCATCTGCTGATGATACTTATCATCTGATTAGCGATCGCCAATTTGAGTTGATGAAGCGATCAGCTATTTTGATTAACACGGCGCGGGGAACTATTGTAGATCCCAATTCTCTGTATCGCGCCCTTGCAAGTGGTCAAATCGCTGCGGCGGCTATAGATGTCACTGAACCAGAACCGATTCCTAGTGATAGCCTCTTGTTGACCTTAGAAAATCTAATTATTGCACCTCATATTGGCAGTGCCAGCCATCAAACGCGCTCAAAAATGGCAATAATGGCGATCGCTAACTTAATCGCTGGACTGAGGGGCGATCGTTTGGCTTATTGTGTTAACCCTGAAATTTATAATTCATAATTCATCAATGTCTTTTGATAACCTGTGCAAACTACTTTCAGAAAAACATCCCTCTACCTTTGCCAGTTGGGTTTTGGGTACACCTCAAACAAGTGTGAAAGTCCTCAAAACTGAATTGAGTATTGAACCGATTCGCGCTGATTATGTCACATTTTTACAGCTACAAGGACGTATTTTACACCTGGAATTTCAAACCAAACTAGAATCCACGCCACCCCTACCCCTGCGGATGCTAGATTATTGGGTACGCTTGTATCGTTTGTATCGTTTGTATCGTCTACCAATAACGCAAGTTGTTGTATTATTGCTTCCCCCTGCACCAGAAACGGTAATTGAAACTGTCTTCAGTGTCGAAACCACCCGTCACGAATATCGTGTGATTTCCTTATGGTCAGAAAATCCAGAACTATTTCTCAACGATCCAGCTTTGTTACCGTTAGCACCACTGACAGCAACCACGCAACCCCAAATCTTGTTGCAACGAGTTGTAGAACAAATTAATCAGCTTGAGCCAAGACAACGACCTGAAATTTCCTCTTACACCCAAATCTTGGCAGGGTTAAAATACAAAAAAGACTTGATTCGACAACTATTTCGGGAGGGTATGATGCGCGAGTCAGTAATTTATCAAGAAATTCTGGCAGAAGGGGAACAACTAGGGGAACAACGAGGAGAACAACGAGAACGATCGCTCATTCTCCGTCAACTCACTCGCCGTGTGGGAGAATTACCCCAAGAGGTGCGATCGCACATTGAAACCCTCTCTCTAGAACAATTAGAAAATCTCGGTGAAGCTTTGTTAGATTTTCAGGCGAGCGCAGATTTAGAAGCCTGGTTCAGTACATTAGAGTAGCACTAGTACCGAAAGGCGGAAGTCAAAAGTCAATCTTAATTTTTTGATTTGGAATCGAGTTGAGTTCAGATGCTCAAAAAGCTAAATTTTAGTGTTTAATTTTAAGTTAGATAATCGAAAGCATATTTCAAGCCAAATTGATGAATAATACTCTAGCTTCTACTTTAGGAGAACTACAAACAAAAATATATTGGCTACATGATGCTGAGAAATTTGCTGAATTGGCACAAGCAGCAACTGAAATATATATTAAACTCGGATATGACCAACAAAAATCAGAAAATGTTGGTCATTTAATTAGTGAAGCTTATCAATTATCTGACGATGCTGATTTATCATACAAGGCTGGAAAAATTGAAAATGAAATAAAGTTTTATAATCAAGTCAAAGATAAATTTCTAGAAGTTGAGGCTATATTAGGTCTACCAAAAAGCATAGCCGAGCATCAAATTAAATGGTGGATTTATTTTCGCCATAAACAACAATTTAAAGTTATATATCACCTATTTTTGCAACATTTTAAATCTTTAGGCTTCAGCTATTTATTTATAGCTATACAATTAACATATTATATGTTAAAGATAGGCAAAGGTCATAATTTGCGTAATATAGAAATAACTCAAAAAAACGCTACAAAATATTGGTTGCAGTTATTAAAATTTAATATTAATAAATATCCATATTTAGGTTGATTTAGAGTTTTGTAAAACAATAAGTAAACCTGCAAAAAAGTAGGCTATAGGTAACATATCGTAAAGAAGCGGTTTGATAAATGTAAGATTTTTGGCGAATTATGAGTAACTTGTGTTTTTGTTTGTATAGTTGCGGTTTATAACCACCATTTTAAGTTTGTTACTCATTCTCCACATAGTCAATAAACCGGAAAATTACTGTAATCCTCAAATATTCAGTAAGTTTTAGAGTCAAATAGCTATTTGTTTAGTATTTAGCTGTCCTTCTATATTTGCAGATATATATCGAGATAAACACTCTTATACATAGAAGTATATATTTCTTATATAACCTAGTTTAAATATCAATTTATACCTTGTGTTATTTTACAAAAAGCTCCATGATTGATTGAGAAAGCCCATAGTTAGAGGTTAGTTAGTTAATCAGGATGCCAATACACTTCATAAATATTTCCGATTCATAACAAGAAAATATCTGATATTTATCTATCTCAAATTTACTTAGGTTGGAGTTTAATTAACTCATGCTAGAAGGATGGATTCAAATTGTATTAACGCTACTAATTGTAGTAGCAATTACTCCTATTTTTGGGCGCTATATGGCGCGGGTTTACCTAGAGCAAAGTACTTTTCTCGACCCGATTTTGAATCCGGTCGATCGAGTGCTTTATTCTTTGGTTGGCGTTAAAACCAAAGAAAATATGACCGGCTGGCAGTATGGGCGGGCAATCCTATACAGCAACGTAGCAATGGGGTTACTGATTTTCTTGATTATTATGAATCAAGGATGGTTGCCATTAAACCCAACTAAGATAGATGCCCCAACCTGGGATACAGTGGTGCATACGACTATTTCTTTTATTACTAATACTAACCAGCAGCACTATTCTGGTGAAACCTACATGAGCTATGGCAGCCAAATGTGGGGACTTGGTTATCACATGTTTACCTCTGCTGCTACTGGTTTAGCGGTGGGGATTGCTTTTATTCGCGGATTGACGGGTAGATCGTTGGGCAACTTTTATGTAGATTTAATTCGCTCGATTACGCGAATTTTGTTGCCTATTTGTATTGTCGGCGCGATCGCTCTCATGGCAGCTGGCGTTCCCGAAACACTGGCGGGTGCAGCTGTATTCCCCACCTTGGAAGATGCGAATATCAGTCAAGCGATCGCTCGCGGCCCTGTTGCTCATTTTGAAATTATCAAGCAATTAGGGGAAAACGGCGGCGGCTTTTTCGCCATTAACTCAGCACACCCTTTTGAAAATCCCAATGGATTTTCTAACTTGATTCAGATTGTCGCCATGCTTTCGATTCCCACTGCCCTAATTTACACTTACGGGTTGTTTGCGAATAACACTAAGCAAGCTTGGTTAGTCTATGGCATGGTCGGCGTTATCTATGTAATATTTATCATTGTTACTGCCATTGGCGAATACAACGGTAATCCAGCTGTGAATGCACTGCTGGGTAGTCAGCAACCGAATTTAGAAGGTAAAGAAGTCCGGTTTGGTTGGGCACAATCTGCGCTATTTGCAACGAGTACAACTGGTACTATGTGCGGCGCAGTCAACAGTTTACACGACTCCTTTATGCCCAACGGTGGTTTTATTACCCTTTCTAATATGTTCCTGCAAATTATTTGGGGTGGACAGGGTACAGGAACCGCTTATCTATTTGCTTACCTGATTCTGGCTGTGTTCGCTACAGGGTTGATGGTGGGACGTACACCAGAATTTCTCGGACGCAAGATTGAAAAGCGCGAGGTTGTACTTGCTAGTTTTTTGATTTTGCTAGTTCACCCGATCGCAATTATGATTCCCGCAGGTATCGCCCTAGCGTTTCCCGATCAACTAGCAGGAATTAGCAATCCCGGCTTCCACGGTTTTGCTCAGGTTATTTATGAATACGCCTCGGCTGCTGCTAATAACGGTTCTGGGTTTGAAGGCTTGGGAGATTCACAACCGTCTCCTTTGGCGATCGCCACGGGCACAAAAACCACTGCAACTGCCCTGTGGTGGAACTTGAGTACCTGCTTCAGTTTAATTGCAGGACGCTATATTCCCATCATCGGTTTGCTGTTTTTGGCAGATAGTATGTCTCGCAAACAAGCTGTTCCCTACACAACTGGGACATTACGAACCGATACCGGATTATTTACAGGCGTTACAGCAGGCGTAATTTTAATCCTGGGCGCACTTACATTTTTCCCAGTATTAGCGTTAGGCCCCATTGGTGAAGCCTTTTTTATCGCTAAAGGCATCGGCTAGAAATTGGGGAGTGGGGGAGCAGGGGGGTAGAGGAGTTAAAAGCACTCATTAACGGAGTTCAAAGACTCGTCGGCGAGTATCAAAG
>NZ_CAXTTT010000188.1:0-9893 GCF_964247315.1 uncultured Nostoc sp.
GATAAGGGAGATGAACTACCCCTCTGCCCCTGTACCCCTTTGCCCCCCTGCACTAAGGGTGCAGCCGCCACAGTCGTAGAGCAACTTTGGGAACCTCCTGCTATTTTTTTGGTGCGATTTGATGGCGCTAGTGCTGTCAAATAGTGATTGATAGTAGTTTTTAACCAGGCATTATCTAACTCGGCTGCTGAGGCTGTATCTGTTCCCCAGCGCCAGCCTAAAAAGGTAGAACGCTCAGTTGTTACTACTGCGGCCGGATTATCTTTGGAATTCCAAACAGCAGGAGATTCAGTGCCCATATCGTTAGGAATCACAACACCCCCGCGCACTTTACCAAAAAGTCCAGTTTGATTTGTCCATTCTGGGATCTTGGTTTTTGCGGCTTGAATCTGTTCTGTGTCACTAAGGCTGAATCCCCAATAACCTCCCAAAAGCGATCGCAATAACTGCCGTACTCCTGGGGATGACAGACTACCTACAGGCCCACTAGCAATCAAACGCCCTCCCTTACTCATCCAGTCTTCTAGAGCGATCGCTTGAGTCGGTGTTAATGTCTCGATGTTTGGTAAAAATAAGACCCGGCGATCGCCCCAATCTCCCCCACTCTTGACATCACTTAGGGAAATTACACAATATTTCATCCCTATTGTCTGTAAGCGATCGCTTATCCCTCTCCATTGATTTGCATTTTCTTGGCCATACACTACACTCAATACCGGTTCTTCAGTCGCCGCCGTTACTGGCAAAATACTCAAAAAATTGAAAATTACAATTTCACAACTTAAAATAAATAATCTTCTAGCTTTTTTAATTTTTAAATTTATATCTTTTCGGTTTTCCTGATGCTTCACTATTGAATCCTCACTTTATTATTAATTAATTTAGTTATTAGTCAGAATTCATTAGTACGCAATATAAAACTCTAGTTTGATTCCTGGTAAGTTTACTGAAACTCTCACCCGGATTAGTAAAGCTAATATTTTGCTTTTCAAAAATCAAATAGGATGACTATAAGCTTTTCGTAAAAGTACTTAGTGAATTACCTTCATTAATCTAGCCTATCAAAACCAGTAAAAAATGCCAAGATGGATACTCAAATTGCCAGAATCAATTCTAGATAAATTGTTTACTATTACATTGTAAATTTAATTTCATTGGTGACTAACTTTGGAGTAAATTTTGCACAGATGTTTGCATAATTGCAGAGAGTTTTCACTTAAACTTTAAAGAAAAAATGCCACTCTTATTTTAATTATCTGTTTTTCATGGTTTTTGTGAGTTAAAAAAGTAATACTAGTGCTGCTTGGAACGGTACTAAATAGAGAATAGATTGCATGAATCAAAAGCTCTCACCATCAGTCCCTCTCTCAAGCTTGTGAAAAGGATTTTTAAATTGGTTTCACTTCTCCCAACTTTGGGTTAAGGGGTTGAGGGGGAGGGCAAATTTTGTATTTGTGCAACAGGTCTAATTAATACCCTTGATAATCACCTTTTTTAACAGGAATATTCTAGGTTTTAAAGTAACATTTATAGATAGATGTGAAGCTAATAAATAACTGCGAGCGCCAGAATTAAGCTAACAATAATTCATCAGTAGTTTATCCAGGATTTTATAGCCAGGATTTTATATTTAGGGAAAAGACAGTAATTTTAACAGCCGCAATTACAGCATTCACGATTAATTAAACGTATAAATAAGTAATAAATTTACAAATTCAAATTTATTAATTTTGGATTTAACATTCAAATGTTTGGATGCAACAAAAATGAGTTTAGATTCAAAGACTTAGAGTAAGTAAAGTTAAAGCAGTAAGCAAAAAGACTTTACATAACGCAGTTAAATTATCTCTAGTGTTTTCTAATAAAAACGATCTACAGCTTAATCTCTACCGCAACCACTCTCCTTGGTAATAATAGGGTTTGGAGGAGAGATTTTGATATATACTTCATTTATCTGGCAACTGCTATAAACTAAAGAGCTAACAAAAAAAGCTTAAAGAATACAGGTATTGATTAAATCTTCAACTCCTCCTACTGGTAATATTTTTGTCTCCAATTTACGGGCTAATTCTTCAATACTCATATCATCTAAAAATACCAATTCACCATGTTTGAGCATTACATTTGGCAGTAAAATTCCGTCTCCCAAATCTTGCCCTTGTAAGTTCAACAGTAAATCATGACCCGTTAGTAATCCTGTGACAGTAATATTCTGTCCCCAATAATCGCTGCACAAAGCACGCATATTTACTTTTAAACCTTCAATAGAATTTAACCGTTTCAAGATAGGTTGAAAGGCGTTTTCTACTGCGTTACCTACTACCCAAGTTAATTTTCTCTGAGGATAAACTTTTGGCGGTAGTAATTCTGTTGCAGCAGTTGCAAATTGCTTGATAAACAACTGAATTGAACCAACACCATTATCAATTTGGGGATACTCTTCATATTCAGATTCGCTCGGTAATTCCTCACCTGCAATCAAAAACCACTCATCAGCTAACCAAGCGACGCTAGAGGAAAACTTTTGCCGAAATTTTTGCGAAAGTGTTCGCACTTGAGAAATCACTTCTTTGGCTTTTTCTCTAGTTACGGGTATGAGTTCGTCTTCTGGAGGCCGAAACCTTGTCAATCCGACTGGCACAACTGCTACCGATGCTACCGCAGGCACTTCACCAGTATGAAAGGATGCTAAATCTTTTAGGGTTTGCTCCAGGTGTTCGCCATCATTTATACCAGGACAAACAACCACTTGAGCATGAATTTGTAGGCGTCTTTCTTGAAACCACTTGAGTTGTTGCAAGATTTGTCCCGCACGGGCATTTTTCAGCAGTCTAATTCTAACTTCCGGCTCCGTGGCATGAACAGAAACATACAACGGAGATAAGCGCATTTGTTCAATCCGCCGCCATTCTCTTTCTGGCAAATTGGTCAAGGTAAGATAAGAGCCATACAAAAAGCTTAAGCGGTAATCGTCGTCTTTAAAGTACAAGCTGGTGCGCTTACCTGGTGGCTGTTGGTCGATAAAGCAAAATGGACAGCGGTTATTGCACTGAATTAAGCCATCAAATAGGGCAGTTTCAAATTCTAGTCCCAAGTCTTGGTCGTAATCTTTTTCGATTTCCAGGCTATGAGTTTTACCAGCAGCGTCTAAAACTTCTAATTCCAAGACTTCATCAGCACACAAAAACTGATAATCAATTAAGTCGCGGGGGCGTGTACCATTGATTGCAACGATCGCATCCCCAGCTTCAAAACCAATCTCTGCGGCTATTGAGTCTGGAAGAACCTTGGTAATTCGGGCAGGATGAATGGTAGTCATGGGGAATGGGGCATTGGGCATTGGGCATTATAGCGTTTCTTATTTGAGTCTAATACAGACTTAACCCCAGCCCCTTTCCTACTCGTGTTGGGGAGTAAAATTCAAAGCCTCTCTCCTAAAAGGAGTGAGGTTAGATTGTATTGCATACAAATAAGCAGTCGCTATAGTCATTTGCTTTGGACAAAGGACAAATGACTAATAACAAATGACTAATAACTATTATCCTTTCCAACCTGATGCGATCGCTAGTAAGATCGCACTACCAAATGCTAATCTATACCATACAAAAATCAAAGTGTTTTTAGTTGCTAAGTATTTGATCAAAAATGCAATTGATAGGTAGGAAAAAATCAAGGTTGAAATAATTCCTACAATTAACAGTGCAACAATGTTATCTGGCAACTGGTGAGCTTGAAACAACTTGAATATTTTCAAGCTTTTATACAGCGTCGCAATGGTAAGAGTTGGAAACCCTAACAAAAATGAGAATTTTGCTGCTGTAGCGCGTTCTAATCCTAAAAATAAGGCAGTTGTCAACGTCGAACCAGAACGGGAAACGCCCGGAATCAAAGCAAGTGTTTGTCCTAATCCAACTAAAATACCATCCCGAATCTGCAATGACTCAAAACCTCGCTTTCGAGTGCCAATTTTTTCTGCCAAAGCTAGTATAAGTGCCATAATAATTGACATGATACCAATAATCAATGCACTCTCAGGTAAAATATCTTTTAAAAGAAAGCCGAAAATTAAAGCGGGCAGTGTTCCTACTACAATACCGACAAGAATCTTCCATTCTTCACGTTGCCAGTCTTTAGCTTTTAATGCTTCGATTCCACCTTTAGTAATACTATAAATTAACGACCAAAAATATCCCACAATTGCGATAACGCTGCCAAATTGAATTGCATCAACAAAATCTTTAGAACCTAGTTCTTTCCAACCAAATATCTTGGTAAAAATCAGAAGATGTGCAGTACTGCTGATTGGCAAAAACTCTGTAATACCTTGAACAATACCCAAAATAAAAGCTTGAATAAATTCCATCTGCAATTAATACCTTTTTCGTGTTTTAAACATTATTCTTAGGATGATGATGTTGTTTTATATACTTTCTATTGCACCCAATCTTGTAGAAAACTCAATTTTACCGATCGATAACATCATCGAAGACGCTGACTATGTTCTTACACCCATCTCAATAAGTCAACGGAATTTTGTCAATTCATCAAACTTTAATATTTAGCGGACTGATGTCAGTTCACTTTTAACTGTTAAATTTTACCCCTCACTTCTTTGTAGTCCCCTATGTACAAGGAACTACAGAGCAGTGGTGTACATAGTGCAACTTTAATGGATTCCTTTGGCAGAGAATGTTTTGCTTGGTTTGCGCCAAGGCTCCTGAAAATTTCAGTATAATTACAATGCCCTAGGGGGGGATTTTAAAGTGTGATATCTTAAATAAGATGAAGTTTAGTAACAAATATTAAAAACTTTGATTAATAATACACTATCCTCTTACAGCGTTTCTACCCCTTCTATTGATACCGAGTTGGACTTAGCTGATACTGGGCTGAAGGGTATCAGGCAATTGGAATCTACACTCTCCTTTTCTCCCTCTCTTCCCTTATCTATTTCTGCGCGACAAAGTTGGTTAGTGTTTGCGGCGGCGGTGTTTTTGGTATCAGTGCCAGTATTTGTAGAAGCGCCAATAGTGCGATCGCTACCAAGTCTGAGTTTAGCCCTGACAGCATTTTGGGTATGGCTAAGTTTTGCCTTAATGTCACGTCCTGCAACTTACGTCTGGGGGGATTTGCTTTTAGGGTTTAGCTGGAGTTGGTTAGCAGGAGCGATTTACTGGGGCTGGTTACGTTGGGAACCTTTATGGCATCTACCGGTGGAGTTTATCGGTTTACCGTTTGCTTGTTGGTGTCTGGCGAAGAATTGGGGCAAGGTAGGTAACTGGTTTTATTTAGGTTCTTTACTCGGTACAGTTTTAACAGATGTATATTTTTATATAGTAGATTTGATACCCTATTGGCGGCAAATCATGAGAGTAGATGCAGATGTAGTACCGCAAATCTTACAAAATGCTCTCGTGCAAGTACAAGCACCTTGGGGACAAACTTGGGCGATAATTCTCGCCGTAGTGCTATTAACAGTAGGAATTTCAGCTTTAGGTCGAAATCAAAGACACTGGTATGCCTTTGGTGGCGCAGTTTTAAGCACAATTTTAGTAGACAGCCTATTTTTGTTAGCTGCGATCGCAGCCTGAAGCAGGTAGGAGGTAGGAACTTACAATCAACGTGTAGACTTCTCTTACCGAAACTTTTCCTACCCCAATCTACGACATATCAAAAATGATGCTGGAAACGATCAATTAGTTAAGAAATATTACATAAAAATCCATCAGCATCCAGTCTTTTTTAGTAAGGTTTTCGATCTTAGAAATCGTAAGTTTGGTGTCTGCTTGGGAGGTAGAATCAGCCACCCCGAAAAGATTTCGTCTAGCAGGGAATGCTACCAAAATCGTGGATGCAACGCTATTACAGCTATGCAGGCACTCTTTGCACGATGAAAATTTTTGGTAAAAGTACAGTCAAACCCAGTAACCGTAAATATTGTGGATATTAATACGCTGTATATTAGTTTCTGATGACTGCTGTGTTGACTAAGCTATCAGCTTTTGTCCTTTGTCTTTTGTCCCTTGTCAGTTGTCAGTTGTCCTTTACAAATGACCAATGACTAATGACCAATGACCAATGACCAATGACGGCTGTTAGCTTAAAACTTTTATTTCTGTTTGATGGAAAGAGGTAGAAAAATCGTGAAAGGATTGGCGCGTTTATTAACAGTGTTTAGTTTGTTACTTAGTTGCTGGGGATGGTTGGGAACAACTCAGATAGCCCAAGCTGCTAGTTTCAACAGTTTTGCTTTTCCCCAAGTCCCAGTTCTGGCAATTGAGCGGCAGAATCGGGCAGACGCTAAACTAGGAACGGAGTTTGGTAAAAAAATTGATTTGAATAATACCAACGTCCGAGCTTTTCAACAGTTTCCAGGGCTTTATCCCACCTTAGCTAAGAAAATTATCACCAATGCTCCCTACCAAAAGGTAGAGGATATATTGGATCTTCCAGGATTGAGCGATCACCAAAAACAAACCCTGCAAGCCAACCTCGATAAATTTACCGTGACAGAACTAGAGCCTGCCTTTAATGAAGGAGACGATCGCTTTAACAACGGTATCTACAGATAACTGAATTGCAGTTAATGTAGCAAATAGCAGCCCACTCCTGATTCTAGGGAGTGGCAGATGATATGAGTTAGGAGTTAGGAGTTATGAGTTAAAAATTCAAAACTCCTAACTCCTAACTTCTAACTTCTAACTCCTCACTTCCCCTACCCATTACCTTGTCTCAGATAGATATTCCTAGCCAATTTGATGTTTTAGTAGTCGGCGCTGGTGCTGCCGGACTATACACAGCGCTGTGTCTGCCAGAATCCTTGCGAGTCGGTTTGATTACCAAAGAAACCGTTGCTTTGTCTGCCAGCGATTGGGCGCAAGGTGGTATTGCCGCAGCGATCGCCCCAGAAGATTCTCCAACACTGCACATTGAAGATACGATCCAGGCGGGTGCAGGTTTATGCGATCGCGCCGCTGTGGAATTTCTCGCCCAACACGCCCCTAGCTGCATTCAATCCCTAGTTAACTTGGGGGTCGCTTTCGACCGTCATGGTCAAGCCTTAGCTTTAACTTTGGAAGCCGCCCATTCTCGCCGCCGTGTTCTCCACGCTGCGGACACCACAGGGAGGGAAGTTATTACCACCCTCACAGCTCAAGTATTACGTCGCCAAAATATTCAAGTCATTCAGCAAGCTTTGGCTTTGAGTTTGTGGATTGAACCTGAAACAGGTTGTTGTCAGGGAATTAGCCTGTTTTATCAAGGCAAAATTACCTGGATAAGAGCTGGTGCTGTGGTACTGGCAACAGGCGGTGGTGGTCAGGTATTTGCCCAAACCACGAACCCGGCTGTAAGTACGGGTGATGGGGTCGCGATCGCATCTCGGGCTGGGGCTATCCTCCGCGATTTAGAATTTGTCCAATTTCACCCGACTGCCCTCACTAAACCTGGTGCCGATCGCTTCTTGATCAGCGAAGCTGTACGCGGCGAGGGGGCACATCTTATCGATAATGAAGGGCGACGTTTTGCCTTTGACTACCACCCTGCGGGTGAACTTGCACCGAGAGATGTGGTCAGTAGAGCAATTTTTAGCCATTTACAACGTACCGCCCTTGATTTGGCTACTGCCCATGTGTGGTTGGATATGCGCCCCATCCCCGCCGAGAAGATTCGTCTCCGCTTTCCTAACATCGTCAAAGTTTGTCAGCATTGGGGCGTTGATGTCTTCCACGAACCAATTCCTGTAGCCCCAGCTGCCCATTACTGGATGGGTGGAATTGTTGCGGATCTGATGAATCGCACAAATATCCCCAATTTGTACGCAGTAGGTGAAACCGCTAGTACCGGGGTGCATGGGGCAAATCGCCTTGCCAGTAATTCCCTGTTGGAATGTATTGTGTTTGGGGCCCAGATGGCTAATATTGAGTTAGAAAATATTGGGCTGTCCTCAGAAATACCAGTGCTGCCATTACGGAAATTTAGTCCTGATCCTAGTGAGTGGCACATCCAACAAGCACAGCTAGAAGCACTCAGGGAGAAGTTACCGCGTCTAGTGTGGGAAAGTGCTGGTATTTGTCGAGAGCAATCAAGGCTGGAAACTGCGATCGCTACTATTGAATCTTGGCAGCAAGATTTCACTGCCTTGCCTTTAAGTCAATTCTTGCTTGCTTTACGTCCAGCAGAACCCGCTAGTTTTGACCTACCAGATGTTGAACGGCAATTAGGACTTTGGGCAGAAACCCGCAATTTATTAAATGTAGCTAATTTAATTCTCAAAAGTGCTGCTTTTAGAACCGAAAGCCGAGGCGGACACTTCCGTTTAGATTATCCTCAACCAGACCCAAGTTGGCAAGTCCACACACTTATACAAACAAATCATTGGTGGAAATCTCCACTATTGTCTTGAATAAACTACCTTAAAGAGTTTGACGGTTTTCAGCAACCCTAAGCACAACATCTTGCAATAAGCCGCTAAATATAAAGATGTGGTGTCCAAGACAAGACGGTACCTAACTAATTGCGCTACTCTACGACAATCTAAAATCTAAAATTCAAAATTGCCATCAGCGGGTGCCGCTACCATTATGACTATCGGGACCACCATAATTTGGTGGAATGTATATGTCTTTTAAATTTTGAGAATTGACCTTGCGGGCGATTAAAGTGTTACTGCTAGTAGGGCCAAAAGAATTAGCACTTGCAATACTGAATATACCTGCGCAAGCGGCAATTTTTGGTATCAGTATGTAAGCACCTATCCAGAATATTATAAACTTTGTGATTCGGAAGTTAGTCTTCATATTTTTCAGTAAATTTACTAGTTTTTTATTCCAAAGCGTATTTTTTAGTTATGACCGTATATTCACTGTAATTTTTGAAAAAGTATTTTAATTTTATGAAATTATTGCTGGTAGTTTACAAATTATTGTGGTAATCGCTTGTTGATTAACCTTAATTTGCTGATATTAAATAGTCTTTATACTTAAGTGGTATCCTTAATAAACGATTTTTACATCAGTCTAAGGTTAGATATGTCAATGATTTACTGCGAGCATTTTGCTTACTTTATTATTTATTAATAATATCTTAATCTTTTTAAGTATAAACACTATGTTTAATAAATTAGAGTTCAGAAAAATATGAAATAATACTTATTAAAGTGTATAATTTAGATTTAATGATCAAAGAGGTGTAAACATAAAACAACATATTTACAGTATTAAAAAGATTTCCAAACCTACTAAACTGCGTAATAAACGAATAAATATAGGTATAAACTTAAATGTAAATTTAAATACATTAACTTTAATTTTCTAATTGTTTTTGATGACTAATTATTCTCTGACATAAATTATGAGGTTTAGTGTTCAAGCCAAAAAGCCTTACTAAGTCTGCATTTTGCTGAAAATTTACCTCGTAGGATATATACTATATTTTTTCAAGACAATGCCTTAGACGTATCTCTAGTCTAAATTCCTAATTTAAAGGTAAAAATTGTAACTAAGGTTGAAAAATCTGGAGACTTGTCTCTTGACTAATTAAGCAAGCTCGTAGCGATTTTTACCCAAGCGCTTGGCACGGTACATTGCTGCATCTGCTTGTTTTATCAAAGTTTCACTGTCTTGACTGTTGCATGGGTAGACACTAATGCCAATACTGGCAGAGACTCGGATTGGATAGCCGTCCAAAACAATTGGCTTGGTAATACTGTTTAAAATTTTTTCAGCGACTTTAGCAGCTATTTGGACATTAGGTATTGTCCGTAAAATCACAGTAAATTCATCGCCACCCAAACGAGAAACTGTATCACTAGCGCGTAAACAGTTGCTGAGTCGTCCAGCAATATAGCGGTTCTCAGTTGGGTGAAATATAGTAACAGCAGTGGGTAAACCATC
>NZ_CAXTTT010000189.1:0-9829 GCF_964247315.1 uncultured Nostoc sp.
ACATTTTACCAGTTTTAACCTCCGCTTTTTTCTGAGTTTGTGAGAAATTCGGGATTAGTATCTGGAGTAATACCAGTCAGATTCAAGCTGACAGTACCAGATGCAGCATCATAACTTGTAACCGTTCTATGCCTGTAATTGCTGAAATTCAAGAAAAACATCCCCAAGGTAATGTTTTAGTAGTTTCCCATAAAGCCACGATTCGGATTATGCTTTGCAGTTTACTAGGAATTGATTTGGGACGCTATCGCTATCGTGTGAATATTTTGGTCGCGTCGAACTGAACAGCTACAAATTTATCATGCAGATGAAAACTCAAGAAAACAAATGCAACTTCCGTTGGCAGCGTATTAGGTTAGCTATAGCTTTCGGTGCAGTAGCTGTCATACTTACTGGAATTGCTGTTGACAGATGGCGTGTTAGAAACGGATGGTGTGTGAGATTTTTACCCAACAGACAACAGAAAGTCTTTTACGGTGATGATTGCTGGAAATCTCCTTATCAGTCATTGGGGCAAATCAGTAATTCAATCTCAAGCGATCGCAACCTCTGTTAACATAACTTTTGGCTTTTATTTCGAGTAAGTGCCTAAACTCTCACAAATGGCTGTTGATTGTGAGTGTAGAGACTTAAGCGTGGCTTTTCAAGTGATATTGCGTAATGACAAATAAAAAACTAATAATCGGTAGACTTGCAGTATTTTATTGAATAAAAAGATTTATAATAGCTGTATTCTAAAAGTCCTGGATTATTACAACAGAATATGACATTGACAAATACCTTTGGTGAATATAGTTTTATCATTAAAGTAGACGTTACTAATCTCGAAGCTAGCGTCGAGTGGTATAAGTCCAAGCTTGGATTAGTTCCTGAAGAAAAATATGACACGCCTAGCTGGAGACAGTTTAGTTTTCCTGATATTCCACGTTTTGCAATTGGATTGAACTTAAGTAACTCAGTTGACACAGGTAGTACTGTTAGTACCTTTGTTGTAAAAGATATAGTTGCTGCTCGTCAAAGCCTGATTGAAAAAGGAGTAGAAATTGAGCCAATCACAGATGTTGGTCACGGAGTCCAGTTGTCTATCTTCAGAGATATTGACGGAAACTTGTTAGGGCTTCGGCAAAATCCGCAATCTTAACCAGCTTGCTTCACAAATCGGGTTATTAGGCAGCAACTGATCTCATGTTGCTGCCTAATCCTTAAGTCTGTATATAAGGCACATTACAAGTGGTATCTTTCGGCTTGGGCAACTTGAACTGCTTGGGGATAGGACTGCGAGAAATCGGCGGTTTCTCCAAACTGGTCACATAGGAAAAAAACGCCTTGAGAATGTTGAGATGCTTAACTTTTGTAGTGTCTGCCTCTTGCAGGAAATCTAACCAATCCCGAACATGACGGATCTGGATGTCAGCGATCGCGTCCACACAGGTAAAAGTTAAGAACTTACGAATGGTATTGTGATACGAAGCCCTTGTTTTACCATGATGCACGTCCAACCATTCTTCTACCAATTCCGTCAGCGTTCTTATACAAGGGGCAGGTGTGTGATGAGTAGAAAGCTACTATTACACCCCATTATCCCTGGAAAGCTGATCGTTTCGTGAACGACTTCACACACTTAACTCAGGCTTATCAATCGCACTGCCCACAATCCTGATTCTCTCGTGGATTGATAAGTTTTGCTTAAGTGGCTTCATAAGGTGGAGGAATGCGCTAGGAAAGCCAGATGTAATAGGAGATTTAGGAGAAATTGATATCAATGACCAAAGCGTGATATCAAAGCTGCCCAGTTTCGCAAGTCCAAGATTTTCACCCCTGGTTTACCATCAACGCCAGTCTGCACCAACGTCTACACGGCAGTCTATACCGAACCAAACTGGACATAAAACTTACCGCCCATCATAACATTATAGGATAGCACCGCTTAGGACGATGCAACGGTGCCTTTCTGCGGTTCGCCTTGAGCTGCGTTCGAGACTTCTTCCCACGCCTCCCAAGTAGCCAGCCGATCGGCGTAAGCGGCGCGCACCGCGGGCAAGTTTTGGTTGCCGAGAATGAATCGCAGCGGCGGTTCCTGCGCGTCTACGATCTGGAGGATGGCTTTGGCTGTCGCCTGGGGATCGCCGCGTTTCTCGCCCGATAGATGAGGTGAAATCTGCTCCCTGAGACTGTCATAGACCTCAAGACCATCTGCCCTCTTGAGTGACGAGGGGCTTGCAAACTCGGTCGCATAGGCGCCGGGTTCGATCAGCGTCACCTTGATGCCAAAAGGTTTGACCTCTTGCGCCAGACTTTCGTGAAGCGCTTCGATGGCCCATTTAGAAGTGCAGTAATAGCCGATGAGCGGCATCGCCATCAGGCCAAGGCCGCTTGAAACGCCCAAGATGTGCCCGCTCCCCTGTTGCCGCAGCAAAGGCAGCGCGGCTTGAATGACCCGAATCGTGCCAAAATAGTTCGTCTCGAACAAAGCGCGGACATCAGCCTCGCTCGCTTCCTCTATCGTGCCGACCAGAGAGTAGCCGGCGTTGTTGAGAACAACGTCTAACTGGCCGAAGTGCGCGTGAGCCTGCGCCACGACTTGCCGCACCTGATCGGCATCTGTGACATCGAGCGCTAAAGGAAGCATGGCGTCGCCGAAGCGTTCTTTCAGGTCGGCTACGCTTTCTAAGGTGCGGGCGGTCGCCGCGACATTATCGCCGCGCTTGAGGGCGGCTTCAGCCCAGATGCGACCAAAGCCGCGCGATGCGCCTGTGATGAACCAAGTCTTTTTCATGGTACTACCCTTCTATCTACTGTTATATCAGCCACTAAAATGTTGCATCCACCGAAACGCTGCGCGCAAGCAACACAACGACAAGCTCATCCGCCGCCGGAAGCGTAGCGAGGAGGAACGACGAGCGAAGCTGTAGGCGGTCGGGTGCAGCACCTTGTTCTGTCGCTTGTTAGACCATTAAGTTTCCTTGTTATCATAAGCAAGTGTTTGTCCTTTTCAGTACTATAAATTACTTCGCGTCAAAAAATGCCAGCATTTTTCCGAGCGCGTCTGAGCTGTGCATCCGATCTCCATTTTCTAAAGACTCCTGCGCTGCCTCTGCCGCTCTTTTTCGCATTTGGTTTTCGTAAGCAGCAATAGCAGTTTGTATCCCACTAAAATTTTCGTTGCACAAACACTGGCTCAATTCCAAAGCATCAAGCATAGCCATGTTTGCGCCTTCTCCTGCAAAGGGAGGCATTACATGTGCGGCATCGCCGAGCATGGTTAAGTTGGGTCGGGCTTCCCAGTTTTGATTCAAAGGCATACAGTAAATGGGGCGCGGAATCAAAGGTGTGGCTGCATTTTCAAACAGTTCGTACCAGACACTGCTCCATTCAGAATATTCTTCTTTAAACCATGCCAGCATTTGTGTTTTGTCAGAATAATCTAAGCCACTATTTGCTGCCCAGTTTTCATCTGTTTTGAAACTTGCGTAAAAAGTTAGGTCACCATTGCCTTTGAGACCCATCAATAAATTCTTTGTATTTCCGAAAGCCATTATTTTTCCGCCATTCAGCAATGTATAAATATGAGGCGTTGCTTTTTGTGCATCATAAATATTGCCTTCAAGCATTGTAATGCCTGAATAAAAAGCTTTGATGTCTGTGATGTATGGACGGATTTTAGAATTAGCGCCATCAGCAGCAATGACAATATCTGCGTAAGCAGATGAACCGCTTTTGAAATGCAACAACCAGCCCACATTTTGTTTTTCCATTGAAATAAAATGGCTGTCCCACACAACTGTTTCCAGTTGTAAAGATTCCAGCAACATATTTCGTAATGGACTACGGTCTATTTCCGGACGAAAATGTTCACTGTCAAAATCTTCATCAGGTTTGGTTTCGTGATCGCTAAAAAATATTTCTGCACGTTTATTCACGATAATCATTTTATCGGCACCGGGACGAAAATTCTTTTTAAACTCGCTTAATAAATTTGCTTTGCGTAAAGCCGCCATTCCCGACCCTTCATGCATATCAAGCGGCGAACCAACCATACGAGCATCTTTATTAAAATCTCGTTCATACACTTTTACGTTTGCACCTTTAAGTTGTAAAAGTCGTGCTAAGGTTAGTCCACCAGGACCGCCACCAACTATAGCGATTTGTTTATTTTGTATCCACTTAGCTACGACTTCATCCATAAATTCTATAAATCTCATTTTCACGTATGCAGCAACGCCGCGCGCTTGCGACAGAACTATTTATTATACGGAAAAATTCCGTATAATCTTTTTCTAAATCTAGATAGATCAAGAGCTATTTCAAGAAATTAATTAACAGTGAAGAGCTAAGTATCAAAAGAAATCGGCTTACCGTTGAAATGGTTGTAAATATCTTCTGGATTAAACCAGCTAGGCAGTGTACGCTCTACTGAGTTGGTTGAGTCGATGGGGAGTATTATCTCCCGCACCTCTCAGTTAAATCTGGGCGTGCGGCTTTCATCGCACCCAGCTTCCGATGTTCTTAGCTTGCGCTTTTGCTCATGTGTTTGTAATCGTGGCAACTCTCATGAATTGCTTCCAAATTATTTTTCTTCCAGTTAGCGTGATTTCCGTCGATGTGATGCAGGTGAATCCGTTCCTCATCGATGAATTTTAGGCCGCAGGATGCACATTTAATGTGCCGTGGGAGTTTTGAACAGTTTACCAGTAAGTTTAAAAGTGCAGGTGCGACTCAGTTTGGCACACTACTATGCTTGGCTAGTAATTGACCAAGACCAACTCAAAGTCGTTAAAACTGAGAATGCCATGAATCCAATAGTGAATCGACAAATTCCACTGTTAACTTGTGATGTCTGGGAACACGCCTACTATCTTAACTATCAGAATCGTCGCCTTGATTTTCTCCAAACTTTCTTCCCCTACTTAGTAAACGGGGAGTTTGTGACGGGAGCAGCTACAAGCGCATCAATTAGCTCGCACCCAAGTATTGCATACTTTGGAACATTATTCTGCTCAAAGGGTGAGGAATCGTTTTCCTCAATGCTTGATACTTGAGTCTTGAATTGCAAAAACTATCAAAAGAACCAAGTGATGAAAGACGATCGATTAGAGATGCAAGACCCCCGGCAGCAATATCCCGCTCCACCCTTTCCCCAACAACCGCAGCCCGTACCAGGACTTGCTCAAAAGATGCAGCCCCAACCGGATCACGGTGAGCAGAGCTACATTGGATGTGGAAAGCTTGCAGGTCGGAAGGCATTGGTCACGGGAGCCGATTCTGGTATCGGGCGCGCTGTTGCGATCGCATTTGCGCGGGAAGGTGCTGATGTGGCGATCAGCTATCTTAAGAGCGAAGAGGCTGATGCTCAAGAGGTCATCCAATTGATTGAACAATCAGGGCGCAAAGCGATTGCGCTTCCGGGTGACATCACCGACGAGCATTTTTGCCAAAAGCTGGTGACAGATGCAGTGCAATCTTTGAACGGTTTAGATATTCTTGTGAACAATGCTGGCGCACAGACATCTTACCCTTCAATTAGCGATATCACAACTGAGCATTTCGATAAAGTGATGAAGACAAACCTCTACGCGCTATTTTGGATTACCAAAGCAGCCGTTCCACATCTCAAGCCCGGAGCATCGATTATTAACACCACTTCGATTCAGGCATATCAACCTTCAGCGAGTCTGCTTGACTATGCGCTGACGAAAGCGGGCATTGAGAATTTTAGCAAATCTCTCGCCAAACAGATGATCGAGAAAGGAGTGCGCGTTAATGCAGTCGCACCCGGTCCATTCTGGACACCGCTACAGCCGAGTGGTGGTCAGACCCAGGACAAGATCGAGAAATTTGGTTCTGAAGTCCCGCTCGGAAGACCCGGTCAGCCTGTGGAAATTGCTCCTGTGTATGTGTTGCTTGCTTCCCAAGAAGGCAGTTACATCACGGGAGAAGTTTATGGTGTAACAGGCGGCATCGGGATTGCCTAGTTCAAAATGTTGAAACGACTCTAGTAGTCTGCTCTGGTAAATTTTGCGTTGTGGTTAGCTCCCGGTGCAGAGATGCAAAGGGGCAGAGGGAAAAACTGTATAAATTTCTCCTCTGCTCCTTTGCTCCTCTACTCAAGAGCCTGTCTCCACGTAGCAATTTTGGCTTGGTCGAGTACTAGGAGAACCTTTATAAGAGTCACTGATCTTGAAAATAGGGAAAACCTTCAGATTAATTCTGGTTGGTTAATTGCGATCGCTTACGGCGGGCGGGTACGCTATCGCAACAACGAGGATTGCGATCGCGCTGTTCGTTCACTCGAGAAATAAACTTTCACCACACCGATGAATTAATTGTGCAATCACTCCTGTCCAGCCAGTTTGGTGGCTTGCTCCTAAGCCAGCGCCATTGTCGCCATGAAAGTACTCATTAAAGGTGAGCAAATTTCGCCAATGAGGATTTGTCTGAAAAACCTCGACGGCACCGTAGACGGGTCGATGCCCGTTGGCATTTTGTTGAAAAATGCGTTCAAGTCGTTCTGACAACTCGATCGCTACTTCCCTCAGCGTCATCCATTGTCCAGAATTAGTCGGGCATTCTACTTTGTAGTCATCTCCTAAGTATTTATGAAAGTGGTATAGGGCATCGATCAGCAGATAATTCATCGGAAACCAAATCGGGCCGCGCCAGTTAGAATTGCCACCAAATAAGTTGTTTGTGGATTCAGCCGGTTCATAATCCACCTGATACTCCCGATCGTTGACGTGCATGATGAAGGGATGAGCGGCATGAAATTTTGATACAGAGCGAATGCCATACGGACTTAAAAACTCGCGCTCATCTAACATGCGCTCTAAGATGCGCTTTAGCTTCTTGCCATCTAAGATTGCCAGTAAACGGCGCTGGTGTTCGCCTGTGGTTTGCATACAGGCAATTCCAGTTGTGAGGTCTGGGCGATTTTTAATAAACCACTCAGAACGCTTGCGAAATCCACTGAGTTTTTTAAGGATTTCGGGTTCTAGGATTCCGATCGCAAATAAAGGCACTAAGCCAACCATTGATCGCACTTTCATCGGAAAATGATGTCCATCTGAAAAGTGCAGTGCATCGTAGAAAAACCCGTCTTCCTCATCCCAGAGGACAAGTTCATCCTTACCAATCCCATTCATGGCATCGGCAATTCGCAGAAAATGCTCGAAGAATTTACTGGCAATATCTTCGTAGATAGGTTCATCCATCGCCAGTTCTAGGGCAATTGTCAGCATGTTCATGCAAAACATTGCCATCCAGCTTGTACCGTCTGCCTGCTCTAAATCGCCACCTGTCGGTAGGGGGGCACTGCGATCAAACACGCCAATGTTGTCCATGCCCAAAAAGCCGCCTTGAAAAATGTTTTTACCCTCGGCATCTTTGCGGTTAACCCACCAAGTAAAGTTGAGCAGCAGCTTTTGAAATACTCGTTCCAGAAATCGTTTGTCAGCGTGTCCGTAGAATTTCTGCTCGATTTGATAGACCTGCCACGCTGCCCATGCATGTACCGGTGGATTGACATCGCTCAGTTCCCACTCGTAAGCGGGTAACTGCCCGTTAGGATGCATGTACCATTCCCGCGTCAAGTGTTGCAGTTGTCGCTTGGCAAAATCTGGGTCAATCATTGCCAAGGGAATAGTATGAAATGCCAAATCCCAAGCGGCAAACCAAGGATACTCCCAGGTATCAGGCATGGAAAGAACATCATCAATATATACATGCACCCAATCTGTGTTGCGAACACTCCGACGCGAATCGGGGGGAGTCAAAGTAGCAGGGTCGCCTTTGAGCCAATCTTCGATGACGTACAGATAAAACTGCTTGCTCCACAGCATTCCGGCAAACGCTTGCCGCTGGATGATCCGCTCGTCATCAGATAGTTGAAACGGCGTAATCCGCTGATAGAATTCGTCAGCTTCTTTGATGCGATCGCTTAAAATTTGCTCGAACTCATCGCCAAACGGATTGGCAATACCAGATGAATCTGCCAGCCGCAAGCGTACAGTTTGCGTTGCACCGGGTGGAATCATCAATTTGTAGTCAGCAGCAAACTTCGTGCCCATGCAGTTCGGATTCACCGCATCCGAGCGATTGTGGATCGCATACTCATGAAAGCCATCTTTAACGTAAAGTGAGGTATTTTCCACACCATACAGCCGCTGAAAATTCGTTTCATTCTCAGTAAACAAAAGTTCTGCTGCACCTTGACAGTAGAGCCAATAATTGCTCATGTCAGGATGGGACGCTTCAATGATACTGAAATCTGCTTCTGATTTCAGCACCTTCAGCATCGGTTTTTCACTTTTTCCATCCCATGACCAAGTATTGCGAAACCAAAGCGACGGCAGCAGACGCAATGGCTTGGCCTGGGAACCGCGATTAGCGATCGTGATTTGAATTAAAATATCTTCAGCAGAGGCTTTGGCGTACTCAACGAACACATTAAAGTAGCGGTCTTCGGCAAATACACCCGTGTCAAGTAATTCAAATTCCGGTTCCTGTTTGCTGCGGCGACGGTTCTCTTCGACTAGTTGAGTATAGGGAAATGCTTGCTGCGGATATTTGTACAAGAATTTCATGTATGCATGAGTTGGCGTATTGTCAAGAAAAAAATAGTATTCTTTAACATCTTCGCCATGATTACCTTCGTTGCTCGTTAGGCCAAACATCCGCTCTTTGAGGATCGGGTCTTGCTCGTTCCATAGAGCGATCGCAAAACACAATCGCTGATGATTGTCAGAAATTCCGGCGATGCCATCTTCGCCCCAACGATAAGCACGGGATCTCGCATGGTCATGGGGAAAGTAGTCCCAGGCTGAACCATCGGGGCTGTAGTCTTCGCGCACAGTGCCCCATTGCCGCTCACTCAGGTACGATCCCCAGCGTCGCCAGTAAGCTTTGCGTTCTAGGTCTTCTTGCAAGCGTTGTTCTTCCGCTGTCATAGTTCTAATTTAAGCGTATCCTGGTTTACGTCCGCCTAAGCGTTGTTCCTTGGCTTCTGGAAGTTGATGAACTGAAATTGTTGCATAAGAGCCAAGTTTTCTACCACCAATCATAAATCGGATAAAGTCGCCTAAACCCTCAACCATGCGGGCACGATGCAATTCGCCACAATCGACAGGGTTAAAGCCGATATCTGTTATCAAGCCGATCGGAGTCTGCTTTGCCTGCTCGTTATCGCTGCATACAAAGCACGAAACCTGATATTGCTTAAGTGGGTCTGGACTTAGTTCAAACACTTCTTGAGCAAAGGTGTTAAAGGCTTTGACTATATAGGCATTGGGTACATCAGCAGCAAACTTTTCAGCAATTGATTCTGCAATTGGTTCAAAAGCAAACTCTTCAGGGATGAGTGAGTTATTACAATCAATCAGTACTTTGTTTGCCAGCACATCGGTTGAAGAAAAAACCTTAGAGGGTAACTCCCGCACGCCATAAAAAATTACGTCTGCAAACGCCGCCGCTTCATCATTTGTGCCGCCCTTTGCATTGTGTCCTGCAAGTTCTGCGATCGCTTGTGCTTTCGCTGCCTCACGAGAACCAAAGAAAACCTCGTGTCCCCGTTCTGCCCAAAGAATTCCTACCGACCTGCCCATATTGCCTGAGCCAATAATGCCAATTTTCATAGGATTGAGTTTCCTAATTCATCAGTGAATAACCAAATCTCATTCACGAGTCTTTAACACTCGTGAATGAGTCTTTGATACTCGTGGACGAGTCTTTAACACTTGTGAACGAGTCTTTGATACTCGCGGGCGAGTCTTTGATACTCGCGGGCGAGTCTTTGATACTCGTGAATGAGTCTTTGATACTCGTGAATGAGTCTTTG
>NZ_CAXTTT010000190.1:0-9657 GCF_964247315.1 uncultured Nostoc sp.
GATGCCTTCGGTTGGTTCAACCACTGTGGTCTATTTACCTGAAAATTGCTGTAATCTGACCACAGTGGTAGGCGATGATTCCAGCTTGGCTCAGGGTGCTAGCTGCTTCGCTGACACCAGCGCTATGTACACCCAACATTTGTGAGATAAATTCTTGAGTAAGCGGAAATTCCTTTGATTCCAGACGGTCAGAAACTGTCAGCAGCCAACGAGCCAGCCGCTCCTCTCGCTGATGAAGACGGTTGCAGGCAGATTCTTGTACTATTTGAGTGTATACACGTTGGACATAGCGCAGCAGCAGGTTTTGAAGCGCTGTACCCCGATTGAACTCGCTTCTGAGTATATTTGCATCGATTTGCATGGCACTGTCTGGAATTTGCACCAATGCAGTTGTGGTTGTGATGTTGTCTCCTAAAATCACAGGCATACCCACCATGCCTTCATTGCTCACGAAACCAATTTCCATTGTCGAGCCATCTTCCATAGTGGTGACAATAGAAACCACTGCCTTATGAGGAAAATAAACCTGTGCGATCGGTTCGCCTGTTTGGTAAAGGACTTGCCAATTTGAAAGTGGAACCAGCTTCATGTGGGGAATAAGACGCTGATAATCACTGGCTGGCAAAGCTGCAAGCAACTTATTTGCTGGTTGCTCAAAGGCATTTTTGTCTAATGACATTAGGATTTTCCTGAATGTAGTCGTCTCTAGAAAAGGCAACTCCAAGCATAAGGAGAAAAATCAAGAATTTAATCCTAATGTCAAAAGGTGTAATTCCTAAAAAAGTTGTAATAAGAGTTTTTTATACTCCTATTTATAAATATAACACAACTAAATTAGTTAATAGCTTATTTAATGCGAGATAAAAGGCGTTGCTGATGAAGAATATGAATTTGTCTCACGCTGAGGCACACATAGAGAATAAGAAGTTGAAAATACCTAATTTTTGCATTTCATATCTAATAGCAATGCCAAATAAATTATTAATATGCCGCTTTGTAACTCCTATTGAATACATCAAAAGTGTCATACAGCAGATTGCAAGTTAATAAAGTACATCTTTAACTTACAATCTACTGTATGTTTCAAGTGGGAATTTAAATCCTACTTGAAACATAAAATTAAACTTTTTAAAATTACGAATTACGAATTACGACTTTACCCAAGTGAGCCGCACTTTTGAGATAATGATAAGCCTCTCGTGCTTCAGTAAAAGGGAAAACTCGATCGATAATCGGTTTGATTTGATGCTGTTGCATCGCCTGATTCATCCCCTCAAACATTTCTCGACTGCCAACATAAATTCCCTGAACTGTTAAACTCTTAAAAAGTATTGGCATGGGGTCAATTTCATCTCCTCTGCCAGATAATACGCCAATCAAACTAATACGTCCCCCAATACGGACTGCTTGTAGCGATTTTGGTAGAGTCCCCGCACCGCCTACCTCAATTACATGATCTACACCCGTGCGATTGGTTAATTGATAAACTTGCTTTTCCCAATCTGGTGTTATTTTGTAGTTGATTATCTCGTCAGCACCAAGCTGTTTGGCTCGTGCCAATTTCTGATCACTGCTAGAAATAATAATTGTTCTAGCACCATGTATCTTGGCAAACTGGAGAGCAAAAATTGAAACTCCTCCAGTACCGAGTAATAAAACACTATCACCTGCACCAATATTGCCTTTTGTCACCAATCCGTGCCAAGCTGTGACTGCTGCACAGGGCAAAGTTGCACCTTCAATATAGGATAAATAGTCAGGTAATATTACTAAACCATCTTGGTGTAATAAGACATATTCAGCCAGCATTCCATCGATACCACCTCCCAAATCGGATTTCATTTTCTCTTTGGTTAAAGAGGCATAAATCCAGTCTTGGAAGAAAATACCAGCGACGCGATCGCCTATTTTTACTCTTGTCACATCTTCCCCCACCGCCACAACTTCTCCCGCACCGTCAGACATGGGAATTAAGGGATATTTTTGTCCAGCACCGTAAGCTCCTTGGGCGACAAGCAGATCGCGATAATTTAAAGATGTTGCTTTGACTTGAATCAGAACTTGTCTAGCTGCGGGTTTTGGTTCGGGGCGATCGACTAATGCCAAAGCATCAATCCCGGCGTTGCTTTGAATTTCGTAAGCTTTCATAGATGTACTTGTTCTAACTACAACTTTGGTATTGTAGCTAGGGTAAAAAAAATCTATAGACGTAGCAATTGCTACGTCTATACAAGGGTTCTGGATAACGCATATTTAATTTCACTAGTACGCCACGGTGTAAATAGAGCAACCATTTAAAATCCCTAAAAAGCCCATCCCATTATACTTTTGACTTTTGACTTCCGCCTTGCGGTACTAGTAGGGTTGCCCTCATACCCTAACCCCTTCTCCCATATTGGGAGAAGGGGAACTGGATGCTACAGAGAATCTATGAACTGTTGTACTTTTTCTAAAAGTGGCTGATATTCGATTTGCTCTGCTAACTCTTGGGCATTTTGGTAGCACGAGCGCGCCATTTTTTTGCGTTTCGTGGTGGCGTAAAGGCTTCCCATATTTAGCAAAGTTGAAATTTCTCCGAGATTATCGCCCAGTTCTTGATAAATCACAATGGCTTGCTTGTAGAATTTCATTGCTTGGCGATGCTCTGCCAGGGTACTGTAGGTAAAACCAATGTTGTGAAGGGTTGTTGCTTCACCAGAGCGATCGCTGATTGCTCGACGTGTCAAAAGAACTTGATTGTAGAGCAATAGTGCTTGTTTGGGTTTTCCTAAATCATGATAGACAGAAGCAATATTATTCAAAGTGGTTGCTTCAGCAACTAAATTCTTCGCAGCTCGTTGAATTGGCAGTGCTGCTTGAAAAAATTCTAGCGCTTGCTCAAACTTACCTAAGACATTGTAGGCAAATCCAATGCCATTGAGCGTTGTGGCTTCACCAGAAAAGTCACCTAACAATCGCCGCATCCTCAAAATTTGGTGTTGTAGCAACAGTGACCGTTTCGGTTCTCCTAAGCGGGTATAAATTAGGGCTATATCATTAAGAGTAGAAACTTCATTTTGGGTATCTTGCAATCGCCTAAAGATTGGCAGTGCTTTGTCAAAATATTCTAATGCTTGCGAAAAGCGTCCAAGACGGCTGTAGGTAGAACCCAGATTGCTAAGTGTAGTTGCCTCTGCTGACGTGTTGCCAGTTTCAATAGCAACCGAAAGCGCCTGATAAAAGCGCTCTAATGCTTTTTGAGGTTGCCTGCAACTGAGGTGAGCTAAACCGAGGTCGTTTAATGTATAACCTTCTCTGGCTCGGTCTGGAATTGCTCTAGCCAAGTGTAAATTTTTGGTTGCAAGATCGAGAGACTCTTGAAATTTCCCCCGTTGGTAGTAGCGGTTTGCTTCATCACGACGTTGTTCCCATTCTTTGACTTGATTTAAAGGTTGTGTCATCTGACCTCAGTTGCATTCTGCGATAGGTAGGTAGGACATCTCTTGGGAATGAACCCCTCTTAGGTTTCCCAAATTTTAACCTCGATCTTCTATCTTTAGATATAAGACGTAAACAGATAAGTATGCTATTGTTTCATACTTACAGGAATATTTATGAAGCAATTAATACAAATACTGTAGGGGCGCATAGCAGCGCGCCCTTGGATTCCCGATTTATTTCAAAAGTCGGGAATCTTGTTGTTACATCGCTATTTTCAACTCAACCGTTGCCGCAACCACAAGGCCGTAAAGGCAATGCCAGTTGATAATCTTGCTCGGCATTATAAATCAAGCCTTTGGGCTGTAATCCAGTCAGCGCACCCTGAAGACTTCCACCCCTTGAAAGTCCTTATGTTTAGCAGTCGGTTCGTCAATGATTCTGTGGGCTGGGGTTGTGAATCGTTTTGAGCCGCCAAATTAAATTAAACAGTCGCAACATTTCTGGGTAGGAGACTGATAGTTTTAAGATTGCAAAATGTAAAGGGAATCATCCAAATCTTGAGGAATATAAGGTCTTAGTAGTAGTCTTGCAGTTTCTATCTCAGGCATGGTATCAGAGTAGGAAGATAAACGCTACTTTAAACAAGCGTGTTTTTTTCCAAACATTAATATAATGCTCTTACTATGAGCATCTACCAATCTCTGAAAAAATCTTATACACCAGATCGTCGGCGTGAAAATGACTGGCGGTTGTTTTTGCGTTTGGTGCCTTATGCCCGTCGTAACGGACGGCTACTGGCGCTGTCGATGTGCCTACTCGTACCGATCGCACTAGCTAATGCCTTACAACCCTTCTTAATTGGCCAAATAATCTCCCTGATTCGTAAGGAACCAAGCACTTACGAATTTTTCAGGAATCGTCCCTTCTCGCAAGGGTTAAATATCCTAGAAGGATTATTGGTAATTGCGATCGCCATCCAAGTGATATTGACAGGTTTCCAAGGTTATATAGTCCAAAGGCTAGGGCAACAAATCACCGCAGCAATTCGCCAAGACTTATTTCAGCATGTAACATCTCTAGCAGTGCGCTTTTTTGACCGCACACCCGTAGGTAAATTAATTACCAGAATCACCAGCGATGTGGAAGTGTTAGGCGATGTCTTTTCTACTGGGGCAGTTGGCATTATATCCGATTTGTTTTTAATGCTGGTGACTTTGGGTTTAATGTTTTCCCTCCAGTGGCAACTTTCTTGCTTGCTATTATTGATGCTGTTACCAACTAGCTGGGTAATTGTTTACATTCAAAAACAGTACCGCAAAGCCAATTACAAAGGGCGAGAAGAACTTTCGATCCTGAATTCACAGCTACAAGAAAATGTGCTTGGTATTAACGTCGTGCAGTTGTTCCGTAGAGAAAAATTTAATGCCGAATTGTTTCGTGCTACGAACCGCAACTACACTCAGCAAATGGATAAAACCATCTTTTATGATTCATTTGTTTCAGCAACCTTAGAATGGATTGGACTGATTGCGATCGCAGGTGTTTTGTGCGTGGGTGGTTGGTTACTGTTGGAAAAAAACTTGACTTTCGGGACTTTATCTACATTTGTATTGTATGCCCAGCGATTATTTGACCCTTTAAGGGCTTTTGCAGAAAAATTTACAGTAATTCAAGCTGGTTTCACTGCCATTGAACGCGTAGGCGATATATTAGACGAACCGATAGAAATTCGCGATCGCGCCAATGTCCGCTTCTCAATATTTGATGCAAAATTTGGCTACATCGACGAAATCGTTGCAAATCTAGAATCCCCAAACCTCACTTCTCCCCCAGAACTGGGAGAGATTCGTTTTGATCACGTCTGGTTTGCTTACAAAAATGATGATTACGTAATTAAAGACTTAGATTTCACCATTCATCCTGGTGAAAAAATTGCATTAGTTGGCCCCACTGGTGCAGGTAAAACTTCGATTATCCGTCTTTTGTGCCGCCTCTACGAACCCACTCAAGGACGCATTCTCATAGATGGCGTCGATATTCGGGAAGTACCACAAGCAGAACTGCGGCGTTACATGGCAGTAATTTTACAAGAAGGCTTTTTGTTTGCTGGCGATGTTAAAAGCAACATTTCTCTAGGAGATGGCTACACCATTGAACAGATTCAACAAGCAGCAGAAGAAACCAACATTGCCCAGTTTATAGAAGAATTACCCCAAGGTTATGATACTCAACTTCGAGAACGAGGCACAAATATTTCTAGTGGTCAAAAGCAACTTTTAGCCTTTGCGCGGGCTGCCATTCGCAATCCGCAAATTTTGGTACTAGATGAGGCTACCGCTAGTTTGGATGTTGGTACAGAAGCTTCAGTTCAAGAGGCATTAAACCAGCTTTTGGTCAGACGTACCGCCATTATTATCGCTCACCGCTTGTCTACGATTCGTAATGTAGACCGGATTTTTGTTCTCAAGCGTGGCGAATTAATCGAACAGGGAAGTCATGATCAATTACTGCAACAGGGAGGGCTTTATGCCACTCTACATAACTTGCAGATGTTGGGAAGTTAGAGGATAGATAGTCAAAAACTCACATTTTCTACAAAAATAACCTAATTTTGCGGAATATGTAACAGAGTTTGTGTGGATAATAATGAATAGCCTTGTTGCAAGTTAGTTTCTGAAACTGGATTTGCAGAATTTTTAGCAGGTGTGTAACCTTAGCAATATCTAGCTTTTGTATTGCACTTGATTGAAAATGACTATAGGTTTATCACAAGCTGGCTCTAAAGACTTTGTTTTTCTGGAAAGCAAAAGCGTATGGGTTAATCTGACCGTAAACTCACAATAATTTATAGGCAATCAGGCGTTAGCAAAAGTTCAATTTTACAGGTTGGATTAATCCCAGCATTGAAACAAAAATCATTACCATCATTAAAAGTTTAGGTATAAGTTAGTTTACTTGGTTTATTTCCGCCGTACTGTACTAGTTGAAACGTATAAGTAAGGTTTTAGAATATGAAAAAATACTGTCTAGAAGGATTGCATTAGCTGAAATATCTAACACAGGTATTCCATTAACAAGCAACTGGTTAAAGGTAGGCAAACTTATACCACAGCGTACTAGATACTCATCTGACCTACCACTTTTGGCGCATCAACCCGCAAACTCATCTGCTCACACCGCACAGTTAACCAAGGTTGACCCAAACCTATTCCAAAAAAAGGACTTTCGGCGGGGATTTCTAACTTAGAACCAATCAAACCCAACAAAGACTCAAATTCAGCAGGGAATATCAGTAAATCAGCACCCTTAGCGCTGAAACTAGAAGCACTTAATCGCTGTTTCCATGCCAAGCTTTGTTGATTATACTTAAAACTACACAATTTCTGGTTTTCCTGATGCACAGTAACATACTTTCCTTGTTCCCAGGTAAACTTAGCTAGTTCCTTTGGTAGTCCCCAAATTTCTCGACCACCAGCCACCGAGTCAGCATTATCTACATAAATGTGAGAAATCCAAGCGCCGATTTTCCTCTGGTAATTAATCAAAGCTGGGACAACAATTAACTCACTATACTCCAGTACTGAGCCTGACCCGTAATTAGAGAGATACACGCTAGCGAGGGTTTTACCAGGCCATACAGAAATAATTTCTAACTCTAAGGGAATCAAAGGGCGCACTTGGTCAATATTTACCAAATGCAGAGTTTGGATAGCATGACCCTGAAGTGTCCAAGGTGCTTGTGGATATGGCATAAGAGATTAACCAGACTTTATATAACTCTTAATTCCTAACTCCCAACTCATTAAAAAAAATCCCCACTCAGGCATTTGTCTGAGGGGGTAATTATAAGGTGGGACAAGATAATCTTCCCAAAAGAAGTAAGGGAATTATTTGCTCTCTGTAAAATCAGCGTCAATCACATCGTCGCCGTTACTAGAACTAGAGGAACTGCTACTATCTTGAGGTTCACCACCAGATGTAGCACCCGCACCGGCACCGGAACTGGCACTAGCACCAGCTTGTTGATAGATGTTGCTACCAACAGCGAATAACGCTTGTTGCAATTCTGGGGTGAGCTTCTTGATTTGCTCATCGTCTTCTTTAGCAACTGCTTCCCGCAGTTCTTTTACTAAACCTTCGACTTTAGTCTTGTCAGCATCAGGAACTTTATCGCCCAATTCTTGTAACTGCTTTTCAGCTTGGTATGCCAAAGAATCGGCTTGGTTCTTGCGTTCAATCTTCTCACGCCGCTCTTTGTCAGATGAAGCGTTCTGTTCAGCTTCTCTCACCATCCGGTCAACGTCATTTTTATCCAGGGTAGAAGCGCCAGTTATGCTGATGGACTGTTCTTTACCAGTACCTTTGTCCTTAGCGGTGACGTTAAGGATACCGTTAGCGTCAATGTCGAACACCACTTCAATTTGAGGGACACCACGTGGTGCAGGAGGAATACCATCGAGGCGGAAGGTTCCCAAGCTCTTGTTATCGTTAGAGAATTCGCGTTCACCTTGGAGGACGTGAATTTCTACGTTGGTTTGTCCATCCACAGCAGTGGAGAATACTTCCGATTTCTTCGTAGGAATTGTGGTGTTGCGGGGGATAATTTTAGTCATCACGCCGCCCAATGTTTCCACACCCAAAGATAGAGGTGTCACGTCTAACAGCAAGATGCCAGTTACATCACCAGCCAGTACTCCGGCTTGAATGGCTGCACCAACTGCTACGACTTCATCAGGGTTAACGCTTTGGTTGGGGTCTTTACCCAATACCTGCTTCACAATCTGTTGGACTGCGGGAATCCGTGTAGAACCACCAACTAACACTACTTCATCAATATCGCCTTTGTTTAACTTGGCATCCCGAAGGGCGTTTTCCACAGGAATACGACAACGGTCGATTAAGTCAGAGCAAAGTTCTTCAAACTGAGCGCGAGTTAGGGTTGTATCCAGGTGCTTGGGCCCATCCTGGGTTGCAGTGATAAATGGTAGGTTGATTTCTGCTTGGGTAACGCTAGAAAGCTCAATTTTGGCTTTTTCTCCAGCTTCCGTCAGACGTTGTAAGGCTTGTTTATCTTTCCGCAGGTCAATACCTTCGGCTTTCT
Organism: uncultured Nostoc sp.; assembly: GCF_964247315.1. Taxonomy (GTDB): domain Bacteria; phylum Cyanobacteriota; class Cyanobacteriia; order Cyanobacteriales; family Nostocaceae; genus Nostoc. Next base: position 8,522 of record NZ_CAXTTT010000190.1, read on the forward strand.
TGAACTTCTCAGCTAAGAAGTCAACTATTTTTTTATCGAAGTCATCACCACCAAGATGGGTATCACCAGATGTGGCTAGTACTTCAAAAACTCCATCTCCTACTTCCAGCACAGATACGTCGAAAGTACCACCACCAAGGTCAAATACTAAGATGGTTTCGTTACTCTTTTTGTCAAATCCATAAGCCAAAGAAGCAGCGGTAGGCTCGTTGATAATCCGCAGAACTTCAATTCCGGCAATTTTACCAGCATCTTTTGTCGCTTGCCGTTGGGAGTCGTTGAAGTATGCCGGAACGGTGATTACAGCTTGGGTTACAGTTTCACCCAGGTATTTGCTGGCATCTTCAACTAGTTTGCGAAGAACTTTTGCAGAAATTTCTTCAGGAGCAAACGGTTTACCAACTATAGGACAATCTAATTTGACATTGCCATTGCTGCTGAGAACTTTGTAAGAAACTTCCGTAGCTTCGTTACCCACTTCATCGTAGCGGCGACCGATAAAGCGTTTGACTGAGTAAAACGTATTTTCGGGGTTCATCACCGCTTGTCGTTTGGCGATTTGGCCAACCAAGTTGTCGCCATTTTTCGCAAATGCGACTACTGATGGCGTTGTCCGAAAACCTTCAGCATTAGCAATTACTGTGGGTTTACCACCTTCCATCACTGCCACGCAGGAGTTCGTTGTTCCTAAGTCAATTCCAACTACTTTTGCCATTTTAGGTGCTGGCTCCGTATAACTACAAATGAATGAATGAGAATATAAAGCACTAAATTTTGAACCAACAGGGTCAAGAAATCAGCCAGTTCAGCATGAATACCTTTGATTTGGCTTTCCTGGGGTTAAAACTCCAGACTATGCTGATATATATACTGAAGCTTAGTGGTAGCCAGTCCATGAAGGGTGGTTTCCCGAACCTTACTTGGGACGGTTAGACTAACTAAATTGTGTTTTTAGTTGGTTCATGGATTAATTTGTCTTCACTCTGTCTAATGTAGAAGAATTAATACTTTCAGTAATTAGGGTGAACCGTAACGTCCGAGTGGTGTTTGCCGTCTTTAGAGGCAATAAACTACAGAAAGACTGGGGATTGGGGATGGGGCATGGGGCATTGGATAATATATCACTCAGCACTTAG
>NZ_CAXTTT010000191.1:0-9625 GCF_964247315.1 uncultured Nostoc sp.
ATTTTACCAGTTTTAACCTCCGCTTTTTTCTGAGTTTGTGAGAAATTCGGGTTCAGAATTCGCAAGAGGGTAGGAGGGAGGATTGGGGATTATTGTAGACGCGTTGCGATGAGCCTGCAAGCTTCACCCAAAAGGCTTGCCGCAGGCGATCGCTTAGTGTACGGCAAAAATTTTGATGTCGCAAACTCACCATCAAAATTTTCCCAGAGCAGATAATATCATGTCTGATTAATTACTTATAATTCAAAAATCTCTGCGTTTGCGTGTCTTTACATCAGTCCAAATTACAACTATTCAACCGGACACGATTTCAGGAGACTTTAAGTGCGAAGGATAACTAGTTGGTATAGTTTTAATCATCTATTCTGTATCTGTCGTTCTCGGTCGATCGTGACAACAAAGTGTCGCATTTTTATCTTAGGATATAAGTAGTTTGAAATAGGCTCAAGGCATTCTCACACTGTAATGTGACCTGCTAAGGAACAGAAGGCAGCAGGGAAAAAAACTAACTCAACCAAATGGTAGAGGATATTAAAAGCACCAAATGAATTTATAATATAGTAATCTTTACAATTGGAAAAACGTAGAAAGAAAGTCTTCTTTACTACCTCAATCTGCTGTCTGTGATTTGATTCTTAACCCCCAAATATTTGTAGAACTTAGTAATGAAAAAATTAGTTAAAGGTCTGCGCGAATTTAAATCTAGCTATTTTTCGACGCATCAACAATTGTTTGAACAACTTTCACACGGTCAAAAGCCCAGGGTCTTATTTATTACCTGTTCTGATTCGCGTCTCGATCCAAATCTAATTACACAAGCCCAAGTTGGTGAATTATTTGTGATTCGCAATGCAGGTAACATCATCCCACCGTATGGGGCAAGTAATGGCGGTGAAGGTGCGACAATTGAATATGCTGTTCAAGCTTTAGATGTTCGCCAAATTATTATTTGTGGTCATTCTCATTGCGGTGCAATGAAAGGATTAATGAAGTTACACAATCTCAGCGATGAAATGCCGCTTGTACATGATTGGCTTAAATATGCAGAAGCAACTCGAAGGCTAGTTCTAGACCACTATAGCCACTACGACGAAGAAGAACTGCTAGAGATTATGATTGCCGAAAATGTTCTTACTCAAATTGAGAATTTGCGGACATATCCAGTGATTCACTCTAAGCTTTATCAGGGGGAACTCAGCATTTATGCTTGGATTTATCACATTGAAACAGGAGAAGTTTTCGCATACGATCCCCAGAAGCACGCTTATGTTTTGCCTCAAACTCTGCTTCCAGAATCAGAAATAGATGAGTCGTTCAGGGGTCAGGTTCCAAATACCAATGTAGCAGTGCGTTCCCCTCAAAACCAGCAGGATGATGTTCAACCTTATGAGAAACAGTCTATTTCGGCATTTGAGTGGTTTCCAATGAGACGCCTTTCTCCAGAACAGATGGAGCGAATTTATCGAGGTTCAAATAATGGAAGTTGAAAGACAAAAATATAGAATTGCAAATATCCTCTGAGAGGGTTGGGGATGGGGTTTTTGTATCTTAGAGCTTTTTCAGGTAAATAGACCACGCAGTAGGGGCACAGCAATGCTGCGCCCTGACGATAGATGTGCTTCAGTTATTCTTTTATGGCTTTTTCACAGTATCAACTTTTGCTTCTACCTTCACCGTTTTTACACCTTGAACTTCTTTAGCCAAAGTTTCAGCTTTCTTGAGTTCTTCAACAGAAGTCGCCGTACCTTTGAGGATAATTTCACCCTGTTTGTTTTCAACTTGTAACTTATTGCCTGGTAAACCTTTGTTCAACTTTACGCTAACTTCAGTTTTTAAGTCACTTTTAGCTTTTGTTGCTGCCGTTTTTTCAGAATCGGTTTTAACTTTAGTACCTGTAGTAGCTGCTGAAGGAGTAGTTTGTGTTTCTGAAACTTTGGCAGTTTGATTTGTTTGCGAAGCTGGTTTTGCTGGTGCCTGAGCGGCTTCATTTGTTGTGCTAGGAGTTTCCGAACCTGTTTTAGGAGCCTCTTGACAGCCAAAAGTACCAACTACCAAAATGCCACTAACTACTAATAGAATTAGCTTTTTCATCATCTATCTCCGAATTGAGTACTTGAAGCGGTTGATTGAGGTGTATGTCATGGTGAGGAGCAAATTAAAAAAACAATTAAAAGTAGAGTAACAAAAACGCTTAAGCAATGGCTCAGGTTACTGAAAATTAAAATTTGGACGATTTCTTGAAGCTAAGATTTTGCGCCCAGTTTTGAGAAATGCCAATTCAATTTTCCTGACGGCTGCTAACCAGGATGGCTTTGCACATCTGTGGCTCTCGATGAATTTAACGTAGATGCTGAGTAGCCCTTTCGATGGTAGACGATGCTACCCCACAGTGGTGACTCGATGTTATCAGATTTGAGTCAATTTGGCGATATCTATAACGAATTCCAAACTTCAGTTTTTTTGCAATCCTGTATAAGCATTCTTACCAACAAAATGTTACTTTATAAAACTATGGCTTACTTAACAATGCCTTAAATATCAGGAAATATTAGCCAATGCCCTACCTTACTTCGGCTAGCGAAATTCGTGCTATTGTCGCTGAATATACAAACGCTAAAACACTGTGGATAGATACAGAAGTCGCTGACTATAAAAGTCGTAATCCCCGGTTATCGGTGATTCAGCTATTAGATAATCCTCAAGATATGAGTGGCGATCGCGTCTATCTTTTAGATGTCCTAGATCAGCCTAATATTATAGCTGAATTTATTGAGAAAATTATGATAAATTCTGCCATTGAAAAAATTTTTCATAACGCGAGTTACGATCTAAAATTTCTCGGTGGCAAGAAAGCCAAAAATATTACTTGCACTTTGGAAATGGCTAAAAAAATTCCTTATTATATTTTGCCATTACCCAACTACCAACTCAAAACAATAGCTACAGCACTTTGTAGCTTTAACAATATCGATAAACAAGAACAAAAAAGCGATTGGGGAAAACGCCCTCTGACTGAAGAACAGATAGAGTATGCTTACTTAGATTGTATTTATCTGGCTCAAATCTACTCAAACTTATTAACATTACAAGCCCAAGCCAGCCCCGATCCCGTAACAGAAGATTTAAGAATGCTAAGTACTAGATACTCACAACTTGAGCAGCAATGCAAGTTGTTAAATTCCGAATCTGAGCATTTGCAAGAACGTATAAAAAAAGCCATGCAAGCTCAGAATATATCTGAAACTGCCTATTACAAACTGACTAGTTATGAGCGTACTACAATCAAAGCTACTTTTACAGAATTGGCAAGGCTAGCACAAAGTGAAGGTATTAATTTAGATTTTCCGATCGCACTCACTCAAAAACTCCAAAAAGATTTAGGGCAAAATCTAGAAAAACTCTCTGTAGATATTGAAAAAAGCACTTCTTGGCGGCTAAATTCCAAAACTCAAGAGAGCGATATCGAGGATGAATAAATTGTTTAAATAGCTACAAATGCCAAGATTTATGGAGTTATTATTTAGAATAAATCTTCACATTTTTTTAAAGTGTTCTAGAAAAATACAATCAACAGGATGTTATTGTTCATAAATTCATTTTAAATAAATACAAAGATGACAATAGCAAAGAGCTAAAGTGATAAGTTTTATACTTTATATTTCCAGAGATTTATTTAAGATAACTATTAAATAAATCTCTGGAATATCAGGTAAATTTATCAATTGGCTTGAAATCTCTATCAAAAGTTAAAATAACTATTGAGTTAAAGAATTAAAATCTAGATTTTGGTATTAATTGCGTTCAGGTGTTATGGCAGTTTATATTAAATTATGAGACGGCGTTTATTTAAACAAAAGCTAACAAAGGTAAATCAAGTATTTACCATAGCTGTTTTTACTACATTGACCGCAATTAGCAGTGTTTCTTGCAGCAAGAATGACAATGTTTTGGTGACAGAAATAGGAGTCACTCAACCTAGCCGTCGTTCAGCTACAACTTCCATTGGTGGAGAATTCTATCTTCAGGGAAAGAATCAGCATTTAAACGGCGATTTGCAAGCTGCGATCGCTTCATACAGTAAGGCAATTAGTCAAAATTCTCAGTATAGCGCTGCCTACAACGCGCGGGGATTAGCCTACTTTGATTTGGGAGACAAGGAAAAAGCGATCGCAGATTACAATCAAGCACTCCGCATCAACCCTAACGACGCCGAAGCTTACAATAACTTAGGGAATGCCCGCGCCTCACTGGGAAACAACAGAGAAGCAGTTAAAGATTACAGTGAAGCGATTCGCCTGAATCCCAACTATGCCGAAGCCTACAATAACCGAGGAAATGCCCGCGCCACCAATGGAGACAAAAAAGGGGCAATAGACGATCTCGATCAAGCGATTCTGCTTAACCCCAAATATGCGATCGCTTATAATAACCGAGGCAATGCCCGTGCTGCCAATGGAGATCCTCAAGGTGCGATCGCAGATTACAATCAAGCCATTCGCTTCAATCCTAACTTTGCCCCTGCCTACAATAATCGGGGAAATGCTCGCGCCACTAATGGAGACAAACAGGGAGCGCTCAAGGACTTACAACAAGCAGCAAGCATTTTTCAAAGTCAAGGTAACAACGACTTATACCAACAAGTGATGGATAACATCAAAGAACTTGGACAGTAGCAGAGGGGCAAGGAGCAGGGGAAACCCAATGCCCAATGCCCAATGACAAATGACAAAATCACATCCCAGAACCAATGTGAATGCGATCCTCAACTTCCGCAAATTTTTCCTGTGCCAGCTGTTCAGTACTTAATAGTGAAACGACAATCGCCACAATAAATGCCAGTGGGATACTGATTAATCCAGGATTTTTTAGAGGAAAGGGTGCAGAAGCGTGCTTGAGAATCGTTACTTGAATAGTAGGTGATAAATAAATCAGCACTAAAGAGGAGACAGTACCTACTAACATACTCGCAACTGCACCATTAGTAGTGAAGCGTCGCCAAAGCATGGATAAGAGTAACGCTGGGAAGTTTGCACTTGCTGCGATCGCAAATGCTAAACCTACCATATAAGCTACGTTTTGCCCTTTAAACAAGATGCCCAGCAATATTGCCACTAAGCCCAAAAGCATTGTTGCACCGCGAGCCACCTTCAGCTGTTCTGACTCGTCAGCATGACCAGAGCGCACCACATTCACCCATAAATCGTGAGACAATGCAGCTGCACCTGAGAGTGTCAACCCAGCGACAACTGCTAAAATCGTCGCAAAAGAAACAGCGGCGATAAAACCTAAGAAAGCATCACCACCAAGAAATTCTGCCAACATCGGCGCAGCCATGTTACCACCAGTACCAATTTTCTCAATGGCATCTTTACCTACTAGCACCATTGCTCCAAAGCCCAGGATAAAGGTAAGGAGATAAAAAACGCCAATAATAGCCGTGGCGTAAGTAACAGAGAGCCGCGCTGCTTTAGCGTCGGGTACTGTGTAGAAACGCATTAGGATGTGGGGTAATCCAGCAGTGCCGAACATCAACGACATCCCTAAAGAGATAGCATCAAAGGGGTTAGAAACTAGTTTGCCTGGAGCTAATACACCTGTATACTTCTGGGATGCAGCAGCGAAAAGAGCGATCGGGTTAAAGCCAAATCGTGCCAGTACTAAGATAGCTAATAAGACAGTTCCGCCGAGCAACAAAACTGCTTTGATAATTTGTACCCAGGTAGTGGCAATCATCCCGCCAAAAATCACATAAGCCATCATCACACAACCGACGATGACCACAGCTAATTCATAATCAAAGCCAAACAATAGTTTGATTAGCTCACCAGCACCTACCATTTGGGCAATTAAGTAAAAGCTAATCACTACCAGCGTTCCGATCGCAGATGCAATACGTACAGGTTTTTGCTGCAAGCGATAAGCCACTACATCGGCAAAGGTGTATTTACCTAAGTTACGTAATGGTTCGGCAATTAGAAACATAACAATCGGCCAGCCTACCAGAAAGCCGATAGAATAAATTAAGCCGTCAAAGCCGTTGAGTGCGACTAGCCCAGCGATACCTAAAAAGCTAGCTGCACTCATAAAGTCTCCTGCTAGGGCCAGCCCATTTTGGAAACCACTGATTTTACCGCCAGCTGTATAGAACTGTGCCGTATTTTTGGTAAGCTTTGCCGCCCAATAGGTAATGCCTAAAGAACTTACAACAAACAGAAAAAAGAAAGCGATCGCCAACGGGTTAAACTTACCAAGACTAGTAATATCCGCCGCTAGTGGCAGATCGAACCACACACTATTCATGCTTTTTTTGGTTTAGTATTTTGGATTTAGGACTAGAAATTGCTAATAGCTAATTCGTCTTACTCAGTGCTGAGTGCCGAGTGAGTCAAATACTACTCAGCACTCAGCACTTTTGACTCAGCACTCTTCATTTGCGTGTTAGCCTTGCGATTTGGTCGTCATAACTGCTATTTGCCCAACGCACGTAAATAAAAATTAATACCCATGCTGAGACAATTACTAACGCCCCTAATAAAATTCCCAGACTGAGACCAGGAACTACTAATGACCCCAGCAGGGGCTTATTGAACGCGATTAATAGGATAAAGCCGAAGTAAATAAACATCATGGCTCCACTGAGAATCAGGGATATCCGCCAACGTTCAGCGGCGAGAGCCTGGAGAGCCTTTGTACGATCGTTCATGTCTTCCTTTAGGTTGAGAAGATTAGGTCAGATTGTCTCATTGAAGCTGATTTCTGCGTAATTTTCTTAAAGATTATTAGTAAATCTATTGCTATATCAGGTAATAAAATTAACTTTGCAAAGCGATATATCAAAATAACAAGACAATAGCGATTCTATTTTGAGTCAGAGAAACATAAAACTATAGATGCATTTAGACACAAATAAAGCCGAGAGTCAGGGAGATAACACTCCACAACAAACTGGTCATCTGACGCTGAATCCTGTAGTTCACATGGGCAAAGAATCAATCATCTTTCTCTGTCTCATGGGTATAGCTTGGGGACAAATGCCCGTCAACCCATCTAAGTTTCGTTCTGGGAAGCTAGGCAATATTTTGGTATCAGCAGCAGGGCCATTGTCCAATCTGGCTTTAGGAATTCTATTTATTATGCTGCTCAAACTTTTCTTTAACCCAAATCTTTCAGGACTCTTGAGTGTCAAATTTCTTTATCTGGCGGCTCGGATTAATTTGACATTATTTTTGTTTAATCTCTTGCCAATTCCACCACTCGATGGCTTTCATATTTTCAGTGAAATTTTTCCTCAACTAAAGCCACTGCAATATAACCAATTTGGACTCTTTGCGATGATGCTTCTATTTATAATTCCGGATTTTGGGATAGGAATTAGTCGCATTGCTGATTTGTTTATTCGTTCAGGATTGGCGATGTAAACAGCAACTTTTTAGGTAAATAAAAAGGAAAACTTGAATGGAAATCAAGAAAAAACTTGTAGTTGCTGCTACTAGCGTTACCTTGAGCATTGCTGCTGTACTTCTTCCATCTGAAGAATCAATGGCGAGTATATTACCTGTAGATCAATATAATCATTCTGTAAGTAACCATTTAGTCAAATATCCCCACGAAATAAGTCAACAATTAATGGTTGTGCAATCAGGGCTACTTAACTCTTTATTAGGGGATTTAAGAGTTGAAAAATATAATTTAATACCCTGTTTTAATCAAGAGCGATCGCCATTTACATCTTCCATTGAATTATTGATGAAATTATTGCTTATTGGAAGCTTTTGTTCTGTATAAATGGTAGGTTATACTTCCTTTGTGGAACGCTATTTTCAAATCATTAATAAAGATTTAAAAATAATTTACTACAGTATTTTATTGCTACTATCTTTACAGATTATAGGTAATGTTATTGTTTTAATGTCTTCACCCACAAGTTCAATTGCTTCTGCAATTCATCCAAGCTCTAGCTGTATTTTAGGGAAACCATAATCTATTAATCATAGGGTGCGTTAGACAGAACGTCGTAACGCACCACAACAGTTCAAGCTGGTGTAGTACTCTCCACTTTAACACACCCTAAAAAATTGGAAATTAGAATTAGTATGCAATCTAATTATCTACACCTACAGAAATAAGTTTGCTGTAGTATTCAGTTTTTGCATAGATACCGAGAAGACTATCACCAACTGCAAAAAAAGTACCTTCATGCTCATCTTTAGAAAATTGCAAACTTGGATATTTAGCAGCAGCTTCGTCAGCAGTCATGGCTTTTGCTTCCATTTGTTCTGGCAATAGTCCAGTAGAACCAATGTAAAATACTAAGGGAGATATCTTGTCTTGGTAGATATTTTCTGCATATTTTTCTAACTTGTTATTTGCCGTTGTTAAAGCTGCAACCATTTCTTCTTTGCCGATCTGCTTACCAGTTTGTTTATCCTGCAATAACTGCGCTAAACTATCAGCACCAACTTTCTTAAGAATACCTCCAACAATTCCATTTAGATCAAGTCCAAGAAAATCATCAAAAATTGGTTTCATCAACTCGTCAACTTTTGTAATCTTAGTACGTGATGATAATAACCTATGCCTAACAGTGAGATTCTCATGAAATACCATCTCAAAACTCGGCTTCATGATAATTTCTCCGGTTTCTTTGTTATAAAGGCGATACATTCTATTGAGAAACTTGTTAGCAGAAGGAAACTTACTCAGGTTCAGAATATCTTGACTGCCAATATCGATTTTATAGCTCAATTTTGAGTCAATATTACCATCGACTAAAGCTTTATTGATATCAGTGTATTCGTTGGTTGTAGGAAAGTTGATGTAAATATTTTTAGACAGATAGTGCTTTTTAAACTCATCTAACTGCATCTCTATAAATACATCTGACTCCTTTTTCAAGTGAGCGCAAATAATACTAGTCAGTACTTTAATTTCTGCTAGTTCATTGAATAGTCCATCAATACTGCTGTAATAACTATTAACAGCTACAAGCGGCAAGTTATCTAACTGAATCGTATGTTCAGCCCGGAAGTCAAATTCTTCTGCATTCAGTATGCCTTTTTCTTTGAGTAAGTCAAAGACTTTTTTACTGCTAATTTTGACTTGTAATGAATTTACGTTGATTTTGCCGTCACTTACAATTGTGTAATTATTAAAGGTGTTGAGGTCATTTACTAATAACCCTGCTACTTCAATGGTAGGAGTTTGGTCTTCAAATTTAGCAAGTTTAACTCTACGTTTGACAAGCATATTGATAGTAGCAGTATTGCGGTTAAACTGAAACTCGCCCATACCAACATAGTCAGCATCATCCATATATTCTATTATCAACCAAGGTTGAAGCAGTTCTCCCTTTTCGTTTCTAACACCTCTAATACGTTTAATACCTGTTCTTTGATAATGTTCTTGTAAGTGCTTAATATTGATGATAATATGATTGCGGTATTGTGCAAAAATTTGGATTAGTTCTACTAGAGAAATCTGATTCTTTGTCATATTGCCACCTTCCATTTAAAGGTCAAGAATCTTTTCAAATCACTGTTACTGAAATCTATTACTCTGACAAAATAATCTGGGGAGCATCCCACTTTTTATTATTTAAAAAAAGGTAAATAAAGCATGAGAAGGT
>NZ_CAXTTT010000192.1:0-9609 GCF_964247315.1 uncultured Nostoc sp.
GGATGGTTTACCCACTGCTGTTACTATATTTCACCCAACTGAGAACCGCTATAATATAACTTTCCAAGTGATTGGCGATACGGCACCGCGATCGCTACAAGGTAAGTCAGATGTAACACTGCAACGTCTAAAAGCACCAGTAACGGTGACATTTGAACGACAAGATGGCGGACAGTTAATAGTGACTCCACAAGCTGTTTCAGAGCCAGGAAATTTGGAAGTTACATTTAAAGAAGCCACCAATGCAACACAGGGTAGAAGTACTATGAGAATTGAACGAAATGGTTCAGTGTTCTTGAATTAATTAATTTAAAATTAGGGCGAAGGTCATTCACGGCTACATAAATTAAGAGCTACACCGACCTGGCTAGAGAAAATCAAGCTGTTTATAACCCACGTAGATGGGTTTTGCCTGTGTAGACGTGGTTTCCAATCGCCCTTTTAACTACTTTCGCTGAAGCATTTTAGTTAATTGATCCAGCAATTGCAATTCTTGGTTGTTGTCTTGCAATGTCCGCGCCAGTATAATTGCCCTTTCGTAAAAATTACGGGCAGTTAAATAATTACCTTGTTGCTTATATAACTGAGCATAAGATTCAAAAGATTTTAATTCTTCGCGTAAATTTTGTAATTCTTTAGCGACTGCTAAACGCTGCTCTAGTAAGTCAAAGGCGCGTTCGTAACGTCCTACAGCAGTGTGAGCCGTAACTAAACCGTCAATTGCCCGTAATTGATTAGTGTGATCGCGGTTAGTTTTAGCTGTCTGCATTGCTTCAGCATAAGTAGCAATGGTATCTTGATAATTTCCAGATGCTAAATAAGCATCTCCTAGATTGTTCAAGGTATTTGCTTCACCAATGGCATCGCCAGTCTGACGGCGGAAAATTAAAGCATTTTCGTACAGTTTAATCGCCTTGTTATAATCTCCCAAACTGGCACTTACTAAACCTAAATTACTCAAAGACAGTCCTTCACCTTCAATATTTTTGACACCGCGAGCAATTGCGAGTGCATCTTCAACTGTTTTACCAGCAGCAGCAGATTCGCCTTGTTGCAGCAGATATGTACCGATATTATTCAGCACAAAAATCTGAGATTGGAAGTCTTTAGTATCACGAGCGATCGCTAATCCTCTTCTGAAAGCATCTTCCGCCTCTTTTGAACTACCAAGCTCTACATAAGCCTTAGCAAGCAAATTGTACGTTAGACCTTGTGCTTTCAAGTCTCCAATGGAATGATATAGTTCTAATGCCTGCAAACAAGACGCAATTGTTTTATCGCCATGTCCTGAAGCGTATTCTTGTTCAGCAATACGCAGCAAACTGTCTGCTTCATCTCTTGATTGTCGCCCAACGGAATTATTTAAAGGGCGATGGAGTTGTTCGGTAATATCAACCGCACCCGCTACAGGACTCAGCAAAAAAGCTAACAGTAAAAAGCTGTGTAAAAGTACCTGGGGATAAGAAATCGCACCTACACAAATTAAGTTTACCTTTTGCCAGGGAGATACAAGCCGTTGTTTCATAAAAATTACCCGTCAAGTTGCGGGTTTAAGTAGAAGGTCTAAGAAGAAGTTTTAAGATTTAAAATTTAAGACAATTAATATACGTATTTATACTTAAATTTTAATTGAGCTAAATCTTCCCCAAAGTATATGGTGCGGATATCTATGGGCAATTTGTCCTCTAGCATACGATAGCCTTCTTGGAGAAAATTGGCTACTTCGTTAGGCGCGATCGCTTCTCCTTCAGCTTGTAGATAAGCAGCGATTCTAGTTTCGCTCCAGTGGAAAGTTTGAGCCATCAACACAATTAGTCGTAAAACTGGCGGTAGTTGGTCTAACGCCTGTTCTACATAGCACCATAGCGGCGGTGAAGTCGCTTGTAGAGAATAATGAATTGCTTCTGTGGGTGGTAGTTTAATCTCATTTATACAGAAAGCTGTCATATTAATTAACCAATTCTGCATGGTCAAAGCTTCCTCATCTGATTCAGAGTCAGTTAACTTTAGTCCACCGAGTTCGTAATATATATGTCGCCAGGTAAGGGCAAACAGATAATCTGCCTGCACAGGCGATCGCGCCGAATGCCGAATTAAGGTGTAGACTATGGGGCTATAGCGACAAAAAATCACTGTAAAGTACTTTCCGGCATCTGGATAGCGCTGAAACAGAGTTAGTAGTTCATGGTCACTGTGATGGAACAGCGACTTCACCAGGGGGTGATTAGCTTCAGGAAAATGAGGAATTTGCACAAGTCTTGAAGTTGATAGTTGTTAAAATAGTTTTGGGAATTGCACTCCCCTAGTTAATCGCATAATATCTTGGTGTTGCTCAGTTTGTAGATGAGACTCAGACTACTTGAGTATTGATAAACTAGAAACAAGGACTTAATTTTAGTCTTAATCGACAATCATAAAATCAACTCTCTTAAAGAATCCTTATTTGTTCATGGTTATAGAAGTTAGTGTGGTATTGTTCCTGCTCAGTCCTCTTACTTTAGGCTCCTTTCTGCCTTCCCTGCCCTTAGATAGCCTGTTCTCCACACAAGGCATTATGGTGATGCTGCTAGCAGCTTACGCTGGTGCTATGTGGATGTTTCTCACCAGTGCCCCAAAAGTACACACTGTAATGGTGTCAGATTTGGAGATTGCCCGACAATTGTATGAAGGGCTGCTAGATTTGCCAGCAGCTGAGGTGCCATTGCACTACTACTACAACTACGAACAAACTATAGGCGCAACTGGCATCGATCCGTTATATATGTCTACTGGGCCGAGCTTGTCTAGCAAAATGATGAATAATGCTAACGATGGGTTGTGGTATCAATTGAAGAAAAACACCCAGCTACACGTCATTACTGGTGCGAGCTTAGGTAGCAAAAATCAGCAACGCCACGTTTGTTTCGATCGCGACTGCCTGGAAATGATTTTAATGCGAGTCGAAACGCGCGGTTTGAAATTGAAGATTCGTAACCAGAAACCCCTGAACTTTTTAGTCAAGGATTATGAAGGGCGGGTGATTGAGGTGGCTGAGGTAGCTAATTAGTAGTTAATAATTAGATTCTTTTAGGTTGGGTGGGGCGTAGCTTGCTGCAGTAGACATTGCTCCACCCAATATTTTTGGAATTTAGATTGACATCCCGGCTTGGCTCCTAATTAATGTCCCATTTCTACCCAGGCTAAAATAAGTAAATCCCTTAACCAAGATGATTTATGAACCAGCCGATATCTGAGAGAGTGCGCTGGACTACCGCCGATTTAGAGTTGTTTCCAGATAACGGAAATCGCTATGAAATTATTGACGGAGAATTGTTTGTGACCAGAGCGCCTCACTGGAATCATCAAAAAACTTGTGTCAGAATTAGCACTTCCTTGGATAACTGGTCACAAACTACTGCTCTGGGAGAAGTTGTGACTGCTCCAGGAATAATTTTTGGTGATAATGATAATGTTATTCCCGATGTTGTCTGGGCTAGCAACGAGAGATTGCCTTTACTTTTAGACGAGGCGGGGCATTTGACTGGTGCGCCAGAATTGGTTGTAGAGGTGTTATCTGCTGGTAGTGAAAATGAAAAGCGGGACAGAGAACTAAAACTTAAGCTCTACTCATCACGAGGTGTCAGAGAATATTGGATTGTAGATTGGCGAAAGCAAGAGGTGGAAGTATATCGACGCGAACAAGCGAGTTTAAAGTTAGTTGCGACGTTATTCAATGGTGATGAATTAAGTTCACCCATATTACCTAATTTTACTTGTGCGATCGCACAACTATTTACTTAACACCATAATATTTTGAATATGTTAATTAATGCGGGAATTTAGATATGGATGCCGAGGAATTGCTCAGGCGTTATGCTGCTGGAGATAGAGATTTTATTGGGGTTGATTTGAGTGATGCTAACTTAAGTAGAATGGACTTGCGTGGTATTAATCTGAGTAAAACTTACTTGGATGGTGCAAACTTAATCGATACTAACCTCTGTGGGGCTTTGGCAGGTACTCACTTCGAGACTACTGAAATGATGAATACTGATCTCAGACAGGCTGATCTAAGTGGTAGTCATCTGAGTGCGGATCTGAGTGGGGCTAATCTCAGCGGTGCTGACCTCAATAGGGCCGACTTGTATAGCGCTTCTCTGGAGAACGCTCTGTTGATTGACACTGATCTCTCTTATACTAAGCTGGAGGCTGCTATTTTTGAGGGGGCTAACCTCAGCTATGCTAACTTGACAGGTAGTACTGATGCTAGTGTCAATAATGCTATCCTTTTCCACACCATCATGCCCGATGGAAGCATTGTGAACAATAAACCATAAGTATAAATAAGAAATTAGTGCGATCGCTGCCGTCGCTAGTTAAAGAACGAAACCCAAAATTGATGAAGAATATCCAATTAACAAATGAGGAAGTAAAGCTTAACTGTGCTGTAAAAACTCAACTTTAGGCAATAACGGGTCAGTCACAATACCCACACCGCTAAAACCCCAGCGTTTGAGCAAATTTCCCAACTGTGTACGCGCAATAGATTCCACAGCAAAGCGATTTGCCACTTCTGCTGCGTGGGTGTTGAGATAGCTAAGGGCGTCAAAGTTTTCTTGAAATAGCAACAAATAGCCCGATGTTTCAGCATCAGGACGAGCTATAAGATAATTCCCGTCAGTTTTTGAACGCACCAAATAATAAACTTCAGACAGCATGGAGATGAGATTTGTTGGGGAGGAAAAAACCCTTCAAATAAAAACATAGAGGAATATCGTACAGGCTTAATTTCCGAATATCCCTCATTGCTTTAATATAAACTATGTGAAATAAATATTTATCCAAATTTGCCGCTGACGTAATCTCTGGTATCTTCCTGCTGAGGATTGTTGAAAATTACTTCTGTTGCATCATATTCTACCATATAGCCATTACGGGTTCCTGTTTCAGAAGTCCGAACATTAAAAAAGGCTGTCTTATCAGAAACACGCGCTGCTTGCTGCATGTTATGGGTGACAATGACAATAGTATATTGCTCTTTAAGTTCGTGAATCAGTTCTTCAACACGCAAGGTAGAAATAGGGTCAAGAGCGGAGCAAGGTTCATCCATCAGTATAATTTCAGGTTGTACTGCGATCGCGCGAGCAATACATAACCGTTGTTGTTGTCCACCAGATAAAGACGAGCCACTTTGCTGTAATTTATCTTTGACTTCATCCCATAAAGCTGCTTTTCTGAGACTGCTTTCTACCAATTCATCCAAATTACCTTTATAGCCGTTGATTTTGGCTCCAAAAGTAATATTGTCATAGATTGATTTGGGAAATGGGTTTGGTCTTTGAAACACCATCCCAATTCTCCGACGCACTTCTACAGGGTCGATGTCGGATGCATACAAATTTTTATCGTAAAAAAGTATTTTACCTTCTGCCCGAAATGATTCAATCAGGTCATTAAGACGGTTATAGCATCGTAACAACGTACTTTTACCACAACCCGAAGGGCCGATAAAAGCAGTCACCTGATTTTTCGGTATATCTAGCCAAATATTTTGTAAGGCTAAAAACTTGCCATAGTAAACGTTGAGATTTTCAGTGCGTAAAACGGTTTCAGTGTTATTCACTGTCCTAGTGTTGGTAGCCATAAATTAAATTTAGTGTTAGTTTAAGCGATGGGAATTTGCACTGTGTATAGTTGTTTACTAAGCTTTTTTGCGAGTTGCCCAGCGAGCGATGATACTTGTGATTAGAACCATCAATACCAAAATTAAAGATGCTGCCCAAGCTAGAGATTGCCAATTTTTAAACGGAGAAATGGCGTATTTGTAAACCAAGACAGCCAGAGAAGCTGTTGGTTGGAATAAACCATCTGGTCAAAAGTTAGAAAATAGAGCAGTAAATAGCAAAGGTGCGGTTTCTCCAGATGCTCTGGCGATCGCTAGGGTTGCCCCGGTTACAATAGCTGGTAAAGCTGCTGGTAAGACTACTTGACTCACCGTTTGAAAGTTAGTCGCTCCCAACCCTACAGATGCTTGTCGCAAATCTTGCGATACTAACTGCAAGGCTTCATCAGTAGTTCGCAGAATAATTGGCAACATTAAAATTGCCAGTGCAAACCCTCCAGCTAGAGCTGAATACGATCCTAAGTTCAACTTTACCATTGTCAAAACTACAATCCCATAGGCAAATACCCCAGCAATAATTGAGGGGACTCCACTAAGGACGTTAGCCGCAAAACGCACCCATCTAGCTACTTTCGCCGAACTAAATTCTGTAATGTAAATTGCACCTAAAACTCCAAAGGGGATACTAATCAAGGCAGCAATTCCTACCATCAGCAGCGTGCCTAAAATTGCATTACCAAAGCCTCCTCCCTTTTGCAGAGCTTTGGGTGGCAATTCAACAAACACGGCTAGATTCAGACTGCTAAAGCCTTTAATAATCACGTAAGAAAGCACTGCTAGCAAAGGTAAAAGTGCCAATACTCCGCAGATAAATGCGATTACAGTCATCACTGTATTAAACAGTGTCCTTTGAGACGTGGGGGAGCGAGTTAAACTGCGCTCTGGAAAATTAGAAGTCATAATTTAACCCAAAACTAAGCTATATTCGCTTGACTCTCAGAACGATCAACTCTGCCAGAATATTGACTACCAGTGTCAAAAAAAATAGAATTAAAGCCGCGTACATTAAAGCCGCAACTTGCAAACCACTCGCTTCTGAAAATTGATTTGCCAGTAGAGAAGAAATCGTATTGGCTGGTGCTAAAAGAGAAAGACTGATGTTGTTGGAGTTGCCGATTAACATCGTTACAGCCATTGTTTCTCCCATTGCCCGCCCAAGTCCCAGCATCACAGCACTCACTATGCCCGAAAAGGCTGCTGGGATAAGAACTTGTAAAATCGTTTCCCAGCGTGTTGCTCCTAGTCCGATAGAGGCTTGGCGCAAACTTGGGGGTACAGAAATCAAGGCATCGCGGGATAAAGCTGTGATGATGGGCAAAGTCATAATCGCTAAAATGACTCCTGCGGGCAACATTCCAGGCCCTGTAGGAGAAGTGCTAAAAAATGGCAGCCAGCCAAAGTAACCATTGAGCCATTTTCCCAAGTTGGTTAAGATTGGCACCAAAACGAAAATCCCCCACACGCCATAGACAACGCTGGGAATAGCTGCGAGCAGTTCTACTGCGAAAACCAGTACCAGCTTCACTTTAGCGGGCAAAAAATCCTCGCTCAGTACAATAGCAGTACCAACCCCAATTGGCACTGCTATCAGCAGACCAATAAAAGAACTCACGAGAGTTCCATAGATTTGAGGTAGAACTCCGTAGCTATCGTTAACCGGGTTCCAAGTGGTGTTGACTAAAAAGCCAGCACCAAACTTTTGGATGGCAGGCCAAGAGGCAATTGCAACCTGCGACCCGATCCATAATAAAGTTCCAGCAACCCCAAAAGCGAAAATTTTAGTCAGCCAAATAAAACCCAAATCTAAGGATTTTTCGGCATCAGAGCGATTTTTCATCGCTGATGACAGATTTTGAGAATTTGTAGTCATGAATACCGACTTTTAGAATGAAATCAGAGAAGAATATGGGAGGCAACCAGATTAGTAAAATTGTCGCCTCATCATCTATTTCAGCTGATACAATGGTAACTCAATGTTCAAAGTTACTACTTAATAAGCGTGTTTGATTGCTTACTTGCTAGCGCTACTACCACTGGCGACAGAAATTTTATATTCTGGACTGATTTGATCAGCAGCAGCAGCCACCTTTGTAATCACATTTGGTGGTAGAGGAACATATCCTAATGCACTAGCCTGCTTCTGTCCATCAGTTAAAGCGTATTCGATCGCAGCTTCAATCGCCTTGGCTTTTGCCGCATTGGGATATTTCTTGTAAGCCAAAATCCAGGTGTAAGTGACGATGGGATAGGAATCAGCCCCTTCGGGATCGGAAATGAAAGAGCGGAGATTTGCGGGTAAAGGTACTGATTCGAGAGTTTTAGAAGCTGACTCCTCATTAGCTACAACAAACTTACCGCCTTTATTTTCCAAAGCAGCAAACTTGAGACTATTTTGTTTAGCATAGCCATACTCGACATAACCAATGGAACCTTGAGTTTGTTGGATTTGGGCAGTAACACCCTCGTTACCTTTAGCACCTACTCCCTTAGGCCAGTTGACAGTTTTGCCTTCACCAACTTTACTTTTCCACTCAGGGCTGATAGCGCTGAGGTGTTTTGTGAACACACCCGTAGTTCCGCTACCATCGGAACGATAAACAACTGTGATTGACTCTTTCGGAAGCTTTGCACCTGGGTTAGCCTTGGCAATTTGGGCATCATCCCAAGACGTGATTTTACCTAGTAGAATATCGGCGTAAACGGCTCGTGGGAGCTTAAGCTCTGGAACATCAGGCAAGTTGTAAGCCAACACGATGCTACCAGCAGTCACAGGCAGTAAAACAACACCTCTATCTGCTGGTACTTTTTGGATTTCTTCATCCTTCATTGCGACATCGCTAGCACCAAAGTCTACAGTGCCTTTGATAAATTGTTCAACTCCAGAACCGCTACCAACTGAGGCATAGTCAACTTGCAGATTGGGATATTTTTTGTTTAAATCTGTGAACCAGGTATCGTACAGTGGTGCCGGAAAAGACGCACCAGCCCCGCTTAACTTTACGGTTCCGCCAAGGTCTAATTTAGCTGGGCTAGAGGCAGTAGTATCTGTAGCAGTACCAGAAGGCGTATCTTTGGTGGCTGTACTATCTGGTGTTTGCTGTCCGCCACAAGCTGCTAGGCTGATTGTCAGTGCTAACACTGAAATTGAACCTGTGAGGCGATGAGTTTTTGTTGCACTAAGACGTGAGAGCATCGCTATCAATTTTTTAGTAACTTTTCAGGTGAGCGTTTCTAAGATACTCCCAAAGAACAACAATAGAGATTAACGAAAGGTTAACAAAGCAATAAAGATACTTGTTTTTTTGATGAAGAGCCAACCTTGATTTCTAGTTTTACTTGATAAATTTTATACTTTTGCTTGAGTTTTAAGATCCAAATAGCACCACAGTTAAGTTGGTTGCAGGTATTTACAAAACTTTATTGTTAGTGTAATTTCTTTGCTCAAGTCATAAAAAAAGTATGTAAATAGATGATAAAGCGTGGTATTAAAACTTAACGTCGTAGATTAGCAATGGCTTTAGCTCCTCGCCAACAAAAACGTCGCCTTCATCGTCATCCAGTTAGCACAATACAAACTTTGGTTAATCAACATACCGAACTTCTTACTGTGCTTGAGTCTCAAGCTCTTAAATACTGATTAGACAGTCAGGGCTTCAGACATAGAAAGCCCTTGATAAAAGTGGAAGTGTGGTAACTTCACCCTATCAGGGGCTTTCTACATTGTCAAATTACCTGTAATCCCCACGGTGTAGAGGTTTTCTGGGATTTTAAGAAATCGCAGAAAACCTCTCTAAGAGATTTAAGTGAAGGCGGAAAAATTAAGTCCGCTGACTTGGTGAAGGAATATGAAGGCCTATGTACGTACCTACTGCAACTTTTGTTAAATCGGCGACAGCAATTCCAAATTCAAATTTTGACAACAGGTACAGTCTACCTTGAGGATAAAG
>NZ_CAXTTT010000193.1:0-9592 GCF_964247315.1 uncultured Nostoc sp.
ATAACTGGTTTACCCATTCTTGTTACTGTACTTCACCAGACTAAGAAACGCTATACCATTTCTTTGTAAAGCTGTGCCAAATTTTCTTTCTTCCTTTGTGTCCTTCTCTGACGAGACGCTGCGCGTAGCTTGCTTCTCCGTAGGAGTATGCGCCCTACTCTGCGAAAAAAAGTTGCGCTCCAACACGATACCCATTGGGTAGAAAAGTACTAGGTCGAAAGGTCTGCTAATAAATATTGGTACTACCGCTATTGCTGGATGGTAGGCCGCAAGAAAAATCGCGTTTACTTGGGTAGCGTGGGTAGTATCAGGGCCAAGCGTAAAAAGGCAGATGTGGAAATTGCGATCGCAGATAGTTTTGAAATTTTAGATTTTCAGCTTATCTGCAACCCCAAGCTTTGTCATAAGTTAGGGTAAATCTCGTCAACCTGCTCCCATACCTGATTTGCAAGATTCTCCAGTGCCATAGCCATTCATTACAGGATGTTCATACTCACCGTGCTGCAAGCGCAAGGGAGAAAATCTCGATTTGGAGAAATAAGAGTTTGGCGTTCATAGAGTTGCGATCGCGCTCTTTACGTCGTCATCACTAACCTTGATGTATAGCAGTCCTAAATCATTTGTGAAAATTATATATCTCTTTGTTCTTTCTTCCCTTTGCGTCCTTGGCGTTCTTCTCTAACGAGACGCTACGCGAAGGCGGTTCGTTTCCTTATCTATATTTTTCACGACTCCTGCAAGGATTGCTATATGCTGAAAGCACTTTTAAGTCAGAATCACCAGTAATTTTTTTGATCGTGACCAAGTTGATACCCTTGTTCGCAAGATTGGTGATGAAAGTCCGACGTGTACTGTGAGTACTAATTCCCTTAGCTGACAATCCAGCTTTCTCAACCGCAATCCTTAAAATTGTAATTGTTGTCTTCCCAACTCCAGATGCACCGGATAAAAAAAGAATGTTTGGACGATAAAACGGCATGATTTTTTCTTGCATAAAAATCATGCCGTTTGGGTTAAGGATTGTTTATGGAGAATTGATATGGTTTTATAGAAAAATGAAAATTGTAGTGTATTTATTGTGAGTTTATTCATTGTTTCTTAAATATTCAATTGCTGCCTCTAATTTTGAGGAGTAACTTTCCGCAAACCTTTCAAACCAAAGTCCTTCAGACGAAAGTGGATCTACTTTGGCTAACCATTCTTTCGCTTGCACTTGCAAAGCCTCTAGTTGTTTGGCTTTGAGTTGTTCTTGTTGAATTCGTTCTTGTTCTAGTTCTTGCTGCCTTTTTAATTCAATAGCAGCATCCTCTTGGACAAAATCAGCCTTAACATCTGCCAAAAGCTTATCTATAAAAGATGCCGACTTTGGCGATGATGAAATAAACGATTTGGCTGTGGCTGATTTTGGCTGCTGCTGTTGTGGTTGTACTTCTTTGTATTCAGTTTGGAGTTCAGCTAATAGCTTGTCAATGGAATCCATTTTGACAATTCCTAATAAATAGTATAGCTAGTCATTAATGGCATTGAGTAGCACTTCCGATAGACTCAAATCTTCCATATCTTCCATAGTAATGGTGTCACAGATATCAAACTTAGCACCAGCACTTTGGAGTTCATCATCTAATACTTTGAGAAAGCGGGTAGCTTGCTGATCTGTGCCAACTTGAATAAAAGAAATAGCTAATTCTTCATCTCGATCGATGCGGCGAGAAGCTTCAATAATCACCCTCATGACTGCTTTGCGATCGTCCGGCTCACCATCAGTAACTACTAAAATTGTTTCACCATTTGGCTTGGTTTGACCGGCTGCTTTGCGTTGAAGGTAATCATCAGTTGCATGTTTTAACACACTTGCCAAGTCAGTTGTACCAGAAGGATCATTTTCTCGAAAAATTTGTGATACCTTGCTGGATGTGACATTTTCGTATCGCTTGAATTTGCCAGAAAATACATAGATAGTAATACCATCTGGGTCAAATTGCTCACACTTACTAGCTAAAGCTAAAGTTGATTCTTGGGCTGCAACCCATCTAGTTCTACCACCCTTTTGATCTTGGGTTGCCATACTACCGCTTTTGTCAATAATCAAGGTATAATCACGATTCTCTAGCATTATTCAATTCTCCAATTAAGAATTAACAGTTACTGAACTATGGGCGATCGACAAACATATTAGTCAGTTATTGCATTCGTCAATACATCTACAAGACTCATTTCTTCTAAGTCGTCTAAAGTGACAGTATCGCAAATATCAAATTTAGCACCAACACTTTGCAACTGGTCATCCAAAGCTTTGAGGAACTTAGTTGCTTGGGCATCTGAACCTACTTGAATAATCGAAATTCCTAATTCTTCATCACGTTCCATTTGGCGAGTAGCATGAATGATGACTTCAAACACAGCCTTGCGATCGTCTGGTTCACCATCGGTGATCACTAAAATTGTCTCTCCGTTTGGCTTGGTTTTACCAACTGCTTTGCGTTGAAAGTAGTTATTGAGAGCATCCTGGAGTACACCTGCTAAGTTTGTCGTGCCAGAAGGGTCATTTTCGAGAAATATCTGAGCGACTTTGGCTGAGGTGACATCATCGTAGCGTTTAAATCTACCAGAAAACACGTAAACGGTGATGCCATCGGGGTCAAACTGTTCGGCTTTTCTGGCCAAAGCGAGAGTAGACTCTTGGGCGATTTCCCATCTACTTCTACCGCCCACTTGGTCGGGTGTAGACATACTACCGCTTTTGTCAATGATTAAGGTATAGTCGCGATCGCTCATCATAATCTTCCTCTGATTGTTACCCTGTGGTTCTAGTCTAATCTACGAATTTGACGATACCGCAAGCATTTTAAGGTTTTGTATCAATTATGCTACTCAAAACAGCCGCGCCACAGTTGATGAATGCGTTGGCGTAGCCCGCCGCAGGCATCGCCTGACCAAACCTAATCTCTTTATTCCCCTAGAGAACAAAATCTTCCCAGTCCCCAATCCCCTGTTGCATCAATATTTAGTCTGGGAATAATAAATCATACTAATGCTGACACACACGGAGCTAAACAAAAGCTGTTTAGCTCAATTTTAGAGATAAATTCGGGTATGAACCATCCTAGATTTTTAGATAAATCCGCGCCAAAACAAAACACACAGCAGCAAAACTTTTCTTTGACATTTCTGTATCAGACAATCAACGGCATATCTGACCCAATTTTTGTCAAAGACCGTCAATATCGTTGGGTATTACTTAACGATACCTACTGTGATTTCGTCGGTCATAGCCGAGAAGAATTAATTGGCAAGTCAGACTATGATTTTTTTCTGCAAGCAGAAGCTGATGTGTTTCGGGAAAAAGATGAATTGGTTTTCACCACAAATATTACTAATGAGAGCCAGGAACTTTTTACCGATGCTCAGGGTATAACTCATCTCATCTCTACAAAAAGGTCTTGCTTTGAGGATGAGACTGGTAATAAATTTCTCGTGGGTAGTATTCGTGACATCATTTTACACAAAGAAGCCGAGATTGCGGTTGTGACTGGCATTACTGATATTACCAATTTGATGGAAACCTTAGAAAAACTCCGGGTAGTTGAAGAAGAACTGCGTCAACAAAACGAAGAATTAGCGATCGCTCGTGAAATGGCTGAATTAGAGCATCGGCGTTACCAAGATTTGTTTGATCTCGCCCCAGATGCTTACTTAGTGACTGATGTAGCCGGCATCATCAAAGAGGCTAACTATGTAGCCGCAGCTTTACTATCTGTGAAACAAAAATTTCTGGTAGGTAAACCATTCATCCTGTTTATTGCTGAATCAGACCGCCAAACCTTCATGAACCAACTGGCAAATTTGCAGCAGGTGCAGGATTGGGAAGTCTATCTACAGCCAGGAAGAGGTACAGCCTTTCCGGCTCGGATTAGGATGGTTGCGATGTATAATTCACAGGGTCAGCAGGTCGGCTGGCGTTGGTTGCTTGGCGACATCAGCGAACAGCAAGCTGCACTGCGCGATGTCTACGACGAGCTTCGCTTACGCCAGCAAGCAGAGAAAAACCTACACCGCATGAATGCTGTACTCCAAGCTCAACAAGAAGCTTCCATTGACGCAATTTTAATTATTGATGAAAATCTTACAGTTACATCATTTAATCAGAAATTCTCCCAGTTATGGCAAATTCCTGCTGCAATCCTCGAAACACGCGACGATCGCCAACTTATAGGATGGGTACTAGACCAACTAGTAAATCCAGACGAATTTCTGGCTAAGGTGAAGTATCTTTACCAGCATCCAGAGGAAAGCAGCCGTGATGAGATTTTCCTCAAGTCTGGAAAGATTTTTGAGCGCTATTCTGCACCCGTGCGTAAACAGCAAGGGACTTGTGATGAGATATCACCTCTAGAAGACTATTACGGTAGGGTTTGGTATTATCGCGACATTACCGAATACAAGCAAGCAGAGGCACAACTTAGGGCTTCACAGCAAAGACTGGCGTTGTTGATAGAACAAACACCTTTAGCCATTATTGAATGGAATACCAACTTTCAGGTTCAGACATGGAATCGAGCAGCAGAAAGAATCTTTGGATACACCACAGAGGAAATGCTGGGGAATCCTTTTGAAATCATAGTACCTGAAAACGCTAGAAAGCACGTAAATGAGATTCTCATTGCCCTGTTAACACAACAAGGAGGGAGTTTTAGTGTCAATGAGAACGTCACTAAAGATGGTAAGACGATAGTCGGTGAGTGGTATAACAACCCGTTAGTGGCTGCTGATGGCCAGGTGCTTGGTGTTGCCTCAATGGTGTTAGACATCACAGAACGCAAACGATCTGAAGAGGAACAGCAAAAATTTGTCGCTTTGATTGAAAATAGCAGCGACTTTATTGGCATTGCTTCAATGGAAGGACAAATTCTCTATGTGAACCCTGCCGGGCTGAAGATGGTGGGACTTAGTAGCCTGGAAGTAGCCAAAACCAAATCCTTGGTTGATTTTTATTCCCCAGAAGCTTTTGCAGAGTTGATACAGCAAATTACTCCTTTGATATTTCAACATAGTTTCTGGCAAGGCGAGTTTCGCTACAGGCATTTTCAAACGGGTATAGAAATTCCCACTGATTGCAGCCTGTTTATAGTTAAACATCCTGCAACAGGAGAGCCTTTCTGTCGGGTAGCTATTGTTAGGGACATCACAGAACGCAAACAAGCTAAGGAAGCCTTGCTAAAGTCGGAAGCGCAACTACGACAACAAGCCCAAGAACTTAAAGTTGCACTTTGCGAACTTCAACACACCCAGACTCACTTAATTCAAACTGAAAAGATGTCCAGTTTGGGTCAACTAGTTGCAGGAGTGGCACACGAAATCAACAACCCAGTCAATTTTATCTATGGCAACCTCAGCCCTGCCAAGGAATACACCCAAGATTTACTTTCACTTTTGCAACTTTACCAAAGTCATTATCCTGAACCTGTGCTAGAAATTCAGGATTTTGCAGACCAAATCGAACTAGACTTTTTGAAATCAGATTTTCCACAAATAATCAATTCAATGAAAGTTGGGGCAGACCGCATTCGCGAGATTGTACTTTCCCTGCGAACGTTTTCGCGCTTGGATGAAGCCGAAATGAAAGCTGTTGATATCCATCAGGGAATCGACAGTACTTTGATGATTTTGCAAAACCGCCTCAAGGGTAATGACCAACGTCCGACAATTGAAATAATCAAAGAATACGGTAAGCTACAGTTGGTTGAATGTTACGCAGGGCAGCTAAATCAAGTATTTATGAATATTTTGTCAAATGCGATCGATGCCTTGGAAGAGTCATTCATCATTTGTCCTATCTTTTGGGAAAATGCCCGAAACATAGAGCAAAGAACTTCCCCGCAAATTTGCATTCGCACTCAACTACAGGAGCCAAATCAGGTAACAATTAAGATTACCGATAATGGGTTGGGAATACCAGAAGATGTTAAAAAACAACTATTTGACCCCTTCTTTACCACCAAACCCATCGGTCAAGGTACAGGAATGGGTCTTGCCATTAGCTACCAAATCATTACAGAAAGACATGGCGGTTCCTTAGAATGTTTTTCGCAGCTAGGACAAGGCGCTGAGTTTGTGATTAAGATTCCTCTAATCCAGGATACATCAACATAATTCCTAATTGATAATACTCGCCTCTAGCGAGAAGCAAGCTACGTAATTCGTAATTTTAAAAGCTTCATCCCGTAAGTAAAAAAAACTATTTCTACTGCCAACAGCTACTTTCCTTCTGAAAGTAGTAATTACGAATTACGAATTACGAATTAGTAATTATCTAAAAGCCTCCACTTCTTCAGGAACCTTCATTTGGTCGAGAATTCCCCAAATTTCCTGTAACATCGGCTCTAACCCGGTGCGAGTCACCGCAGAAATCACAAAAACCGGGGCGTAGGAAAGATGATTAAGTTGGGTGGCTAACGCCTCCAAATCGACAGTTTCCCGATCGACTGCATCAATTTTATTCAGCGCCAAAATTTGCGGACGTTCTGCTAAACCCCGTCCATAAGCTTGTAATTCTTCCTTAATTGTGTAGTAGTCTCTAACCACATCATCACTAGTAGCATCAATTAAGTGAAGTAGCACCCGCGTGCGCTCGATGTGGCGCAAGAAATCATGTCCCAGCCCTGCTCCGTGAGCTGCTCCCTCAATTAGTCCGGGAATATCGGCGAAAACAGTACCATCGCCAGTAGGTTTCCGCACTACACCCAAATTTGGGATGAGCGTAGTAAAAGGGTAATCTGCGATTTTTGGACGTGCAGCTGATAAAGATGAAATTAAAGTGGATTTACCAGCATTTGGTAAGCCAATAATCCCCACTTCTGCTAAAAGTTTTAACTCCAGACGTAGCTGCTTTATTTCCCCTGGTAATCCTGGGAGGGCATATTCTGGGGCGCGATTACGGTTACTCAAGAAATGCTGATTTCCCAGCCCGCCTTTACCACCTTGGGCAATCAGCAAAGTCTGTTTAGGCTCAATTAAATCCCCTAGTAGTTCGCCAGTTTCAGCATCATAAATGCTTGTACCGCAGGGAACTTCAATAATTAAATCCTTTCCTGCTGCCCCAGTGCAGTTATTTGGCCCGCCACGAGTCCCCTTTTCTGCCTGAAAGCGATGGTTGTATCTGAAGTCCAACAAAGTTTGTAGGTTTTCTTCGGCAACGAAAAATATCGAACCACCTCGTCCCCCATTACCACCAGAGGGGCCGCCAGTCGGCACGTACTTCTCTCGCCGGAAAGCGACAATACCATCGCCGCCCTTACCAGCTTCAACTTCAATTTTTGCTTGATCGATAAATTGCATCTTTCTAGAGTCCTGTTAGCGGATAGCTGGCGTTGAGCCAGTGCTGAGTTATAGGCGAGTTTTAAATTATAAGTTTTAAAATTTTATTCCTCACTATTTACTTGTAACTCACACTCTTTACTCCCCTGCCCCTTTTGCTCAAGATATGGGAATATATAAAGAAAGTTGTAGCTAACCGCCTACGTAGAGGTTTAAAGTGGATACCATTGCAATTCCTGCTCTGAATCGGCCAGTGGATGCCACGGTAGAAATTCCCGGCTCTAAAAGTCTTACCAATCGAGCGTTGCTTGTCGCGGCGTTAGCACAAGGTGACTCAATTTTAGAAAATGCCTTATTTAGTGAAGACAGCGAGTATTTTGCCAAATGCGTAGAGCAGTTGGGCATTCCCATTACTTTGAATCCTCAACTGGCACAAATTCAAGTGGCGGGAAGAGGAGGGGAGATTCCAGCTAAACAGGCAGATTTATTTGTGGGTTTGGCAGGTACAGCAGCACGGTTTATCTCGGCGCTGGTGGCATTGGGTAACGGCGAATATCGGCTAGATGGGGTTCCCAGGATGCGAGAACGGCCGATGGGCGACATGCTGACGGTGCTACAAACGGGTGGAGCAACCGTTAACTTTGAGGGAAATTCTGGGTTTATGCCTTACACCGTCAATAGCCAGGGATTCGCTGGCGGAAATTTTCGGTTGAAAGCTAACCAAACAAGTCAGCAACTTTCGGCATTGCTGATGATTGCGCCTTATGCTCAACAAGATACGAACATTGAGGTTGAGGGGACATTAGTTTCTCAATCTTACGTCAAAATGACCTGTCGGCTGATGGCAGATTTTGGCGTGGAGGTGATTCAAATTGGCGATAATCAATTTCAGATTAAAGCAGGTCAACGTTACCAAGCTCGACATTACACAGTAGAACCCGATGCGTCAAATGCTTCTTACTTTTTTGCCGCCGCCGCCGTCACGGGTGGACGGGTGCGGGTAAAACATTTGACCAAACAATCCTGTCAAGGTGATATTCTCTGGCTGAATGTTTTAGAACAGATGGGTTGCCAAATTAAGGATTCGGATGATTACACTGAAGTGACGGGGCCAAAGCAATTGCAAGGCATCGACATTGATATGAATGATATATCGGATTTGGTGCAAACATTAGGAGCGATCGCCCCCTTTGCCAGTTCTCCAATTACCATTCGTAACGTGGAACATATTCGATATAAGGAAACTGACCGAATTAAAGCTGTGGTTACAGAGTTGCGACGGTTAGGTGTTGAGGTTGAAGAATTTGCAGATAGACTAAAAATTGAGCCTGGCCCCATTACCCCGGCGGCGATTGAAACCTATCACGATCATCGAATGGCGATGGCTTTTGCTGTCACTGGCTTGAAGGTTCCAGGGATTGTAATTAAAGATCCTGGTTGCACAGCGAAGACTTTTCCAGATTACTTTACCCGATTCTTCCAAATGTTAGAGCAATAAGAGCTATTTTCGCTAAACTTACTTTTTCAGTGCCAAAGTTAAGCCATCTGCGATCGCTACTAAACTAAGACTAACTCGCTGGTCTTGATGCAGTTTTTGATTAAAAGCACGAATTCTTTTAGTTCTATTATCTTGCACTTGGGGATCGGCAACCCTACCTGACCAGAGAACATTATCGATCGCAATCAATCCCCCCGGACGCACTAATTGCAGCGATCGCTCATAATAGCGATCATAGTTGCTCTTATCTGCATCGATAAAGGCAAAATCAAAAGTTTCTGCTTCTGTTGCCAGTAGCCAATCCAATGTCTGCAAAGCTGGGGCAATGTGCAGTTGAATTTTATCCGCCACTCCTGCTTGCTGCCAATAGCGCCGAGCGATCGTTGTGAATTCCTCACTGATATCACAGGCTACCACCTTACCGTCTTTTGGTAACGCCAATGCGACCACCAGGGAACTATAACCTGTAAATACCCCAATTTCCAAAGTTTTCTTAGCTCCTAGCAACTGCACCAGTAACGCCAAAAACTGCCCTTGTTCGGGAGCAATCTGCATTCTCCCTATCGGATACTGGGCTGTTTCCTGTCTTAGTTGGGTCAAAATTTCCGGTTCTCGAAGAGAAACTGACAGTAAATAGTCGTGGAGGTTTTGTTCGAGTCCTAATGTTTTAGTTGTCATGGGCATTGGGCATGGAGAATAGAGGACGAGTCTTTGATACTCGTGGGCGAGTCTTTGATACTCGTGAATGAGTCTTTGATACTCGTGAATGAGTCTTTGATA
>NZ_CAXTTT010000194.1:0-9566 GCF_964247315.1 uncultured Nostoc sp.
CTCACATCAAGTTATGTAAATTGATTTTTTACTGCTTGTGAGAAATCCGGGTTTCCCCTGGCTGGTTTGTGTAGGGATTGGGAATAAATTTATCCGCAGTGAGTTCAGGTTGATTGAAATAACCACGGGCTAAACCTGCACCGCCAATATACAACATACCAGGTACACATACAGGAACAGGTTGGTAATTTTTATCTAACAAATAAATCTGCGTGTTGTGAATCGGACGACCAATAGGTGGCGTGTTGCTAGTACCTTTTTGTATGCAGGTAGAGGTTGAATAAGTTGTATCTTCAGAAGGCCCATACAGGTTAAAGACCTGTTGTATATTCTCCTGCTGATAAAGTTGTTGTACGAGTTGATTATGGAGTGGTTCACCAGCGATATTAACAGTTTGCACTGAAGTTGGAATGCCATCAGTTCTTAGTAACTGTGAAATCACACTTGGGACAGTATTAATTAAGGTTACACTCTCGGTTGTTGGCAAAGTTGGTAAATATAGTGCATTCTCGATTAACAGCACCTTACCACCGCAAGACAGAGGAACAAATATTTCAAACACCGAAAGGTCGAAACAAATCGAAGTTGATGCTAAAACTCCACCTCTTGCTTCAACCTCAAAGGTTTTGTTTGACCAATCCAACATTGCAACTGTGCTACTGTGTTTAATCATTACACCTTTGGGTTTGCCTGTTGAACCAGAGGTGTAGATCACATAAGCTAGGTTGTCAGGAGTTAGCCCACAGAAGAAATTTTCTTTGCTTTGTTGGGCAATATAATGCCAATGTGCATCTAAACAAACGACTTGAGCTTTGTGTTGCGGCATTGCCTCCATAAGCGAGGCTTGAGTTAGCAGTACTGGCGCTTGAGTATTTTCTAGTATAAATGCTAATCGCTTTTGAGGATAGCTAGGGTCTAGGGGTACATAAGCACCACCTGCTTTGAGGATGGCTAATAGTCCGATGACCATAAACAGCGATCGCTCTACATAAATCCCTACCAATACTTCCGGTTTGACTCCCAATGAACGCAAGTAATGTGCTAGTTGATTCGCTCTAATATTGAGTTCCCAATAAGTTAGTTGTTCATCTTCAAACACAACTGCTACAGCATCAGGCGTGCGTTCTACTTGCGCCTCAAACAACTGATAAATACATTGCTGTTGAGGATAATCAACTGCTGTATTATTCCACTCTACCAATAACTGATGTCGTTCACTTTCTGTTAAGAGCGACAATTCACAAAGCTGCTGCTGTGGATTAGTGACAATCCTCTCTAGTAAATTTCGATAATGTTCCACCATCCTATTAATGGTACTGGCATCAAAAATATCAGTGCTGTATTCTACTAGTCCTATTAGTCCTTGATCCGTTTCTAAGAAGTTAAAACGCAACTCAAACTTTGTTGTACCGTTGTCAAAATTCAAATAACTTACGGTTAGATTTGAAAGCTCTAATGCTTCGACCTGTGCCAGTTGCAGATCAAATTTGACCTGAAACAGAGGTATCATTTCGCTGAGATTTCGCTCTGGGTTCAAAATATCTACCAGCTTATCAAATGGCAAGTCTTGATGGTCATAAGCTTTAAGAGTTACTTCACGTACTCGATTTAACAATTGGCGGAAAGTCGGGTTTCCAGACAAGTCACTACGCAGCACTAAAGTATTAATCAAAAAACCAATTAATTCTTCAGTTTCGGAGCGACTGCGGTTAACAATATCGGTTCCAACGACAATATCATTTTGGTTAGTATATTTATGTAATAAAACTTTAAATACTGTTAATAATAATGTAAATAGTGTAATCCCTTCATTCACACTCAAAGCTTTAAGTGTGTCAGATAAAGTTTTAGATAATTCAAAAGATTGTTTTGCACCTTTATATGTTGCAATAGCTGGTCGAGGTCTGTCAGTAGGAAGTTCTAGAACTGAAAGGTTAGCAAGCTGTTTCTTCCAGTAATTTGTTTGATTTAACAACACTTCTCCTTGTAAATATTCTTGTTGCCAAACTGACCAGTCTGCATATTGGATTGATAGTTCAGGTAGCAAAGAAGGTTGACCATTGAAAAAAGCCTCGTAAAGGACTTTCATTTCCCGAATAAATATTCCCAAAGACCAGCGATCACATATGATGTGATGTATTGTTATTAACAAGACATGCTCTGCGTCTCCCAACTGTACAAGAGTTAACCGCAGTAGTGGTTTAGTCAGGTCAAAGGGTTTTTGTATTTCCCTAGTAGCTAATATTTGAACTTCTTCTTTTCTATTGGGTACGTCCTTCAAATCAACTATTGGTATTATTAATGGGTGACTAGAAGAAATTACCTGAATTGGTTGTCCTTCTGAATCGGTAGTAAAAGTTGTTCGTAAATTTTCATGACGACTTACAATTTCAGTAAATACCTTTTCTAGTACTGCTATGTTCAACTGACCTTCAATATGCAAAGCATTAAAAACATTGTAAGCACTGCTTTCAGGATTTAATTGCTGGAAAAACCACAGACGTTGTTGAGCAAAAGATAAAGGTAAATCCTTAGAGTTTTTTCTCCTAGTAATTTTTATTTTAGATGTTTCTGGCTTTTGTAATTGATTTAGTTCTTTCTGCTTAAGACGCTTTTCAAATATTATCCGTTGTTCTGGAGATAGAGCAGCTATTTGTTGATAAAAATTATTCACTAGTAAATCTCCATAATAATTTATACTTAAAAAAAGAATTTAAAAACACTAACATTTCAAGATAATGACATAACTTTTTTTTCTTGAAGGTTACACATATTCTTCAAATCTTTTAGATAGGGTAAGCTTGTCATTACAGCGTCAAAGTTATCGTTGAAGTCAATTAGACAAGCAACTTCATCAACACCAGCCTTCTTTAAACGCTCAATCATTTGCATACAAGTTGTTTTTGACCCAATCAGCGTTCTTCCTTTTAGCCAACCTTCATAAGCAAACCGCAAAAGACTATTAATATCTGCTTGTGTAAACTTTTCTAAATCTACCTTAATTCCAGCATTTTTCGCTAAGCTTTCTAATAGATCAATGTGGGTTTTCAAATAATTATAAAAAGGTTCTCTCGCTGCTTCTTTTACCGTGTCAAAATCTTCTCCTACAAATGTATGTATCATCATTGCTACTTTCCCTGCTTTAGGGTCATAACCATGTTCTTCTAAAGATTGGCGATATAGTAATATTTGTGGAGTAACTTCCTCTAAAGTTGCTCCTAATAAAGAAGTAAGTACATTAGCACCAATTTTGCCAGCTTCAATAAATGTTGTTGAAGATTGACACACAATCCAAGTCGGTAGCTTGATCTGTATTGGTCGTGGGAAAGTTCTCACATTAAAAGTTTTTCCAGTCGCATCTTTGAGTTCAACTTGTTCACCTTCCCAAAGCTTCTGGACTATCTGAATTCCATGCCACATTGTTTCTCTGCGGTTGGCATGACTTTCAGTAGAAAGTACAAAGTCATCCATCGTCCAACCTGATGCAAAACCAATTGCAACCCTACCATTTGAAATATTATCAACTACAGACCATTCTTCAGCCACTCGTGCTGGATTATGAAGTGGCATGACAAGACTACCAGCGCGTAATTGAATTTGCTTGGTAACCATTGCTAGTGCTGTACAAGTTAAAGATGGGTTTGGATAAAGTCCTCCAAATGGATGGAAATGTCTCTCTGGAGTCCAAAGGGCAGAGAAATTGTTTTGATCTGCAAATTTTGCACTTTCTATTAATAGATTATACTTGTTATTTTCAATTTTTGAACCATCTCCAGAAAAATAAAATAAACTAAATTCCATGTTTCAACTCCTAGTATTTACACAAAATAATCCGTTAATCATTCAATTTATATGAACTAGGTATTTACAATAGTTTTCCGGTGAATAAACCACAAGGATTAAACCAACCGAAAGTATCATCATTGAGCAACTCTGTACCTGACTCTTCTAATGAAAGAATTTTTTTGATGTAGCTACTGACTGTATCTTGTTCTTCATGGGTTGTTAGCCATTGAGACCATCCATTCCTTTGGGGAAGTCCTATATTGCCAATCAAAATGAGCTTAGCTTGTACTGTCTGAGCTAAATATTCTGCAAACACTAAGCCAAGACTTCCGACAAAATCTCCTGCAATTAAATAAACTCCTCCTTTCCTAAGTCTAGTTGTTTC
Source organism: uncultured Nostoc sp. (assembly GCF_964247315.1). Lineage (GTDB taxonomy): Bacteria > Cyanobacteriota > Cyanobacteriia > Cyanobacteriales > Nostocaceae > Nostoc. Next base: position 4,172 of record NZ_CAXTTT010000194.1, read on the forward strand.
TTCTTCCACTTCTTTTAATTGCGTTGGCTGAGTGGTTTGTACCCATCGATGTCTACCACGGTAAGCAACAACCAAGTCAGATGGCTGAATTGTTAGTTCTGCTATCATTTGGTCTATAAGTTGTTTTTCTAGGGAAGTCTTTGATTCACAAAGAATGATATCAATGTTACGGCAGGTAATATTTGGATACTCTTGTGGAATTACCTTACACGCTCCTAAAACTGTTCCTTTTTCTACAATTAACTCTTCTTGTCCGATGACCTCATAAAGATTATTGGTGATAACCATTAATTCCAGAGGTTTGGTAATATTTTGTTTAGATAATGCCTTCGCAATGAATAGTAAACTGTAAAAACCAAAATTTTGATACTGTTCAAAAGTTGAAATTGCTAATTTTGTTGCTTCAGAGGGTATTTGACTCAAGCTTTGAGTATTGGTTGTGACACCCCAACAATGAACAATAGTTTGTGGTATTTTATTTATTTCTTGTAACGTTTGAAATAAAACATCATAGTCATGTTGCTGTTGAGGGTTGATTGCATAAGTGCGATCGCTAAGTTGAGTAAAATTCTCTCCCACAGTTACAGTTATGACTTCTTGACTATCTTGTTCTAATTTTTCAGCAATTTGTATACCTAAGTTACACAAGTTAACAAAGACCAGATAGCATAACTTTGGCTTCTCTGTTTTTTTTGGTTTGAAGGGTTCCAGTAAATTAACTTGCTTCCAAGTAGGAAGGTAAAACCAATCGGCAATATTTGGTTTTTTACTTATAATTTGATGATTAGTGATATCATCTATTTTTTCTGACTCAATCCAATAACGCTGACGCTCAAAGGGATATGTAGGTAAAGGTAAGCGATGACGCTTTTCATTGATGTAAAAACTAGACCAATCAATTTGAATCCCTACTAACCAAAGCTTACCCAAGGTATTGAATAAAAATGCTACATCTGATTGTTGCTCTTGCGGATGCCGTATAGAGGTCAGTGCTATTAATTCCTCTGTTTGATGTTGTTTAGCCAAACTACTCAGCGTTTGACCCGAACCAACTTCCAACAATATCTGCTTTGGCTGTTTAAGTAACTCAATTACGCCTTGATTGAAACGCACTGGCTCCCTTAGATGCTTAGCCCAATAATTAGGATCTGTTGCTTGTGAGGCAGTAATCCAAGTTCCACTGACATTGGACACAAACGAAATTTTCGGGGGATTTAGTTTGACTTTTCGTAAGCATTGGGTGAAAGTCTCAATGACGGGTTCCATCATTTGGGAATGAAAAGCATGGGACGTATGCAAACGTCTACAACTGACACCCGCTGATTGTAGTTCCTGTTGCAATTTGTCTATTGCTGGTTGTGATCCCGATACAACACACAAAGAAGGTGCATTAATTGCCGCCAGAGAAAGATTTTTATGAAGACAAGATTGTATTGCCTCCTCAGAAAGTGCAACCGAAAGCATTGCACCAGATGGAATTTGTTGCATGAGTCGTCCACGAGTAGCAACAAGTCCTAAAGCATCTTTTAGAGAAAACACACCCGCTAAACAAGCAGCTACATACTCCCCAATACTATGACCAATCATTGCCACAGGGGATATACCCCACGCCATCCATAACTGAGCTAGGGCATACTCAATCACGAACAGAGCAGGCTGAGTAATCTGAGTTTGTTGCAGTTGTTGTGTGGCAAATTCTATCTTGTCTTTATCTGGATATAAAATCGTGCGTAAGTCAACACCAAGACGAGATTCGAGTATTTCACAGCACTCATCTATATATTTCTGAAATATTGGCTCTGTCTCATATAACTCTCTTCCCATGTTTACATACTGTGAACCTTGACCAGGAAACATAAACACAATTTGTCTGTTGCAAGGTTCTTGGAAGTGAGTGAATATTTTTTGTGGGTCTAGGTTTTCTATAACTGTAACTGCATCCTCAGAATTCTGACATAGAAGCATACGACGATGCTCAAATGCTCGCCGACCAACTTGTAAAGTATATGCAACATCAGCCAAGTTTAACTCAGGATGCTGTTTGAGATGAGTAACTAAATTTGTTGTGGCAGTTTTTAATGCTGACTCGGTTTTCGCAGAGAGTAATAACAACTGCCAAGGGCGAGAAAGACCAGAAGGTTGAGTAGGTGGAGCTTCTTCTAGAATCACATGAGCATTAGTTCCACCAATACCGAATGAACTCACTCCAGCACGGCGGGGAGTGGCGTTAGTTTTCCACTCTGAAAGTGTTGTATTAACGTAAAAAGGACTGTTATCGAAATCAATCTGAGGATTGGGCTGCTGAAAATGCAAGCTCGGTGGTATTTGTTTGTTTTTAAGGGCTAAAACTGTTTTGATTAAGCCTGTAACACCTGCTGTAGTATCAAGGTGTCCAATATTTGTCTTGACAGAACCAATAGCACAGAATCCTTTCTTCTGAGTGCCCGCACGAAAAGCTTGTGTTAGTGCTGCAATTTCAATCGGATCTCCTAAAGATGTTCCGGTTCCGTGTGCCTCAATGTAGGTAATAGTCTCTGGGTCAACTTCAGCAATTGTTTGAGCTGTTCTAATTACCTTTGCTTGGGTATCAATACGAGGTGCTGTGTAGCTAACTTTGAGAGCGCCGTCGTTATTAATAGCTGAACCTTTTATGACAGCATGGATGCAATCTCCATCAGCAAGAGCATCTTCTAATCGCTTTAAAACTACAATGCCTACACCACTACCAAAAACAGTTCCTCGCCCTTTAGCATCAAAGGCACGGCAATGACCGTCTGGAGATAAAATCCCACCTTCTTGATAAGAATATCCAGATTTTTGTGATGGGTTGATTGCAACACCACCAGCTAAGGCAATATCACATTCCCCACTCAGTAAACTTCGGCAGGCTAAATGTACAGCGACTAATGAAGTTGAACAGGCCGTTTGAACATCTACAGAAGGACCTTCTAGTTCTAACTTATAAGATACTCTTGTGGTGAGGAAATCTTTGTCATTTGCAAAAATAAGCTGTTGAGCATCAATAGAATTTCTGATATTCTGATTGGAATAAAGATTAATTAAATAATTACTAATTCCTGTACCAGCATAAACCCCAATCGAACCTTGATACTGTTTAGAATCATATCCAGCATTTTCCAAAGCTGACCAAGCACATTCTAAGAAAATACGCTGTTGAGGATCGATAATTTGAGCTTCTCTGGGATTGAATCCAAAAAATGAAGCATCAAATAGTTCTATTTCTTCTAATATAGCTGCCGCTTTAACATAATTATCATTTATATTGATAATATCTATTCCTGAAGATTTGAGTTCTTCATCTGACAAAGAGAATATAGATTCTATACCATCACGTAGATTTTGCCAAAACTCCTCAATATTTTTGGCACCAGGAAAACGACCTGTCACGCCAATAATTGCTATTTCTAAGCCATTACAACTGCATTCTAGATAAGTACTCATTTGTCTTTGATTCTCTTACTGAGTTATTAGAAACTGTTTGATACGACCCTTGTTATTCGGTCTAGTATCAGTTTTATGAGAAAATAATGCTTGATTATTGTTTACTTTTTGTTTGCTACTGATTGATATCGATGATCAAGGTCAAAATTCCCAAGAAATGGTTCCCCGAACCGTGAATGGTGCGCCAGCAATTAGCTCAAAATCACCAGTGCCTTCAAAATAGTCCACGTTGAATAAGTTGGTGAAGTTGAGCGCAGCCCGATACCGACCTCGTTGGTAAAAAATTGCAGCATCGGTGCGGAAGTAGCTGGGTAACACAGAGGTCGGAGTATTGTCTAAATCTCCTTGGCGCTCACCTACATAGAATAATCCCAAGCCAAACCCCAAGCCTTGCAGTGAACCCTGTTGAAATTGATAGGTTGTCCAAAGGTTGAATGAATTGTATGGGACATTATCCAAACGATTACCCACAGGAAAGAAGTTGTCTTTGGTAATTTGGGCATCGATGTAAGAATAGCCTGCAATAACATTCAATCCCGGTAAGATTTCACCCACAATATTAAATTCAACGCCTCGGCTGCGCTGTTCACCCGTCTGGATAGAGAAGCCAAAATTGTTTGGGTCATCCGTTGAAACGTTAGTGCGTGTCAGGTCATAGAAGGCAAGGGTGGCTGAAAGTCGGTTGCTTAAATCTGCTTTCACTCCCACTTCATATTGAGTTCCTCGCTCTGGTTCAAATGGACGCCCATCGACTGAGTTTCCAAATAGGCTTGGGGTAAAGGAACGGGCATAACTGGCATAGAGTGAAATGGGTGGTATGGGCTGATAAACGATGCCGACTCGTGGGGAGAATGCACTATCGGCTTGACTATATCTAAGATCACTAGTGAGATCCCGAGAGTTGTAGTCTTGAGTGTCATACCGCAAACCCAGTAGCAATTTCAGATTGCTTGTCAGGCTTACTAAATCTTGAATATAAATCCCAAGTGAATTGCTTCCGTAATCATTGCTAAAGCTGATTTCAAAAGGTTCTTCTGCTTGCGGTTGATTATAGACAGGGTTAAATATATTAAGTGACGGAACCCCCGTACTCCTCCTCCTTCGTGTGTATGTTGCATGATCTTTATTCAAATCAACTCCAACGAGCAATTGATGTCCAATTGAGCCAGTAGACAAATTACCAATCAGGTTTGTTGTCAAGATATAGTTTTCGCCATCACCTTCACTAAGTACACGAATCCGATTGAGGGTTCGATTATCAGAATCTAGGCTTCTAGCAATAACATCGTCTGTATCAAGTGTCGAAAATTTTACTTGGAAGGCGTTGCGTAGTGACCAATTGTCGCTGAATTGATGGTCTAATCTAAACCCAATTCTACTGTTCTGTGTGCGGACAAAGTCACTAGGTTCACCAGAGTAAAAACTGCGGGGAATTTTACCATTTGGATTGGGAAAAACAGTGCCGACAGTCGGTAGACCGACATATGATCCAGCATCGATGCTGGCATACTCTCCCTGTAAAGTTAAGTTGGTGCGATCGCCAAGCCTAAAACTCAGGCTAGGTGAAATACTCAGGGATTGTCTATCAAAAAAATTGATGAAACTACCAGAGTTCTCGTAGCCGACATTTAGTCTGTAGAGAACTGATTTAGAATCATTTAAGGGTCCTGATAAATCAACCCTTCCACTGTAGAAATCATAATTTCCGATCGTTGCCTCTACCTGGTAAAAAGGGTCACGAAGTGGCTGCTTAGTGACAAGATTAACTGTTCCACCTGGAGCAGCAGAACCATACAGCACTGAAGCTGGACCTTTAAGAACTTCTACTCTATCAATATTAAATAGGTCGGTTCCGATTGCTTGCCCAGTCACACTGCTCCCCAGGGCAAACGCATCTAAATGTTGGCAAAGTGGTAAATAGAGGTGAGTTCGT
>NZ_CAXTTT010000195.1:0-9300 GCF_964247315.1 uncultured Nostoc sp.
GTCTCACATCAAGTTATGTAAATTGATTTTTTACTGCTTGTGAGAAATCCGGGTACAGTCCCAAGTTTTCCCAATCTACCCGCAGCCACTGGATCTGGCACACCAGCTAATTCTTATGGTTTTGTCCGCTTCCGCGCTAAGGTGAAATAGCTTTAACCACCGCTAACTAGTGGAATTAACGCCATTAAGAGAGTTCCGGCTATTTGCTAACGAGGCGATCGCAGTTTGACAAAAATATCTTTTGAATAATCCGAAAAGCAGCAACTTCAGTTTGGAGATTCAGCATATACCTACAAATAAGTCATGGTAAATATGAATCTAAAACTGAGATTTAAACCAGTTTCTCACAGTTGGGTTGCTTTACATCCAAAGCCTAAAGGAGTAATTCAATTTATTGCCGGGGCTTTCTTTGGTACATTTGGCCCCATGCTTTTTTATCGTTATCTGCTTCAATCTTTATTCGAGCAGGGATATACAATTATTCTTTTGCCGTTTAATTTTACTTTTAACCATTATGTAGAAGCTGGTTTTCTCATGAGGGAGCAATATGAAATTTTGCCAGAGCTTGTAAGGATGGCAACTGTTGAAGGATACGATTATGAAGCTTATCTAGATGATAAAAACTTTTCTTGGATTGGACATAGCCTTGGTTGTAAATATATCTCTTTATTAGAAGGATTTACTGCTCTACCTCCAAAGCCTCAAGATAGAGAACAGTTTATTCGTAACCTATTAGCTCATACTTCTGATGATTCACAGATAGAAAGTGTAATTGCAGATATTAACATTTTATTTGATGAACTAATCCGAAAAAGGGATGAAGTTGAAAAATTAATTTGCACTTATGTACGTCGGAAAATCAAAATTAATAGTGTTTTTATTAAAGGGCAGGTTTCTATCTTATTAGCACCTGCTATTGCTGACACAGGGAGCGCAATTCGTCCTCAATTTTTAGCGGATATCATTGATAATCTTGGTTGGGGTGTGAAACCAACTGTTGAAGAAACCCAGCATTTAATCAAGGATAGTGGGCTATTTAATATCATGGGTTTAGTCTGTTTCAAATCAGATAATATTGCTAAATCAACCTGTGAATGGTTTACTAATATTCTGCAAAAGCCACCTCAATATTTTCGGAAAACTGTAGCAGGTGGACATTTAAGACCTTTAGGTGTTCAAGTGGCTAAATATGTCATTAATCTTTTTGATAAACCGTTAATTGAATCAGTTCAAGAGCGAAACAAAACATTTGAGCATAATGTAATTCAATTACTTGAGGAACTGAAAGAAAAATCAAGATAATAGGTATTGGGCATGGGGCATTGGGCACAAGAGGCAGAGAGGAATAAATTTACTGCAACTTCTCCTCTGCTCCCCTGCTCCTCACTGCTTAACTCTCTTTCATGACAATCCCAACTCTTCTGGAAAACCGAGCATGATGTTTAGGTTTTGGACTGCGGCTCCTGATGCGCCCTTACCTAAATTGTCAAGACGAGCAACTAGCAAGACTTCTTTGGTAGTGTCATTGGCGAATACAAAAACCTGAACAATATTAGTATCGTTGAGTGCGTAGGCGTAGCCCGTCGTAGACATCGCATCCAGAAATGTTCCGTCTCTGAGCAGAGTTGAATCATGGAATGGAGCAACCTGCACAAACTTTTCACTTTGGTAGTAGTCAGCGATCGCTTGATGAATAATCTTACCTGATGGTGGATTATCCAAAGTCCCCAGTGGTAAAGGTATCTGTACTAGCATCCCCTGCTCAAAATCTCCCACGGCTGGTACGAAAAGCGGTGGTGATGCTAACCCCGAATACTGATGCATTTCTTTGACGTGCTTATGCCCAAACTGCAAACCGTAGATACCATAAGGGTGGAGCGACTCTGCGCCCGCTTGCTGTTCGTGGAAGGTATGATACTGTTTAATGAGATTCTTTCCGCCACCAGAGTAACCTGACACTGCATTAACGGTGATGGGAAAGTTACTATTTAAGAGTCCTTTGGCAATCAACGGACGGATACAAGCTAAAAATCCTGTGGGATAACAGCCCGGATTGCTGACAAACTGGGCGCTGGCGATTTTCTCTCGCTGTCCTGGATTGAGTTCAGGGAAGCCATATACCCAGTCTTTAGCCGTGCGATGGGCAGTACTAGCATCAAGGATCTTAACCCTAGTATTACTGACTAAGCTAACAGCTTCACGGGCCGCATCATCAGGCAGGCAGAGAATGATAACATCAACAGCATTGATTAGTTTGGTTCGCTCAGTTGCATCTTTACGCTTAGATGCTTCAATGCTAACTAACTCAATATCATCACGTTGGTTCAGGCGTGAGTAAATTTGTAAGCCTGTGGTTCCTGATTCCCCATCAATGAAAATCTTCGGTTTAGTAGTCATGCGCTTTTTATCTGTGAGTGATATTTTGACTGATTAATACTTACTTGACTTCTGCTAGATAGATATATCCAGAAACCTTGTAGAGTCTTAGTAGTACTATGTCTCTAGTTTTTCACCAGATGTCTAATGAATTATAAAAGTAAGAGTTATTTTAACGATCGATTTTGGAATGAAATTAACCTGCTTTTACCATCCACACCAAAAAGCTCAGAATTAGTTCGATAGGAGGAAGAGAATAATCCATTAAATCAATTGTGACTGTTTGCCCCTCTAGTTTCAGAAATCGCTATTGGGTTCCGCTGCTTACAGTACCGTAAACTGCTGTTAAGGGTTGAACTCTTGCTTGATTGAATCGCTGTGCAGCTACCATTTCTGCAATGCATTGTCCTAATCCAGATTTTAAATCTGATTTTTTCGCTTCAACAATGACAATTGCAAGTGCTTCCACCGTTAATTGTTCAGGCGAACGGCAAAGTAGGAAGTCACAGACACCGTTGAGTCCAATACTCGCATCAACGTTAAACTCTTCTCCTGAAAATACACTAATTGTGGAATTGAAGATGCGTCGCACTTCCAGCAATATAGGATTAATTATCGCCTCTGAACGAGCTTTTTCTGTATCTACTGCGATCGCGCAGCGTCTCTTTAGAGAATCGCCCACGGTAAATCTTCTAAAATACCTTGTAGTCTGAAACTTGGAGTAATGGGTTCAATCAAGTCTGGGAAAAAGCGGACTCCTTGCACAGTATTTAGATGAAAATCTTGTTTTACTCGGTCAATGTTGAATTGACTGTAGGGCATGATAAATTAATACTCCATCCATTTGTTTGATTGTAATATAGCAATCCTAAATCATTCGTGAGATAGAAAATAGCTGTAATGCTTATATATACGTACTTTTTGTTTCCGTATTTTCTCGCGTTTCAATTCGGATTGCTATAGATTGTTATTTTTTCCTTCGCCTTCCCTCTTTCATGCTAAGAATTTTCCCTTTAACTCCTTTTGGATCGGCTACTCGTCCCAAGCCAGAGTACGTTTCACTGCCTTTTGCCAAGTACCAAAGTTGGACAAGGAGAAATTGTTCCTCGGCTCAAACACACGTTCAATTTGCCGTTGTTCCACCAGTGCTTCATAGCTCTCCCAAAATCCTACAGCTAAACCTGCGGCAAATGCTGCACCCTGAACGGTCGTATCGCGCATTATCGGGCGTTCAACTGGAATACCTAAAACATCAGCTTGAAACTGCATCAAAAAATTATTCTCGCAAGCACCACCATCTACGGTTAATCGCCCAACTGGAGTACTGCTAGATGCATTTATCGCTTGCACCACCTCCAGAACTTGATAAGCGATCGCTTCTAGGACGGCGCGAACTAAATGCTCTGGTTGTACACTGGCGGTAATGCCGAAAAAAGCTCCCCTAGCGCTCATATCCCAGTAGGGTGCGCCCAATCCACTAAATGCTGGCACAAAGTAGACTCCGCCATTATCTTTTACCTGATTGGCCATCGCTTCAGTTTCAGCAGCAGTTTTAATTAACTTCAGGCGATCGCGCAACCATTTAATACAAGCACCACTCGTAAACATACTGCCTTCTAAGGCATAGCCGACATCTAAAGTATCCTTGGGATTTGCTTGTGTCCATGCAATAGTGGAAAGAAGTTGATGGTGCGATCGCACAATTCGATTGCCTGTATGAGCTACCAAAAAGCTACCAGTCCCGTAAGTACATTTCATCAAACCGGGGCGATCGCAGCCATGACCAAATAGAGCAGCTTGCTGATCTCCTAAGATGGCAGTAATGGGAATTTCAGCACCCAACAAAGTCGCATCAGTGACTCCAAATACTCCTAAACTCGGTTGAATCTGGGGCAAAATGTGAGCCGGAATCTGAAACAGATCGAGCAAAATCTCATCCCACTCACAGGTTTTGAGATTCATCAACATTGTACGGCTGGCGTTGCTGTGGTCAGTGGCATGGACTTTCCCACCTGTGAGATTCCACAACACCCAGGTATCAATAGTGCCTGCTAAAACATTGTTTAGGTCAACATCTGTAAAATTGTCTAATAGCCATCTGAGCTTGGTAGCAGAAAAGTAGGCATCAATGATTAATCCGGTGCGATCGTAAATTTCTTCAGCGTAGCCTTGCTCTTGTAACTGGTGGCAAAAAGGAGCAGTACGGCGATCTTGCCAGACGATCGCTCTATGGAGGGGTTTACCAGTAGTTTTGTCCCAAATCAAACAGGTTTCGCGCTGTACAGTCAGTCCAAAGGCTGCGATCGCTGATGGCGTAATCTGGGCATTTTCAATTGCGGTTTGCATCACCCAACAAGTATCCTGCCAGATTTGTTGAGGGTCATGTTCTAACCATCCTGGCTGAGGATAATACTGAGTTAATTCTTTATATGCCTGTCCAACAATCTTGCCGTCTGCGTTAAATACAAAGGCGCGGTTGCCTGTCGTACCTAAATCCAGTGCTAAGATGTAGCCCAATGATGGAGTTTTTTTGCCAAATGTGTGCATAGCTGCTTTGAATGCTGCGTAGGCGTAGCCCACCATAGGTATTGCGATTTTAGCAATACGCTCTCAATTACATATACATTATTTTGGGTACATTTTAAATTCCTTGTTTGTATCACACTCGGATTTGACGAAAAGCTATACTTAGCACGATGGGTATTAATGTCTGCCTCAAATCCTATATCCTTCACAGCATTGCAGCAGGCTGTGCATTTTAATTATGTGTAAGTAAATCGGCACAGTAAATCATTATAAAAATGCTGCGAACAAGGGAATATTACACACAAATTCATCCGAATTCTAGGATTAAATTCATGTGAAATTTATGTGACAACGGACAAAATGTCACTTTATTCAAGTCTGATTATGACACTCAAGTTTTATAGTTTGAATAGAAAAAGTAATAGTAAACCTCATCAATTTTGAAACTTTGAGTATTGTGGGCAAAATGTCTGATACTTCTAGATAGGATCGAGATGTTTCCACTACGTTTAATATCATGTTAAGTTAAACCCTTGTAATATCTGTAGGTAGGCTTGAGGAAGGAAATCCAACATTTTATCTTTGTTAATGTTGGGTTTTACTACCATATACCTACGGAGAAGTAAGCTACAACACAACCCACATTGATAGATTTGATTACAAGTAATCACCCTAACTTGACATCAAAACTATAGATTTCAAAATAGATTTAGTTTAAAAGTTAAAACCATCGAAATATAACAAAACTTTCCCATGTTAAAACCTAACCAAAATCAAAATGCACTACTAGCTCTGTTGTTACTTGTGCCAGTTCCGAGCATTGGTATTACAACTCAACTGTATATATTCCCTGGCTTCCAAGGACATTTAGTAGCTTTATTATCTAAAATCTGGTTGTTGGTACTACCCATTATCTGGTTGTTATTTATCGATAAAGAGAATTTAAAAGTTGAATATCCTAAAAGACGCGATTTATTAGCTGGAGTTGGATTAGGGCTATTAATGCTAGGCATCATCTTGATTGTTTATTGGTTGCTGGGCGCAAAATGGATAGATGTTGAATATGTTCGTGATCGCGCAACACAAGTTGGATTGAACAGTTTTGCAATCTACTTAGTAGGTTCAGGATACTGGATATTTATCAACTCTTTGCTTGAGGAATTTGTCTGGCGTTCGTTTGTCTATCGTAAATGTGAAATTTTGGTATCAAGTCCTTTAGCTGTAGTACTGTCTGCACTGTTTTTTACGATTCATCACGTTGTTGGTTTGGCAGCTTACTTCGACTGGCGTGCGACAACATTATGCTCATTGGGGGTGTTTCTAGCAGGGGCGGTTTGGTCATGGTGCTACTTGAATTATTGCTCAATCTGGCCTGGATACATCAGCCATGTTTTTGCAGATATAGCAATTTTCCTGATTGGCTGGCAACTTATTTTTGCTTAACATAGAGTTCCTTAAAAGCTTCTGGCAACAGATCGGGCGAAATCCAAGGTAGTATACTAGCAGTTTGATATAAATCTGCTAAACGCTTGTGCAATATTTCTGTGCGTTGGATAAATTTTTCTATGTTCACCTTAAATAACCGCTACTTGCTTGCAGAAGTTGAGCAAAAAATCTACTAGGTAAATCTTTGAAAAAATTGCAGCATTCCTAATTTTATTGAGTGATAAATTTAACTGGTTGTAAACTGCAATTTTTATGCAATTAAACTTATAAAATTACATTTATTTTAGGTTTTTGATAATTTATTTTTTACAGTCGCTACAGATGGAGCAGTTTTTAAATGACACCTATTGCATTCAACCTAGATGCTCAAAGTAAATTTAATCTAGGAAATTACAAAGTGTTCCTTATAACTGTTGCTACTCAGATATTTTTTTACAAGATATTTTACGGTATTTTGCTAAGTATTACTTCTACCTTTGGTAGGAAAATTCTGTAAACTCAGCTAAATACGAGTGCCAAATCTGCCATCTAACGATTATGCTAATTTTTGACTAAACTGATAAGCCAGTCAAAATGATGACTAGCAAAGAGCAGATACCACATTTGGAAAACTCTACATCTCAGCCTTAATTTCTAACTATTATTGTTGAACCCGCTTTGTCATTCCTCCAATGAATGATTTAGTGCTAATGATAATTGTTTCCATGGTCAGCCGCTCCACGTTTATGCGATTCCTTATTTCATTCTTTGTTTAAGTCCAAATACCGTATAAAAATAAACTTGCACATTTGGGATGCTCCCGGCACGGGTAAGAGTAAAACGACTGAGAACAAGCAATAGTCGAACTACTATATCTAGAATTGCAAAGATAAATATTAATAAATTAAAAATAATTGTATAAAAAATCACATATTAACTTAATAATTATCTGCCTCTCTCTTTAGTTAGAGGATAAATGAAGTAGTAAGCTGGTGTAATTTAACAATGCGTAACAGCTAATCAACGCGCAAGTTATAAGGAGTGACGGGTGAGGTGTCAATGCGATAAAATCTCGTCACTCCTTTTTACTTAGTTCAGTTTATTAGCTTAACGAATGCCATCATTATCAATGGCGCTGTAGCTGTCGTTGGGAAAAAGCCCCAATCAAGGGCCAGAACTAGGAGTTAAAAATAGTTGGGCGTATACTTGTTCATTGAGCGCTTCCACACTCCTTGTATGCTTACCCTGCATAAACCATTGATGAATTTGGCTGTGCAGCATATATTTATTTCTGACTGTATCTAAAGCCATTGTGGCTTCAAAATTTTTCACTATTATCGGCAAATTATCTTCTTGAGTGTTGGCAGATTGAGACTTTTTAGCTCCGATTAGAGAGATGCTGTTTCGCATCTAGTTTGACGTCGGCGGCATAGAATTGAGCGATTTTGTTCCAAGCTGTTTGGTCAGTAATTTCAGCTAAGGCATTTTGATTCCGTTCAGCACCAGACTGGAGAGCAGTTAGCATTGGCGTTTCAACTCTCATTTTAAAAACTGCTAGAGAGCTTGCTATTTCTGCTGTAGGTGGTTGAGTGGGATTGCTTGGAATTTCTACCAACTGAGGGGGAGACTGGATACCCAGGCGGGATAAATCTGCAACCCATTGGGCTTGGATAGAATTTAAGCGATCGCTGTGGTATTTTCTTAAATAAGACTCGCGATCGCTTGGTCTAAGTTTACTGTAATTTTTTACTGCATTCCACTGTGTGCCAGAAAGTTTAAAACTATAGCAATCCTAAATGATTCATCAGAAAACACCATATTCATGGAGCTTTGGAAAGTCAAAAATTTGACAACTTACTGATAGCTCAAATAAAGCCTTGACTACAGAGAAAGAATGACAGAAAAAATAAAACTCTCGAATTAATCTTTTTGCCTGCAACCAAATATCCTCTACAGGATCTGGTATTGATACTCGTTCACTAGTTTTTCCCCAAACATACCCTATTATGTCTCCCCAAAGTAGATGACATTCATCAACCATGAACACAACTAGCTCTCCCAACCGGAGGCGGAGCGTCTCCGGCTCCGCTCTATTTCGGCTCGTCGGGCTGACAATAACTCACAAATCTCTTTTTTTTTGACGCTACCTTATCTGGGTCATATTTTGGATTATGAGCTTGACTTTTTTTCCAACTAATACGTGCTTCCTTAAATAAATCGTAGTAGCTTTGTTTGGACTCGAAAGCAAATCCATACTTGGATGCAATCTGATACTCTAATTCCTTAATAGTCCAGGATTCTTTTGTTAAAAGCCATTCAATTATCTCTACATGTTGTTGTTAGTTTAAAATTCCAATACTTCCTTTATGTGCTAATTTTAAACCCTCAACCCCATGAAGAAAAAATGCCTTTTTACACTTACTGATAAAGCCAGACGAAACGCCTAGTATTGGCATAATCGCCTCATGTTTGTGTCCTGAGAGTAACATCTTGACTGCAATCGCTCGTTTTAGCTCACGTTTGTCTTGGCTCTGTTCGATAAACTCTGTTAGCGATCGCATCCACATTACTACTAGCCTCTTTAGTCGCAAATATTACTTATATCTCTCTTCTGTATTTTCTCACGAATCATTCAGGATTGCTATATATACATATCTCCTAACTCGAAACTGACGGGTAAGGGATCGTGGGTAATTTTCCACCCTTCTTTTTCTAGTCCTTTTTGACTGCGTTGTGAAAGATATCTCTTGCTGGCATAATATCGCATTATAGTTGAGTTGACACTAATGATATTAGACTCTTCCACAAGGGCGTAGGCGTAGCCTGTCGTAGACATCGCCACTATAAAATTCAGATGGATTAAACGTAGGTTGGGTTTCCTTACGTCAACCCAATTTACATTTAATGCACAAATTTAGGCTTGACACGGCACTAGATTTATGCAAAAACCCTTTATAAGGGGAGGGTTAGGGT
>NZ_CAXTTT010000196.1:0-9123 GCF_964247315.1 uncultured Nostoc sp.
AGTCGATACAATCGCATTGTCAGTCGATACAATCGCATTGTCAGCCGATACAATCGCATTGCAGGTCAAAATACTTGTGTGTACACCTTAGCTTAAAAGGAGAGAGGAATGAAATCTTACTCACCTTTCGTTGCAGGGAAGGGACTGTTCTTGTTAGGTCTCTATTAAACTCAACACGAGAAGTGCTATAAAACCTTTTACCCTCAATCATCAAATTTATAATCCTCTTTCTACTTCGTGCTTCTATTTCCTATCCCCTCCCTGCAATTGAAACAATCGTGTTATCAGCTACAGTAATATTTCAGGAAAGTGGGCAAGATTATTAATAACTAACTAGAAATGCAGCCGTACCTATAAAAGATGCTGCCGTTTCATGAAACCCAGAATTATTGTTTGTGGCTTAGGACTTACCGGATATAAAACCTTTCGGTTGCTGAGACAGCAGGGAGCCTTCGTTGTTGGCATTCATCACCAATCTATCCCTGGCGAAACAGCACCAGATGTGATTGTTGGAGATTTACAAGCAGCTTCTACCCTGACAGCAGCAGGAATTCAACAGGCAGACACTTTAGTAATCGCTGGATCTAAAGATGCTCTGAATTTGTCTATTATGATGCAAGCGCGGGTGCTGAATCCCCAGATTCGGATTATCAACCGTTTTTATAATACAAACTTAGGAGAGCGCCTAGATCAAAGTTTGCCAGACCATTTGAGTATGAGTGTTGTGGGATTAGCAGCACCCGTATTCACCTTTGCAGCGCTGGGAAACCGAGCGATTGGACAAATCAAATTATTTGAGCAAACTTGGCCGATTCACGAAGAATACATTGATGAAAACCACTTCTGGAAGGGTCGAAAGCTGAGTGAATTGTGGGAAGACCGATCGCGGATGTTAATTTATTACTTGCCAGTCAAAGGTGAGATGGATTTGGTGTCAGCTGTCATATCTGGACAAGAGATCAGAGTTGGCGATCGCTTAATTATTGGTACACAACCCCGCAACCGTTCTCCTCGGAGATCGTTGATTAAAAAACTGCTGAAAGTCCTAACTAATCTGAGGCTGTTTCAGCAACACGGCCGATCGGTACTGGTGGGTGCTATTGTACTATTGGCGGTCATTCTGATTGCTACATTCACCTATATGTCGGCTGAGTTGAGTTTGTCTCCTGTCGATGCTCTATATTTTTCTGTAGGCATGATTACTGGAGCGGGTGGTAATGACAAAGTAGTAGAAAATGCTCCTAACAGTATTAAGTTATTTACCGTTGTGATGATGCTGATTGGAGCAGTGGTGATTGGTATTTGGTATGCAATGCTCACCGATTTTGTCTTGGGAAGCCGCTTTAAGCAATTTTGGGATGCAGCCCGAATTCCCCAGCGATATCACTACATTGTCTGTGGCTTGAGTGGTATTGGGGTGAGAATTGTCCAGCAACTCCACGCCAGCGGATATGAAGTTGTAGTAGTTGAACCCGACTCCAACAACAAATATATTAATACTGCCCGCGAACTAGGTATACCCGTCATTCAGGGTGATGCCAGCTTTCGCACAATACTCAAAGCCAGCAATATAGAGTCTGCTGCCGCAGTGCTTGCTGTTACTAACAATGATGCTACCAATCTGGAAATTGCCCTCAAAGCCAAAGGTTTAACACCCAGCATTCCAGTGATTGTTAATTATGCCGATCCTGATTTTGCTGGCATAGCGCAACAGCTATTTGGCTTCGAGGCCGTACTGAGTCCGGCTGAACTGGCAGCCCCAGCTTTTGCTGCTGCTGCACTAGGGGGACGCATCCTCGGCAATGGCATTACAGCAGATAGTCTTTGGGTAGCTTTTGCAACTGTGATTACAACTTCACATGCCTTTTGCGGTCAGTGGGTAAAAGATGTAGCCATGTCCACTGATTGTGTACCTTTGTACGTAGAAACAAACCACCAAAGCCTTCATGGGTGGGATTTATTAGAAACTAAACTCAGTGTCGGCGATGTTTTATATATGACGATGCCAACAACGCGGCTATATCAATTATGGCGGGGCGAGCAAGTTTGTGAATCACACGCTTAAATAATTCGTAATTCGTAATTCGTAATTCGTAATTAATATACTACTCTCCACTTCCCACTGCCATTTATTTGTTAACTATTCGTTGTTGATATTCTTGCTCAGTAATCATATCGAGAGTATTCTCTAGGCGATCGACAAATACAATACCGTCGAGATGGTCATATTCGTGTTGAAAAATCCGAGCGATAAAATCGGTTAATTTTTGCTTTTGTAAGTTGCCTTGAGAGTCAGTGTATTCCACTTCAATAGTTTGATATCGAGGAACTAACCCCCTAATTCCTGGAACACTTAAACAACCTTCCCAATCTTTGACAACTTCAGTTGAATGAGCAATGATTTTGGGATTAATCATCGCAGTAGGTTCCATTTCCGGGGCGTTGGGATACCTGGCATTAGGACGGGAAGCCACAATAAACAAACGATAGGATTGTGCTACTTGAGGTGCAGCGATTCCCACACCGTTAGCCTTGGCAACAGTGGCGATTAAGTCTTCAATTAATTTTTGGATTTGCTCATCTTGAATATTTTCAACCCAAGCAGCTTTCTGGCGCAATGTTGGATTGCCTAATTGAATTATTGGGGCTAATTCAGTCATGATAAAACTCCTTTAGGTAATGGGGCATTGGGCATTGGGAAAGTGGAGTATGTCATACCAATTCGCAATTCGCAATTCGCAATTGGAAATTTAGATGCAGCAAGGCAATCCCTGCTTAAATCTGTCGCTTTATTTTAGAGAATTGGTATCAGTTGTTTTTCAAATGACAAATGACAAATGACCAATGACCAATGACAAATGACAAATGACAAACATCATCCTTCACGTCTAACGGGCAAAGGAGCAGGTTGGACTCCTACTTGGACAGTTTGCCCATTGCGTTCCACTTCTATTGGTAAATTAGTACCGATTTTGCTCTGTTCTACTAGCTTTTGTACTTCTTCAATTTTAGTAACAGGCTGGTTATTAATGCTTTTAATCACATCACCAACTCGTAAACCAGCTACAGATGCAGGCGATCGCGGCACAATCTCAACCAGCAAAACACCGTCATCTGCTGTAATATTTAAGCGATCGCCTGCGACATTTTTAATTCTTTCTTTATTTTCTGGTGTCAATGTCACCATCTGCACACCCAAATAAGGATGATCCACCTTGCCTTTAGAAATTAATTCTTGAGCAATCCTTTGCACGGTGTTAATGGGTATAGCAAATCCCAAACCTTGAGCGCCTTGGATAATTGCTGTATTCATCGCAATCACTTGACCGCGAGCATTGAGCAATGGGCCACCGGAATTACCAGGGTTAATCGCAGCATCCGTTTGGATGTAATCAACCCGCTTGTCACTAGCACCGATATCGCTACTAGAACGCCCTGTAGCACTAATAATTCCAGAAGTCACGGTATTATTCAAGCCTAATGGATTACCAATGGCAATTACAGCCTCTCCTGGTTGTAAGGCATCGGAGTTACCCACAGATAGAGTTGGCAGATTGTTGGCATTAATTTTGATCGTTGCTACATCCGTTACTGGGTCTTCACCCAAAACTTTCCCATCAAAAGTCCGGCCATCTTTGAGTATAACAGTCACTCTATCAGCACCATCTACCACATGGGCATTGGTAACAATTCGACCAGAAGAATTAATAATAAATCCAGAGCCACTACCGCGTTCTACGCGTTGTCTAGGCTGTGGGGTTCCCTCTCCAAAAAACCGCCGGAAAAATGGATCGTTGTTAAATTCGTCTGGTACGCGAGAAGTGATTGTTCGGGAAGAATCAATGCGAACTACCGCAGGCCCCACCTGTTGCACTACTTTTACCACAAAATTAGGATCTCCAGACGAAGAAAAAATTGGCGGGGGGACAATTACCGAATTAGGTTCTGTTGTTTTTTGGGCTTGAGTATCGCCTTGCTGAGTATCAACGGTCTTAGCAGGTAGAAGAGAGCAGCTCCCCAGGAACATCACTGCTACCCCGTATGAGAGCATCCACAACCTATGGCCCCTGGTTTCAATCTTTTTGGGCGCTGAGTGATGGTTTGTTATCTTCATGTGTCGTTGCTTCTCCGTGTCAATGAGAGTGCTGGGTTAAAAGTGCCGAGTGCTGAGTTAAAAGACCGCTCATAATAAGGGACGAGGCATATACTGAGTACTAAAGCTCTGATAAATTTTTGCTTTACTCAGCACTCAGTACTCAGCACTCAGCACTCGTTTTGGTCAGTGGGTGTTAGGATCTTGCCTACTGGGTATGTCCCAAAATGATTACAACTTAAAAGCTTATTTTAGGTCTAGCGTGTCTCAATGCTAAATTAGTGCTTTCTCTTCTATTGTGACGATTAGCAGCAAAGGTGGTGGATAATGGAAATTCCCATAGAAAGTCTGTGGAGTCAGGTACTAGAGCGCCTAAAGCTTGAACTATCGCGGCCTACCTTTGAAACTTGGATCAAAACTGCTAGTGCGGAGCGATTAGAAAATAATTGCTTGGTTATCCGCACTCCTAACCCATTTGCTCGTAATTGGTTACAGAAGTATTACATCAATACCATTGCTCATGTAGTACAAGATATTCTCGGTCATCCTGTGGGAATTTACATTACGGTTGCTCAAGGTGATCAAGTTTCTCATTTTAGTGAACGAGAGGTTGCTTGGGAATCACCAAATTCCAGCAGTATTTCTGAAGCTGTTGCTAATCACAATCATAAAACTACTGAATTAAACTCTAAATATGTCTTTTCGCGATTTGTAGTTGGTGCTAACAATCGCATGGCTCACGCTGCTTCTTTGGCAGTTGCAGAATCTCCAGGTAAAGAGTTTAATCCTTTATTTTTATGCGGTGGTGTAGGTTTAGGTAAAACTCATCTGATGCAAGCTATTGGTCATTATCGCTATGCAATTTTTCCTAATTGTAAAATATTTTATGTTTCTACGGAGCAGTTTACGAATGATTTAATTACAGCCATCCGTAAGGATAGTATGCAAAGTTTTCGAGAACATTACCGAGCTGCTGATGTTTTATTAGTTGATGATATTCAGTTTCTGGAAGGGAAGGAATATACCCAAGAAGAATTTTTTTATACTTTTAATACTTTACATGAAGCTGGTAAACAAGTTGTCATTGCTTCCGACCGTCCGCCTAACCAAATTCCTAGCTTGCAAGAACGTCTTTGTTCTCGGTTTTCTATGGGCTTAATTGCCGATATCCAAAAACCGGATTTAGAAACGAGAATGGCAATTTTGCAGAAAAAGGCTGAGGATGAAAATATTAATCTTCCCCGCGATGTGATTGAGTATATTGCTTCTAACTATACTTCTAATATTCGAGAATTAGAAGGAGCTTTAATTCGGGCAGTGGCTTATATTTCTATTTGGGGCTTACCGATGACGGTAGAAAATATTACACCAGTTTTAGAACCGCCTAACGAAAAAATGGCAGCTACCCCAGAAGCAATTTTAAAGGTGGTGGCGGATAATTTTGATGTTTCAATAGACGACCTTAAAGGTAACTCACGACGAAGAGAGATTAGCTGGGCGCGTCAATTAGGAATGTATCTCATGCGCCAACACACGGCCTTGAGTTTGCCGAGAATTGGCGAGGAGTTTGGTGGTAAAGACCATACAACGGTAATCTATAGTTGCGATAAAATTACCCAACTTCAAGAGAGCGATCGCACCTTAGTACAAACTCTACGTGAATTGAGCGATCGCATCAATATGAACAGCCGTTCTCAAAAACCATCCTGAAGATGTCTTTTAAGTTTTCCACAACCAGCAGTGCGATCGTTAGCCTTGACGGCTGAATAATTAGTCGAAAATATTAAGTAACGCATAAAATTTGATTAAATCTAACTTAGATTGTGGAAAAATCTAACTTTTTGTGGAAAAATCTTTGAAAAACTTGAGATTTTGCTGACAAAAGTTAATTAAGTATAATTACTTTATGGAAAAGTACATAAGTTTTTCCACAAGTTTTCCACAGGTAGTTAACTTAGGAATTTTCAAGAAATAAACGATCAAAAAATTGATTTTGGGATTGCCACCCGCTTTAGTCGCACTAATCCAACCTTCAGAAGTCCTCATGGGTTAGAAGGAACCTTCGCCTACTTATCTCCAGAGCAAACTGGACGGATGAACCGTTTGGTAGATTACCGTACCGATTTTTACTCGCTCGGTGTAACGTTTTATGAGCTACTCATTGGACAGTTGCCGTTTGTCACCACAGACATTCTGGAACTCGTTCATTGTCATCTTGCCAAACCGCCTGTTTTGCCTCACGAACTGAATATCACGCTCCCCAAATCTGTTTCAGATATTGTTTTGAAACTGATGGCGAAAAATGCCGAAGATCGCTATCAAAGTGCTTGGGGCATCAAAGCAGATTTAGAAATTTGTCTGCATCAGTTCACACAAACAGGTCAAATCGATCGCATTCAACTGGGACTGCAAGACGTTTGCGATCGGTTTCAAATTCCGCAAAAACTATATGGACGAGAAGCAGAAATTGCAGCACTATTGGCGGCGTTTGATAGAGTCGCAGGAATCGGGAATGCGGAAAATTCTCAAGTTAGAGTCGAAATGATACTAGTGACCGGCTATGCTGGGATTGGTAAATCAGCATTAGTACAAAAACTCTACAAGCCGATCGCAGCAAAGCACGGCTATTTTATCTGGGGTAAGTTCGATCAATTTGGGCGCAATATTCCCTACAGCGCGATCGCAAATGCTCTGCAAAAGTTGGTGCAGCAATTACTGAGTGAACCAGATGTCCAGGTGCAACAGTGGCGATCGCGCCTGCTTTCAGCATTGGGAAGCAACGGACAACTCGTCGTTGATGCAATCCCAGAAGTGGAGTTACTGATTGGCAAGCAACCAACCGTCCCAGAAGTTGGCGCAATAGAAGCTCAGAACCGTTTTAATCGTGTTTTTCAGAGCTTCATTCGGGTGTTTTGTTCAGAGTCACATCCCTTAGTCATCTTTGTGGACGATCTTCAGTGGGTAGACTCGGCAACACTCAAGTTAATTGAGTTGATGATCGCAGATGCACAGATGCAATACCTGTTTCTGATTGGGGCTTATCGAGATAACGAGGTAGATCCATCTCACCCATTGGTGATGGCGCTGGAAGAACTCCGAAAAGAGGGAGCAACCGTCAGTCAAATTACATTAGCGCCGCTAGGGCTGAAGGCGATCGCCCAACTAATTGCTCACACATTGCACAGTGACATCAATACTGTCAGCCCACTGGCAGAATTAGTGCTGCGAAAAACAAATGGGAATCCCTTCTTCGCCAATGAGTTTCTGAAAACGCTATATGCAGAGAATCTGTTGAGCTTTGACGTTGAGCATCTGAGTTGGCGATGGAATATCGCTCAGATCGAAGGCGAAAACATTACGGATAATATTGTGGAGCTGATGCTGAGAAAACTGAAAAAGCTGCCGCCAGCAACACAGCATATCTTACAATTGGCAGCTTGTGTCGGGGCTGAGTTTGACTTAAGCACTCTCTCTATTATCTGTGAACGTTCAGCGAACGATATTTTCTTGGAGCTAGTGGCAGTCGTTCAGTCAGGTTTAATTGTGCCGATCTCTGAATTAGATGAACAATTGGTGCAGGATTATAAATTCCTGCACGATCGCGTGCAGCAAGCTGCCTATGCTTTAATTGATGAGTCGCACAAACAAGTGGTTCACTTACAAATCGGGCGAAATCTCCTCGAAAACACTGCACCAGAGCGAGTATCAGAGCGATTATTTGAGACCGCAGATCATTTGAATCAGGGGATTGAGCTTGTCACCAACCAATCGGAACGTCATAAAATTGCTCGATTAAACTTAATCGCAGGTCAAAAAGCCAAAGCTGCGATCGCCTACAGTATAGCGAAAAAATATTTAGCCACGGGCAGAGCATGGCTGGCAGCATCTAGTTGGCAAACAAACTATGGCCTGAGCTTAGAGTTGTATTTAGAAACAACAGAAGTTGCGTATTTGTGCGGGGATTTTGAGCAGGTGGAGTCCTGGGCAGCAATCGTTCTAAAAGAAGCTAGAACGATGCTTGACACCGTAAAAGTTTACGAAGTCAAAATTCAAACTAACATCGCGCAGAACCAGCCCTTGAAAGCGATCGATACAGCATTGCAAGTTTTGCAGCAACTAGGAATTAATTTTCCCGAAAAACCAAGTCAGATAGATATTCAGATTGAACTAAATACAATCACGTCCCGCCTCAGTGAGAAACCAATCGAGGACTTAATCTATTTGCCCCAAATGACCCAGCCAGACAAGTTAGCAGCAATGCGAATTTTATCAAAGATAACGCTTGCTGCGCGAAATGCTGCTTCTGATTTAGTACCTTTACTCGCATTGAAGCAGGTCGATTTGTCAATCCAATATGGTAATTCGTTTGTGTCACCCTTTGCGTATGCTTCCTATGGATTTGCTCTTTGCGGAATATTTGGCAACATAGACACCGGATACCAGTTTGGACAGCTGGCTCTAAAGTTGTTGTCGCAGCCGAATACCGATGCACTCAAAGCCAAGACTTTGCTGACCGTAAATCACTTCATCATTCACTGGAAAGAACATATTAGAGAAACATTACAGCCATTACTAGAAGGCTATCAAAGCGGCTTAGAAACTGGAGATTTAGAGTTTGCCGCCTATTGCGCTCATATTTACTACGTTAACTTGTACTTTACCGGAAAGGAACTCGTGGAGGTTGAACGCGAGATAACGACATACGCTGAGGTAATCCGTCAGATCAAGCAGGAAGCCGTATTAACCTGGAGTAGAATACACCATCAAACAATCGCAAATTTGATGGGATGCTCAACTAACCCCTACCATCTAGTTGGTGAATTCTACAATCAGGAGAATGAACTGCCACAACATAAAGCAGCAAATGATGTAACCGCAATCTTTCTGGTATACTTTTACAAACTTTTCCTATGTTATTTATTTTCTGAGTATAATCGGGCAATTGAAAACTCAGCCATAGCAGAACCTTATCTAACGCTCTTTTATGTCTCTGGTGAGAGAAAAATGCTGTGATTTGCTGAGATTCTTGA
>NZ_CAXTTT010000197.1:0-9033 GCF_964247315.1 uncultured Nostoc sp.
GACGTACAATATCACTCCCGCTCTGACAATCAATGCTGGCTACCTCGCTGATAATTCAGATGCAACTGGTGCAATTATTATTTCTGCTAACAACCCCAGCGCCGAAAATGGTTTGTTTAACGGCAATTATTCTGCACTGAGTCAACTCACTCTCAAAGCCAGCAATACGCTATCGTTTGCGCTCACTTATGTCAATGCTTATCGAATATCTGCTGTTTTTGATTTTGGTGCAGGCTTTAGTGGATTTGTTGGAACGCTTGCAGCAAATCAATCGCCTGGTATCACTCCAGCAAAAATCAATAGTTACGGAGCAACCTTTTCTTGGCAGACGAATCCACAATTCTTGGTCAACGGATTCTTTTCTTATACGAATGCAGACTTTCTCAACGATGGTGAAGGTAGTCGGAATATTTGGAGCTATGGGCTAGGAATTGGATTACCTGACTTCGGTAAAAAGGGCAATTTGCTAGGAATCGTTGCAGGTGTAGAACCTTACTTGGGTAATCCAACGGCAATTCAACGCGCCAGTGGAGTGCAAAACGATCTTCCACTTCACTTTGAAGCATTTTATCGCCATCAATTGAATGACAACATTTCCATTACTCCAGGGGTAACTTGGCTCGTGAATCCAGACAGAATCAAAATAACAATGATGCTGTAATTGGCACGATACGGACAACTTTCCTCTTTTGATAAATTGATGCTGGACTATGGAAGAGTAGCTATCATATCATCAATCACCAAACAAGGCAAAAGTAAAAAGTTAAAAGGTAAAAGAAAGAAAAAGAAAAATGGTTGTGAGCCGCATAAATTTATTTATGGAACTAGGTAAAAACATTTGTTTTGAGACGCATAGCGCGAGAAACAATATCTCCTTATCAAATCTCCTCTCTTACAAAGTTCAGATCGACGGAAACCGCGGCTGAGACTTTGCGCTAAATTTATTTATGGGGATTATTTTTTTATTTTTTACTTTTTACTTCTTAATATCCTTCAGTCTTCCGATCTGGGTAGCGAATCATTGGAAACAGCATCGGCGATGTACCTGCTTGAATAGTACCGATCGCTTCAAACCCGTGCCGCTCATAAAAGGGAACACTACTTGGGTTTGAGGATTCGAGATAGGCAGGGGTTTGGGTGCGATCGCATTCTTGCAAGATTTTCTGTATCAAGGCAGATCCATATCCTTTGCCTTGCTGCTTGGGTTCAACTCCTAGAATTGCCAAATACCAATGCGGCTCAGTCGGGTGATAGTGTTCCATCTGTTCTAGCAGAGCAAACATATCGGCTTGCGTTTGCTCTGCGACGCTGTGCTGAATTAGGTCAACTAGCGGTTGGGCATCTGGTTCGATTCCGGGTGGAACCCAAAGTGCTGCACCAAAGTAGTCGCCGATATAGTAAGCAGTATTATGCTCAAAGGCTTTACCTCCAAAAAAGCTAATGAATTGCGGGAAATAGGTCAGATATTGGCGAGGTTCAGGATATAACCATCGTGACGCTGGGTCTGTGTTAAACGCTAGCACCTCCAGTGCAACGACATCGGCGACATTAGACTCAGTGACCGATTCAATGGTTGCAATAATTGGTTCTACCTCATTTGTAGAACTTACATTCAAGGGTGTTGTGTGCATTACTGGCTCCTTAGTGTTGAAAGAATCAGGGTTCTTTTTCTTCTAGAGTACGTTGATAGTTATTGTAAAAGTGTAGGGATGAAATAGCTAGAAAAGTTCTGATTTTCACCTGACTGGGGGACAACAAGCTGTAAATGAATTAGTTTCGGCAGAAAATCAACGGGAGCTGCAAGCGTTCGCTTCAGGGATAAAGCAACTGGCACAAAGAATTCGCGAATCATGTTTGTGATTCAATCCTCTGGTTTTTCTTCCTCCAGCTCATCACCAGAACTTTGATAGTGTAAGCAAGCGGTTTTTTCATATATAAGTTTGGCTCATATCAAGCAAGTAAACAATTGCAGGGGATGTGGCTCGTATGTGACAAAATGAGGATTTTGACTAGTGGATGGGGTAACAGTGCTAAAACGGAAAAGTTTTAGCATACAATTTTCCCATTTTGAACACGGGGACTCATGAATCAAAGCTATAGTAATCCAGCAAGACAAAAGCTTTCCTGCATTTGTGGAAAATACTGCAAGAAAAACAAGTAGTACTTTCCTGAGTCCGTACAGTGTGGCTCATGCTACACGTTGCAGGATTTTAGGAAGCAAAACATATTTTTCATAGTTCCACAATTACTAGAGTGAATGGTATGTTTATTTTGGCAATCCTCTATTAATATCAAATTATCAATGGAGCTTCAAACTGAAATTGATAAAGCTATAGTAGCTGTTGATTACCAGAGATTTAAAGCTGAGTTTCAAGCTCAAAATGAATTTTTGGTAGTGGAAAACTTTCTCCCTAACTCCATCATCGAGCAGTTTTTGGCGCTGTTGCCGTCTTTGCAACCTGCTATCAACCGCAACTATATTCCCAATCATAAAAAGGGCGGTAGTATCAGCCGCTATAGCTTAGACAGCCTTGCTCCGATTTTTGGAGAGTTTTATCAACTCAATGCCTTTTTCGAGTTCCTGAACAAAATTACGGCAGAAAAACTCCTTCCCTGTCCTGATGCCGATCCCCATACTTACGCGCTGTACTATTACACTGAGCCTGGAGATCATATCCAGTATCATTACGATACCTCTTACTATCACGGGAAACGCTATACAGTGTTGCTCGGTTTGGTTGATAATTCGTCCAGTAAGCTGGAATATCAACTCTACAAGGATATTCCTGAACGCGAAACTCAAACGCGATCGCTCTCCATAACCCCTGGTACTCTAGTATTATTCAATGGTGACAAACTTTACCACAGAGTTACTCCTTTGGGTGAAAATGAACAGCGTATTGTGTTGACTTTGGAGTACGTCACCGACACCCGCATGGGTATGCTAAAACGTTTTGTCTCGAATATGAAAGATGCGATCGCCTATTTTGGTTTTCGCCAAGTGTTTCGCTCTAATTATTCCCTTCGTTATTGATATTAGTTTAGCCATGCTATCTAAAGTTCGCAGCCATCCTTATTTTCTTGCTCCCCAGCAGCCATCTAACCCTAATTATCCACTCTTTGTATTTATCCCAGGCATGGATGAGACTGGAAAGGAACTGATGTATATTCAAACAGCAGGTTTAGAGGCGGCTTTTGATGTCCGTTGTTTTGTCATTCCGTCTGACGATTTAACAAGTTGGGACGAAATGACAGAAGAAGTAGTAACTTTAACCCAAATAGAACTAGAAAAAGTACCGCGTTCGCCTGTTTATCTTTGTGCAGAATCATTCGGGAGTTGCTTAGCACTAAAAGTTTTAGAAAAATTCCCTCAACTATTTACAAAGATTATTTTAATTAATTCTGCTTCTTCATTTCATCGAGTACCTTGGTTAAATTTAGGTTCGCTTTTGTTCCCTTACACACCTCAATTATTTTATAAAATTTCTTCGTTTTTATCGTTGCCTTTTCTAGCTAATTTAAGTCGAATTTCACCTGCTGCTAATCAAGCTCTTTCAAACTCAACCAGTTCTGCACCAAAAGAAACTGCTAATCAGCGTCTATCTTTGATGAGAGAATTTGATATTGATGAAAAGAAATTATCTCAAATTACTCAACCTGTCTTACTAATTGCTAGTAAAAATGACCGACTTTTGCCTTCCTCAGCAGAAGCACAACGTTTAAATAATATTTTCCCTAATTCTCAGATAATAACTTTACCTAATAGCGGTCATGCTTGCTTAGTCCAAAATGATGTTAATCTTTCTGAAATTTTATTATCAGCTAATTTTATTGTTGGTTAATGTACTATTTGAAGTAGCATGTAATGACTCATTTTATAGCTAAACAAACTATTTCGCTGAAATTGGCTTTGAGAATTTTTAGTATCGGGTTGCTGCCTACACTAACTGCTTACCCTGCTTTAGGTGCAGAACGCATAAAATTTAATTACGGTCTTTTAGAAAGGTCTATTCCAATTAGTTCGCTCGAAACTTATGCTAAAACAGGCAAAGTAGACGATGCTTTGGCTGGATATACTCATTATGTAAATAAAAAGGAACTAACTCAACTGCGAAAAGTTTTACTAACTCCTATTCCTTTAAATGAAATAGAAGTTTCGCAATTTCTTTATACACCAATTGGAGAACAATTATTAGAGAAGTTGGGAAAAGTTATTCAGACAGAATCTAGATTGTCAGGATTTTATGCAATTCGTGCAGCACTGATTTTGTCAGCCATAGATCAAAAAGATTTTACGCTTTTAAATGTATTACACAAGTTTCCTGCAAATGCAATTTCAATTAATTTAGACCAGAGTTTGGCAATTGCAGAAACATTGCAGAATTTAGTCAATCAAACTCAAAAAGCAGTAGCACTTATTAACCAACAATCCCAACAAAAGGCAACCACTGCTTCTATACCTAATATCGTTCCATTAATGGACTTAGGAAAAACCGGAACTTCTCGTTTCTTAAAGCAAACTATCACACTGAATGACCTCTTGCGTAATCGGATTTTTCCAGTTGATATTTACCTTCCAATTGCTCAAACTCCTCGTCCGATAATTGTCATCTCGCACGGACTTGGTTCTGACAGAACAAGTTTTGCTTATC
Source organism: uncultured Nostoc sp. (assembly GCF_964247315.1). Lineage (GTDB taxonomy): Bacteria > Cyanobacteriota > Cyanobacteriia > Cyanobacteriales > Nostocaceae > Nostoc. Next base: position 4,653 of record NZ_CAXTTT010000197.1, read on the forward strand.
TAGCCGAACATCTCGCTTCTTATGGTTTTGTAGTTGCTGTTCCAGAACATCCTGGCAGTAATTCAAAACAACTGCAAGCATTATTATCAGGTACAGCAGATAGAGTGACCAATCCTAGAGAACTTATTGACAGACCTTTAGATATTAAATTCTTACTAGATGAACTTACTCGTTTATCAAAGTCTAATCCAACATTTCAGGGGCATTTAAATTTAGAACAAGTTGGTATAATAGGGCAATCATTTGGTGGGTATACAGCATTAGCATTAGCAGGTGCAAAGATTAATTTTGAGCAATTGAAAGTTGACTGTCCAGCTTTGAAAAATACGTTAAATATTTCGCTTCTACTTCAGTGTTTAGCAGTAAATTTACCAAAGGTTAAATACTACTTATCTGATGTAAGGATAAAAGCAGCAATTGTAATCAATCCAGTTGATAGCAGTATTTTTGGTCAAGCTAGCCTCAGCCAAATAACAATTCCCGTGATGATTGTATCTGGCAGTTATGATACTGTTGCTCCGGCTTTAACAGAACAAATTCAGCCTTTCACTTGGTTAACAACTCCAAATAAATTTTTAGCACTTATCAATGGTGGTACACACTTTTCTACTATTGCAGAATCACCAAATGCAACTATACCTGTTTCTCCACAGGTAATTGGTTCAAGTCCGGCTTTAGCACGTCGTTATGTTAAAGCTTTGAGTGTTCCCTTTTTTGAAAACTATGTTGCTCAGCAGCCAAGTTATCTTCCCTATTTGAGTACAGATTATGTTAATACGATTAGTCAGCAACCACTACCGTTAAGTTTGATTAAATCACTGACATCTGAACAACTACAACAAGCGTTTTAATAAACCTTTTGAAGCTAGATGAACTCTACAAAGATATTCCTGAACGGGAGATGGAAATGCGATCGCTCTCCATAACCTCTGGTACTCTAGTATTATTCAATGGTAACAAACTTTACCACAGAGTTACTCCTTTGGGTAACAATGAACAGCGCATTGTCTTGACTTTGGAGTACGTCACCGACACCCGTATGGGTATGCTAAAACATTTTGTCTCGAATATGAAAGATGCGTAGGCGTAGCCCGTCGTAGACATCGCCTATTTTGGTTTTCGCCAGGTGTTTCGCACTTGGCGCAATTAGCTTTTATATTCCCCAATCACCTCGATTTTACCCACAATGTTACTGTTTAAATCTTCCAGTTATTCGGCTGGAATCCACCATTCTGTATGGTATGAAGCTCCAAGATGAACTTCATACTTATCCATAAAAACTTTCTTAACCTCAAACCGTGTAACATAACCTATGCCACTGTCCCTAACATTCCATTTAGTCGTAATTTCCTGGGCATACTGCTTGTTTGTAACTGGGTAAAAAATTGGCTGTTCAGGTAGTCTCGGCGGCCATTTGGTGTAGTCGCTTTGTTTAACCAGTTCTAGCTCTTTTGGGCCAGTAGGACGATACAGAGTTATTGTTTCTTCCATGTTAAGAATTAATTAACAAATATTGTCTTGAGCAAAAAACAGTCATTATAAAATACTAGGAAAATTTCCAGATTTCCTGGTGTCTAAGCTAGTGTTGGTGACTTGACAATGAAGGCAATTATCTTAGCTGCTGGCGTTGGACGACGCTTAGGTAAAGATGGGCAAATCCAACCCAAATGCTTACTGAAATTTAATGGCAAATCTTTATTAGAGCGCCATTTGAACAATCTCCGTCATTACCAAATTGATGAAGTGGTGATTGCTGTGGGTTATCAAGCACAAAGAATTCAGGAGGAAATCAAAGTATTAGGAGCCGAAAGTTGGGTCAGTACAATTTATAATCCTGACTACACCAAAGGCAGTACGATCAGCCTTTGGACTGTACGTCAGCATTTAGTTGCTGGCGATGACATATTATTAATGGATGCAGATGTATTGTGCGATCGCCGCATCATCGAACGACTGGTAAAGACAAATATCGCCAACAGCTTTTTACTAGATCGGGATTTTGAACCGGGAGATGAACCTGTGAAGCTTTGTGTTAGAGATAATTATCTAGTGGAGTTTCGCAAACAAGTAGCTCCTGGTTTGGCTTATGATTTTGTCGGTGAGTCGGTGGGATTCTTTCGTTTTGGAAGTGCTACTGCTCACCGGATTGCTACTCGCACAGAACAGTATGTTGCAGACGGACGCGATAATGAACCTTATGAAGAAGTAATTCGGGATCTGCTCTTAGAAACTCCAGAAACATTTGGCTACGAAGACATCACTGGATTACCTTGGCTTGAAATTGATTTCCCCCAGGATATTCAACGTGCCCAAAACGAGATTTTACCTCAGATAGAAGTCGTAGAAAATGTCTGAAAATATTTTAATTTGTAGCGGTTATCGAATGGAAGCAATACAGTTTGACCTCACTTCCATTCCTCTCTCCTTTTAGGAGAGAGGCTTTGAGGTTTACTCCCCAACGCTAGCTCTTAAGGGGCTGTTCTTGTTAGGTCTGTATTCCATGCAATTGATAACCGCTATATTATATAGGTTGAAAAAAGCAGAATAAATGCATCAAATATTTGCACCCATTGATACCGCTGCAAAATTAAATAAATGTACCCAATTGCGGGTATTACTAGAATCGCCTCAACTCGACTTCATCATGGAAGCTCACAATGGGATTAGCGCCCGGATTGTGGAAGAGGCTGGATTTAAAGGAATTTGGGCGAGTGGACTAGCCCTTTCGGCTCAATATGGCGTTCGAGATAATAATGAAGCCAGTTGGACTCAAGTTGTGGAAATGCTGGAGTTCATGTCTGATGTCACCAGCATCCCGATTTTATTAGACGGGGATACTGGTTATGGCAACTTTAATAATATGCGCCGCCTAGTCAAAAAGTTAGAACAGCGAGGTATTGCTGGAGTCTGTATTGAAGATAAGCTTTTTCCCAAAACCAATAGCTTTATCAACGGTAGTCGCCAAGCTTTGGCTGATATTGATGAATTCTGCGGCAAAATTAAAGCAGGTAAAGATAGTCAGACAGACCCAGATTTCTGCATCGTCGCCCGACTCGAAGCTTTGATTGCTGGGTGGGATCTCTCTGAAGCAATGCGCCGAGCTGAAGCTTACCACGCAGCTGGAGCAAACGCCATTCTGGTTCACAGTAAATCATCGCGTCCTGACCAAGTGTTAGCCTTTGCTAAAGAGTGGGCGGGTCGTTCCCCGTTAGTGATTATACCGACTAAATATTACAGCACGCCTACTGATGTTTTTCGCAAAGCTGAAGTTAATTTGGTCATCTGGGCAAACCATCTGATTCGAGCTGCTGTTGCTAGTATGCAAGCGATCGCGCGTGAAGTGAAAGCCAGCGAAACTTTAATTAACATTGAAGATGAGATTGCTCCCGTAAAAGAAATTTTCCGGCTACAAGGGGCGGATGAACTCCAAGAAGCTGAAAAACGCTACTTTAACAACGGACGGCAAAATACCCAAGCGATCGTTCTGGCTGCTAGCAGAGGCCAAGAATTAGCAGGATTGACGCAAGATAAACCAAAAGTAATGTTACCCCTTGGAGGTAAACCCCTACTCAGGTTGTTGGTGGATAAATTCAAGAAACTTGCCATCAACGATATTACCGTTGTCGCCGGTTACAAAGCAGAAACTATCAATGTTCTGGGGACTAAAGTCATCCGCAACCCAGATTATGAAACAACGGGAGAATTAGCATCCTTAGCCGTAGCTCAAGCTAGTTTTGGCGAAGAAATGCTGGTGCTTTACGGCGATTTACTATTTAGAAGCTACATCCTACGAGATTTATTAGAATGTCCCGGAGAAATTGTCGCTGTAGTTGATTCTGTAGCCAACAGCAAGTCTGTTAGCGGTTCACCTGACTACGCTTATTGCTCAATTCCAGACGATCTTTCTCTGTTTGGACAGGATGTCAACCTGTTGAATATTTCTAAAACCACACAAACGCAATTAGGAAAATCTAGCGGCCGCTGGATTGGGATGCTGCGCTTGCGGAGTCAAGGTAGACAATGGGTTAGTGAAGCACTCAATGAGTTGCAAAAACAACCGGAATTCAATAGTTTAGGTTTGCCAGAATTATGCAATTATTTAATCGAGCAAGGCAAACCGATCAAGGTGCTTTATATTCGCGGTAACTGGTTAGATGTTAATTCTTTGGACGATCTTGACCTTGCTTTTCAATTAAAACAATAAAAGTGGGGCATTGGGCATTAGGCATGGGGAATTGTGAGATTGAAGTTTTGGGTTCTGAAGCTGAAGTTTTGAGTTCTGAGGTCGAAGGTTTGAGTTCAGAAGTCGAAGTTGCGAGTTTAGAGGTCGAAGTTGCGAGTTCAGAAGTCGAAGTTGCGAGTTCAGAAGTCGAAGTTGCGA
>NZ_CAXTTT010000198.1:0-8854 GCF_964247315.1 uncultured Nostoc sp.
CTCCATTAATGAGTCTTTTAGCTCCATTAATGAGTCTTTTAGCTCCATTAATGAGTCTTTGAACTCCATTAATGAGTCTTTGAACTCCATTAATGAGTCTTTGAACTCCATTAACGAGTCTTTGATACTCGTGAATGAGTGAATGTTATTGCGAGGTTAACGATGTCTACCACAAGCTACGCCTATGCACCCTGCTAATTTGAACATATAAAGCAGTTTTCATGTAGATAGAACACACGAATCTACCCTTACTCCCCATTTACTGCAATACACTATTCTGGTAAATATTGCTACATAGTTTGTGAGGTTTGCTGGTGACGAACGAAGAACTGTTGCAAATTATAGAAAAAGCTGCCAGAGAAAAAGCAACGCATCTAAACCTTTCTAACAATAAACTAAGAAGCCTGCCGCCAGAAATTGGCCAACTCTCTAACTTGAGGGAGCTATACCTCTCTAACAATAAACTAAGCAGCCTGCCGCCAGAAATCTGCCAACTCTCCAACTTGATAACGCTATACGTCCATTCCAATCAACTCAGCAGCCTACCGCCAGAAATTAGCCAACTCTCCAAGTTGGAGGTGCTATTCCTTGCTAACAATAAATTAAGTAGCTTGCCGCCAGAAATCGGTCAACTCTCCAACTTGACATGGCTATCACTCGCTAACAACCCACAATTGACCTTGCCGCCGCCTGAGATTGTCAAGCAAGGAGCGCAGGCGATTTTGACCTATCTTCGAGAAAAGTTAGAGGATAGCCAACGGCAGTAAGTTTATAAACTGTTAGTAGTTAGTGCAAAAGGTGTGGGTAAAACATTTTATAGACATACAATGCTAAGAAAGCTTTGAATCTGTCTTGGTATCATCTCTAGTTTTCGGGTTGGATATGCGAACATCACGCAGCAGAGTATAAACGCTAACTATTTTAGATTTGAGATTGTGATCTTGAATTGTAGAGAAACAATTCATCAACTATTCCCTAAACCAGCAGCAATAGTTTTAAGAGTATTTAAATAGCTCCATGACAGAGCAAGCATTTAAAACAATTACTTAGGATTCCTATATATACTAATAGGGTATATTTGACTAGAATTAAGGTATTATAGCGATTATTATTTAGATACCATAAGCGCTAGGGGTTTACAGAAGTGCGCCTCTAAGACTGACACGCCAGTTTAGCTATAAATTAATATCTACGGTTTTACGGGTATTAGAAAAATGAAGTTTACAGACTGGGTGACTAGAGTACTACTAATCTGGCTGATGTTCGCCACTCTAATAGTAGTGCTGCTAATTGGACGAGCAACAAAATTACACAACAATCCGACAATATCCCGTACATCCAATCCACAGGTTACAGCTTTCAGTCAATATCCTCAGGCGCAATTCCAATTAGCGAAAGAGCCAGAGAAGAAATTTCAAAATATTATCAAGTCCCCAGTCAAGACTAACAAATCTGTAGCAAGGTATGTAACCACTCAAGCTTTTGCACAGTACAGACCTAATTATCAAGTTGCTTCGGTTGACCCAAGTAACTATGGAGAACGGTACGTTCAAGATGTTAACGGCGTAACTCTCCACAACCAACCGATTATCGTCCTCCATGAAACTGGTTATTCTGCTTCCAGCGCCGTTAATTTCTTTCAAGTAGCTCATACTGATGAAAGTGTGCAAGCAAGTTACCACGCTTTAGTCAAGTTAGACGGAACAGTAGTTTATCTAGTACCGCCAGAAAAGCGGGCTTTTGGTGCGGCTAACTCAGTATTTGAGAGTTCCGAGGGAGTGGAAACTGTACAGACTAATCCGAATTTGCCCGCGTCTGTGAATAATTTTGCTTATCACGTCTCTTTGGAAACACCGCCAGATAGTTATGACAGTAGCAGCCAACAAACCCATAGCGGCTATAGGGAAGCTCAATATCATTCTCTTGCTTGGTTAATTGCTCAAAGTCAAGTTCCAGATCATCGCATCACTACGCACCATTTAGTAGACCGTTCTGGTAAAAAAGTTGACCCGATAAATTTTGATGGTCAGAAATTTCTCAGCTTACTTAATACTTATCGTCAGGTTAGACCAATCTATCGAGTCAGCAAATAATTTATTCAATCTTGTGGGGTTGGCGTCTTGCCATATTTTGCCCTCACCCCCGGCCCCTCTCCCATTGTTGGGAGAGGGGAGCAAATTTTCTAGTTCCCCTTCTCCCAACATGGGAGAAGGGGTTAGGGGATGAGGGCTGTCTTTAATTTTGAGTTGTTAACTTGCTCAAGAAGGCGCGATCGCGTCAAAATAAGAGTTAAGACGCTGTAACCTAACTTAATAATGACCCCAACGCAGCTTGAGCAAATTTCCCCTCAATCAACACCGCCAAATGAGCGGGGATATGAATATGATTTGGTAATTGTCGGCGGTGGGATTATTGGGTTAACTCTAGCCTCTGCTTTAAAAGATTCTGGCTTAAGTATTTTACTAATTGAGGCGAAAGTGTCATCTGCTGCGGTAGCCAAGGGACAAGCTTATGCGGTTCATCAGCTTTCGTCGCTAATTTATCAAGGAATTGGCGTTTGGGACAAAATGCTGCCGCAAATCGCCAAGTATTGCCGAGTTCGTCTTTCAGATGCCGATTATCCCGATGTGGTGGAATTTACCACAGATGATATAAATACAGCAGAGTTGGGTTATGTGGCGGAACATCAAGCGCTGTTGCAGCCGTTGCAAAATTTTGTCCAAGATTGCCCCAACGTGACTTATTTGTGTCCGGCGGAAGTGGTTAATACGCAATACCAGCAGCATATAGTCGCGATTGATATTAAAATTGCCGATCAACTAAAGACAGTTAAGAGCAAATTAGTTGTAGCCGCAGATGGATCGCGATCGCCAATTCGCCAAGCGGCTGGAATCAAAACCTCTGGCTGGAAATATTGGCAATCTTGCATCGTCGCTTTTGTCAAACCAGAAAAACCCCACAATAACACGGCTTACGAAAGATTTTGGTCTAGCGGCCCCTTTGCGATATTACCTTTACCGGGAAACCGTTGCCGCATTGTCTGGACTGCCCCCCATGAAGAGGCAAAAGCTTTGTGTGCCTTAAATGACGAGCAATTTTTGGCAGAACTAAGCCGCCGCTATGGCGATCAGATGGGGAAACTGGAATTATTAGGCGATCGCTTTGTTTTTCAAGTACAACTCATGCAAAGCGATCGCTACGTTCTCCCCCGACTAGCATTAATTGGTGATGCGGCGCACAATTGCCATCCCGTCGGCGGACAAGGTTTAAATTTGGGTATTCGGGATGCCGCAGCTTTGGCGCAAGTAATTCAACTAGCGCACAAGGCGGGTAAAGATATTGGCGATATTCAGATTCTCAAAGGTTATGAACGCTGGCGCCAGCTAGAGAATCTGACAATTTTAGGTTTCACCGATCTGTTAGATCGGATGTTTTCTAATAATTTCTTCCCTGTGGTGGTGGTTCGTCGTCTGGGTTTATGGTTTTTGCAGCGAGTACCGATATTAAAAGTATTTATGCTGAAATTGATGATTGGCTTAAAAGGGCGGACTCCAGAATTAGCAAAACGATAAAGCTTGAGAACGCGATCGCTAATATGTTTACTTGATTAAATTTGCAAAAAGTTAGCGATCGCCTGCGGTAATGGCAAAATAATTACAATCAACAAAGCCATTGCCAGTAACCCCCAAACGTCACGTTTATTATCTAATTCAGTGACATCATTCAGTGCAGGTTCATCAATCAACGGCATAAATAATAAGATAATCGCCCACACCAAAAATTCTTCCCGAACTAAAGAAAGTAATAGCAACAACACACGAGCAATTTGACCAATTACGATCGCAGTTCGTTGTCCAAACATCGCATGGACGATGTGACCTCCATCTAATTGTCCCACAGGCATTAAATTTAATGCCGTGACAACTAGTCCTAAAAAACCTGCTACTGCAACTGGATGCAAATCGAGGGCTGATTTTGCTGTTAACTGACTTCCCAAAGCTAACTTCGAGAGTATAGCCAGTAAAATTGAATACTTAGGGTTGAGAGCATCAGGATTTAAAAGTTGGGTTTTTTCAGTCAGGGAAACTATATCAGAATGAGCCAAACCCCATATTAGTAATGGCAAAGTAACAACAAAACCTGCAAGTGGCCCAGCAATACTAATATCAAATAAAGCTTTGCGGTTGGGAATAGGACTACGCATCTGAATAAATGCGCCAAAAGTTCCTAAGAAGAAAGGTACAGGAATAAAGTAAGGCAACGTCGAGCGAATCTTGTAAAATCTAGCTGTCAAATAATGCCCAAGTTCGTGAATACCTAAAATAGTCATCAATCCTAGAGCATAAGGTAATCCTTTGAATAAGACATCTGGATTAGATAGAAGTTTGAACAAAGATCCAATTTGCCAAATAGGCGGTAGAGTAACACCAGCATTTTGCAGTCCCACAAAGGTAGTAGTGATCAAAGTAGCTGCTAGTAGCATCAGCGCTAATCCTGGTCGAGTTAACCGTTCCTGGTTGCGTTGTGGTGTATTTGCGTGTTTTGCAGCTTGAGTGTTAGGAACCAGCACAAAGAAAGGTTTGCCATTGAAACCTTCTTGAAAGATTAGCAAGAAGCGATCGCCAAATTGTGCTTCAATATTAGTTTTAATCTGCTGGTAAGCATTGCTGGCTTTAGTTCGCAACTGCCCCCGACAAATCACAGATTGTGGTCGATACTCAATATTTTGAATGTAGTATACAGACCAAGGAAAACAATTTCGTAGTTGGGTTTCTTCCGTTGGTTCAATGGGACGCACTATTGGTTCTGGGGTAGGCTGGATAGTTGGTTGTGATTCTGAGGCTTGGGTTTGGGCTTCGGTCTGTGTATCTCTTGGTACTTGACGCCCCCATTGAAACAATACCCAGTATAAGACTGTGCAGACAAATACCGACCAGAGGATCAGCTCTGGCGGTGCAGATTGTTTCGCTCCGTAGATTAGCGTCCATCCACTCAACAGGAATGCTGGTGTCATTAAAACCAGCCACAACAACCATACAGGAGTGCGGGTGATGTGAGCAACGCTGCGCTGCACCATGAGATAAGTAGCTAGCCCCAGCAGGAGGATAAACAGAAACCAAAATGCCATATTATCTTCAGTAATTTTGACAAAACGCCCCACTAGTAGCTTCAGCACCATAGCATTAACTACAAGGCAGACCTCAAATCCCAATTTTTTTCACAACGGTTAACAGTGCTGGTTAACGCTCAAGTTTCAATTCTTGAGAATTTCCACACTGCGATCAAATTGTCCACAACTCCTCAGTTTCGGTTCTTTGATTATGTGCCCTTTACCTCAACAGCCAAGTCATACAATTAAGCTGCCACGGGCTGTCTTCCCTGACGAAGTTTTCAGCACAGGTTCTCTGCAATCGAACTTCGCACAAGAGAGCATTTTTGCCTTTCCACCCAATCGGGACACATTAGGGGGAACCTCTTATTTTATTGTAAGAAATGAAGGCAATATCCTCATAGATTGCCCTGCATTAGAAAAAACAAATCAAGATTTTTTGCGATCGCATGGAGGCGTGCGTTGGTTATTTCTCACCCATCGCGGCGCCATTGGTAAGACTGCTGAATTTCAGCAAGCCTTTGGCTGCGAGGTGCTAATTCAAGAACAAGAAGCTTATTTATTACCAGGCTTAACCGTAACTACCTTTAGGCAAGAATTTAATCTTGATGCCGCAACGCAAGTAATTTGGACACCAGGGCATTCTCCTGGCTCATCTTGTCTCTATTACAGTGAACTTGGGGGTATATTATTTTCTGGTCGCCATTTACTCCCTAACCAGCATGGTCAAGCAGTACCATTACGGACAAATAAAACCTTTCATTGGCCAAGGCAAATTCAGAGCCTTCGATTATTGTTAGAACGTTTTACACCAGAAACTCTCCAGTATATTTGTCCTGGAGCTAATACAGGCTTTCTTAGAGGTAAGCGGGTCATCGATCTAGCTTATCAACACCTCGTCTCTCTGGATTTACCAGTTTTGTTAGGGATACAACCCTTTTAGAGGTAGCAGGGCTTGTAGACATCACAAGGGTAAAATTTTGTCAATATTATTAAAATACATCTTTGGGCTTGGGTGATGAAAAAGGGTTATGTAACTCAATGGATGGGCTTCGTACTTCAGCCCATCCTACCGCGCTTGAGTGCAAACGTCTTATTTTTGTTTGCAGCTTGCGGTAAGTTCTACATTGTAGAAAGTCCCTGATTTGGGATTAATTGAACGCAATTCCTGAATAAAAGCATTAAATTTTGTATTGCTTGTGCCGAAGCCAGCTTCAGCACAAGCAGATAAACCTCCTTCAATGGGAATAGGAGATCCTGCTCTAGGACTATATACAATGAATTTATCGACGGTGCTAGTGCCGACTGCAAACCCGATAACTTGGCGAATTGCTTGCAAAGCAGCATTATCTAAGGGGCCACCAATACTGCCAATACTGATATTAACCGCACGATTTTCAGCAAAGGCTGGCGCAGTAATCGACAATACTGCCCCGACAATCATTAAACTGGCGAACTTCTTCATTTTTCTCTCCTCCAAAAAATTGAAAAACTAATAATTAAGTTTCGACATAGATGAAGTACATCACAGACTTAGCCATAGTCTTGTACCTGACTGGTTTTACTTTTATTCCCACTATAGTATTGCCCATTTCGTCAGGTAGCGATCGCGTACTAGCCAAATAATTAGTAACATTAAAATATTTTCGTTGTGTAATGAAAAGACCTGGATTTATTGAGCGTCATCACCTGTGGACAAAAATCCAAAAATCAGCATCTGAAAAGATCGAGGCTGTTGTTAAAGAACAGGATCTACTGTTGATTCGTACCGCTTGGTCAGATCAGCATGGCATTGTTCGCAGCAAGTCGCTCTTACCCCAAGCGTTTTTCAGCGCCTTAGAAAACGGTATGCAAATCAGCACAGGGACATTCCTGTTTGATACTGGTGGTGCAATAGTATTTAACCCGTTTGTTCCTGGTGGTAGTTTAGATATGCCTTCAATGACAGGTGCACCAAATCTTGTGGCTGTTCCTGACCCTGATACTTTCAAAATTCTGCCTTGGGCAAAACGTACTGGCTTTATTCTCTGTGACGAGTACTTTCAAAATGGTCAGGCAATGCCCTTTTCCAGTCGCGGTATTTTGCGCCAATCATTGGTAGAGTTATATCAAAGAGGGTTGGAGCATATTATCGGCTTAGAAGTTGAGTGGTATCTGGCAAAGTTAGAAGATCCGATGTTAGCGATCGCTAATGTTGGTACTTCTGGAAAACCTGGTGAACCTGCCAAAGTTAGCGCTGTAGAGCATAGCTTCCAATACCTTTTAGAATCACACAATCCAGAGATTCACGATTTGCTATGTGTTCTGGCAGAAAACTTAGTTGAAATAGGATTGCCTTTAAGGAGTGTGGAAAACGAAGGAGGTGTCGGTCAATTTGAATTTACCTTTGACCCGATTCCGGCATTACAAGCTGCGGATACAATGATGATATTCCGAATGGCGACCAAGCAAATCTGCCGTCAACAAGGTTACATCGCATCGTTTATGTGTCGTCCAGGACTGCAAGGTTGTTCTTCCAATGGCTGGCATTTGCACCAATCCCTTGTAGACCGAACCACAGGCGAGAATGCATTCATGTCTGCAAACTCCGAAACCCTCATGTCAGATTTAGGTAAACATTTCATTGGTGGTCTTCTTGAACACGCCAATGCCGCTTCTGTGTTCACAACCCCGACAATTAACGGCTACAAAAGATTTAGGCCTTATTCCCTAGCTCCTGACCGTGCCGGATGGGGATTGGAAAACCGAGGGGCAATGATTAGATTACAAGGTGGTTTTGATGATCCCAGCACCCACATTGAAAACCGAGTTGGAGAACCAGCAGCCAATCCTTATCTGTATATGGCATCGCAATTGATTTCTGGGTTAGATGGTGTAGCTCGTAAACTTGACCCTGGCTCCCCAACGGAGTCACCTTACGCGACAGAAAGTCCGACCTTACCCAAAAGTTTGCCAGAGGCGATTTCATATTTGAGCCAAAGCGAACTTTTTTCTCAAAAAATGGGGCATCAGTTTATCAACTTCATCATTAAGATGAAACAAAGTGAAATTAATCGTTTTTTACAGTCCGTCGCCGGTCGGCCACCAGAAGAGTATTTAAAGCAGGTGACTAACTGGGAGCAAAGAGAATATTTTGAATTATTTTGAAGTGAATAATTCTTGGGAATGTCGCGCTTTTAAGGGTGATTATTCAGGTTTCAAATAAATTTTCGGTGCATGAACAATTGCACCCCGTCCATACTTGCTTAAAAAGAATTAATATATTTTTAACTTTATACAAACATAATTACACAAAAATAACTATTTTGTAAAAGATAAATTAATACTTGTTTTGCTAAGTTAATATCTTGTCCTAAAGGACACGCTACGCGAACGCCAATTTCCGAGGGTGAGTTGATGTATAAACTCTTATTTGGGCAAAAATCTTGGTAAGTATTGTGTCATATAATCAGATACAGTATAAATTTAGGTTCAGTCTTTATAGGAGGAATATTGTGTCTGAAAACCAACCAGAAGAGTTGAATTCACAAGCAGTACCATTCTTTGCTCGATTCTTGGAAGGGCAAACCATTGAAGACCTTTCTGATGAAGAATCAAAAGCGATTATCGGTGGATGCAATAATGCCACAAACAACAATAATGATGAACCTGTCCAAACTCTGAAGTTTCCATCCGATCAAGAAGATAGCACTGGGAGCATCCCACTTTTTATTATTTAAAAAAAGGTAAATAAAGCATGAGAAG
>NZ_CAXTTT010000199.1:0-8710 GCF_964247315.1 uncultured Nostoc sp.
CTCTAGATTTGGCTGCTGGCGATCTTGCTCCTGTAGCTCTTACCGCTCCTGCTATCAACGGTTAAATAGTAAAGTTTAGCTAAATAAGAGAGCGCCCTCTGGTAACGGAGGGCGCTTTCTTATTTGTATAGGTAAAGGCTATACGTCAACCTGGTCGCGGCGAAGAGTCCCCCGCTATACCTTTATGTTAGCGATGGGAGAAACGCCGATCCGGGACTGGTTACTGAGAAAACATTCCAAAATTTGGAAGGGGTCAAAGCCCCGAACATCATTTTTCAGTTGATTACCCAATCCTTAATCCCTAATCCCTAGTCCCCAGTCCCTTTTACACATTCCAAGTGCCAAAGCATAAAAATTAACTTTTGCACAAACTCTAGTTAAAATACATAAGCCTCATCCTTTTTCTTTAAGATCATGGGCAACACTTTTGGTCATCTATTTCGTATAACTACTTTTGGTGAATCTCACGGCGGTGGTGTGGGGGTTGTGATTGATGGTTGTCCTCCACAACTAGAAATTTCGGCAGAAGAAATTCAAGTAGAATTAGATAGAAGACGTCCGGGACAAAGTAAAATTACCACACCTCGCAAAGAAGCTGATACCTGCGAGATTTTATCAGGTGTATTTGAAGGCAAAACACTGGGAACGCCTATAGGGATTTTAGTACGGAACAAAGACACTCGATCGCAAGACTACGACGAGATGGCCGAGAAGTATCGCCCTTCTCATGCAGATGCAACTTATGATGCAAAATATGGCATTCGTAATTGGCAAGGTGGGGGTAGATCGTCAGCGCGTGAGACAATTGGCAGAGTAGCAGCAGGTGCGATCGCTAAAAAAATCCTCCGTCAAGTTGCCAATATTGAAGTTATCGGTTATGTCAAGCGCATCAAGGACTTGGAAGGTGTAGTCGATCCAAATACTGTCACTTTAGAACAGGTGGAAAGCAACATCGTTCGCTGTCCCGATGCCGAATGTGGCGATCGCATGATTGAATTAATTGAGCAAGTTGGTAGACAAGGTGATTCTATCGGCGGTGTCGTAGAATGTGTAGCTCGTAATGTGCCGAAAGGTTTGGGCGAACCAGTATTTGATAAATTGGAAGCTGATATCGCTAAAGGTGTGATGTCTCTCCCTGCTAGCAAAGGCTTTGAAATTGGTTCCGGTTTCGGAGGAACGTTGTTAACGGGAATTGAGCATAACGACGAATATTATATTGATGAAAATGGTGAAATTCGCACTGTAACTAACCGTTCTGGTGGTATTCAGGGGGGAATTTCCAACGGAGAAAATATCATTTTACGAGTTGCATTTAAGCCGACGGCGACAATTAGAAAAGAGCAAAAAACAGTAACTCGTGAAGGTGAAGAAACGCTATTAGCGGCGAAAGGACGACACGATCCTTGTGTGTTACCGCGTGCAGTTCCAATGGTGGAAGCGATGGTGGCGTTGGTATTGTGTGACCATTTATTACGACATCATGGACAGTGTAAGGTGTTGTAGGGATTACACTTTGACTTTCAGAAAATTATTTATGCTTCAAGGGTGGGTTTCTGACTCGCCCTTTTTTACTAGTATTGCTATAGTAGCGGATAACACATTTAAATACGTGCGATCGCATCTACTATCAGTATGGGTAAAGAGTCTCAAAATCGCTTAGAACACTTTGCTGCTTTAAAGTCCAAATACCAAGCAACTCAATATGGAGATTCATTACCCGCTAGTTTGCTGTATCTCATACTACGAAAACTTGACTTAGGAATTGAACTCCTTGACTTAGAATCTAATTGGTTGGGAGAGTCTCAGCTTGAGGAGACTTTAGAAGCTATCAAGCAAGAGCAGAAACATAAAGTACAAGAATTCAGAAATCTAGAATTTGAATTCTCTAAATTAAAGTCTAAGTACAAAGCCACAAATTATAACGTCTCATGGCAATCTACTCATCTGTATTTCATACTTTTGAAACTTGAATCAGGAAATATACTCACTGATGTAGAAGTTCAATGGCTGAGAAGAACTGGTTTATATGAAACAAATCAAATTGCTGAAGAAGTAAAGCGATTTACTCAACTTAAATCTCAGTACAAAGCTAGTCAATATCAAGACTCATATCCTGATAGTTTCCTGTATCAAATACTAAAAAAATTAGAGGTTACAGAACGTTTAAGCGATTCTGAATATAATTGGCTGCTCAATAACCAACTCTTGGAAACAGCAGAAATTTTTCAACAACAAGAGTCAGTAAAAGAAACTCACTTTACTCAATTACGAGATAAATACCAAGCTAATAAACACCTGGATTTATCATTATCGAGTCCACTATATCCAATACTGCAAAACATTGACGCAAAAGATAATTTGAGTGAGTCAGAAATTAACTGGCTAGAACAGCAAGGACTTAACGAAACAATTATCATTGCTCAAGAATTGGAACAAACACGAGAATTTGCTGCTTTGAGATATAAATATAAAGTAACTCGTTATGAGGATTCATCGCCTAAAAGTCACCTGTATAAAATTCTCAAAAGGCTTGAGTCTTCTAATCAGTTAGGTGAACAGGATATTAACTTTCTCAAAAAACGCAAGCTGACTGAAATTATAGAAATTGCAAATGAAAAATACGTGCTTATCCTAAAATCTAAGATAGATTTAGGAGAACTACTTAATGAGTTAGAAATTGAGTGGCTAAAAAATAATAGACACGAAGATATTATTAAATTAGCTCAACAAAAGCACTTTGCTATTCTTAAGAGGAAATATGGATTGATAGATCCTAACCTACAAATACAGCCATTTTACAAAGTTATGGTCAATTTGGAGAAAAAAGAACGTCTAGATCCTATTTTAGTAGCTCAACTAATAGAACGAAAGATGTTGTCTCGTGACGGTAAGATTGCTATCGCACATTACAGACTAGAAGCAGAATTTTACGAACAGGAAATTAAGCGTACTGGCCATCAATGGCATATACCTACTGCTAGTAGTTATTGGCGCAAAGCAGATGAACCTGAACAGGCATTAAAACTTACTAACTTAGACTTAAGCCAAATTAGAGAAAGCAATCTAAAGTCTGCGATTTTAGTAACTAGAGGTGCAGCATTCAGAGATATGGACAACTTAGCTGATGCTGAAAATTGTGCAAGAAAAGCTATGGATTATCAGCCTGATAGTTATCAACCATATACTTTAATGGGAGCAATTTATTACGACCGTTGTGACTATCTTAAAGGTGATTATTGGTTTGAACAAGCCATACAACGTGGAGCGAAAACTGAAGATATAGATGACGAGCTAAAACGAGTTTTCAGAAGTACAAAAGATGAGAAGAAACGAAATGAGGCAGCAGAATATTTGCTGGGTAAAGATCCATCTCGGTATGCTTGGGCAAAGTCTTATATCAAAAAGACAAATAATAAAAGCTGAACCAGAAATGGAAATTATATCAGAAAAATAAAAGATAAACTAAGAACAATTTAATGTAATGCAAGTGTTACTCTAGCATTACACTATAAATAAACTGAGATAGTTGCATCGCATGGATTTTATAACAATTCTAGGATTAGCGGCTGCCACAATAACCACAATCTCTTTTTTACCACAGATGTTTAAAACTTGGCAAACAAAATCAGCAAAAGATGTTTCTTCGGTTACGTTGATTACATTCATAAGTGGTGTTTTTTTGTGGCTAATCTATGGAATTTATTTACAATCCTTGCCAATTATTCTTGCTAATGCCATAACATTGATTTTTAACTTAATTATTCTATGGCTTAAAATTAAATATAGATAAACTTGCCTCTAACAAACACCTGTGACATCATCTGTATTTGACTCTGAACGCCTTCTATTTACACCTACTACCCCAGACACCAACGCTATCTCGATAATCTTCGCCTTTCCCAATGAGTATAGCGTAGGTATCACTAGCCTTGGCTATCAGGTAGTTTGGGCAACTTTTGCAATGCGTGATGATGTGCAGGTGAGTCGCCTGTTTACCGATACTCATGAACAACTTCCCAGAACGCCGGAAATTGTGGGATTTTCTATTTCGTGGGAACTGGATTATGTGAATATTTTAAATTTGCTGGAATCTTTAGATATTCCTATTCGAGGAACCTCTCGTGATGATTCTCATCCGATAATTTTTGGTGGTGGCCCCGTTCTCACTGCTAACCCCGAACCTTTTGCAGATTTTTTTGATGTAATTTTGCTGGGGGATGGCGAAACCCTGTTAGGGAATTTTATTGAGGCTTACAAAGAAGTCAGAAATGCCTCAAGACAAACTCAACTAAAAAGACTTGCACAAATACCAGGAATTTATGTACCTAGTTTGTATGAGGTGGAATATCACGCAAAAGATGGTGAAGTAAAGTCTATTAAACCAATTTCTCCCGAAATTCCCGCAGTGGTGCAAAAGCAAACTTATAGAGGAAATACCCTATCGGCTTCTACTGTAGTCACCGAAAAAGCGGCATGGGAAAATATTTATATGGTGGAAGTGGTAAGAAGTTGTCCAGAAATGTGCCGCTTTTGTTTGGCGAGTTATCTCACACTGCCTTTTAGAACAGCCAGTCTGGAAGATTCATTAATTCCAGCGATCGCCAAAGGTTTAGAAGTCACAAACCGGCTAGGATTATTAGGGGCTTCAGTTACTCAACACCCAGAATTTGAGGCGTTGCTAGATTATATTAGTCAGCCAAAGTATGATAATGTCCGTCTCAGTATTGCCTCAGTGAGAACTAATACTGTAACAGTCCAGTTAGCAGAAACTTTGACGAAACGAGACACGCGATCGCTTACCATTGCTGTAGAAAGTGGTTCCGAGAAAATCCGCCAAATCGTCAACAAAAAGCTGCATAACGACGAAATCATCCAAGCAGCCATAAATGCCAAAGCTGGCGGCTTAAAAAGCTTGAAACTCTACGGAATGGCAGGAATTCCTGGTGAGGAAGCAGAGGATTTAGAACAAACCGTGGCGATGATGCGTAATATCAAAAAAGCTGCGCCAGGATTGCGCTTAACATACGGATGCAGCACCTTTGTACCCAAAGCACATACGCCGTTTCAATGGTTTGGGGTGAATCGCCAAGCCGAAAAGCGGTTGCAGTTTTTGCAAAAACAGCTAAAACCGCAGGGGATAGAATTTCGCCCAGAAAGCTATAATTGGTCGATTATACAGGCTTTGTTATCGAGAGGCGATCGCAGACTCTCCCAGCTTCTCGAACTTACTCGTGACTTTGGCGATTCCTTGGGTAGCTACAAACGTGCTTTCAAGCAACTCAAAGGGCAAATCCCCGACTTAGATTTCTACGTCCACGCCGAATGGTCAACAGAACAAGTATTACCCTGGAGCCACTTGCAAGGGCCTCTGCCACAGTCTACACTACTAAAGCATTTGGCTGATGCTCAGAGTTATATCAATCCATCCCCAAAAGAATTACAGCCGTTGAATTCATAGCTGAAAACTTGATGCAAAACACAGCTGAGTATTACTGCGCTTATTGCGGCGAACCGAACTTAACTTTTATTGATTTGAGTGCTGGAGGACAGCAATCTTACGTTGAAGATTGTCAAGTTTGTTGTAACCCAAATATTTTGTATGTGCGGGTTGATGAAGATACCCTAGATATCGAAATTGATACTGAATCTGAAAGCTGAATTTTAGGTTTTTCTTTCCATGCTGCACTTTAAACATTCCTCAGTAATTAATGCCTCACCGGAAGTAGTTTGGAAATTTCACGAAAGGCCAGATATTTTGCAACTGTTGAATCCACCTTGGCAGCCAGTCCAAGTGGTTCGTCGTGAGGGAGGGCTAAACGTGGGCGCTATCACAGAATTTCGCTTGTTTCTCGGCCCATTACCCTTAACTTGGTTAGCCCGTCATACTGAATTTGACAAATATCGCCTATTTACTGACGAACAGATATCTGGCCCCTTTGAATCTTGGGTACATCGACATGAATTTGAACCGGAAAATGGCAAAACCAGATTAACTGACGCTATTTCCTTCTCTATGCCTGGTGGAGGAACTGTTGAATTTGTCAGTGGTTGGCTAGTGCAAGCGCAATTAGAAGCAATGTTTCGCTACCGCCATTATGTGACTAAACGAGAATGCGAGTAATTATGAGCATTCTCTTGTAGTAAGTGGCTCCAGATTTTTAGCTTACTAGGAGCCATATTTATTATTTTATCTTTATTAGTTTTGATAAGAAAAACCAATAAATTTTCTAATTTACATTAGATTTTTTTGACAATATAAATACTATTTCGCTAATTTCAAAGTGTTTCCTGAAAAGCTTGAAAATTTCATCCTTAGAGTGGAGGTTTAATCCTCAGTCTGAACTTTGGAGCGATCGCTTGCCAACGATCGCTTTCTAGCCTAGATTAGTTTGGGATCTCAACAGCTACAGCATCATACACGAATTACTCCACTTCATTCCCTACTCTTGCCGCTAATTATGTTACCGCCTTTTTCCCAAGCTTCGGCTGTTTCAAAAGTCCCATCTTAAAAACACTAGTTTTTATAATTACTAAAACTATCAGTACTATAACTTATACAATCCAACTGTCATCCCAAAAACAGTTGTTGGTATGGAGGTTGTATGTGTAATAATAGTTCAAGTATCTTAATATTTATAAACATCTTAAAGTGTTGGCACTATCCGATGCAAAACACTTACCACTAATAGAGTTTTCTGGCTGGTGGTTAGTACTTTTTGTGGTGACTATATTTTAGGAATTTTCACCTGAATACTAGGCGGAGTAAAAGCGTGATTCAATTAGAACAACCACCCAGTTATCAAACAAAACTGACTCCAGTAGTGAAAAGTAAATCTCAGTTTCAAGGACTTTTCATTGCTATTGTCATTGTTAGTGCGTGGGTCATTAGCTTGAGTTTATTACTTGCCCTTGACATCTCAAAATTACAATTTTGGATACTATTGCCTAGCATAGTTTGGCAAACATTTTTATATACGGGATTATTTATTACATCTCATGATGCTATGCATGGGGTAGTGTTTCCCCAAAACAGTAAAATTAATCATCTTGTTGGGACATTCACCCTATCTCTTTATGGTCTTTTACCATATAAAAAATTATTAAAAAAGCATTGGTTACACCACGAAAATCCAGCAACTCAAATAGACCCAGATTTTCATAATGGTGAACATAAAAACTTCTTTGCTTGGTATTTCCATTTTATGAAAGGTTACTGGAGTTGGGGACAAATTATTGCTCTAACTCTTATATATCAGTTTGCTAACCGCATCCTTCATATACCCCATGCTAATCTAATAACTTTTTGGGTACTTCCTTCGCTTTTAAGTTCATTCCAATTATTTTATTTTGGTACTTTCCTTCCACATAGCGAACCAATCGCAGGGTATATTCAGCCTCATTGTGCCCAAACGATTAGCCGTCCAATTTGGTGGTCATTTATCACCTGCTATCATTTCGGCTACCACGAGGAACATCACGAGTATCCCCATGTTGCTTGGTGGCAGTTACCAGAAATTTACCAAGCAAAATAGTTCTTGTTTATCTAATAAATAAGTGGGCGTGAATAATTAAAGGTTTGTAGTCAGCGTCTCCAGCCCTTAAAATAAGTCTGGGGCTGCTTACTAAGAGCAAATTTATTCTGCTTATGCCAATTAATAATTATCGTCTTGTCACCTATAGCCCTGCTTATACAATTGTTCCTACTTACGAGTGCTTTAATCGGTGTAGTTACTGCAACTTTCGCAGCGAACCGGGTAAAAGTCCCTGGATGAGTCTTTCAGATGCAGACAGTATTTTAAAACCACTTCAAAGCGAAAAAGTCTGTGAAATTCTCATACTTAGCGGTGAAGTACATCCTCATTCGCCAAAGCGTCAGGCCTGGTTTGGACGAATTTATGATTTGTGTGAATTAGCGCTTTCAATGGGGTTTTTACCTCACACAAATGCGGGGCCACTGAGTTTTGAAGAAATGCAAAAGCTCAAGCGTGTGAATGTTTCGATGGGGCTGATGTTGGAACAGTTAACGCCAACATTGTTAAATAGTGTACATCGGCACGCACCGAGTAAATTACCAGAAGTTCGTTTACAGCAATTGCAATGGGCGGGAGAGTTGCAGATTCCCTTTACAACTGGGTTACTGTTGGGAATTGGGGAAACTGTAGATGATTGGTGGGAAACATTAACAGCTATATCTCAACTGCATCAACGTTATCACCATATTCAAGAAGTTATCTTGCAACCTCATAGTCCAGGATATCAGCAAACCTTTGATGCACCACCTTTTAACCCTCATCAGTTACCAGAAGTAATTGCTAAAGCACGTCAGATTTTACCGCCAGATATTACCATTCAAATTCCGCCGAATTTAGTTAAGGATGACCAATGGTTACTCGCTTGTATCGAAGGTGGTGCGCGAGATTTGGGTGGAATAGGGCCAAAAGATGAAGTGAATCCCGATTATCCTCATATACAGGAACAGGCATTGAGAGAAATTTTACAGCCTGCGGGGTGGGAGTTGATGGCGCGTTTACCAGTATATCCCCAGTTTGATGGCTGGTTGTCGGGGGAATTGCAAACAGCTGTGAGACAGTGGCGAAAGACTTTAACTCCGGCTTCTCTTTTACAAGGATAGGGGAGTAAGGATTTTCCCATTTCTTAGAGTTTCTTTGTTAATGAGTATTTGAACTCCATTAATGAGTCTTTGAACTCC
>NZ_CAXTTT010000200.1:0-8645 GCF_964247315.1 uncultured Nostoc sp.
ATGGTTTACCCACTGCTGTTACTATATTTCACCCAACTGAGAACCGCTATAATTGCTGAAATGAAAGGAGTAAAGCATATTCATATATGAGTATATTGAAAGATATACTCTTACTAAATCTGCTCTTTTGATATAAGTAACACTGTTTACTGGGACTATATACTGGCAAAACCGTAGCATTCGCTGTTTTCAAGACAGGATATGGCAAGGGTAGCCGCCAAACGCACTGATTTTCCTTTTAAAAAACTTAAGAGTGAGTCTGGTAGTAAAGACTAAAGTCTTTTGGTAGACCATTCTCAACCACTGTTTGGTCATTTGATAGAGTATTGCGTTAAAATAAGCGATCGCTATCCTAGTTAAGTAATGCCCGGAAATTCCCGGAGGTGTGATTGACCAAGTTTATTTTGAAAATTCTGTGGTTAGACGAGAACGTTGCTCTAGCGGTCGATCAAATTGTCGGCAAAGGCACAAGTCCCTTGACTAAGTACTTTTTTTGGCCCAGAAATGATGCCTGGGAAGAGTTAAAAAAGGAATTAGAGTCCAAACATTGGATTACTGACGTGGATCGTGTCGAGTTGCTTAATAAAGCGACAGAAGTGATTAACTACTGGCAAGAGGAAGGCAGAAACCGTCCAATGGCAGAAGCTCAGTTGAAATTTCCAGAAGTTGCCTTCACAGGTAGCGCCTGATATTACAAAATTAGCTATTGTCCTGTTCTACAAGCTGCCACAGTTTGATAGTCTTGTCCCGGCTACCGCTTGCAATTAATTGTGTAACTTTGCTCACAGCAACAGCAGATACTGAGTCTATATGACCAGAGAGAGTAACAATCTCTTCTGCTGTGCTTACTCTCCAAAGTTTAACTGTTTTGTCGCAACTTGCACTTAGGAGGGTTTCGCCATCAGCAGTAAAAGCCACAGCCACCACAGACCAAGAATGGCCTACAAGTGTGCAAATTAGCTGACCAGTGTTTACCTCCCACAATTTAATAGTGTTATCATCACTACCCGTCGCCAAAATTTGACCATCAGGACTAAAAGCGACTGTCAAAACCGCCCATGCATGACCCGAAAGGGTGGCTAACAAGCTATAGCATGGGCGGTTTTCAAATTCTTTCTGGAAACCTTCTAATGCAGGTATCTGCCATAGGCGAATTGTTCTGTCATAACTAGCGCTGGCTAAAAGCTGTCCTTGGGGGCTAAATGCCACTGAATTTACCTTTAATTGGTGTCCACCTATAGTGCAAATTTCTCTGCCAGTATTGACATCCCAGAGTTTGATTGTCTTATCCCAGCTACCACTAGCGAGAATCTGCCCATCTGGACTGAAAGCAACTGATTTTACAGCGTGTGCGTGTCCCAAGAGGGTGCAGATTTCCTCTAATGTCTCAATCTGCCACAATTTGATAGTTTTATCATCGCTAGCAGTTGCCAGAATTTGACCATCTGGACTGAAGGTAACTGATTTTACAGCTTGGGTATGTCCTGATAAGCTAGTTAGAACTTTTTTGGTATTTAAATCCCACAATTTGATATTTTTGCGATCGCTAGCACTGGCTAAAGTGTAACCGTCAGGACTGATGGCAAGAGCATTCACACTACTCAATGTCCCAGAATGTTCAGTTAAGGTATGCAAGCATCGCCAAGGAGGGTTTGGTAATTTAAAATTTTGAGTTTTACATTCTATACCCATTGCTTGCATAACTTCATTAGCCGATTGAAAGCGGCGGTTAACAGCATTTTGCAGCAGCTTGTCGAGGATTTGCACTAAGCGTAGACTCTTTGAGTCTTGTCGCCAGACATCGCTAACTTTGGTAGTAAGATATTGTTGCCAAACCCAGCAATCATTAGCAATATCAAATAAATCAAAGGGAGAAATCTGGGTAAGTAAGTAAATACAAGTTACACCCAAGCTATATAAATCACTAGCAAAAACTGCTTTCCCCTTCGTTTGTTCTGGTGCAGCGTATTCTGGACTGCCGATACTGGTTTCAAATATTAGCCGATCGATTTTTGTGACGATTTTCGCAGTGGTAAAATCGACTATGACGAAATCTCCCTTTTTGCTAATTGGGGATCTACGGATGATATTTTGGGGTTTAATATCGCGGTGGATGATGTTGCGATCGCTCATAAACTGAAAAACTGGCAACACATCTTCTAAAAGTTGCCAAATCTGAGTTTCATTAAAAGCACCTTCTTCCTCAACCACCTGAGCTAAATTAGTACCTGCAATAAATTCCTGTACTAAATAAAAATGCCCGTTCTGCTGAAAATAATTTAATAAAGCGGGAATTTGCGGATGCTTCCCTAATTTTTCTAACTGTTGTGCCTTTTGCTGAAAAGTAATAGAAGTCTCGTATTCTTGCGATAATTCTTGAACGACACAAGGAATAGGAGGAAACTCACCCTCATCGATAGCAAGGAAGGTTTTACAAAATCCCCCTTTACCAATCTGCTTGATTAAACGATAACGTTCTTGTATCAGCAAAGTTTTTCTGCCAAAATTATCAACTATTTATGGTGACAGACACACTCAGGTATTGTAATTGAGCCTTTGAATCCTCGTACTGGCGATCGCTTTCACAGTTATCAGTTAAAGACCGTTTATAAGGCGATTGCAATGTAGACTGATTATCTTTAAGCTTGATTTTCTGCATCAAATATTTGTGATACTTTGAAATTTAGTTGACCCAATTGTGGAGATACAACTAAATTACTACCAACAAAGTTACCTATCTCAGTGTAAGTTTTGTCGATAAGTTCTAAGATTAATATAGTTTTAGTTTCGGGGTCGATAATCCAATATTCAGGAATACCACAATCTTGATACTGCGATCGCTTGGCGATAAAATCTCTATTTCGTTGCAATTCTCCTGGACTAACCACTTCAATCACCAGTAGAGGAGGTAGCATCTCTAAGCGAATAGTATTACGTTTTGCTAACTGCTGAATATGCTCTTGGCGAATAATTGTCAAGTCAGGATAACGGTTTCTGGGTTCTCCTCTTACTTCCAGTTCTAAACCATGTCCTCGAACTCGATCAATCCCTACAATCATCGCAAAAATCAGGAAAAGACGATTTGCAATCTGAACATTAGTTCCTGATTCTGGAGGCATCTCGATTAACTCTCCATTAAACAACTCATGAAGTTTATCTGAGCCATCATCATAAGATAAATATTCTTCAAAGCTTTGAAATCTATGTTTAATTTGTACCATCGGGGTTGCTCCATGATCAGTCCGAATTCTTTTCAGCTAGGCATTCATTGTGCTGAAATTCGGTTTCAGACTACAGACGGCACAACGAAATCTTATAGCTGGTCTTTTTCTATCAAATCTCCTTAATGGCTGAAAAATTGTGTTCACGACTTTGATTTTGGCAAAATTTTAAGCACTATTACTTATTGACAAATGGTTGATTACCTTAACCTATTATCCATGCTTGTACATAAGTTCTAACCAATTTGAAATAAGAATGGAACAGATGTATGTGTAGGGTAGCACAGCTATGCTACCCTACTGGATGTTACTAATGTTGCTTATCCACCGGAAAATTCACAACTATCGGTGGAATACCGTTTTCTGTATTTGATTGTGTTTGGGTAACTATCGGTTGTGGATGCAAAGGTGTTGGTGTCAATTCACCTTTACCAGTTTGATTCCATAAAATCAAGGATAGTAGCCCATCCACTAAGCCATTATTGCTACCGTTACTGCCAACTAAGACATCTGGAATCAAGCGGACATTGCGATCGCCGATAATCTGCATCAGTTGCATTGCTGTATAACCTTGTGGCCCCAAAGCTTCCACACCAGTGCGGTAGGTTTCAGCTTTGGCGTTACCTGTGGCCCGAATACCTTCAGCCTCAGCAATTGACCGGAGTTTTGTCCCCTCAGCTTCACCGTTCGCCTCTTTGATTTGGGCTTGGGCTTTGAGGTCAGCAATATGTACACTCTGCTCTGATTTCACCATTTCTTGCTGGATATCAGCGAGTGCCGTTTCCCGCACAAGTTGCTGCCGTTGGGTTTGCGCCATCTGCTGGACTTCATAAGTCTTGCGTTCTTCTTCGGCAATTTTCCGGTCTGTCTGTGTCTGCATTAGTGATGCTGGTGGCTGAATATCACCAATCAGGGTGTCGATCGCTTGCACGTCATAAGCCCGCAATGCTGTTTTAATATACTCAGCAGCCTCAGATTGCCGTTCGCTGCGAGCGGTGAGAAAGTCTAGTACAGTATAGTCTTGGGCTGAGTTGCGGAAATAATTACCAATAGTTGGTTCTAATACATGGTCTACCAGATTTTGCATTGCACCAACGCGAGAAATTACCTTTGGCGCATCTAAAGCACCCACATGGATAATTTGCGCTACTTCCAAATCAAAGGCAAACCCATCACGCGATCGCACTGTTAAAGAAGCCAGTTGAGCATCATAACTATGACGTTCGGTGCGACCTGACCAGTTTAAGACAATGTTGGTCGTTGGCACGAGTTCCATCTTCATAATCCGGGAGTTAATCGGGTGCTTGCCAGGATATAGCGGTTCGACCCACACACCCTTATGTCCAGGATTCACCAAGTTACCGTGGGTGAAAGCTGCACCACTGACATCTTGATGTGCTTTACCCACGAAAGAAATTACCACACCCACATACCCAATAGGAATTTCCGTCATCGGTACTTGCTCAACCTGGACAAACCAAGGATTCAAGTTCCAAGAACCCGAAAGCAATATCTGTTCTTGTAAACCTCGCCGTCCACCGCCATCAATAAATTTTTGACCATTTTGGAAGTTATCGTGTCCGTCAATTATCGACCCTGCGAGTTCACCGGCAGAGATTGGCAAACCATCTAAGGTTGTGACAATGCCAACTTTGTCAGATGCCAGACTGTACACCCGCAACTGTTCTGGAGTCATGCCATGAGTGCTGGCATTTGTTGCCACGATGACTTTAAACAGGGCAGTGTTGATCCGGTACGTACCAGCCGTGAGAAAACCCATTTGCCGCCCTTTTTCCCCACCTTGGGCGAGGAATTTCCGAGCATCTTGGAAGTTGTCACAACTGACAATTTTACCCAAAATCCGCTCTGGTGGGTTGGGTTGACCATCTGCTGCCACAATCAAAGCGATTTCCCCTTGGGGAACGACAACTACCGACTCTTTTTTTACAGAATACTGCCAAGGCCAATAGCCCCAATGCCAGCCAGGAGCTAAAGTATCTGCCTGCAAGCCAGCTTCCCCGTTGAGGGCAATCAAACTGCCGGCGGGGAGTCCGCGCCCGGAAAGGGTAAATTTTCTAACTACAATACCGACTTCACGTTCGCCAATTACTACAAGCCCGCCAAAGAATAGAGGGACAAATATAACTAAACCCCCGACAAGGACGATGGGGATTAATACAAAAGGATCAATTCCAGCCGCTTGATATTGAGTCCTGCTAATTTGTAACTGGGAAATATTTGGTTTAGTCTGATTTAGCTGGACTGATGCAGAAGTAGTTTTTACAGGAGCCGCATTGGCAGAGTGAATACTTCCAGCGTTCGTTAAAGACACTGGCGCAGCGATCGCTAAGGTTGCTACGACAGATGCTGCAAAGCGAGCTACCTTATTTTGTTTACGAGTACTAAGTAAAGATGAAAACCTTTTCATAATTTGTGCCCATCTGGGCAACTAATTAGCTAAGTTAACACTTCACTAAGGCCAGCCTCGATTTCTTAAACTTGATGTAATTTTTTTAAATTTAATAGATATTTTGTAGATTGGACATTGCCCAACCTACAAAGTGGAAATATAAAGTTAAATTAGACCGAACCACCAGCCGCTTGAAACCGAGCGCGGGCGCGTTTGAAGGCTTGAGTTGCCTGAATTTGGGCTTGGCGATCGTCTGCGGAAACTTGATTCAGACGTGTTTCTGCTTGGTTGTAAGCAGTACGAGCTTCATCAAGGTTAATTTTGTCGCCACGTTCAGCGCCATTAACCAGAATTGTCACTTCATTTTCTTCGACTTCGGCAAAGCCACCCAAAAGAGCGATCGCTTCCCAATTCTGATTTTTAGCGCCACGAACTCGCATGACACCAGTATCTAGAGCGGTCAAAAGTGGTGCGTGTCCAGTTAAGATACCTAGTTGACCAGTAGTGCTAGGCAAAACTATCTCTTCAGCTGGAGCATCCCAGACTGTTTTATCTGGGGAAATTACACGAACGGTTAATGTCATTTGTCCTTTGTCCTTCGTCCTTTGTCCTTTGTCCTACCCTGCGGGAAGCTGCTGGCGCGTCTATGCCATTTGTTTTTTGTAATTGCCATTAGTCATTAGCAGTTGAACTAATGACCAATGACTAATGACCAATGACTAATGACTAACCTTTGATTTTTTCAGCTTTAGCGATCGCTTCGTTAATATCGCCAACCAAGTAGAAAGCCTGTTCTGGCAGAGCATCTAACTCACCAGACAGAATCTTTTGGAAGCCTTTGATGGTGTCTTCCAACTTCACGTACTTACCAGGAGAACCGGTGAATACTTCTGCTACAAAGAACGGTTGAGACAAGAAACGCTCAACTTTCCGCGCCCGCGCTACGATCAGACGGTCTTCTTCAGACAATTCATCTAGACCGAGAATGGCGATAATGTCTTGGAGTTCTTTATAACGTTGCAGAGTTGATTGCACCGCCCGCGCAGTACTGTAGTGTTCGTCACCGACAATGTTGGGCTGGAGCATGGTGGAAGTTGAACCAAGGGGGTCAACTGCGGGATAAATTCCCTTAGCTGCCAAACCGCGAGACAGTACTGTGGTTCCGTCCAAGTGGGCGAAAGTGGTAGCAGGTGCGGGGTCGGTGAGGTCATCCGCAGGTACGTACACTGCTTGAATAGAGGTAATTGAACCCTCGGTAGTTGAGGTAATCCGCTCTTGCAGTTCACCCACGTCGGTTCCCAATGTAGGCTGATATCCTACCGCAGAAGGCATCCGACCCAGGAGCGCCGACACTTCTGAACCTGCTTGTACAAACCGGAAGATGTTGTCAATAAATAACAGCACATCCTGCTTGTTCACATCCCGGAAGTACTCTGCTACCGTCAATCCTGAAAGACCAACCCGCATTCTCGCTCCGGGTGGCTCGTTCATTTGACCGTAAACTAGAGCAATTTTTGATTCGTTGAGGTTGTCTTTGTTGATAACCCCAGATTCCATCATTTCGTTGTAGAGGTCATTGCCTTCACGGGTGCGTTCACCCACGCCAGCAAATACGGATACTCCACCATGCTGAGTAGCAATGTTGTTGATCAACTCCATCATGATCACAGTTTTACCAACACCAGCACCGCCGAACAGACCAATCTTACCGCCGCGTCGATAGGGAGTCAGAAGGTCAACAACTTTAATCCCAGTCTCAAACACGGAAGGCTTGGTTTCCAGGTCAGTGAATTTGGGAGCAGAGCGGTGGATGGGTAGAGTTGCCTCAGCATTTACAGGCCCCCTGTTATCCACAGGTTCGCCAAGGACGTTGAAAATCCGGCCCAAAGTGGCTTTACCAACTGGCACGGTAATGGGAGCGCCTGTATCGGTGACTTCAAAACCGCGGACTAAACCTTCGGTGGAACTCATCGCAACAGTCCGCACCTGGTTGTCGCCCAGCAGTTGCTGTACTTCAACGGTGATGTTGATTTCCTGTCTAGCTTCGTTGGTGCCAACGATTTTCAAAGCGTTGTAGATTTGTGGCAATTTCCCGCTGGGAAATTTAACGTCTACAACTGGGCCAATGATTTGGGTAATGTAGCCAATGTTTGTTTTTTCTGCGGTTGTGACCATGCTGCGCCTAATGATTGAAGCTATATTTCAGATACGGTCGGAGAAGACATAAAATTAAGCAATGTCACCTTTCAGATTAGCACTGAACGACCCTACCTTCGCCTTAAATTGATCCTTAAGACTGGTGTCTGAGCAACCAATGTAGGCTTACTTGTAAAACTGTTCAAGTCAGTCAAGCAATTTTGGATTTTGGATTGCCGATAGTGTCACGTGAGCGAGTCTAAATATTATTACAGAGAAGCAAGCTAGCAAGAGCGTCTATCTACGACACGCTGTTTGCGTTTGTTGAGAGCGTCTTTGGGATTGAAAAAGATCGTGAAGATACGAATCATAAACCAAAAAAGTCTAAAATTCTTAGTCAAAATAAAAACTGCTGTGCCTATTAGTATCAGGCACAGCAGGTATCAAAATGACGGTGAGAAGAAATTTAGGCTTTTATGGCAGCTTTTTGTAGCTGTTTGCGCTTGCAAAGGGAAGTAGCGCTGAAAGCACCGAAGGCTATGACACCGATTATGTTAGTAGGTTCAGGAACAGAAGTGGTTTTGGTAAATTTCACATCATCCAGCAGTAGTCCAATATTATCTCCACCAAACCCATCGAAAGCCAATTTGGCAGTTGTCGCTGAGGTGACTGTGATGTTGCGAGTAAAGGTTGTAAAGTTAGCAGTCGATGGTAGCGTAATTGTTTCGTTAAACAGATTACCTAACGATACGTCCACAGAGTTGAGACCGTTATTTCTTTGATCGCCAGCCAGCTTGAAAGTGAGATTGAGGATGTCACCTGCATTAACCCGAATTTCTCACAAACTCAGAAAAAAGCGGAGGTTAAAACTGGTAAAA
>NZ_CAXTTT010000201.1:0-8638 GCF_964247315.1 uncultured Nostoc sp.
CTTCTCATGCTTTATTTACCTTTTTTTAAATAATAAAAAGTGGGATGCTCCCAGTCAAGTTTTCTGACTATCATCAGATAACCCACAGTAAGATTCCTTTAAATCAAGTTGTTTATCTAGTAATAGACAGGACTAATTGGAGATGTATCAATTTATTAATGATTAGCGTGGTTTGGGATAAGAGGTCTATTCCAATATATTTTGAGTTGTTAGACAAGTTAGGTTCGAGTAATTTTGATGAATAAGAAGCAGTATTTAAAAAAGCATTACCTCTTTTCAAGAATTATAAAACTATAGTATTAGGAGACCGGGAATTTTGCTCAATAAAGCTGGCTAACTGGCTTACAGAGCAGAAAGTATACTTTTGCTTACGTATAAAGAAAGATGCTTTTATAGAAATAGAACCAGAACTTTGGCTCCAATTAAAAAATTCAGGTTTATCGCATGGAGTTTCATTCTTTTATCAAGGTATTAGATATACTCTCATCTACAGGATTTATTAGCTTTAATCTTGCGGGTAAATGGAAACGAAAACGCTTTGGAGTTGCACCGGAGGAGGGCTGGTTTATCCTGACTAATTTAGATAATTTAGATTCAGCTATTAAAGCTTATAAACAACGGTTTGATATTGAAGAGATGTTTAGAGATTTTAAGAGTGGTGGTTATAACTTGGAAGATACTAATGTATCAGGTCAACGGCTAATTTCCCTAATATTATTAATCTCGCTTGCCTATACCTCTGCAACAATATCTGGTCAAAAAATTAAACGCATGGGTGTTCAAAAATATGTTGGACGAATTAAAGAATCTAAGCGGACTGTTCGACGACATAGTAGTTTTTATATTGGGCTATATGGCCACAATTGGGTCAATTTCACAGAAAGTTCCTATGAGTTAGTGACTGAATTATTGAGATTAATCCTAATAAGCGTAAGTACTACCAACAATGAGAGAGGGCTATGAGGCTTATTCTGTCTGCATACTAGCCCTTTTTGTCCCCCCGTAAGATCAGGCACTCTCGATCGCCTCGGCATTTCGGCTGGAATCTACTCTAATCAACCTAACCGTGCTGCACCACGCACCCTCGCAATCTCCGCACGCGCGGCTTTGGCTGCCGGACTATCGAGATTGTCTGTAGATGCAATTGCTGCTGCAAGATCGATCGCCGCATCAAGTATGAACCCAGCGCGTTTTGCCGCGTCAGGCCCGGATGAGGACTTGATCTCTCTCAGGTAAGCTCGCCGATTCTTCGGTCGGTTAGAAATCGCAGCCAGTTCGGCTTCTGTCACGATTCCGTTTGCAACCTCGTCAGCCAGCAGGACGCGGACAAACTTGCGCTGACGCTGCTCGGAGAACCGCCACGCAAGCAAAATCGCAACCGTTCCAATGGCGATACCGATGGGCCCGAAGCCAATAAACCCGCCCATGGCATCCCAACAGCCATGAGCCAGACAAGCCAACAGAAAGAAACCTACCAAAACCGCGAACCGATGGCCGAACGAGCGATTTTTCGCTTCGAGGAAGTAGCCAAACCCTGTACCCGCAACCGCCGTGAAGAGCGAGTGACTCCAGAAACCGGTCGCTGTGCGCACTACCAATACCTGCAACGCATTAGCAACCTGCTGCGATCCGAAGCTTGCGTCGGGGGCGCCCACAATGTAAGACACGTCTTCAAAGACCTGAAAGCCGAGACCCACAAACGCACCAAGCAGAAACCCGTCGTAGGCGTTGCGGACATGGTTGCGTGCTAGTAAAGCGAGCATGACCAGCCCGACGAATTTGGAGCTTTCCTCCACGATGGGTGCCGTGAGGGCCGGACTCCAATGGCTATAAAAGTTGAGGCTGGTCAGCTTTGCAAATAGCGATAGGATTGCACCATTGCCAGGGAGCGCCATGACCCACGGCGCTACTAGTCCGCCCCAGAGGAAGCCGAGCAGCGCGAGCTTGGCTGGCTCACGTTCATACCGATCTTTGTGCGTGAGAAACCAGATCCAAGGCAGGCAATACAGTGCCTCAGAGGAGAGGGCAATAAACAGAGCGGTGGGATAGATGGCGCTGCCGAACAAAAGTCCGCAGAAGACGTAAGTACCTTTCAGTACGAGCAACCAATACAGGTAGTACGCCGGGTTGTGCGGCTGAAAAAATCGGACGGAATTGCTCCAGCCCGAACGATCGATGGCAGCCTTGCGGATTGTGTCCTCACTCTTTGAGGTGCTGGTCACGAATCGCCCTCCTTTGGTTTAAATGTGATGCTCTTAATCATGTCAGCGATCGGTTGCTCCAGTTGTGTGGAGGTAGCGGCCGGGCCCTTCACAATCACTTCGACTGCCTGACCCTTGCCATCGACGTATGCGAGCAGTAGACCAGTATAGTCGGGACCATTAATTCTCTTAGCTACTCCGGCAACCTTTTGCAGTGTTGTAACGGGAACTGTTTTTCCCTCGACAATAAATTCATGCTGGTCTTTCACGATCTGGTTAAGGAGTTCCTCGGCAGTTCCCCTCCAGACACCGCTCTTGACGCTAAACGTGACGCCATCTTTGAAGACCACTGCGTTTGATGAACTCCCGACAGGGAATGGGGTCTTAGTTATCACCCAGCCTTGGGTTGGCGTAAACCTTACGGGACCGACATTATAAGCTGTCCCTGCTAAAACCTCTTTGTTATGAACAGCCTCGTTGATGGCTGGCATGACTCCCGACCATAAAAACACCACAAGATAAACGCTCACCGTCGGCCAAATGAGCCGACGATCGAGTCCAAACAGTCGATATTCAACAGGTACAGCGGCTTCGTGTCTTAGGGGGGACATACAATTTTCCTTTTTGCGGTGCTAAACAGGCGTGAAGCTGATGAGGGTGATTTGTGTCTTGCCGTGTCTCAAAAGATGGTCGTTGGTAGCCGCCGAACTAGATTATATTGGGCAGAAAATTTCTGCCTAAGATCCCGCGCATAATACGCTGTTGGACGTGTTTAGACTGCTGCACTTCCAGCGATCAAGAAAACTGTTAGGAGCGATGCGATAAACGCATCGCTGCTGTGCCGCTTTTCAAGCTTTTGTTTAGTATTGAGAAGCAACCATCACAAGATACCGACTGAAAGTTCAAAAGGAACCGTTCGATTTCTGTCCTTATTGCCACCCTTTAGATACACACGAACTGTATAGTTGCCACTCTGTGACAAACGAACGCTTGCGTCGTTGCCCGACATTGAGCTGTTATAAATTGCCCGATCAGTGCTGCCTGGTGAGAGAATGTTGAAGTATGCTACTCCATTGGTAATCAACGAAACCGACATCCTCTGCCCTGCCCGCCCATTCAGAATGTAGTCATGGTATTGGTTGCCCGCGATCGAAGACCGTATAAAAGTGTTGTCTTTGCCAGAGGAAAACCGTACGGTCGTATGAGCCTGAGCTAACGACGGTGCAGCGAAGCTAAATGTGAGCGATGTGGTGATGACCGAGGCGGCTAAAACACTACGAATAAGAGTCAAGGCAGAGTTCTTCATGTGATAGTTTCTTCGTCGCAAGCAATTCATTGCTTATTGTTCTAATTAATCAGCAAACCGTTCAGCTTAATTAAATTACCCCAAGCAAAAGTATTAATCTTCAAATTTGAAGATTGGTACTATGTTGTTGATGGTATTCAAATCTATCTAAATGTATCTTGATCTTTGTTTTATCATTTTGCTTTTAATATTTCTTCAGACTTACCTCGATTTTTCGCCTATTAGCTAGTGTCGAATCACATGAATTGATCTGAGTACCGGGGAATATTGCTAAGCTTTATAAGTAATTTATTATACCTAAATTAGTCCGCAAGTTGGAGGTATTGAGTTAGGTCGAGGGGGAGTATTATCTCCCGCCCCTCTCATTTAGAACCGGACATACCCGTTTCCGTGTATCCGACTCCCGACAATCTTAAGTATCCCTTTTGCTCATGTGGATATATTGGTGACAGGATTGATGTACTGCCATCATATTTTGGGATTTCCAGTTATTATGGTTGCCATGAATGTGATGGAGATGGGGAGCAATGCGATTTTGTGAGGTTTGGGAAAAAGGTGCGATCGCTAAACACAAATACTGATAAAAAAATAAACTTTTATTATACGAATATGATTAAACCACACCACAATTTATCTTCTTAAAATATCCCAAGAAGATAGCGGTTAAATAATTTGAGTATATTATATTTTTTTCCATTAAGGTAGATAATCCCTATCTCAAAACTATTGCTACTTGAGAATCCTACCTTTTTTATTGTCAGAAAAAGAGACTGAAAACTCGTTGTGACTAAGATCATCTTTTTTACAGTAAAAATACTGCTTATTTAGTATAAATATATTTTAATTACTGAGCAAAGGGTTTAGCGATCGCACCTTTTTTCCCAAACCTCGCAAAATCGCATTGCTCCCCTTCCTTCCTACTGCCTCTTTAAAAAACTACCTGAAAACTAGCGGTAGTTAAAGCCGGAAAAGACGTAGAATCCAATTGTGCAAATTTACCCCCAAAATTAATCTCAGCAAAATCATCTGCCGAACCATTAGGGTTATAAAAGAGACTACCATTTGCGCTATTATAAACAATCACCGCACTACTACTTGCAGCTAAAGTATCGTTCGTCACTGTGGCAAAGTCTGCGGAATTTAATTTAGTCGGGAAGACTGAGTTACTTAGAGCGGTAAAGGTAGATTTAGATAGTTGGATCTTGTCTTGCTCAGTATTGAAGTCACTAATAATATCAACTCCGAGTTGCCTAATATCAAACTTCGATCCTGTTGCAAATGCAAACTTATCTAAACCAGCGCCTCCTTCTAGTAAGTCATCCCCACTATCTCCCTGTAGGTAATCGTTGCCTTTGTTCCCGATCAGAATATCTTTTCCACTACTGCCAAAAAGAATATCATCACCGTCGTTCCCCGAAAGGTTGTCATCATCACTACCCCCATCGATTCTGTCTGCACCAGATCCACCAACAAGGATGTCAGAACCTGCCCC
Source organism: uncultured Nostoc sp. (assembly GCF_964247315.1). GTDB lineage: Bacteria > Cyanobacteriota > Cyanobacteriia > Cyanobacteriales > Nostocaceae > Nostoc. The sequence continues at coordinate 5,000 of NZ_CAXTTT010000201.1, forward strand.
CCCATCAATGTAATGATTACCAATAACACTAGAAAGCGAAATACTGTCATCACCATCCTTAGCAAAAATAACCTTATCGCCAGCCGAAAAATTCTCCGAACTAAAGGTATCGTCTCCATTGGTTGTAGTGACATCAGTACCGATCGCATTTCTGGCTCGAGCAATTGCCTCTTTTATGGTATCTGCAAGATTCTCACTTTTAGAACCAAGAGTCAGTACAGCACCTCGACCAAGCTGGGTAACTAGTGTCTCGTAATCGGCTGCAACATTACTCGTAGTTAGAAAAATTGGAATAATGTTATTTGCTTCTAGTGCAGTTTTTACTTGTCCGATCTTTGGATAATCTTCATAAGCATCAGCTATCCCATCTCCATTATTGCCAATACTATCTGGCCTAACTGCTGCCCGATCGCCAGCAACGTGATAAATACTATCGGTAGCTATTATAACAACACGAAACGAACCGACTCTGTAACCAAGACTGCCGCCGCTATCTAAAGCTGCGAACAAGAGTGCAAATAATTGTGATTCTGGCCCATCATTGCCACCAAAAGCTTGAAAATTAAAGATTTTGTCTTTAATTGTTGTGACATTATTTGTCAAAGCGACTTCTGCTTGATATACATAGTCAGCGTAACCTCCAAAAGGCACAAGTGGCTTATCCTTGAAAGAGGCAATACCAAATTTTAGGTCATCACCAAAGATACTTGCTAACGTCGGATTAGTTAAGCGATTTACCGTCGCCGGAAGTACGGCTTTAAGCTGGACTAAAGTGTCATTAGATGACGATGTTAAGTCTTGTAGCAGAACAATATCAGATACTAAACTCATAGTTTTTCCCTCTGACTATTTTTTTTCATGGGTTGTATTGCAAAGTGCCTGAACACTGTTTCAGCTTGATATTAGCAAGGTTAATTAATTTAAGATAGTACTTAAACTGAAGAAAATATAATCTCTTTCAACAAATATTTCCTGTGTCCTTACTCAGGCTTGATTTCATTTGTCTGGCGCTTGTGGTGCTGAGTTACCGAATTAAATGAGGAGGCAGGAGGCCTCCTCATTTAATTCGTTGTACCCTACTAAGGTTATAATCGCAGACTTAAGGAGAGAGAATGTTACAAGATATGAGTTAAGCTAAAGTGCGTCAATGGGTGAGCAGTGAAGATAATGCTTTGGATTAGAGGATGAATCAGTATTTTGCAACGGTTGCTCGCGGATTAGAAACCCTCGCGGCTCAGGAGTTAGAGCAACTGGGTGCTCATTCCGTGGAGCCGGGGTTTTGCGGTGTAGCCTTTGAGGGCGATCGCACCCTACTTTATCGCGTCAACCTCTGGGCTAGGCTACCGTTCCGAATCTTGGTGAATATCCATGAGTTTCCTTGCTTTGATGCCAAGGATCTCTATCGCGGTATCCAGACTATCGATTGGCAAAGCTATCTCACGCCAGACATGACGCTGGCGGTGAATGTCACGGGCAAAAACGATCGCCTCAACCACAGCCACTTCACATCTCTCCAGGTCAAAAATGCGATCGTTGATCAGCAGCAAGAAAATCTGGGCGAACGTTCAAATGTAGAGCTTCATGAACCAGATGTGCGGATCAATGTTCATATTGAACGCGATAGTTGTACCGTTAAACTCGACAGTTCTGGAAATAGTCTGCACCGTAGAGGCTACCGCCCTGCGGTTGGAGCAGCCCCTCTTAAGGAATCTCTAGCTGCTGCCCTGATTCAACTTTCGGGTTGGCAGCCAGACCAGATGTTCTACGATCCTCTGTGTGGATCTGGCACTTTACCCTTAGAAGCTAGCTTAAAAGCACTGAACATCGCACCAGGACTATTTCGCGATTGCTTTGGATTTGAAAATTGGCTCGATTTTGATCTGTCCCTTTTAGAAAAACTGCTCCAAGAAGCTAAGGACAGCCAACTTGATACTCTGACTGCGCCTATTTGGGGAAGCGATCGCGATGAAAATATAATCGAGCAAGCGATTAACAATGCTCAAAACTGCGGCGTTGATAACCATGTATGGTTTTCTCAAATGGAGCTTGCTGATGTTGTCGCCCCCGCAGACAGTGGGATTTTATTCTGCAATCCACCTTATGGCGAACGGCTGGGGCGAGATAGCGATCTAGGGGCGTTCTATAAACTTTTGGGCGATGTGCTGAAACAACGCTTTAAAGGCTGGACTGCATTTGTCCTGAGTGGCAACAAGGAACTGTCTCAATCGATTGGACTAAAATCATCCCAACGGATTGCAGTGTACAACGGAACGCTGCCCTGTCAGTTAATGAAATATGAACTGTACTAAGTACAGCATTTCATTAATTCGTAGCGAATTAAATTTGGCAATACCTTGCAATGCCAATGCATCCCAATACAATGTTAATGCCTCCCCCTGCAATGCCAATGCGTCCCGATACAATGCCAATGCATCCCGATACAATGTCAATGCGTCCCTCTGCAATGCCAATGCATCCCGATACAATGTCAATGCGTCCCTCTGTCAATGCCAATGCATCCCGATACAATGTCAATGCGTCCCTCTGCAATGCCAATGCATCCCCCTACATTAAAAATGCTACGCTTTTACGCAAAACTGTATTAAGACAGAATCGATTAGATTTTGCGATTTCCGATTTGTAGTATGTTTGAGGCGATCGCTCTCAACTACTTCTGCTCAGTAAAAAATACATTGCCTGAAAATTTTGTGACACTGGGGACGTGCTGTATTGTCAGACGTTTGTGAGAACCGCGACCTAAATCTGCTGTTGCATGGCATTGGCTATCTCGATAGACTCAATCTGAATCGGTGATATTTTTAATACTCTTTAATAAATTTAAATTAAATCAAACAAACTTGAAACTATGTGTAAGTCTATATTCTGGCAGTTAGTATGACAACTTTTAAAACAAGTGGCAGTATAATCAGTGACTGACAATCTGCAATTTATTTATCGTTAAAAGGCAAGGGTATTTATGTCAGACCAATTCACCTTTACCGTTACCAATAAAACTGAATTGGCAATTACAGAGTTGTGGGTATCTGTCGATGATGAAGAGTGGGCCTCATTTAACTTGGGTGAGTCAGGGATTCCATCAGGTGAAACAGCAACAATTGCTTGGGCTGAATATACGAATGGTTCGCCCTGTGAATGGTACATTTCTGCTGTATTTGAAGATGAATCAGAAACTGAGTCAGCCCTATTTAACTTCTGTAAAGAACCAGCTTTAACAATCGGATAAATTCCCCACTGCGATCGCCTACTGCGGGCGTGTACGCCATCGCGCTTGATTACATGATTGCATATCGACTCCAGACATAAAAACAAAAGCCCTACCTCGAAAGTATCTAGGTGGGGCTTGATATTAGAATTGACATGTCCCTTTTAGAGAAGTTGCTCGAAGAAGCTAGGGACAGCCAGTGAGACGCGCTGACTGCGCCTATTTGGGGAAGCGATCGCTCTTAACTACTTGGACTTTGCGATCTTCGCAGTTTACCGTAGGTATAGCGATCGCCTTTTTGAAATTGACAATCTAGTACAACACGGCGGAAATAAACATACCCCTTCGGGTTCGGCAGTTCCTCATGGGGGGAACCCCCAAGACCGGACTGCCTCACCATTTCAAATGGCGCAAAA
>NZ_CAXTTT010000202.1:0-8634 GCF_964247315.1 uncultured Nostoc sp.
TAATATACTCCATTATCCCATACTGTATTGCACTCAATCAGGAACCGCTATATAAATAAGTATAGGGTTAAGTGATATATTTATCTAGTAGAGGCTAGCCGCATAAATGTTGCTATTAATGCTGGCAAACAGCAGACTATTCACTTTTGTCAATTACAGCTTAATAATAAATCGAGGAGTTTTACAATGAAACGTTTTCAACTAATGTCGAGCGTTGCAGGTATAAGCTTGCTAGCTTTGGTAGGCTGCAACAGTCCCGAACAACCTACTACCCAAACTACCCCAACAGTAACTCCTAATGCTAGCGCCGCATCAGCCCCAGTGACAACATCCACTACAAGTAATAGTAGTTTATTAACTATCGTATCCAAAACTAAAGCCGCAGTTACATCTGGCAACTTTGTTCAAGCTAAAAAAGAATTTGACCAATTTGAGGATGCTTGGAAAGAAGTTGAAGACGGTATCAAAGTTAAATCTCCTAAGAATTATGAAACTATAGAGACAAATATGGATCGAGTTACAGGAGAACTTAAAGCTTCTAAACCCCAAAAAGACAAATTATTGACAACATTGCAGTCATTAGAAAAAACGATTACTACTGTTTCAAAATCTTAACGAAATGTGCATTCAAGTATTTTTGAATGCATCGCTGTCTTCCCTACCCTGAGTGTACTTATAGGGTAGGAATAAGAGCGGTAAATTGAGTGTATAACCAAGCTCTATGAGCAAACGTGGTGAGTTTGAGAACCCAAGCAACCAGAATATTAAGGCGCTCGATGTCTTAAGAATCTCCGTCGCTGAAGCCTGAAGAGTGTCAAATCTAAGTTCTATTTACTTCAGAATCTCAAATCTCCTAATAGTCTATGCCCGTTCCTCACTTCCTTTTAAAAAAGATCCAGTATCTTGAGGAAAGGTAATTCTTCGGGTGTTGTTATACGCAATACTAAGATATTCTTGCTTTCTTCGCCAAGATTGTCATGGTTCAATTCGATGAACAGCTACGCCGCTTAGTTACAGAAGCCTGTAGACACGAACGTGGAAGCCCTCAGCGTCAGAAGCTGCTCACGCAAATTATTCGCTTGACAGCAAGTAGACTCTGGAGGGAAACTACTCCTTACTATCAAGACGCACTACAACAAACTTGGTTGTATTTCTGTCGCAATGTTTGTGAAGGTTTGACAGGCCAAACCTACGATCCCAGTTATGGCAGTGTGATCACCTGGCTGAATGCTTACCTAAAACGGAGACTACAAGACTTTTACCTTAACCAGAACCGAGAACAAGCCACAACAGTCCCTTTGAGAATTCGTCAGTCTACATCCGGTGGAACAAGTGAAACTATCGATCCTGTAGATAACCTATCGGCTAGCCCCCAAGCACCTCCGATTTTGGAAGACTTGGAGATATGGGCGAAGACAGATTCGGATGGAGAACTGCGCGGTACTTACATTAAAGGGCGTCCAGATGTGAATTGTCAGGTGTTAATTCTCAAACGCTTACCCCCAGAAGTTAGCTGGAAAGATTTATCTGAGGAATTTGGGTTGTCAATTCCGACATTAAGCAGTTTTTATCAACGCCAATGTTTACCGCGTTTGCGTAAGTTTGCAGAATTGGAGGGATTATTATGAGTGGTGCTGTTAGGGAATAGCTAGGGTTGAGCCAGTGCTGAGTCAGAAGTATTACTGATGAATCTTCTCACTTTCAGCCGAGGTATTCATTCCTCGGTATTAATTTTATGCCTAAGCCTAGTACCGCAAGGCGGAAGTCAAAAGTCAAAAGTCAAAAGAAATACAGTGTAAACGTTTCGTTGATTTGAAATGGGTTGTTTATTTCCGCCGCGCTGTACTAGTTAATTTTACTTTTTACTCAGCACTATTTCGGTGGGTTTTTGTTTAAGGTTTGCGATCGCCTTTTAACTATACTTTGCTAATCAAGTTTCACAGCGATCGCAACAAAATTATGCAAGCTCAAAGATTGGTGAGGGACGGGAATGGTAACATTACCCTGTTAACCTATAGTTCATCCTATGTGTTTCTGATTATCGCCTACATCTCGTCATGCTTATGGCTAAAACAACTAGGATTTTTGGCGCGAATTCTCTAAAGTTTAAAAGCAAGGGTCGGGAAACTGCAAGGACGCGCTGTCTCACCCTCCTAGCTCATTTTTTACGTTTGCCTTTGTACTTCTTGGTCGCTTTGCTATGCATTGTCGGTTCACCAGTACTAGCAAAAGTTCCTAGCTCAATCAATTCTTCATCCCAACTGCCAATAAACAGTCTGACATCGCTGGCTGTGCCCACTGATGCCGCCTCACTTCTACAGCAGGGCAAAGTTTTATACAGTAATGGCAACTTTGCCAAAGCTGTAGAAGCGTTACAACAGGCTGTCCAAATATATAAGCAGCAAGGGGAGAACCTCACACTAGCAGTGACACTGAGTAATCTTTCCCTAGCTTACCAGCAACTCGGTGCATGGAGTCAGGCGCAGCAGGCAATTACAGAAAGCTTAAATTTACTCCAAAGACAGGATAAAAACCAAAATCTGCAAATATTTGCCCAATCACTAGATATTCAAGGTCGTCTGCAATTGGCAATGGGACAGTCCGAGGCGGCTTTGGCAACTTGGCAGCGGACAGAAGAAATTTACAAACAAGCAGATAATAAAAGTGGTGTGGTGCGATCGCTCATCAATCAAGCACAAGCGTGGCGCACCCAAGGATTTTACCCGCGGGCGTTCAAAACACTCGATCGAATAAGTCAGACGTTAAAATCTCAACCCGATTCTATAGAAAAAACAGTGAGTTTGCGATCGCTCGGTGATGCCCTTTTGGTATTGGGCGATTTGAAAAAGTCACGCCAAGCATTAGAAGAAAGTCTGATAATTGCTCGAAACCTGCAATCAAGCGCTGATATTGGGGCTAGTCTGTTTAGCCTGGGAAACAATGCCCGTAAACAAAACCAAAAGCAACAGGCGATCGCCTATTATCAACAAACAGTCGCAGTATCTCCCTCACCTCTAACAAAAGTTCAAGCACAACTCAATCACCTGGGACTACTGATTAAAGATAAAGAATGGGCAAAGGTTCAAACTTTTTTGCCATCAATTGAGTCCCAACTCGACCAACTCCCCCTCAGCCGTGCGAGTATTTACGCTCATGTTAACTTTTCACAAAGTTTGGCAAAAGTCAAGAGTGGTGTATTGCAAGCATCGAGTCAAAGTTTTTACTCAGGATCAAGTACAAAAGACTCAGCAAAATTACTCGCTAATGCCATCCAGCAATCACGCAGTTTGGGGGACAAGCGGGCAGAGGCTTATGCTCTAAAGAGTTTAGGCGGCTTGTACGAACAAACCAAACAGTGGTCAGAAGCGCAAAACCTTACCCGGCAAGGATTAGCTCTGGCACAGAGTAGCAATGCACCAGAAATTACCTATAGCTTGGAGTGGCAGTTAGGTAGATTGCTTTGGGCAGAAAAAGATATTAATGGTGCGATCGCTGCTTATGATGCTGCTGTAGACACTCTTGAGTCTCTCCGCAGAGATTTAGTAGTCAATAAAGATATAGTCAACCAGGATGTACAATTTGACTTCCGCGACAGTGTAGAACCCGTCTACCGCGAGTCAGTAGAGTTACTGCTGCAATCTCAAAAAGGAAAACCAAATGAAAAAATATTGGAGAAAGCACGCCAGCGGATTGAAGCACTCCAACTAGCAGAATTAGACGACTTCTTTCAGGAAGCTTGTCTGCAAGGTCAGAAAGTAGCCCTAGATCGAGTAGTAGACAAAGATAATACCAAGGCTGCCATCCTTTATCCAATTATTCTTCGTGACGAACTTCAGGTAATTGTCAAAATTCCTAAACAACCTCTGAAAAGCTACAGTACCAAGATTTCCCAAAAAGAAGTAGAGAAACTCTTAATAGAACTGCGAAGAAATCTTGTCGATCCAACTGCTACTAAAATCGTCCAAACCCAATCGCAAGAAGTTTACCGTTGGCTGCTTAAACCCATTGAGTCACAACTGCAAAAAAGTAGCGTCGATACGTTAGTGTTCGTCTTAGATGGGCCATTACGCAATTTACCAATGGCAGCTCTCTACGATGGTAAACAATACTTGGTAGAGAAATATGCGATCGCCCTGAGCGTCGGTCTACAACTCCTCGACCCAAAACCGCTGGTAAAACAGCAGCTTAGAGCACTAACCGCAGGACTGACTCAGCCGCCGCCAGGATTTTCCAAGTTTGCACCATTGCTAGCGATCAAATCTGAATTTGACGGTATTGCTAAAGCAGGAGTTTCGACAACCAGCCTACTGGATGGAGATTTTAAGAAAAAGAATTTGGAAAGTGAAATTGGTGCTGCTTCATTCAACATAGTGCATTTAGCAACCCACGGTCAGTTTAGTTCCCGCCTTGAAGAGACTTTTATTTTAGATTTCGATGGTCAGATCAATGTCAAAGATTTTGATACTCTCTTCCGCAGTCAGGGTAAAACCGTAGTAGAATTATTAGTCTTGAGTGCTTGCCAGACAGCAACAGGAGACAACCGTGCAGCACTCGGTCTAGCAGGAGCAGCTGTCCGAGCTGGGGCACGTAGTACCATAGCTTCCCTGTGGCAAATTGATGATGAATCAACAGCGATGTTTGTTAGTGCCTTCTATCGAGAACTTAAGAGTGGCAAAATCACCAAAGCCGAAGCAGTCCATCGTGCCCAGCTACAACTACTGAAACATCCCAACTACAGATCGCCAAGCTTTTGGTCTGCCTATGTATTGATTGGTAATTGGTTGTGATTTGAGGAGCCAATCTTCCTAATTGATCGCTCAAATTGTACGCTCAAAATTTGGCAAACTATCTGCTAGTTGATAAGCCGCTTTTAGCAGCTTGAAGCTATTTTAATAAAAGTATAAATACTCAAAATCTTTATTTTCTATATCATCTTAATATACAATCTTTTTATTTTATGGGATATTTTTACCTAATCGCCAGTCCCAATTTTCTTTTTACAGTATTCAATTTTGTGGCATAAATTTTTTGCATTCGGGTGATATATACATAGCAGCATTGAACCCTAGAAATTTACTTATGAATAACTCCACCTATCAGCTAGACGATTTCGCTTTAACATTGCCGATTTCCCAAACAGCTCGCATAACTGCCCAGCAATTTGCTAACCAGCATCCAAATCCTGAAAAAGCAGAGCAAGTCCGGCTGAATACTTTAGCTGTATGGGTGGTGAATGACTACTTGCAGATGATGGATATTCCTACCGATCTTCAAGCTAGTGACAGTTGGAACCCCATCATGCGCCTTTGTGGGGATGTAGCTGACTTAGAAGTGCCCTCAATTGGCCGTCTGGAGTGTCGCCCCGTGCATTTGCATCAGCAGATATGTTCTATTCCTCCAGAAACTTGGGAAGAACGGGTGGGTTATTTAATAGTTCAATTTGATGAATCCCTCGAAGAAGCAAGGCTGCTTGGTTTTATCCCTAGTGTGGCAACTGAAACACTGCCTTTAGGGCAACTGCAACCATTGGAAGCGTTTATTGACCACATCTGGCAACTGCGTCAATCCCCAGTTAATTCATTAGTGAATTTGAGTCAGTGGTTTGCTGGTATATTTGAAACTGGCTGGGAGACTATTGAATCGCTGTGGAACGTGCCGGAACTCAGGTCAACTTATGCCTTTCGCAGTGTTGAAACTTTAGAACTAGATGCCCTCAAACAACCAGAATCAATTACTAAACGGGCAAAAGTGATTGATTTAGGTATCCAAATTCTCAACCAACCTGTGATGTTGATTGTGGAAATTAGTCCCGAAAAAGATCGACAAACTAGTATTCATCTCCAATTGCACGCCACTGGAAATCAAATCTACTTGCCACCAGGAGTTCATCTCACTGTTATAGATAGTTCAGGAGCAATATTTCTCGACGCTCAATCGAGAAAATCAGACAACTACATTCAGTTGCAGTTTCGTGGTGAACCCACAGAGCAATTTAGTGTTAGGGTAGCCTTGGATAATACCAGTATCACCGAATATTTCCGAATTTGAAATATGTAGCTATCTTCCCTCTTTGTCGGTAATTTATTAAGTGATAACTCATTAATTAAAAATTAAAAATTAAAAATCCAAGCCAGCTTTTAGGGATTTTGAAAAAAATCTGTAGACGCATGTGGGACTTGCGATCGGACATTAGAACAGGGCACGATCTTACACAGGGAGATAGCGACGATTATGAGTAAATTAGTGGCGCTCAAATTTGGAGAGGGTAGTTTTGAGCAGGGGTTTGCTGTCACCCTCCAAATTGGTGAAGAACACGAGCGTGCTGCAACAGAAATCACCGGGAGGCTACCTTCATTCTCGGAAATGCCGCTCTATTACAGTCATTGGCAGTCTAGTTATCGGCAGATAGGCAATCGTTATCGCCTTCATGCTGACCAAATACAGGTGACGAATGTATCGATGGTTCAAGACTGCGAAAACGCTTCTCATATTTTGCGGGCACGCTTTAATACCTGGCTGCGAGCAGAAGAGTTTCGCCCTTTGAGGGAAAAATGGTTAGAAAGATTATCGTCCAGCGACGAAGTACGGGTGATTTTGCAAACAGAAAATAGCCAATTGCAGCTATTACCCTGGCATCTGTGGGACTTATTAGAACGCTATCCCAAAGCTGAAATTGCCCTTTCTTCACCATCCTACGATCGCATTCACAAGCCACGCACTCTCAATCAATTAGTCAATATTTTGGCAATTGTGGGCAATAGTAAGGGGATTGACACCCAAGCCGATCAAGCTTTACTGCAACAGTGTAGTAACGCAGAGGTAAGCTTTTTGGTAGAACCACAGCGTAAGGACTTGACTGAGCATCTCTGGGGAAAAAACTGGGATATTCTCTTCTTTGCCGGACACAGTTCCAGTCACGGAAATGGAGAAAGCGGGCGAATTTACCTAAATAGAACTGATAGTCTTACCATTGGCGAGTTAAAGTATGCTCTCAAAAAAGCCATTGAAAACGGCTTGCAATTAGCCATATTCAACTCTTGTGATGGATTGGGATTGGCACGAGAATTAGCTGATTTGCAAATTCCTCAAATGATCGTCATGCGCGAACCCGTCCCAGATCAGGTTGCAAAAGAGTTTTTAAAGTATTTTCTCCAAGGCTTTGCCGGTGGTGAGTCTTTATATCAAGCGGTACGCCAAGCACGGGAACGCTTGCAAGGACTTGAGGATAGATTTCCTTGTGCAACTTGGCTACCAGTGATTTGCCAAAATCCGGCGCAGATACCACCGACTTGGGATGAATTAAGGTCTACAAAATCTGAAGATGAAGAGAAAGCAAATTTACCTTTGTCTAATAGACGCAGATTTAAAAGAATTTTGTTATCCAGTTTGGCGATTACAGCCTTGATTTGTGGAGTGAGATTGCTGGGATTGCTGGAAAATCTAGAGATTCAAGCCTTTGACCTAATGATGCGATCGCGCCCCGCAGAAGGACTCGATCCCCGACTGTTGATCATCACAATTGACGATGAGGATCTGGCTACTCAAAGACAAAATGGCGAGTCCTTAATTGGAGCTTCTATTTCTGAAAAATCTCTCAATAAACTCTTAGCAAAACTGAATCAATACCAACCCCGCGCGATCGGCTTGGATATCTACCGTGATTTTAAGGCCAAAGAGCCAGATTTAATTACTCGTCTCCAAAAAACTCAGAACTTGATTGGCGTATGTAAGGGGAGCGATGGCACAGTAAATATCCCAGGCAATGGGCCGCCACCAGAAATCCCCACAACAAATCTGGGATTCAGTGACTTTATTCATGATCGTGATGGAGTTATCCGTCGGCATCTCCTGTTCATGAATCAAGAGCCGACATCATTGTGTCCTGCTCGCTATGCCTTCAGTTTCCAACTAGCCTCTCTTTATCTGCAACCTTTAGGAATTCAAACAAAGTTCACCCCTGAAAATAATTTGCAGTTGGGTAAAATTATTTTTCCAAATCTGAAATCTCATACTGGCGGCTATCAAAATATTGATGCTATCGGTCAAATCTTGCTCAACTACCGTTCCTCAAAAGAGATAGCCCAACAGGTAAAGCTAACCAAATTTTTATCTAGTCCGATTGACGCCAATGCTATCAAAGATCGGATTGTTCTGATTGGTGTGACTGCAAAGGGGGATTCTCCAGACACCTGGCCGACACCTTATGGCATTCCTTTAGATGAGCAAATGCCAGGAGTACTGGTACAAGCTCACATGGTCAGCCAGATCCTTAGTGCAGTCCAAGATGGGCGGCCGTTGCTGCGGGCTTGGTCATGGTGGGCGGAGGTAATCTGGATTTGGGGCTGGTCTTTGATCGGGGGAATCCTGGTTTGGCGCAAGCTTTCGTTACCCTGGTTAGCATTGGCAATCGGTGTTACTTCTAGCGTTTTGTATGTAGTTTGTTTTGGTCTGTTAATTTCAGGTGCTTGGGTACCTTTTGTACCGTCGGCTTTATCGCTTGTAGCTATGGCGAGTTTGATGTCAATTTATAATCATTCAAAAACAAAAATCCGGGCGGGGAATAGGGAATAGGGAAGAAGCAAGGGAGCAGGGGAGCAGGGGAGAAGTTGCCAGTAAGTTTTTTCCCCTTTGCCC
>NZ_CAXTTT010000203.1:0-8610 GCF_964247315.1 uncultured Nostoc sp.
GTCTCACATCAAGTTATGTAAATTGATTTTTTACTGCTTGTGAGAAATCCGGGATAAACTCGGTTTTTTAGTTAACATAATTTTTATTTGATTAAAATTCTTGATATAAATTGTTTTGAATTTTAAATTGTTAATAGTGCAGCACTACTACCACGCTGTACTAGAAAAGGAGATAAAACGCGGTTTTCCACAGTTTTTTCTTCTAATAAATCGAGTAACATTTGCATGGCTATGCCACCAATTTCTAACATTGGCTGGCTAACTGTAGTTAGTGGGGGCGTCACGTAACAACCCAGAGCAATACCATCAAATCCGACAAGGCTTAGATTTCGCGGTACTAAAATACCTAATTCTTGGCAAGCTAACAAAGCGCCAATTGCTACCATGTCGTTGTAACAAAAGATGCCTGTAACTTCCGCAGTCAAGAGTTTAGATAGCATATTTTGCCCAGTGCTAACATCGCTGGTTCTGGTATCATATTCGTCACTAATTGAAACCCAATCAGTATTTGGTGGTATACCAGCTTCAGCAAGGGCCATTTGATATCCTTCTAAGCGCTGCTGGTTCGACCTGCTGCGATCGCTTACACCTAGATAACCAATAGCAGTGTGTCCCAGACTAATTAGATGCTCTGTCGCTAATTTAGCACCTAAGCGATCGTCTATTGCTACTGAGTGAAATATTTCGGATTGATCTTCAGTCTGGCTATTAATCAGAACTGTTGGTACGGCAATTTGCGTGAGTTGTTTAGTATGCTGTTTACTAATTCGCGAATCGGCTATTAAGATTCCGTCCACTCTCCGGCGATGAAAGGTATCAATAGCTGCCATTTCCTGCTCAAAATCTCGGTGTGAAGCACTCAATAAAACACTCAAACCTGCTGGTTTGGCTATCTTCTCGATTCCCTCTACCACCTCTGCAAAAAAAGGATCGGAAATTGAAGTTACTACTACACCAATGGTATTAGTACGTTTATTTTGCAAGCTTTGAGCAATAGCATTCGGCACATAGCTCATCTCTTGCGCCAGTCGCTTAATTTCTTCCCGCACTTTTGGGCTAATGAGAGCGTTATCTCGCAAAGCGCGTGAAACTGTAGAATGAGAAACGCCTGCTCTGCGAGCAATATCTTCAATTGAAATTCTTCGTTTATTCATTATTTTAAATGTTGCACACGTGTGCATTTGTATTTATTATAGAAAATAATCGTTATTTGTCAAGAAATTTTAATACAACTCACATTTTGCATGGAAAAGAGTTAAAGGTCCTCACTTTTACCTCTATCCATGATTACAATTACAAGTTACCAATTGCAAATTCCGAATTAGTTGAACTTTTATTAAAAAAAAATGATTATCCTCTTAATGGGCGTCTCTGGTTCTGGGAAAACCACGATCGGAAAACTGCTAGCAGACTCCTTAGAATGGGAATTTAGCGACGCTGATACTTTCCACTCACCAGAGAATGTTGAGAAAATGCGGCGTGGTATCCCTCTGAGTGAAGATGACAGGATGCCTTGGTTACAAGATTTGCAAACAGCCATAAAGCATTGGCTGCAAGACAATAAAAATGTGGTGTTGGCGTGTTCGGCTTTAAAAGATAGCTATCGGCAATTTTTGGTATTGGATAGCGAACGCATCAAGCTAGTTTACCTCAAAGGATCTTATGAGTTGATTAAAATGCGGTTAGAAGGACGTAGCAATCATTACATGAGTGAAAAAATGCTCGACAGCCAGTTTTATACACTTCAAGAACCAGTAGATACTCTATGTATGGATGTTGCACAGCCACCGGAGATAATTGTCCAAAATATTAGAACGGCTTTAGAAATTTAGCTGACTGGTGACAACCGTAATATTAAAATTAATCACGTATCTATAAAAACACGAACTTTTGGCAACTAAATCACATCAGATGTAAGTCTAAAGAAATATCAAAGCAAGCAGATAACTGTAATGGTAGCAGAAAACTAGTGTTTATAAGATTAGCGCAACAGCATCAGCAATTCATCCAAGACTTGGTAATGAACCTGCAAGCCTTGACAATTATACTTGAGCGGCGTGGCTATACTGCATCTTGTTATACATGCGGCGAGCAAATGAAGAGTGCTTCATTTATGGTTAGCCTGAAAGAAAAGCACCTGATTCGGTTTTTAGTATCTGATTACGGGATTACTTGGATGGAATTGTGGGACGATCGCGAATTAATGAAGTTGGAAGGTGCAGAAGCGATAAACCAGTTACAAGAGTTGGCTAATCTTGTTAAGTATTCCGCGACTGTACAGTTGACAAATTGATACTAGGCCGATTGAATCAGACATAAAATATTAAGAAGTATAACTTTTGCACAGGTGTATAAAACAAAATATTAGCTTATATTTAGTAAATTCATGCGCAGATGTGCAAAAAACAAAAGCACCATTTTTATTCTGCACCAAACAGATCGGATAAAACACTTGGTGAAGTAAAGCGTGTATAGGTATGCAAAGACGAAATGAAACTTAACACTCGTTTTTGCACACGTGTGCAAAAATAAATAATAAGTCCAAGACAGGTTTTACACACCTGTGCATAATAGAGTGCAAAAGTACCATTTAACAAATACAATATCGACAAGTAGAAAGATATGTCTCAAACTCTAAATAATGCCATTCTTCAGGTTCAAAACAATCCCTTACATTCACTAGAAGAATGGGAAGAAGACTTACTTAATCGCTATCCCGATCCAGATAGCATAGTTAAAGAAGGTAAAACTAGCGAAGAATATAGGAATTACAAAACGACTATTAGAGATACGGTGAAAGAGTTTTATCGGTTAAACCATATTAATCAAACATATAATTTTGTACTTCAAAAAGAAAAAGAATTTTTAAAGTTTGATAAAAAAGAAATGTCTGTTTGGGATGCGGTCGAATTTTTGAATCAATTGGTTGATGATTCCGATCCTGATACAGACATGGATCAGTTACAACATCTATTGCAAACATCAGAAGCTATTCGCGCCGATGGTCATCCTGACTGGATGGTACTTACTGGCTTCTTTCACGATATGGGGAAAGTGCTTTGTCTATTTGGTGAACCTCAATGGGCTACCGTAGGCGATACTTATCCTGTCGGTTGTGCATTTTCTGATAAAATTGTTTTCTCAGAATTCTTTAAAGAAAATCCTGATTATAATAACCTCGATTACAACACTAAATATGGCATTTATGAGCCGAAATGTGGATTGAATAATGTACATATATCATGGGGGCATGATGAGTATTTTTATCAGATGATGAAAAACTATTTGCCCGAACCTGCATTATATATGCTTCGCTATCACTCGTTTTATCCTCAACATCGTGACAATGCGTATGAACATTTGATGGATAAACACGATAAAGAAATGTTTAAATGGGTAAATTTATTCAATCCCTATGATTTGTATTCAAAAAATCCTATTCCTCCTGATTGGCAGAAATTAAAACCATACTATGAAGATTTGGTGGCTAAATATTTACCTGCAACATTAAAGTTTTAAACTGCTTGAAGAATAATTCAAAAGTTAGAATTCAGAATATTCTATTTCTGAAAGTATATAGTAATAAAAAATATTATATATAAAAAAATAAAACAGTTATGCAAATGTTCTTTATCCTTAATCATGCTTAAAAATATTATTTTGTTTACTCTTGTATTGCTTTCAAGTGATGGAGGATCAATAACAAATAAATATACTTAACAAGCAGATTTGAATTAGTTTAAAAAATCTAACTAAAGGATGTTTACATTTATTAAAATCTAGCTTTTATAATTAAATAATTCTTTACTATAATAGTGTCTTTTCTGAAAGCGGTTGATTGATAAATGTTAAAGTTTTTAACATTGACTCTAATATTGAATAGACCAATTTATGCAGATGCCTCGAAATGAAGACTTTGGATTTTATTAAGAGATTTAATTTTTTTAGTTGTAAAGTTCAATAAACAAAATTAATTTTTGCACGGAAGCGGGATAAAATGAAAAAAGTCAAAACAAATAAAAGTTTACAAGTTTAATAAAACTAACTAATTTTTGGAAGTTTCACTTAAAATCTGTTTTCAGGCTACGCACTACGAAATAATTCCACCAAAAAATAATGTAATTATTTGAAGTAGTATAATATTCATGATTTTGCTTTAACAATAAACCATTTAGTTTAGTGAAACTAATAGCAATCACTCCAATTATGTCAAATCACAAGACCTTTGGAGTTTAAATTCCAAAGAACCTTAGCAGCTACAAAGGTTGGTAATTTGTAATTGTCCTTTGTCATTTGTCCTTTGTCCTTAAAAACACAAATGACTAATGACGGTCTATACGGAGTTTGTGCAATATATAGGCGCATTAGCTTACAATACATCGTTTCTAAATTTGGTGTAAATAAGAATGACTTTTAGGAAAGATATGAATGTGAAAAAGATTGTGTTTACCTCTAATGTGGCGCTTCGTGTAATCGTAGCTAGCATACTAGGTATCATCAGTAGTAACCTTGTCGGCTGTACAAATGGTTCTCCCGATCGCAACACTGCTAATAACACTGATATTAAACCTGCCACCAATACTAGTGCAGAAATTCAAACCGCCACTGAGAATAGAAAGTTGCGATCGGTTGCCTTTACCGTTGGCGATTTAAGTAACCCTTTCTTCGTCGTTATGGGACAAGCAGTTGAGGCAGAAGCGAAGAAAATTGGCGGAAAAAATGTGAATGTTACTATAGCTTCCAGTGCTTATGACCTTAACCAACAAGCCAATCAAATTGAAAATTTTACTGCTGCAAATACTGATATCATTGTTTTGAATGCTGCTGATAAAAGTGGAATTAAGCCAATAGTTGAAACAGCCAAACTTGCAGGTAGAATTGTCATTGCCGTAGACACAGGTGCTGAGGGAGGTGTGGATGCCACCATCACTACTAATAATATCCAAGCTGGAGAAGTTAGTTGCAAATATATTGCTGAACGCCTGAAAGGCAAAGGCAATGTAGTAATAGTTAATGGCCCGCCAGTGGACTCGGTGATTCAGCGAGTTAGTGGCTGCGAAAGTGTCTTGTCTAAATATCCTGATATCAAAATCCTCTCTAAAAACCAGAATGCAGACGGTAGTCGGGATGGAGGACTCAGAGTTATGACTGATTTGCTGACAACCTTTCCAAAGATTGATGCGGTTTTTGCCATCAACGATCCAAGTGGAGTAGGTGCAGAACTAGCAGCTAACCAAGCCCAACGTAAAGATTTCTTTATTGTCG
The DNA here is from genome assembly GCF_964247315.1 of uncultured Nostoc sp. Taxonomy (GTDB): domain Bacteria; phylum Cyanobacteriota; class Cyanobacteriia; order Cyanobacteriales; family Nostocaceae; genus Nostoc. The sequence goes on from NZ_CAXTTT010000203.1 coordinate 5,266, forward strand.
GGGTTGATGGTGCGCCAGAAGCAATCACTGCGATCGCAGCTAAAGATGGTTTATATGCAGCAACTGCTACTCAAAATCCGCGAGGGATGGCCGAAAAAGCAGTTCAAGTTGGCAACGACATTTTAAATGGCAAAAAACCTAGCAGTTCCACCATTTTGATTCCAGTTAAGTTGATCACAAAAGATAATGTCAGCACAGAAAAAGGTTGGTAACTAAAAAAATTGTGAATTCACAGTTGAAAATTATGTCTTTTGATATAAACCCTTTGGTACATTTGTAAAGTTTTTGCACATACCTAAAATGTCTGGCAGTTTTCACTTAAATTAATACCAAACCTCATTTATATTCCGGTCTTTTATTTAATAAAAAGATCGGTTGAAAAAAAAGGTTAAAACTCTGCTGCACTCACTTAATAACTGCTATATATGTGCATCATGGAAAAGTCTGAGTGTCTATTTATAACACTCAAATTTTCTTAACAAACTCTATTAAGTAATGTTAACAACCAAGTATGAAAATATCTCTTCCCCATTCCCTATTTTCAAATCATTAGTCAGCTTTTAAAACATGATTTTGCAATCAATCAAATATGAGTTTATTAGTTTCTAATTCACAATCGCAAATTTTAAATAGTTTTTACAGGTTTTGCTCATGACAACAAATATTGAAACCTCACTTTCTGATACACCAACTAGCACCCCAGTGTTAGAAATGCAAGGGATTACAAAACGATTTCATGGTGTATCTGCGCTGCAAAATGTTAATCTCACGATTTATCCGGGAGAAGTTCACGCCCTCATGGGTGAAAACGGAGCAGGCAAAAGCACATTGATGAAAATCCTGGCTGGGGCTTACATTGCCGATGAAGGAGAAATTCGCATCAATGGTCAACCCTTGAAAATTACCGATCCGGCGACAGCACGCAAGGCGGGTATTAATCTTATTTATCAAGAACTGAATGTTGCACCGAATTTAACCGTTACCGAAAATATGTTTATGGGTAGCGAGTTGCGGCGAGGTCAGTTTTTAGACCGCAAAGCGATGCAACTAGAAGCAGAAGAAGTGCTGGAGAGCCTTGGAGCCAATTTTACCGCGCAGACTATAGTTGGTACTTTGTCCATCGCCGAACAGCAGCAAGTAGAAATTGCTAGGGCGCTGAAGGATAAAAGCCGCGTTTTGGTAATGGATGAACCAACAGCCGCCCTATCTGACCGTGAGAGCGAGCATTTATTTGAGGTAATTCGCAAACTACGCCGTGATGGCATTGCGATTATTTACATCAGCCATCGCATGGAAGAAATCTATGCCCTAGCTGACCGGATTAGCGTGTTGCGCGATGGTCAATATATTGGTAGTTTGACACGCAGTGAAATTTCTCCCCAGCGATTGGTGCAGATGATGGTCGGTCGCTCCATGCAAGACTTTTACGAACATCAACGGCAAATGAATCCTGGCCCAGTGGTGCTGTCAGTCAGAAATATGAGCGACGCGCGTAAGAAGATTGAGCCAGCTAGTTTTGAACTTCATGCTGGAGAAATTCTCGGTTTAGCGGGGCTGGTTGGTGCAGGACGCACAGAACTATCCCGGCTGATTTTTGGTGCTGACCGTAAGGCCAGTGGTGAAGTATTTTTGAATGGCAAAAAACTGGAAATTAATACCCCCAGTGATGCCATCGCTGCCGGAATTGGCTATGTTCCAGAAGACCGCAAAGACCAAGGTTTATTTCTGGAGATGAGTTCCCGCAAGAATATTGCCATCAACACACTCAAGCAAGATGCAAAGGGTGGAATTGTTAACTGGCCTTCAGTGAATCGGCTGTCAACAGAGGCGGTGGAAAACTTTAATATCCGCCTAGCCAATTTGGAAATTAGAGCATTGGATCTTTCTGGTGGTAATCAGCAGAAACTACTGCTAGCACGTTGGTTAGCCATTAAGCCCAAAGTACTGATGTTAGATGAGCCGACACGTGGCGTAGATATCGGTGCTAAAAGCGAAATTTACCGAATTATGAGCGAATTAGTAGCACAAGGTGTTGCTATTTTAATGGTTTCCAGCGAACTATCGGAGATTGTCGGCATGAGCGATCGCGTCTTAGTGATGCGAGAAGGACAGCTGGTAGGCGAACTGGATGGCAGTCTTGGCAAAGAAATCACCCAAGAAAAGATTATGCACTATGCAACTGGAGCATCGGAGGTATTAGCATCATGAGTCAGACAGTCAGACCGCCTATCAATAAATCAGCCAACAATCCCGTATCCCGCAACCGGAGATCAATCAGCACCCTGTTGGAAGTTGCGGGTATTCTGCCAATCTTAGTAATTATCTGCATCTTATTTGCATTCCTTTCTCCCAACTTCCTCACAGGCGGTAACATCGTTAATATCTTGCGTCAGGCATCAATCAATATTGTGCTGGCGACAGGAATGACCTTTGTAATTCTCACCGGCGGTATTGACCTTTCCGTTGGGTCAATCTTAGCTGTTTCTGCCGTAGTTGCGCTGCTGGTATCGCTACTGCCGGCTTTAAGTTGGGCGGCTGTGCCTGCTGCGTTGCTAGCAGGATTACTTTTAGGCTTACTCAACGGCGCTCTCATCACCTTTTTGGATGTACCACCTTTTATTGTCACCTTGGGTTCACTTACAGCCTTGCGAGGTGTTGCCTTTTTAGTTGCCAAGGGGACAACGCTGATTAACCGGGACATAAATTTTGCTTGGGTAGGTAATACATATATTGGCCCCTTTCCTTGGCTAGTAATAATTGCGCTACTGACTGTGATAGTTAGCTGGTTTGTGCTGCGGCAAACTGTTTTAGGAGTGCAGATATATGCCGTCGGTGGTAACGAGCGGGCAGCCAGATTAACTGGGATTAAAGTTAATCGTGTCTTGCTATTTGTCTATGGTATTAGTGGATTACTGGCAGGTTTAGCAGGAATCATGAGTGCCAGCCGTCTTTATAGTGCTAGTGGCATCGTCGGTCAAGGTTACGAATTAGATGCGATCGCAGCTGTTATTCTAGGTGGAACCAGCTTCACAGGCGGTATTGGTACCATAGGCGGCACACTTCTAGGTGCATTAATCATTGCTATTCTCAACAACGGTTTAACTCTGTTGAACCTATCTTACTTCTGGCAACTAGTCGTCAAAGGACTAGTAATTATTTTGGCAGTAACGATTGATCGGTTACGCAGACGTTCTAGACGGTAAAGAATTAATTTCTTTGGGAATTGGGCATTGGGCATTGAGAATAGGGCATGGGGCATGGGGCATGGGGCATTGAGAATAGGGAATAGGGAATGAGTCTTTGAACTCCATTAATGAGTCTTTGATACTCGTGAATGAGTCTTTG
>NZ_CAXTTT010000204.1:0-8555 GCF_964247315.1 uncultured Nostoc sp.
TTACCCCTTATCCCCAGAGGGGGCCCCACCTTCCCCAGTTACCAATATGCAAGCTAATACAAATAAATTCTCATGGTTCCAGGTTTCAGAAGACATCAAAAATCTCTTAATTTTAGCTGCACAAAGCTGGGAAAATACATCAGAATCGGAAAAGTATATTCAACAAGCTTTAGCCAAAACTGGTGAAAATACAGATGTCTTGGTAGCAGCATATAGATATTTCTATTATAAAAATAATTATTCTCTTGCTTTGCAAACAACAGTTAAATTATTAGATAAAATTAAAGAACGAGAGAAATTTCCTGATGACTGGGAGCAACTTAAGCCTATATTAGTCAATCGCAAAGAAGACCCACAAATCCGATTGTACTTAAATGCTTATGCCGCTTCTGGATTAGTCCTAGCAAATTTAGGAGAAATTGAGCAAGCAAAAGAAATCAGCACCAAAGTCAAAGAAATAGACGAAAAGAATGATTTCGGAGCCGGAATTCTCCTAGATATTTTGACACGTCCAGCAGAAGAAGATGATTAATTAGTCAAGAATCAAGGTGAACAATCATGAACAATTGGTTATCTACTACATCGTATTCCTCTTACTCCCTCTTGGGAGCGGGTACTAATAGTAACTCTATCATTCCTCCTATTAACGTACCTACTAAAGTTGACGTAGGCAGTCTTCCTAATGTGTCTCCAATCCTTGTCCTCCAATCTTATCAGCTATCAATCTAAAAGTTATGAAAGGTAAGGATTGGCTGCTAACGGGGGACGGTCAGTATCAAGCCTGTAAATCTGTGAGAGCATGGGATTTATTGAGAGAAAATTACCGCCTTTATCGGTTTTTAACTGAGGTGGAAGATGTTCTCAATAGCGTTGACGATGAAGCCAGTCGTCTACCAGAACTTCAGATGCTCGTAAGGCGCTTGATAGTAAATTCTTACTGGGTACAAAGTCAATATTTAGAGCCTTCGCCCAAAACGGGAACCTCTGTTTCACTCCTATACGATGAATTGGGTTTTCCGTTGACAGTGCAAACAGTAACATTTGCACCGGGAACCCGTTCAACCATTCATAATCATGGGACATGGGGAATAGTGGCGGTGTTAAAAGGTCAAGAAAAAAACACTTTTTGGCAACGCACCCATAACCCAGAATTTCAGGACAAAATTGAACAGACGGGAGAGGTAACTCTATTTCCAGGGGATATTATCAGCTTCGTTCCCGATGCAATTCACAGTGTAGAAGCAGTGGGTGATGAACCAACTGTGACTTTTAATGTTTACGGCGAAACTGATCCGAAAGAGAGATTTGAGTTTGACTCAGTTACCGATAAGGCTAGGAATTTTTAATTAGGAATCGTCAGGATTAATTTCATCGATTCGTAGTTGGCGCTTTAGTGAAGACAACGCCAACTACAAACAATTGAGTAATTAGGAGGTAGTTAAATGGCAAGAGTAATTTTCTATAGCAAACCAGGCTGTCAAGGTGGTACTAAGCAAAAAGTTTTGCTAACAGCTGCCGGTCATGAGGTGGTAGCATACAATCTGCTAACAGAACCTTGGACAGTTGACCGGTTGCGTTCATTTTTTGGCGATCGCCCCGTAGCCGAATGGTTTAATCCTTCCTCCCCAAAGGTAAAATCTGGTGAGGTAGTTCCTGAAAAAATTGATGCAGAAACCGCTTTACAGTTGATGTTGAGAGAGCCACTCTTAATTCGCCGTCCTTTGTTAGAAATAGGCGATCGTCGCGAGGTAGGATTCGATATACAAAAGATTGATGCTTGGATTGGCTTAAAGCCTGCGGACGAATCCTTGCAGGAAATGAGCGAAAACCTGATGAAGCAAGATTTACAAAACTGCTCCCACGGTAATGATCGTAATGCTCATCAACATAATCAGCAGGGTGGCTGCAACCATCATGGTGAAAAACATCAAAAGCAAGGCAGCTGTAGTCATTAGATTTCTTGCATGAATAAAAAGCCCTCACCCTAAATCCCTCTGGCAAGCTTGGGAGAAGGACTTTGAAATTGGCTCCCCTTCTCCCAAAATTGGGAGCAGGGGTTGGGGGATGTAGCAAGATCCCGCAGGGTGGGCAAATTTTGCATTTGTGCAAAAGGTCTATTAGATTTCTTGCAAAAGTCCATAACATCCTAGCCCTGTCAAGGTTACTTTTATTACCTTGACAGGGCTAGTACAGCATGGCGTAAATAAGCCACTTATTTAAAATGTCTAAAACTCTCACACAATCGTAATTACTAATTACGCAAAGTGTTAGTAGTCTGAGCCTTTAAGTAACTTATTGTTGGATGTATAGTAAACCTTACTACCAGTATCAGGGACAAAATGGCAGTTGATACATGAATTCCATACTGACTTCCAAATTGGTTCTTCCGATTTGTGAAAATACTCACCCATCACTGGTTTTATTGCCTCAGTTGCCTTCAGCAAATTGTAGTGAGGGATGTTAAGGAATATATGGTGAGCAACATGAGTACCGATATCGTGATGGATATGATTAACCAAACCATAATCACGGTCAATACTAGAAATTGCACCTTTTAAGAAAGTCCAATCTTCTCCCCGATACCAGGGAAGCTCTGGCTCAGTGTGGTGCAAGAATGTCACCAAATCTAGCCAAACTATGAACACAAGGTAAGGCACAGCGTAATATTTCAGCAACCACATCCAGCCCCATTGGTAGGTGAGGAAACCTAGCAAACCTACCATGCCAATCAAAAGGACAGTACTAGTGATGACATCCCATTTTTCTGATGGTTTGAAAAGCGAACTACCTGGCAAAAAGTGGGAGCCTTCCTTATTAGGAGAACGCTTAAATAAATACACAGGATAAGCCAAGAGAAAAACATAATATCTGCCTATCTTCTGGGCTAAAGGCATCTCCTTGTATTCTGATTCAGTCACAGGATACCAGCTTTCATCATTATCGATATTGCCAGTATTTTTATGATGAGTTCTGTGACTGATCCGCCAACCATGATAAGGAACAAGTATTGGTGTATGCGAAAGATGCCCAATTAAATCATTGAGCCATTTCTGTTTAGAAAAAGATTGGTGTCCGCAGTCATGTCCGACTACAAACAAAGCCCAAAACATCGTTCCTTGCATTAGCCAGAAAATCGGAAAGAAAAGCCAAGAATCCAGGTAATGAGCTACTGCATAAAGCAGACTGATAATCAGGATGTCACGAAAGAAGTAAGAAAGTGATTTTGTCACATTGGGTTGAAAGCATTCAGCAGGAATTGCAGCTTTTAAATCCCCAAGTGTGAAAGGTAATTTAGTCGTAGGTTCAGACGTTTCATTGCTAAGAAGATTGTTGAACCTGATTATATTTGATTGCACTGGATTCTTTTGTTGGATATAAATCGGAACTTTATTTGAGACAAGATGATCTCAACTCTAGGATGCCCACGAAACTAGCGATCGCTAACACCAAAGAAAATAATTTCTGGCAATTTTCCTAACAATTTTAGTCATTAAAAAATTGCCAGATTCTATTTAAACACAGCATGAGCAACACTCTTGTTGGTTCAAGAGCGTGAGTGTAGTCACAGCACTATTTATCGCTCTGTATAATATTCGTTGAAAGTCTTATAACCAACATCAGTTATGTATAGTTGACATTGGTCTGTAATCTGCTTCATTAAAGGCCAAGAAAACTGACACTCATCATGCAGATAAGGCTCCCAATTTTCTTTGATGCTGCTGTAAGCTAGCCGCAAATTATAAGAAGGAATCGCAGTGGAGATATGATGAGGGACATGAACATTGATATCGTGGCACAAGATTTCTACCCAACGCGGATAATCGCAATGAATAGTTCCAGATAGCTGTGCTAGAGCTTCGTTCCAGTTGTTCGCTGTCGCAAAAGGGACATCTGCGGCAGTATGGTGAACAATAGTAAAAGTACTCATCCAAAAATGGTAAATCATCCAGGGCACTAGCCAGAACTTGACAAATCCCCAGATACCAGTTGTGGCAATCAGAATCGGGAAAGCGATCGCTGCAAACACAACGACTACAGCCACAGACAGCTTGATACTGGATTGGTCTTTCGTTTTGAAGTTCCGCCAATCAAAATGCACCACAGCCCAATGTCCAATGGAACCTACCCACCAGAAGCGTTTACGCATGAACAGTTCAAAAGCAGACTGCCGGGTTTTATCCCAATTTTCAAACACTTCCGGTCTGATTGGATGCCAAGCGTTGTCCTCGTCCAGCTTGTTGGTATGAGTATGGTGATAATTATGCTTAATGCGCCAACTGTGAAAAGGATAAATTAACGGCGTCATGAAAAAGTGCCCCACCAAATCATTTACCCAACGACGTTTGGCAAAAGACCTGTGGCCACAATCATGGCCAATTACAAAAAAACCTGTTAAAGCAGTGCCCGTAAAAATCCAAGCTAGGGGCAAGAGAAACCAAGGAGTGATAATCAGGCTGTAATAGCCCAAAGCGACTGCCAAGACACTCAACAGGACTTGTATCCAAGCTTTGCGACGGTTCTGCTGAAAACATTCCCGTGGCAGGGTTTTGACAATATCTTTGAGCCGGAAGTCGGAATTACCAGGCTCGTTACTCAGTTTCTGGCTATTAATTATTGATGTAGTCATGGACACCTGAAAAACAACAAAACTCCTCTACCAAGTCACAAAAAAGTAACTTGCCGTAAAAATTCTTCACATTAGCGCTTCGGATTATAGCAACCTAACCGACACAAGCGCACCCGTAATACCAATTCGCAATTCGCAATTCGCAATTCGCAATTCCAATTGAGAAATTTAGATGCAGCAAGGCAATCCTTGCTTACATCTATTGCCTTATTTTAGAGAATTGGTATAAATAGCTTTTTGAAAAGTAGGAGTTAGAAGTGTTCAATTAAAAACGTTACACATCCTAACTCCTGTACAGATGCGATTAATAAGCCAGCGCGTTGCGGGGGTTCCCATGCCACTTCCTTCAAGTCGGGCATTGCCCGCCCAACGGAGTGGCTCCCCGTTGTAGCGACTGGCGTCGCGTCTGTACTCCTAACTTTTAACTAACTTTTGTTGGGCCAACTTCACATTAGTCGCTAGACCAACTGCTTGCAGCAATTGGACTGTGATCCAGGTTAAATCGATTTCCCACCATTCCAGCCCGTGACGAGCCGAGTATTGAAAAGCATGATGGTTATTATGCCAGCCCTCACCGAAAACTAGTACGGCTACCCACCAGCAATTAGTCGATTGATCGCCAGAATCATAACTGCGATAGCCAAATTTGTGAGTAGCACTGTTCACCAACCAGGTGCAGTGGTAAACCCAGACAATGCGAACAAAAATTCCCCAAATAACAAATGGCCAGCCACCTAGAAGCAAAAGCACTACACCTAGAGCAACCTGGATCAAAATGAAATATTTTTCTAAAAACTGATAAACTGGGTCTTCGGCAATGTCTTTGGTGAAACGAGGAACATCAGCGTGAGCGGGACAGTAGTGAATCAGCCAATCCATGTGGCTCCACCAGAAGCCTTTATTAGAATCATGAGGATCGGCATCAGTATCAGAGTTTAAATGATGAATGCGATGTGTCCCGATCCACTCAATTGGGCCTCCTTGACACGAGAGTGTCCCAAAGAAAACCAGGAGATACTCCAGCCACTTGGGAGTTTGAAAACTGCGGTGGGTGACAAGGCGATGAAATCCTAGAGTCACGCCTAAACCACCAGTCACCCAGTACAGCAAGAAACCCACACCAACTGCCGTCCAGCTAAAGTTACCAGGAAGAAAGGCAAATAAAGCGCCGATGTGCAGTCCAATGAAAAATAGGGTATTAACCCAGTTGATTTGAGGTTTTGTTGAGGTAGCAATTGTCATGCAGTAACCTGAATTTGAATTTTCCAGCCTAGTCTGCGCGATCTTAAAATCCGCATATCTATAATTTTTTGTGAACGAGGAACTGATGAACAGCTTAGAGCAGCTGCGGCAAGCAGAACAGGCACTATTAGAAATTTTTTCTGGAATTGACGCTCAGGTCAAGCATAATCTAAAACGAGTGCTAAATGCCTTTCGTAATCACCGTGTAGGGGCACACCACTTCGCTGGTGTAAGTGGTTATGGTCACGATGATTTAGGACGAGAAACTTTAGATAAAGTTTTTGCCGAAGTTATGAGTGCCGAGGCGGCGGCGGTGCGAGTGCAGTTCGTTTCGGGAACTCATGCGATCGCCTGTGCTTTATTTGGTGTCCTTCGTCCTGGAGATGAAATGTTAGCAGTGGTTGGTTCTCCCTACGATACACTTGAAGAAGTTATTGGTTTACGGGGTCAAGGTCAAGGTTCCCTGATTGAGTTTGGCATAAATTACCGCCAATTAGAGCTAACCAGCGAAGGAACTATAGATTGGCAAGCTTTAACTACTAGTGTGGTTGAAAACACTCGTTTAGTCTTAATTCAGCGCTCTTGTGGCTATTCTTGGCGTCCTAGTTTGTCAATTGCCGATATTGAAAAAATCGTCCACTTAGTCAAACAGCAAAACCCGAACACCGTTTGCTTTGTAGATAATTGCTACGGCGAATTTATTGAAACTAGGGAACCTACAGCCGTAGGTGCTGATTTAATCGCAGGGTCATTGATTAAAAATCCTGGTGGTACTATTGTCAGCGCTGGCGGTTATGTCGCCGGTCGCGCCGACTTAGTGGAAGCAGCCGCCTGTCGCCTCACTGCTCCCGGTATCGGTAGTTATGGCGGTGCTACTTTTGACCAAAATCGCCTGCTGTTCCAAGGTTTATTTCTAGCGCCGCAGATGGTCGGAGAGGCGATAAAAGGGACATACTTAACTGGTTATGTATTTGACAAACTCGGTTATCCAGTCAATCCCGCCCCCTTGGCTCCCCGTGGGGATGTAATTCAGGCAATTAAACTTGGTTCAGCCGAAAAGCTAATTGCTTTCTGTAAAGCCATACAACAGCATTCTCCTATAGGTTCCTACTTAGACCCTGTTCCAGATGATATGCCGGGGTATGAGAGCCAGGTAGTTATGGCTGGGGGGACATTTATTGAAGGGAGTACTTTAGAATTATCAGCAGATGGGCCAATGCGATCGCCGTATGTCGTTTATTGCCAGGGCGGGACTCATTGGACTCATGTGGCGATCGCTTTGGAGGCGGCGATTGATGCAGTTGGCAGTAATGCATAGTACATATTCTTTTAGGATATAGTGGCCAAAGCGGATTGAAGCAATCCTAGAAAAGACAGCACAAACGCTGAAGCGGATATGGTAGCTATAGAAGCGGATAGATGCGCGATTGCCCAACTACGCTCAACCGTAAATTCCTTGTTGCAGGTACGTAACTTTGAAGCGATTGTCACTGAACTTGAGAGAAATCAGATCGGAAATTAGAGGCTTGAGAACTGAAAGTCAACACATTTTAGAACATTTGTTCGGCAGACAGGAGAACGGCAAATAATGAGCGATCGCCATAGTTATATTACTGCTGCATGTCTCAATGTTTACATCCAAGGTCAAGGATTTCCAATTTTAGGTTTACATGGTCATCCTGGTACTGGTCGTAGTCTTTCTGTCTTTACCAATCATTTATCAAAACGCTACAAAACTTTTGCCCCCGATTTACGCGGATACGGCAAAAGTCGCTACAACGGCAATTTTGACATGAATGACCATTTGACTGATTTAGAAGCGCTGCTAGACCGTTTGCAGATTGAAAAATGCCTACTATTGGGATGGTCACTTGGAGGGATTCTAGCAATGGAGTTGGCATTACGTTTGCCAGAGCGCATTACTGGGCTGATTTTGGTGGCGACAGCCGCAAAACCCCGTGGCAGTCATCCTCCTATCACTTGGCAGGATAATTTATATACTGGCGTTGCTGCCCTATTGAACTATATAAAACCGAGTTGGCAATGGAATATTGAAACTTTTGGTAAGCGATCGCTTTTTCGCTACTTAATCCAACAACATACATCTACCACTTACAATTACATTGCCAAGGAAGCAGTACCAGCTTATTTGCAAACCTCCCCTGCTGCTACTCGCGCTCTCTATAGTGCAATTCAATCAGGATACAATCGGCTTTTAGATTTGCAACAAATACAATGTCCTAGTTTAGTACTTGCTGGCGAACAAGACCGCCATATCACAGCTGATTCCAGCTTAGAAACTGCTCGACATCTCCTAAATTCTCAGTGGCAGTGCTATCGCAACACCGCCCATCTTTTCCCGTGGGAAGTTCCCCAGCAGGTGCTGAATGACATTGACCATTGGTTGGAAGAACATCCGCAGGTAATTGGTAGTCAACAATAATTACTAATTCGTAATTTGTAATTAAATTGAGAGTTAGAGAAAGCGATCGCAAAGGATCATGCCGTTACAGGTGGGGTCTAATCCCCATCCGTAACGTAATAACCCAAGTTGCAGGTTATGAAATTCCAGGTATTTGGTAACAGTCGATTCAGGCGATCGCGCACATCGAAAAACATCGTTGCAACTAGCGCTCTTTTATTACTCTCATGAGAGTATAATTAATTACTAACAGTTTAACTTAGC
>NZ_CAXTTT010000205.1:0-8506 GCF_964247315.1 uncultured Nostoc sp.
CCCCTTAGAAAGGGGAGGGAACAAGATTTCTTATTTTCCCCCAATATATCGGGGGGATTAAAGGGGGTAATTTGACTTGTGTGTACACCATAGTCCCTTACCAAGGGGAGGGAAGTGTTTGCTTTACTCAAATGCAGGGTGGGGTTCTTTATTTTGATTTATCCAAGAAGTCTATTTATTATTTATGCTTGCTGTTGTGATTTTGGATCTGACTATAACAATAAATGCAAGCAAAGTAAAAACTAACATCTGCCAAGTCACCAAATTCCAGCCACCAAAATGCCAGCATAATAGACCAATGCTAGTACCTACAGCACCACCAATAAAATAGGTAGTCATGTAAACTGTGTTGATGCGACTATTCGATTGAGCATCAAGAGTGTATATTCTAGCAACATTGGTGACTTGAATTGCCTGTACACCTACATCTAGTAATAATACAGCAACAGCGATCGCCAGCGCTGAATTAGAAGCAATTTTAGCAATTACTAAACTTGCAATCACCAGGGATACAGAAATAGTTAAGGAACGTTGGGAATTACCTTTATCAGCTAATTTACCAAATATTGGTGCCATTAATGCACCTGCGATCGCTACAAAGCCATACATCCCAATTGTGTCAGATTGAAAGTTAAAAGGCGCTCCGCTTAAATGGAAAGTCAAGGTTGTCCAAAATGAGCAAAAGACACCAAACATTAATCCTCCAATTAAAGATGCTTCTCTCAATAAGGAAAAACGTTTTAATTGTTGAAGCGTTGATTTTAATAAATCAAAATAATCACCAGTGTATTGATTATTTATATTAGGCAAGTAAATCTTGAGCAAAACAGTAACAATTAAAATCATTACTCCTGAAAATCCATATACGTAACGCCAACTCAAGCATTCAGCAATATATCCACTAAAAACCCTTGCTCCTAAAACTCCAATCAATATACCAGTAAAAATACTGCCTACAGTTTGACCTGTAGTTACTCTATCTATACTTGCTGCTAAGGGAAGAATAATCTGAGCGGAGACGGTTGTGATTCCAATTGCTACGCTCAATATCCAAACCTCGACGATATTTTGTGAAAACGTCATGAATATCAACAAACAGAATAAACATATAAGTAAGGAAAGAATTAATGTTTTTTTGTTGATTTTATCGCCCAAGGGGATTAAAAAGAAAAGCCCAAAACCGTAACCAACTTGCGAAAGCACAGATATGCTACCCGCTTCACCTTCACTAACTTGAAAAGAAGATGCAATATCTTTGAGAATTGGCTGATTATAATAAACGTTAGCAACACACACACCAGATGCGATCGCCATAATCAGTACTTGAAGCTTAGTTAATCCGTTACTTGAGATTTGTTTTTTCATTCAACCTAAGTCACTATAATTTAGTTGTTTGAGGACTTTTCCCTTGAGCTTCATCTGTGTTTATCAGTTATTAGTTTTTCTGGTGCTAAACCGCCAAGTTAGGATGATTGCAGCGATCGCTAAACCAATAGCTAATCCCCACCAAAAACCAATAGCTCCAAACCCCAACGAGATCCCAAAAATATAACCAGTGAATAAACCAACACACCAATAAGCAAAAATTCCAATCAACATCGGGATTCGAGTGTCTTTTAGTCCGCGTAATGCTCCGGCGGCAGTAACTTGCACGCCGTCAACTATTTGAAAAATTGCCGCGACTGCTAGCAATTTCACCGCCAGAGCAACTACATCTGCATTGTTCTGATTGTTGATGTCAATATAAAGAGAAATAATCGACTTTGGTACTAGCCAAAATGCCAAGGCTACTACACCCATAGATAAAGCTGCAATGGCAATACCTACATATCCAGCTAGACGAGTGCCAACTAGGTCATTCTGTCCGGCTAACTGTCCAACACGAACTGTTGTCGCTAGAGAAATGCCTAGTGCCATTTGGAATGAGATCGAAATTGTTTGTAAAGCAATTTGATGAGCAGCGAGGGCATTTGTTCCCAATCGTCCGATGAAGAAAGTGACAACAGTGAACAGTCCGGCTTCTACCGCAACCAGACCCCCGATGGGCAATCCTACCTGAAAAATCTCGCCAACGATCCGGCGATGTTCTAGAGGAAAAGCTTCGTGAGACGAAGGTCGAAAAATACCATAAACTGCAAAGTGAGGCTGATTACATATATAAACTGTCAAAGCAACAAACATACTCCAAAGTGAAAGCGTGCTTGCCCAACCGATACCAGCTAAACCCAGCGCCGGAAATCCCAGTTTACCAAACATCAGCACATAGTTAGCTGTGATGTTGAACAGAGTACCCAAAACCACAGTCACGATCACTAATTGCGGTTGCAATAGAGCAGAAAGAAAGCTTTTAAGTACTGCAAAGCCCAAAGCAGGAATAAAACCCAGTGCGATCGCCCTTAAATAAATTTCTGCTAGTGCTACTGTGTTAGCATCCTGTCCTAGTAAAAGTAGTAAAGCACCTCCATTGTAGAGCAGCAATGTAATTGGTATTCCTAGCACCAAAGATATCCCTAGTCCAAGCCGGACAATTGTGCCAACTTTTTCTTTATTTCCGGCTCCGTATGCTTGGGCTGCTAACGGACTGACAGCAGAAACTATACCAGCAACAATAAACAGACAAAAACTAAAGATAACAGATCCCAAACCTCCAGATGCAATGGTTTGACTTCCCAACCAACCCATCATTACCGTATCCACAAAACCAGTTGCAGATTGAGCCAGTTGTGCCGCTGCCAAAGGTACGGCTAACATCAGACATTTTTTAACTTCAGAAAACATATATAGTTGATAAGCTAATGCGCCTATATATTGCCCTATTTTCCGTATAGACCGTCATTAGTCATTAGTCATTTGTGTTTCTAAAAACAAAGCGCTTTCGTCACGACTCGGAGGTTTCCGACGTTCGCGGACTCGCTAACGCTGCGCTATCCGTTGGCGCAGCCCGCCGTAGGCATCAGACGGCAGTTCCTTTAAGCGGGGGAACCCCGCCAACAGACTGCCTCAATCTTTGTAAGAGAGGACTTTTGACAAAGGACAACTCTCACTAGTTAATGTGCAATTTTCTTTGCGTAACAGCTTACCAGCTTTGAGTGTCACAAATGATTTCAATTTTTTGGCAATCATCTTGAAGCTACGTTAAAGTGAGCAGTTGGAGTTAAGAATGGATTTGTATGCGCTTACCAATTGCAATTAGTGCTATTTTAATGGCATCTTTAGGTTTTAGTGCACCTGTAATATCTCAACCTCCTCCTATACAGGTAGCCAAAACACCCGCGCCTAATAGTTTAGCCTTGGAACAATTTAAGATTAATTACCGATTATGGAGACAGCAAAAAATCTCTAACTATCGCTATGAGTTCACTAGAAGTTGCAATTGTTTACCGAAAGCCACAGAACCAGTAATTATTAAAGTACGCAATCGAGTCACAGCTTCTATTACTTATAAAGCAACGAAACAGCCAGCTAACGCAGAATTGTTTCAAGAATATAATACAATTCCTAAACTATTTAATATCATCAGGGATGCGCTCATTCGTAAAGCAGCAAACTTGACTGTACAATACGATCCAATACTTGGTTATCCGACTCAAATTAACATTGATTATAATAGCCAGATCGCTGATGATGAAATATTTTTTACAATTAGCAATCTGCAAAAAATTAATTAACTATGGCTAGCAAGAGCATTATTTGCTACAGCAGTGCTTAATTGATTCAGCGTATCTTACTTGCTTTAGCGATCGCACACACATGCAACTAATACTCACAGTGGATTGCATCAAACAACCCACTAGTACCGCAAGGTGGAAGTCAAAAGTCATTAGTTATTTCAAGCGGGATTCTGTACACCTTTATAGGTAGAATTTCCTAGCAAATTAAGGAGATGAGTCGAATTGCAAATCCGCTCAGATGACTTGACAGGTAAAAAGATTGCCGATCTTCTGCAGGAGCATATCGAAAATATGCACCTACTTACACCGCCTGGAAGCGTTCATGCTCTTGATTTGGAAGCATTGCGTTCGCCTGATATTACTTTCTGGACAGCTTGGGAGCGATCGGAATTACTCGGATGCGGGGCACTAAAAGAACTAGATTCAAGAAGTGGTGAAATCAAATCAATGCGTACCGCCAAGGCTCACCGACGTAGGGGTGTCGCCTCAAAGATTCTTGAACACATCATCAAAGAAGCCGAACGGCGTGCTTACCATCGCTTGTATTTGGAAACAGGGGCAATTCCAGAGTTTACCTCAGCACGAGCCTTGTACGCACGGTATGGGTTCGAGTATCGAGGCCCTTTTGCTGACTACATTGATGACCCGAACAGCGTATTTATGACCTTAGCTTTATTGTAAAAGTTTAGGATGGCGAATGCACTGTTGGGGTGAAGTATTTAAAGTCTTTCAATAATACCATCGCCACTCATCATTTTTGCGACTTCATCCATGATTTCTTTACTCCTATAGTCTGGCTTAGATGGATCTATTGGTTTTAACGAACGAAAAATAGCTAGCTGAGATTTTGGAGTCAGCATTTGTTGTAACTCGCTTTCACGTATACCAATTTTTTCTTCAAACATCAGTTCAGCACCATGTTCTAATTCATCATGAATCACATTGAGAGCCTGTAAGCCTCTATAAGTAAAAGTTACGGTTTGATTTTTGGGATTAAGATATGTGTCGTTACTCTCATAACCAAGTTCTTCGGCTTTCTCAAAAGCCTCTTCTGCTGAAGAAGCACGGACAAGAACAATATTTACATGAACAACATTATGTGGATTTTCCTCAACTTTACACTCGATTACCAATTCAGCGATATACCACTTTGCATTTTTTGGAATGTATGCCATTGCTTATAAAACTAAAACTTTTTACTAATAATGCTCAAGCAACTATACCAAGCGATATGACATTGTACTTCATCTGAATGGGAACTGCTATATGTACTTTTAATTACATTTGCGTTACTCAAATTTGTGAATTCCGAACTATATAATTGCTCAACTTAAGTATTAAATAAAATTATTACCAATAGTTTAGGAAAAGCAAAGACGTGAACCGTTTCAAAAAGCTATCCTCAATTGTGTTCCTGTTATTAGCCTTCATTTATCCACCTACTTTGGTTGAAGCCAAAGATAATACTCTAAATAACGTTCTCAATGAACAGAGTATTGACGTACAGACAAAATTAGTAGGAGAGCGAAGTGAAGAGTTTTTGTTAGCTCACAGACGAACTCGACGACGTTATCATAGACGGCATCGGACTGGAAGATATTATTATCAACGCCAGTGGAATCGAGGACATTATTATAGGCGACACTATCGCTCTATAGGTTATCACGGACAACGATATCGTCATGGAGAATGAGAACTTGTGCGCGATCGTCATGGACGATTTATGTATGATTGGCAACGTTACTAGTAAACTTTACACCTAATTTTTCTAGAGAATCTTTATGCGTAAATCCTAATCTAGTACAACACGGCGGAAATAAACATACCCCTTCGGGTTCGGCAGTTCCTCATGGGGGGAACCCCCTCTGAGCGACTGCCTCACCATTCCAAATGGTGTAAAAGCCCAAAATACAATTCTTTTGACTTTTGACTTTTGACTTCCGCCTTGCGGTACTGCTACTGTATATATCTATCTTTAGACATAGAAAATTTTTATTCTAATTTCATTTTTTTATGAAAGGCTATAAATAGGGTGAACGGTAAGACATTTCAGACATTTATATACCTTCATTGATCACAAGTGATTGCTAAAAATATGTTAGCCAGGGGTAAAATTCTCTGGTTGAGGCTCTCCCGTCAGCTGCTTCAACCCAGGCGGTTAGCTTTCGTGGAAGCTTGCCTGATTGGTCTAGTTTCTGGGCTAGGGGCAGTTCTGTTAGGACAGACAGTGGATTGGGCAGGTGCATGGCGAGTGCATCTTTCTTATCATTGGTCTGCCTACTTGGTGCTACCAGGTATTGGACTAGCAGGGGGACTTTTAGCTGGTTGGCTAGTAGAGCGCTTTGCACCGGAAGCATCAGGTAGTGGGATGTCTGAAGTCAAAGCCGTATTGGCTCGCGTGCCGATGCCATTAAATCTACGGATTGCTTTGGTCAAGTTGATCAGCGCTACATTAGTGTTGGGTTCTGGAATGCCTTTAGGACGAGAAGGGCCGACTGTCCAAATTGGGGCAGCCTTGGCAAATCAACTTAGTAACTGGGCACCGACTTCACCAGAGCATCGTCGCCAACTGATCGCCGCCGGCGCCGGGGCTGGGTTAGCTGCGGCTTTTAATGCACCGATCGCAGGTGTGCTTTTTGTAGTGGAAGAATTACTCCAAGATGTATCAGATATAACTCTTGGTACTGCGATTTTGGCTTCTTTCATCGCTTCAGTTATTTCTCGGCTCTATGGTAGTCACAGCCTGGATCTGAATCATCTAAATTTAGGTCTTCCCGATACAACTTTCTTTGCTCAGGAAATCCCTTTCTACTTGATTTTAGGAGTGCTGGCGGGATTTCTAGGCATTCTATTTAATAAAGGTATTCTTGAAAGTCTAGCAATTAACCGCCGCCTGCTACACCTGAGTTTACCTTGGCGAATTGGAATCGCTGGGTTAGTTAGTGGTGCGGCGATCGCTTTATTACCTGCTACCTTTCGCGATCATGCTGGGCTGAGAGAAATTTTGCTTGTGGGTAGTGCTAATTGGTCATTTGCAGCGATCGCCTTTTTAGTTCAGTTTACCCTAATTATTTTTACCTACGGCTCTGGAGCGCCAGGGGGTTTACTAGTCCCCACTTTGGCCTTGGGAGCTGCCCTTGGTTACTTAGTGGGTGCTGTCGAACACAGTTTACTGGGAATGAGTGCTGCAACAGTCTATGCTCATGTGGGCATGGCTGCCTTTTTTAGCGCCGTCTCTAAGGTTCCAATTACCGCAGTTGTCATTGTGTTTGAGATGACAACAGATTTCAATCTGGTGCTACCGCTAATGATTGCCTCTGTGGTTGCCTATTTAGTAGCAGAAAAAATCGATCGGCGATCGCTCTACGACCTTCTACTAGAGTGGAAAGGGATTCACATCACCAAAGAGCCTAGCACAGAGGGGTTTCTGGCACAACTAAGTGCTGTTGATGTGATGCAACGGCGTGTGGAAACTCTCTCTAGTCAAATGAGTACTAATGAAGCAGTACAGGCATTTTCTGACTCTAACCATCGCAACTTTCCAGTTTTAGAAAATGGTAAAGTTGTTGGTATTGTGACTCAGAAAGATTTAGTTAATATTGCTTCCCAACAGTCAGGTAAAGATACAACTGTTAGCGAGATTATGACACCAGAGCCAGTGACAGTAACTCCCATAGCAACACTGGCTCATGTACTGCATATACTCAATCGTTATCACCTGAGCTGCTTACCCGTTACAGAAAATCGCAAGCTCATAGGAATTATTACTCGTAGTGATATTATCCGTGTAGAAGCAGAGCGACTGAGTGGTAATAGCGAACAAAGAGAACCCAAATCAGCACCTTCTTATGTGGTTTACCAAACTCGCGCTCCGGCTACAGGCAAAGGAAGGTTGTTAGTACCACTTTCACATCCTCAAACAGCCGAGACTTTACTAGACATGGCAATTGCGATCGCCAAAGATCGCAATTACGAAATAGAATGCCTACAAGTGATTATCGTTGCGTCTGGCCGCATCCCATCGGAAACACCAGTGCAAATCAGCAAAAGTCTTCAACTTTTTCAACGGGCAATATTGTTAGGAGAGGAGTGGCGGATTCCCGTTCATACCGAGATCCGAGTTGCCCATAATGTTGCTGGGGCAATTTTAGAGACTGTCAAAGCACGACACATTGACTTGGTGCTGATGGGATGGAAAGGCAGTACATCAACTCCTGGTAGAGTTTTTAGCCGAGTGGTGGATACGATAATTCGACAGGCTGCTTGTGATGTTATCTTGGCTAAATTGGATGATAAAAGATCCTTTGACCGTTGGTTGTTGCCAATGGCAGGCGGCCCTAACTCCAGCCAAGCAATTAAGTTATTACCTGCTCTAGCTTCTTTAAGTACATCACCCCAAATCAAGCTATGTCAGGTTTTCCAGCCGACTAACTCGATTCTTGACACAACATTACTAGATAAATCTGTTAGCTTTCTGCAACGCCGAGTTAGTGGTAAAGTAATGGCTACTCCCGTTTGTGCCAATTCTGTTTCTGAAGCTATTCTTAATTGTGCCAAACAAGACAATAGTGATGTGATTGTTCTGGGAGCTAGCCGTGAAAGTCTACTGCAACAAGCGATTCAAGGAAATATTGCCGAGAATATTTCTCGCAAGAGTAATTGTACAGTGATTATGGTCAAAACTTAATGTCCACGCCAAAATAACAAATGAGTACGCCAAAATAACAAATGAGTACGTCGAAATAACAAATGAGTACGTCGAAATAACAAATGAGTACGTCGAAATAACAAATGAGTACGCCGAAATAACAAATGAGTACGCCAAAATAACAAAT
>NZ_CAXTTT010000206.1:0-8503 GCF_964247315.1 uncultured Nostoc sp.
TTCATTGAGAGCGAGGGATTGTTGATAAAGGGCGATCGCTTCTTCTATTTCTCCGCTATTGGCTTTGAGTATTCCCAAATAGTGCTTAATTAATGCTTGTTCTTGTTTATCTTCTAAAGGACAAAGGTTTAACGCTTGTTGATAATGTTTTAGTGCTTGATCAACCTCACCAACTTGGCTCTCACAATAACCCATCTCCTTGAGAACACGATAGTCTTCAGTAATTTCTAAGGTTGATTTGCACAGCTGCACCGCTTCCCTAAATCGACTTTGATGCCACCAGCGATTTGCTAAACTGCTTGCTATGTTGGCTGCTTTTTTTTCTTCCTTACCCAGCAACGCCAACCGATGAATTTCTAACCGTTGTTCCTCGATTTCTGTGTTCGCCTCTTCCCACCAAAGACGATACAGCGCCTCAGCCGCTTGCTTATGCAATTCCCCATCTGATCCTATTTGCACAGGCAAAATGCGCGGCACTCGTAACGCCTCATCATGGCTTACTTCCAACAGTCCTAACGCCACTGCTCGACTAATATAATGTTCCAAATTGGCGATGCTATCACAAACTGCGGCTAGAGCTTCCCTTGGTACTGGTAACTCAAACACCAAACCCCGTGACAACATCTCCCGCATGGTTGTATCCATCTGTACCAGCAATGCCTCTGCCAAAACTAGCTCTCGCAACTCCACCGGATCTGCTGCTAACCGATTCAAAATTGCCGCCACATCAACTGTTGTATTTTGCAGAATCTTATCCAACCATTCCAGCAAGCGGGGATTACCATCTGCTAACTTCTGCGCTTGTGATTTTAACGCCTCATCCACCTGAGATTCTGCACCAAAGGCTGTGAGGCGACTAAACTTTTTTTGCAAATCTGCGCCTTGCAGTGCATCCAACGGCTGTTTATAGAAATGCTGCAACTGGGTAAATTCAAAATCGTAACGGCAGGTAATAATGATGCGGTGGGAAGTGGAATTTTCTCTAATTGCCCAAACTAAAGCTTTCATTACCTCTGCTGCTTCCGCTTGCAAGATATAACTCTGATTGCGAGGTTCTAAATTCACTTCAAAGTCATCCAGCACCAACAAAAACGGCTTTGCTTGCTCATGCAACTGCTGGAAAACTCGTCTCAACCGAAACTTCAATTCTTCATCATAATTTTGTAGGCGTTTGCGTTGTTCGTTGTCATCCAACTTTTCTGTTAAGCGACTCACCAAACTAGCTTCATCGATTCGCCTAACCCAGACAACGCGCTCAAAAGTTGGCAGTCTGTCACAAAGCCTAGCTGCTAAACTACTTTTACCCAAACCGCCCATGCCATGAATCAACACCGCAACCTCATCGGTTGATTGACTCAGCACCCGCAAACAATTTTGCAATTGACGACGACGACCAACAAAACTCTCCCGCGTTGGGACTTTCACTTTACCCGCAGGATCTAAAAACTGGGTAGAAACAGAAAGCGGTGGTGCTGGTTTCCGTCCACGAGTCCGCAAAGGTGTGACTAATGAACTTGGTAAATTACCTCCTGCATAAAGACGCAATAAATGCCAATCCCGCGCCTTGTTCTTAATTAATGCTTGGTATGTACAAGCAATAGCTTCGGTGATTTGCTTTCCGGCTGACAATTCTTGATATAGTGCGGCAGCTGCGGCTGTAGCATCAGGATCTAAAACCTTTTGACCCCAACCCAAAACCGCTTTTGCACCTGATTTGAGCAATTCTTCAGCCATTGATGGCACAGAACCCGAATTACTAGCTTGCCCAGTGCGACAACCAGAGAGGAAGATCAGTTTAGGCAGTCGAAATTGTAATTCTTGAGCTATATCCCCAGCACTGGCATAGAAAGCTTCACCGATTTCGGTTTCTGTAATAAAGCGGGGTTGCCCATCTTGTAAAGTAGCATGACCCGTCAAGTGTAAAACGTCAAAATAATCCCCGTCGTAACCATCGACTAAATAACCCAACTCCGACAAACAGCCGCTTTCTTCCACCGTCAACGCTAAAGGTTGCCGCTTCGTCGCCTCCAAAATCCGTGCTTCCTCCGCCTCAAAATCCAGCACAGGTTTGACATCCAAAGGCGAAGTAGCCATAAACAAAACTTGTAGCGCCCGGTTTTCTGGTTCCCCTTCAATGGTCAATTTTTTTACCGTGCTATCTGACACCCAACGCACCGGGACAATAGCCGGGACTCGCTCAACCAAAAAGCTAACACCATCGTGCAGGACTTCCCAAGGCAGATAGGCGAGTTTTTCTGTTGCAGCGATCGCTAACACAATCCCCTCCCCTCGATGCTTATCTAGCATAGGTTGCAGCCAGCGATCGCTCCCATCCAACCAGTTATACAACCGCCGTCCTGTTACCGTATAATCCTCTGGAAAAGCCGACACATAATAATCTCGCTCTGCCAACTCAATCAAGTCGGCGATTTCTTTTACAGGGAGCGATCGCTTTTCATACTTATTTGGATTATCAATAAAGTAACGTAGCTCTACGTAATTCTCATCAACTGGCTTGAGGTCGAGGTGGAGCGTTTGCACGTTCTCAATCCTGAGACTTTAGTATTTACCCCAAGTCTACCACCCCCAATTCCGCAACAACAGACGCGATTAATCGCGTCTCTACGATTCTAAAATTTGGCGAATCTCTTCCAAGGTTGCATCCTCTAAAAGAAGTCGCCTGCCATTGCGCCCGACAATCAACACCTTTTCAATTCTTTTACCAGACTGCTTGGCTTTATACTCTTGATACCACTTGCGGATTTGTTCAGCAATGGCGATCGCACCCCCAACAATACCAACGATGGTAGCAACTGTTGCTGTTACTCCTTCTCTTTCCGGTGCATCTGAACTCACTGCATAGTTACCAGATATACCAGGAATTTCCAAAAGCGCCTCTGTTGCTGCGATCGCATCTTTACCCTCAATCGCCAACTGAATTTCTGCCATAGTGTTGATCTGCAAGTAACTCCAGGCTTATTTTAAACAACATCCCAAGGCAGTTTCTTCTAAAAATTCCTAATTCTTGTCGTAAAGAATGTCTGGAAACCTAAATTTTCGGTTTTTAGTTCTCAATCAACTTATAACAAGGGGCTTAAGCCCCTTGTTTTGTCTTAGTCCGCGCAGACTGACTTTAAGTGTGTAAAATGAGACTGTTGAAAAACTATATCCAAATCACGGTTATACTTTCTCATAAAACCATCAAAATACTTGGGGGCAATGGCCAAAAAGTTCTTAGTTTGGGAAAGATGTATCAGACTTTAATAACTATTAGAGGTGGCTGTAATGCCGACGATTCATTTTGTGGATGGTGAAAAAGGCGGGGTAGGAAAGTCTCTCTTTGCCAGGACAATGATTCAGTATTGTCTGGATAAGAGAATCCCATTTGTACCAGTGGAGACAGATAGATCGAATCCAGATGTAGCAGGGGTATATAAGGAGATATGTAAATATGCTGTGTTTAGTGAGAATGAACGACAGGCAAATAAGGCAGATAGAATATTTGAGTGGGCGATAGAGAAGCCAGTAATTGTGAATTTAGCCGCACAATCGCATAGAGCAGTACAAGGATGGATTGAATCTAATCAATTACTTGAGCTAGGAAGTTCGCAGGGAGTGATGTTTTGCAAATGGTTTGTATCGACAGGAGGATACGACAGCATCAACCTGTTTACTCAGTCAGTAAATACTTATGGTGAGAAAATTCCTCATATTCTGGTGAGGAATTTAGGGCTATGTGATGATTGGGAGCATTTAGAAGTCAGACTCTAACTATCAGAACATAGTAAATAAATATCAGATAAAAGTTATAGATTTTCCGAAGTTAGCATACAGAGAAAGAAACATAATTGACCAAAATCGCCTGACTTTTGCAGAGGCTAGAGAGTATAAAGAATTTGGGATAATTGGGAAACAGAGAATAGTGAATTTTCTGAAGCTTGCTTATGGTGCTTTTGAGAAAGTAGGTATCTGGTATGAAAAAGTTGAATAGTAGTCATTAGTCATTGGTCATTGGTCATTAGTACCAATGACTTCGGACAAACCTTAGAGGAGATTGGATGGGGGTGCGATGGCGTACCCGCCCGCCGTAGCGATCGCTTGGCGAATTTGACTACAATTCTTAGAAAGAGTAGCAAAAATCTAAATGTCTAAAAAGCCCGATTCTCAGTTTCAAAATCTTTTTAGTTCACCCAAATCAACAAACTGGGACGAAAGATTAGCTCAAATAGCCTATCGCTTTAACCGAGAATATCAACGTGAAACCTTTGAACTGCCAGCAGAAGTACAGGCGATGCCGATATTCGGCGAGTGGATTGCTGGAAGTTTCTCAGGGAGAATTGCTTCCCCTTTTTGGGAAATTGCTAAACCTCAAAAAAACCAACACTGCATAGATATTGGCTGTGGGATCAGTTTTTTAATCTATCCTTGGCGGGATTGGCAAGCATTTTTTCATGGGCAAGAAATCAGTAATGTGGCACGCGATACCCTGAATTCTCGCGGCCCACAGTTGAATTCTAAGCTGTTCAAAGGTGTTGAGTTGGGAGCAGCTCATCAGTTAAACTACCCATCAGAGCAGTTTGATCTAGCGATCGCCACAGGATTTAGCTGCTATTTTCCCCTCGAATATTGGGATGCAGTACTAGCAGAAGTCAAGCGGGTGTTAAAACCAGGTGGACATTTTGTATTTGACGTTCTCAATCCAGAACAGCCTTTAGCGGAAGATTGGGCAGTTTTGGAAACCTATTTAGGGGCTGAGGTGTTTTTAGAACCTTTGGCTAAGTGGGAAAAAACGATTAAGGCCGCTGGTGCTAAAGTCGTAACCCATAAATCAGGGGAATTATTCGAGTTGTATAAGGTGCGATTTTAAAAATCTTATTACTCAGGGATAACTGGACTTGATGGATCTAAAGAAGTTGTAAAAACAAAATAGATTACCCCAGCGCCGAGAATCATCACAGCGAGACTGAACAATAACACCCATCGGTCTGTTGGTTCGTAAGTATCTTCTTCAATATCACGACGGACAGCAAAATAGTGTCCTGTTGAGAGCCACACCGTAATTAAACCCACCAGTGAGAAGACTAAACCTAACTTCCAGCCATTACCAGGACGAGGTATCAAAGGTACTTGGAAGGCACGCAAACGCACAATGACGACACCAAAACCTAAAAGAGCGATCCCTGTCCGCATCCAAGCGAGGTAGGTACGCTCATTTGCCAAGTGATCTCGAATTCTGGAAGGATTCAGTCGTCCTGGCTTTTTTTTATCTTTATCTTCTTCTGTGGGTTTCAATTTTAACTGCATCAATAATACCTTTATCCCTAAAGCAGCTTTTGTCAAAAAAATGTGCAGGTAGTAGGAAATCTCTTTCCAGATAACTTGCACCCAGCGCAATAGTTGCGCTACTGAAATATGCCTGTTGTGATTGTACATTTTTTTCAAAATTTATTTTAATGCAGATATCGAAATAAAACAAGCCTGACCGAATAATTCGGAATTTGTAATTGATGTTATGGAGTAACTGTAAGTAATAAGATTCATAAAAAAACAGCCAAAATCAGAGAGATTTTTCAGCAGTTTTTGTCCTGTTTTTCTCTGAAATTGGTTGTTACCCTGTTGATATTGAGAACAATTTATAAACAGTTATAAGTCTAAATTCTTACCATACACCTAGTAACTGTTTAACGTTCAATGATTTAAGACTTCATAGTGGGCGCATTGGGAACCCGTGTATCTATTATAGCCTGTGATACATTTGGGATAAACCAGTTAACCTCGTTAGCTTTGACAATTTGAGCATTAGGAATGTTGATTTCAATTGCAGCAGTATCTGAATTAGTCTTAATCGCTAACTTACTGCCATCAGGTATCTTAATAGCTACTGCCTCTGGAAATTCTTGAGCTTGTCCGTCAGTGGTTAAACCTGTAATTGTGGCATCATTTGGCAGATAGAAGCCATCACAATCCCAGTTATTTTTAGTGGATTGACCATCAGCTAGAAAATATAGACCGTTCTCGTACATAGCATCGTCATCCTCTTCCTCATTTGGTCTTTTGCCATATACTGCTATGGTGTTACCTGTTTTGTTTTCGCATTGACCCCAATTGATTCCCGTCTCTAAAGCATATTTTTGGAATGTTAACTCATCGATTTTCTGCTGAATTTTCTCTGGTGTGACACCTTCTACTTGAGTTTGGGCTTCTTTTGCTTGAGTCAGTTTATCAAGCGTTTTCGTGACTTCGATATAATCAGGGTTTTTGCTAAATTTTGGTTTATCAGCAAAAGAAGGTTGAGCAAAGGTGAAATTAGCGACAATCATTAAGATAATTAGCAGAGATTTCCAGATTTTCATGTTTTGATTCCTGTTGATAGGTAAGATATTTTGCTGTTGGGAATTCATAATGCACTTCTTTTTAGACAATTAGTTTTTCTTGTTCTTCACTCAACGGTTGAGTATTGAAACCCAAAATTAATGAGAATATATAACTAGAAATTACAGATAGAAGAGTCCAAGTAACATTTTCTGTGAAAATAAACACGCCCAAACCAATCAAGATACAAGGTACAAAAGTCTTGCCATTTTCAGTTAAAAAGTTTGCGATCGCAGGTAAATAGGTTAACTTGTAAGCGGTATAACACCATACACCGACTAGGGTAAAAAATACACTTAGTATTACCAGCAGACTATCTAATTCTGAGTTGGCAAACAGGGGTACATAGACACTGATATTATCACTACCATTGGCAAAGGCGATCGCAGCGACATTGCAAGTTTGCGGAGAGAGAAAACTGCTAACTATAGAGGGACAAGACGGCTCAGTTTCTTCTTCGGCTTCCTCAGATGAATCCTCTTCGCGTTTTAGTAAACTGCTCATCCCAATGATTATTGGCATAAAACCAAGTAGTCTAATCCAGTCCTGCGGTATGATTAGTCCACCGAAGAAACCAGGAAGGCTAGCAACGATCAATGCTGCAAAACCGAGATACTGACCAGCAACGATATGACGACTGCGAAACGTTTTACTTATTTGTGAAAAAAGCAACGTCAGAATGACAATATCATCAATGTTGGTGGCAGTGAATGCGGTAATCCCTGTGGTAATTGCAGTTACTAAATCGTTCATTTATGGATATCCTTATGTTCATGCTTGGGAATTGGGCATGGGGCAAAACAGTTTCGAGTTCCTCGGCAAGCGAGTAAAGAAGTGAGATTCCCCACTCAGCACTCAGCACTCCTGAAGGGCATTGGTTGTTCTCCCTCTGCTTCCCCTGCTTCTTCCACTTTCTACTTAGCCGTTTGATTCCGTGCCGAAGCTTTGATTTATACTTTAGTCAAACTAACGGATAGAATCAAATGCTTTTATTTGTCAAAATGATAAATGAAAGTGATTAAGATTTTGACACTAAGTCTTAGGGATACGATAAATGGCAGGAATGACGCTTGAGCAGCTAAAAATCTTTCTAGCTGTGGCGCAGAACTTACACTTTACTCGCGCAGCAGAGGAGCTTTATATTACACAACCTGCCGTCAGTGCAGCGATCCACAACCTAGAGCAAGAATACGGAGTGAAACTATTCCATCGAATTGGTCGCCATATCGAGATTGCTGAAGCGGGTAAATTACTGCAAGTGGAAGCGCAAAAAATTCTCGATCAAGTTTCCTTGACAGAAAGGGGATTGCGAGAATTGAACAATCTGCAACGAGGTGAATTGAAATTAGGGTCAAGTCTGACAATTGGTAACTACTGGCTACCAAGTAAGATTAGTGAGTTTAAGAGCCAATATCCTGGTATCCAGATTGACTGTACCCTTGCCAATGCAGAAACGATTTGTGTCGGTACAGCGATGGGACAGTTTGATTTAGGTTTGGTAGAAGGAGATGTGAAGCCAGCACTTCAGAATACTCTAGAGTACGAAATAGTGGCGAGCGATCGCTTGCAAATTGTCGTCGGTCAAAAACACCCTTGGTTTGAGTGGGGAGAAATTGATTTAAGCCAACTAACTCAAACTCCTTGGGTGATGCGGGTGCGAGAATCTGGAACACAACAAAGGTTTGAGGAAGCATTGCAAAATTGGGGGATCAACCTCAGCGAACTGAATGTAATTTTAGTGTTCACCAGTGGTGAGATGGCAAAAGCCGCGATTGAAAATGGCGTAGGCGCAACTGGAATTTCTGAGTTGATGGTAAAAAAAGAAATCCAGTTGGGGACTTTGCGGGCAATTCGAGTTATTGATAATAGAGAAAGTAACGGTGCGATGCCTACGGCGGGCTACGCCTACGCAGAAATAGTTCGACCTTTTTTCAAAATCAAGCATCGTCAGCGTTTTCAAACTGCTCTTTCCAAAGTCTTTGAACAAATGTTGATATCGTCTATGTTGGATGGTTCACATCATTTATCAGCTATTTAAAGGAGACTGGGCATTGGGCATTGGGCATTGAAAAGAGACAGAAGGGAAAAACTTACTACAACTGCTCCCTGCTCCCCTGCTCCCCTGCTCTCT
>NZ_CAXTTT010000207.1:0-8142 GCF_964247315.1 uncultured Nostoc sp.
CTTTTTGGTTATGGCCTTGGGTTGGCCCCCCCCAATAAGCCCCCCCCAAAGGTTGGGGTGTGGCATTTTGGGTGAGGACTCCCCTTCTCCCAAAATTGGGAGAAGGGGTTGGGGGATGATGGCAAGTTTTGCATTCGTGCAAGAGGTATATTGTAAGCGGAGCGAAGCAATCCCAGTCTTCATGAGATTACTTCGCTCCGTATCCTTGTCTACGTTCGCGGAGCATGTCGTAGACAGAGGCTGCGCTAACGGGAACACTAAGGGCGAACGCAATGACTAATCAGCACTGCGTAAGTCCTGCCTACTTAAAACTAAAACAAAGCCTGTCTACGCAGGCTTTGTTTAGGTAGCCCCAGACTATAAGTCTGTGGGCGCTTTCAAATTTTTACAAGAAATTAGATGACTAATTTCAATCAACTGCCCTCTTCACTGCATTACCTGCATCGTCAGCTGTGCGCTGAACATTTTTACCAGCATCTTCTGCCCCACGCTGAACATTTTTTGTCACGTCTTCAGCAGCATTTTGGGTGTTACCCTTGATATTTTCAATTCCTCGCTGAGTTCCCTTAACAACACCTTTGCGAACTTCTTCAGCTGAACTGCCGATATCTTCACCCAGGTTCTTCACTCTTTCGCCAAGTGGTGTACCTTGTTTGTAATTTTCACCATATTGCCCTGGGCTGTCAGCTCCTTTCTGGTCAATATTTTTTTGAGCATTTTTTACCAGCGCATCAGATCTATCATTAGCTGCCTTTTCATCTAATCTGCCTCTGGGTTCTACATCACTAAAGTTATTTATTCCACCAGCAGGAGAAGAGAGAGGATAATCTTTTGTGGGATCGTATCGTTTGGAATAAGGTGATTGAGCGTCAGGCTGTGGTGGTTGTGTTGCTATTCCTGGAGCACCACAGGCTTGTGTCAGAAATAAGAATATTCCTGCTAAAAAAACAGTTAAAACTTTCAAGGGACGAATGTTTCTCAGCCAAGTCATTGCTTTTTTCATAGTTCTCACTCCTTGCATTTTTGTGACTAGTTAAACTTCAACCAAGATAGCATTTGCAATCTATTTCAAATCTCAAGTATTTCAAATCTCAAGCATTGAGACAAAATAAGGCTTCTATCTGCCTAATGCCGGATTTTTTTGTAATTCCGGTCTAGCACCCGCTTCATCTGCGTTGCTCTTCAAAAAGCCGGAAGCTTCTTCAACAGCCTCTTTTACAGTCTCAAGACGATCTTTGACCCGATCTCCTACATTTGCTTCATTCTGAATCAAACCACCGGGTTCAGGCTGGCGGAAGTTTTTATCTGTGATGATTGGCAGTTCTGCTTCTTTCTGGACTCGACCTGCTGGTGTCTCGCCACCAGGATAAAGTATCTCGGATTCTCCATTTGTAGCAATCAACAATTGCGAACTTGGTTGTAAGCTAGCTTGGTCGCGTCCCTGATTGGCTTTTGGGTTTGTTATTTTCGGATCGGTGGACATATTGTTGTTGGTATAATTGTCTCCACCATTCTTATAAGGATTGTTTGCTCCGCCAGCTTGTACAGCAGGATTTTGTGGATTTGCACCTTGAGCATTTGCTCCAGTACAAGCAGTGCTAACTATCAACATTAGTCCAGCTAAAAAGATAGTTAATATCTGGCGCAATTTTATTTTTTTCAAGAATACTCTCACCGCGTTCACGTACTTCTCCTTACCAAAATATTAATAAGCTAATAGTTTGCTGAATTATTGGATTAGTCAGCAACTTATTGTGCTTGTGTTGGTTCCCTGACTTTTGATAACCTCTATTAAGGATATGAATAATAAAATTAACTTTACCTCTAGCGCAGGCCACATTTTTATTATTAATAATAGAATATTTTTATCTAACTGTAGAGAGATATAAAATAAAATAATATCCTTTTCAAAAAAAAACTACATAAACCTGTTTAATACTTCAAAAGCTTTGGATAGGTAGCTGATGTACTGTAATAGTTGAGGCATTCAGCTCTTGTTGCTCTAACCGTTAAATTACTAAATTAATGAAGCAATTTTTACGCTGGATAATTTTGGGGGGAACGCTGTTTTTTTTAGGGAAAGCTCTGAAGGATAATTGGATTGAGGTAACTGCTATCCGCATTGATGATGTAGGATGGGCAATTATGGCGATCGCTACAGGGGTAACATTACTAGCACATACTTGGGCAGGCTGGATCTGGACTTGGATTTTGCAAGAGTTAAATCAACCTGTATCATCTCCCCAATTCATCCAAGTTTACCTAAAAACGAACATCGCGAAGTATCTACCAGGTAATATCTGGCATCACTACGGACGAATTGTCGCCGCCAAAAATGCCAATATTCCTACTGGTGCAGCAACTTTGAGCGTTTTGCTGGAACCGTTACTCATGCTAGCGGCTGCTTTAATCGTTATTGTCTTATGCAGTAGCCAATTTGCAGCAGCGAATACTACCTTTGTTATACAAATACTACAATTTCTGAGTTTAGCTGTAGTCCTTGGTGCGATTCATCCGTGGTTTTTGAACCCCGTTATTCGTTTTTTGTACAAATTAAAAGCAAAAAAGTCTGCTGCTACCACTCAACCAACTATTCCCTTCAGTCTTAAAAGCTACCCTTTACGCCCTTTGTTAGGAGAAGTGGGCTTTATGGGACTACGTGCCACTGGGTTTATACTAACTATGTTCGCTCTGAGTTCGTTGAATGCGAATCAAATTCCTTTGTTATTCGGGGCTTTTAGTTGCGCTTGGTTATTGGGGTTTGTTATACCCGGTGCGCCTGGTGGGTTAGGTGTGTTTGAAGCGACTGCATATGAACTTTTACGACACCACTTTCCAGCTGCCTTAGTATTTAGTGCGATCGCTCTATATCGCCTTATTAGTATTCTAGCTGAAACTGCTGGTGCTGCCCTAGCTTGGTTAGACGAACGCGTTGCTAAATCATAAATCAGGCAAAACTTATTTTTGTCTATCTACCTTCATCTGTGAAAATACCCGATAACTATCCAGATTTAATTGCTGATTACTGCTTTGTTTTTCTTTTTCTATCTTAATCAAGTTATATTCTACATTTTCTGCATAAATGGCGAATGTGATATTAAAAACCTCGATAAAATTTATGACTCCTTTGCATTCCTCTTCCGAATATTTTTCGTAAAAACGAATCAAATGAGCAATCCGAGTTTCTAAATGTCTCCGGGAATTTTTACAAATCAAAATCATTTTTAATAGTATAATTACCAAGGTGAGAGCATGACCTTGGTTAATTAATAAGATAAATAATTGCGAAGGCTCCTTAGCATTTTTTATTGTAAAGTAATCAATTACTCGATTGCAGGTTCTCAAGAACAATTCTTTACTAATAACTTCTTGATTATAGTCCGTCTTCCATAAAGATAAACTATCTGCAAACTGCTGCCGCCAAGTCTCGATTAATTCTTGCTTTTCTACAGAAAAAAATAGATATTTTTCCAGATTGATTTTAAATTCCTTCAGAGTTTGATTTTCAGTTTGTTTGATAAATATATGGGCAATATTATCATGACTAAATGCACCTTTTTTTAAAACAATTATTTTTATTAAACGCAGAGCTTCGTCTCCCAAAATACTTGGATTTTTATAGCGTGTTGTGCTTGAGACAGCAGATTGAGAACGAGCAATATACATTGCTCGTTCAAACTTAAATTTGTCTTTTATTTGTTTAGAAAGCCTTCTAGCAGCCTCTTGTTGCTCTTTAGGGTTATTATTATTAACAGATTGATCGATCAATAAATAGGAAGTGTAGCGATTAGCCCAATGGCCTTTAGATGAATCTTCATATTTAGTAGCAAATAATTTCAGATCATTGTAATCTTTGCTATTAGCAAACTTCTCTAACCAGATTTTACAAGTTTTTACTAGTAGAGGATTATTGTCTTTGATTGTCAGATTTTCATTAACAAATAAATTAACTAAGTCTTGGATATATTTGTCTTTTCGGTTGGTTTTCCAATTATTAACAATGATGTAACAGCACCGCTTAAGTGTATTATATAATTCCTGTTCATTATCATCTAGAAAAATATTATATATTCCAGGTATAT
Source organism: uncultured Nostoc sp. (assembly GCF_964247315.1). Classification (GTDB taxonomy): domain Bacteria; phylum Cyanobacteriota; class Cyanobacteriia; order Cyanobacteriales; family Nostocaceae; genus Nostoc. Next base: position 4,083 of record NZ_CAXTTT010000207.1, read on the forward strand.
AATCGTAATCAAGACCGTCTATAAATAAACTTTTAAATTCACGTAAAACATCCTCTGGTGTCAATTTATTGACAATTTCCACAAAGAAACTATAAACCTCCTCTTGGGCAGTTTGTACATCTAATTGTTTAGAGTTAGACGTAACACAATGCGGATTTTCCTGACTAATTGATAAACGATTAGTGGTCATTTCAGTTATCAGGACAAAAAGGCTTCCTGTTCATATTATTACCAGCTTAACCTTGGCGAACAGGAGCATCAATCTATTCTTCAGAAATTCAGTCATCTTTTTACACAAATTTGATTAAAGAGGACTATAAATAAAGTATTAAAGACAACTTGTTTAAGTCTTCATCAAATAGTTCAGTGAAATTACTTATTTATCACCAGAAAAGACCATACATAAATATATAGATTATGGGCGAGTTTATCTATAGATTTAGATATAACCCGCCCATACGTTCTATCGAAGCTTTTCGGTATTTTAAATTTTTAGTGGGGGTGGAGGGACTTGAACCCACACGACCTTTTACGGTCAACGGATTTTCATTCTCCTGCAGTTTTCACTGCTACCTGATGACAATAGCCATCTCAGATTTTGAGAATTGGACTCTCCCTTTACCCTCGACTTAACGTTAGGGTAGCTCCCGTCGGGTCTCTGCACCTTCCGAACAGTTGATGAGTTAAAAGTTAGGAGTTATGAGTTTTAAATTTACTCAGCACTCAACACTCATGACTCAGGACTTTTTTCGGCTTGGCTCAGGATTGCCATGTCTGTCAACAGATTTAGGTTTCCCTGAGTTTGAGAGCTTCCACTTGAGGGATTTCTCCTTCAAGGCTCAATTATTTAAGTCCGTAGCGTCTACCATTCCGCCACACCCCCAAAGGTGTTTGGCAACTAGTGTAACTAGTTATTTTTTAGAGGTAGCAAATACCTCCTTATATATTCCACCATCAATTGTGTCTTTTGTCCAACTAGATTGAAAATATTTTTTCCAAATTGTGCGATCGCTTAAGAGATTTGGAAGTCTTCTTGCTTTTCTCGTAATCAATCTGGATAAGTTTTCGATTTTGTTTGACTAGAGCGTTTGTTTGCTAGTGGATTCACATAATAGCATGATATTAGCTTTTGTCATGAAATCCGTTGAATCGCCCACAGTAAAAGTACTCCAGCCCGCCAAAGCTGCGCTTTCGCCTCCCTATTAGCGGTTTCGAGGAATTCTGGCGCAGTTATGTTGAAAGCATTATGACTATACTTCTCTGAGTCTGTCTCTTCAGCCTATGATGGAAAACAGATGCTTAAGACTTGAAAGTTATGATTGTCGCCCTGCTATATCTGATTTTGGCTGGAGCTTACCTTCTAGTAATCCCCATTGCTGTCTTACTGTACCTGAAGCAGCGTTGGTATGTCGCTAGCTCCGTTGAGCGTGTCTTTATGTACTTTTTGGTGTTTTTCTTCTTTCCAGGTTTGTTGGTTCTATCGCCGTTTGCAAATTTTCGACCCCAACGGCGACAAATTCAAGTTTAACGACGATTAGGTAGGTCATAACTCTCATGCGACGGATTGACGCTATTGGAATTGGCTTGGGTGTTTTTATTGCCGGCGGCTTGGCATACTTAGGATTGCAGCTAGTTGGTTTGGATAATCAGAAAGCTGGTATATGGAGCCAAGTATTACTTGTTAGTGGGTTAGTTGGCTGGCTGGCCACCTATTTTTTCCGTGCGGTGGGACAAAAAATGACCTACCACCAACAGCGGGAACAGTATGAGCAAGACTTTCTGCAAAAGCGGCTAGACGAGCTTACTCCCGAAGAACTAGCACGAATTCAAGCCGAAATAGAAAAAGAAGAGCAATCTCAGGTGTAAAGTTATCATTGATGAGTCAAGAGTCCAGAGTTCAAAGTCCGAATTTTGAGCCTTGACCCTTGACTCTTGAACTTTGACACTTGACTAAATGACTGCGATTTCTGATTGCTTTGAAACTCTTGGGCACAATCGTGAGTGCGCTCTGATTCCGTTTATCACTGCTGGCGATCCAGATTTAGAAACAACAGCAAAAGCCTTGCAGGTTCTAGATCATAGTGGAGCCGACATTATAGAAGTGGGTATACCCTATTCCGATCCTCTGGCTGATGGCCCAGTCATTCAAGCTGCTGCTACCCGCGCCTTGCAAAGGGGTACGAAGTTAGAGCAGGTGCTAGAAATGCTGCAAGGGATTACTCCCAAATTGCGATCGCCGATTATTCTGTTAATCTATTACAATTCAATTTTGCACCGGGGGATTGAAAAATTTCTTGGGCAAATTGCTGCTGCTGGGGTCGCAGGATTGGTAATACCTGACTTACCTTTAGAGGAAGCAGCAGGCTTGCTCCAATCAGCTAGTGAGATGGGAATTGACGTAATCTTGTTGGTAGCTCCCACCAGTTCTGCTGAACGGATCGAAGCGATCGCTCGTTCTTCCCAAGGATTTATTTATTTAGTCAGCGTCACTGGAGTAACAGGGGTGCGATCGCAACTGGAAATCCGCGTGTCCGATTTACTCAAACAAATTCGTAGTGTTACTGATAAACCCATCGCAGTCGGCTTTGGCATCTCCGAAGCGGCCCAAGCCCGTCAGGTTATGGAATGGGGCGCAGATGGTGCGATCGTGGGTAGCGCTGTTGTCAAACGATTAGCCCAAGGAACACCAGAGCAGGGACTTTCGGCGATCGCCCAATTTTGCCAAAGTCTCAAGGCAGCTATCAAGAATACCAATAGCAGCACAAATACTCCTCTTGATTAGACCCAGAAAGTAGATTAAAAAAGATAACAGTGTAGTTTTTCTATCCTTATTTGGTAGACAATTTGACCATTATGGTCTTGAATATTAACATCAGATATGATGATGTAAAAAAACTAGCTGATAGAGTCGCTTATAGTTTGAGTATTATGTGAAATCAAGTAGGCATAATTTATGAGTGTGAGAGTGAGTCAGTCAAAAATGATTATAGTAACGTCGCGATCGAGGAGCAAAGGCGATGAGTGAGAGTATGGCATTTATCGGCGGGGTTGCCGTAGCTGGGCTGGCGGCTCTCGTATTGCTCAAAGGAACAAATACCCCCCTACAACCTAACTTCGCTGTTGCTCCACAAATCCCAGGTGTAGTCGCACCCCAAGGAATACAGCCACAAATGTATCCTTATGGGCCTTATGGGCAACCAATGTATCCCAACCAGGTTCAGCCACCGACTGGTACTAATACTGACCAGCGCCTAGAGATGGAGAAGTTGAACACGCAGATGCAGTTGGAGCGTTTAAAAAACGACAATGAACAACTAAAGTTGCAAAATCAACAACTCCAGGGCCAAGTCCAAAATTTCAATACTCAGCAGCAGTGGCAATTAGCCCAGCAGAATAACCAACAAAAAACAACAGCAACATTCCAGCCGCAAAATACTTGGTGGTCTTCACCCGTGCTTTGGGCTGTGGGAGGTGCAACTCTTACTATTGGTGGTGGTGTTGTTGTCGCTGGGGTATTGGCTTTATTCTCACCACGGCAGCGTCCAGCCCGTACTGTACAAGTTATTCACCCCTACCAAGGAAATACGCCGCCCTTGGTTCCAGTCCGTCGTGCTGAGTTTCTGCCTGCTTCGCGGATGGAAGCAAGACGAGTTGAAGCCCCAGAATACGACGAAATGCACGGATAGGGAAAATAAAACTACAGATAAATATCGTTTCCAGTTTATTCCTGGAAACGATATTTATTGGGCTGATGCTGCGAATTTGGGAGGCAGCAGCCCTGATTTAGCTATTCCTAGCCAGAAAATGGGAACAAGATGAACTCTGTTTACTAGACCTTTTGCATAAATCAAAAATAAAGAACCCCACCCTGCATTCGAGTAAAGCAAACGCTCCCCTCCTCAAGGCATCGGGACTACTGTATACACACAAGTCTGAAATAGCTAATTAACCAAGGTTTTACCCCACCCTAACCCTCCCCTTAGAAAGGGGAGGGAACTAGATTTGCTGTTTTCCCCCAATAAACGGGGGATTAAGGGGGTAATTCGACTTATGTGTACAC
>NZ_CAXTTT010000208.1:0-8132 GCF_964247315.1 uncultured Nostoc sp.
GAGAGGTCAAAGCTGGCACTAAAATCTTTCTTGCTGCCAAAAACCACGTAGCTCTGCCCCGAATTCTTGCCATTGGGTGAGGCGCCCTTTGCCATGATAATCAGGTCGTCAAAACCGTCGCCATTGATGTCTCCGGCATTGCTGACAGGCCTGCCTAAGAAGTCACCTGGATTGATGCCGTTGATGGTAAAGCCATTAGTGCCGTTGAGGGTAGAAACTTTAAGTTGGGCATTAAAACCTTTCTTGCTGCCAAATACCACGTAGCTCTGCCCCGAATTCTTGCCGTTGGGAGAGGCAACATCTGTCCCAATAATCAGGTCGTCGATGCCGTCGCCGTTAATATCTCCGGCACTGCTTACAGAAGTGCTTAAAAGATCATTTGGATTGATACTGTTGATCGCAAAGCCGTTAGTGCCGTTGAGGTCAGAGAGGTTAAAAACTGAATTTGCCATCATTTCTCCTAATATTAGTTTTTATGAGTTATTTTGTCGTTAGTTACAATCAAAGACACTAGTACTTTGTCAAACTAGTTTTGAAAGTTTGTAGTGAGTACTTCAGTGCTCAGAAAGCTTAGAAAATAAGGACTATCTTGACCACAAACTTGCTTACTCATTAAGTTAAAATTGACAGACCACTAGTACCGCAAGGCATAATTTGTAATTTGTCATTTCCATTGCATAAAGGTTTTAAACATTTCATAAGGGTGGCTTATTGACACCAAGCTAGCCTAGAAGGCTGAGTACCAAGCTACTCAAATGGAATTATTGTGAAAAATATTAAGACAATTTCCTCTCTTCACCTTTCTCTCACTGACATTACATTGCCAATTTGTGACTGCGTTATAGGTTGTGCAATGTCTACGACGGGCTACGCCTACGCACCTGCTCTCTTCTAAAATTGATTTGCATATCTATTTCCCCGCTTACCCTCTTTAATACCTTTCTATAGCCACATCTAAGCGATAGCGATAATTGAATAATTTGTCAGCTTGTAATTTGTAATTAGGAAATTTAATCGCGAATTACAAGCAGTCTTTTGGTGTCAGCTAGTAACCTATTTGATTTTGTAAATAAAAATTACTTTAATAACCGTTAAATCACTTAAATACTCTTATAAAGATTTAAGCATTGTCAAGAGGCTGGGTATGATTCTGATAAAGTTAGAGTGAATTTTAGGAAGTGCTATATTAAGTTTTTGTGTCAGCGATAGCGTGCTCCTACGTCCAAGTAAGCTAGGTGCAGCCTTTTGTCGAGAAGCGTTAGTGAATCTTGTCTGCAATCTGCTCTTACATTCTTGCGTCACAGTCTGTCGTAGACATTGCACTCTTTTTTACAGATTGGATTGAGGAATTAAACCCCATATTTGCGTGTTTGTTGATTAATACTGTGGTTTAATACAACTTAAACCACAGTGTTAGTAACTAAAATGGTGATTTTGTAACAAAAATTTCTATGTTTGTAACGAAAATAACAATTTTACTAACCAAAATAGTTTTTTTCTCACAAAATTTATAATGTTTGTAACAAAAATAATGAATTTAGTAACTAAAATGGTTTGTTGTAACGAAAATTCTGATGTTTGTAACAAAAAAATGGTTTTTTGTAACGAAAATTGCGACTTGAGTAACTCAAGTCGCAATTTTTATAACTAAAATTAGGGTTAATGTTCAGAGAATATCGCGTTTTGCCAGAAATTGGTACGTTTGCCAACGTGCATCTACTTCAGCTTGGGCTTGTTCTAACAAGTGTTTGGCAACGTCGGGTTTGCTCTTGGTCAGCATCTTGAAGCGATTTTCTTGATACATGGAATCTTCTACAGATTGCTTAGGCGATCGCATATCCAATTGCAATGGATTTTTACCCTGGTTAAGCAACTCTGGATTATGCCGATACAGCAACCAACGACCTGATTCTACCAGAGTTTTTTGGTGATTCATCCCTGTAGTCATATTAATGCCGTGGGCGATGCAATGGCTATAAGCAATAATCAGTGATGGGCCATTATAAGCTTCTGCTTCCAGAAATGCTTTCAGGGTATGTTCATCTCTAGCACCAAGGGCTACACTCGCTACGTAGACATTTCCGTAGGTCATGGCAATCATCCCTAAGTCTTTTTTTGGTGCAGGCTTACCACTGGCGGCATATTTAGCAACTGCTGCTCGTGGCGTAGCTTTGGAAGATTGACCGCCTGTATTAGAATACACTTCTGTATCCATCACCAAAATGTTGACATTTCGACCACTAGCAATAACATGATCGATACCGCCAAAGTCAATATCATAAGCCCAACCGTCACCGCCAACAATCCAGACACTTTTTCTCACCAAGTAATTTGCAAGGGATTTGAGATTTTGGATTTTGGATTTGAGATTGGGGTCGAAAGTGACAATTTCATCTAACTTTTGCTGCAACAGTTCTATCCTTTCGCGCTGTTCCCAAATGTCAGCTTCAGATTTTTGTTCAGCTTTTAGGATGGAGCAGACAAGGTTTTCATCTATTTCACTCCCCAACTGTTGTAACAATTCCGCCGCAAACTCAGCTTGTTTGTCCAGGGACAGACGGAAGCCAAAACCGAATTCGGCGTTATCTTCAAATAAATTATTAGACCACGCCGGGCCGCGTCCTTCGGCGTTAGTTGTCCAAGGTGTTGTGGGGAGATTACCACCATAAATTGAGGAACAACCTGTAGCATTGGCGATGACGGCGCGATCGCCAAACAATTGTGTTAATAATTTCAAATAAGGTGTTTCACCACAACCTGCACAAGCACCAGAGAATTCAAATAATGGTTCTTGCAGTTGTTGTTGGCGAATCTGGTTTAATTTTAGCGATCGTCTGTCAGGATTAGGTAAACTCAAAAAGAAATCCCAGTTTTTCCGCTCTTGTTCTTGCAATGGCAACTGCTGTGCCATATTAATCGCTTTCAGCGATGGCTCAGATTTATTTTTAGCAGGGCAAATATTTACACAAATCGTGCATCCCGTGCAATCTTCTGGGGCAACTTGAATGGTAAATTTTTGATTGGCAAAGTCTTTATCTTTTGCACCAGTTGACTTAAAGGTTTCTGGTGCATTAACTAACTCATCGGCTTGATAAGCTTTGGCACGGATGGCACTGTGGGGACAAACCATGACGCACTTACCACATTGTATGCAGACATCCGGCTCCCATACAGGTATCTCTTCGGCAACGTTACGTTTTTCCCACTTGGCAGTACCTACAGGAAAAGTACCATCAACTGGTAGTGTGCTAACAGGTAAATCATCACCTTCCCACACCATGATTTTGCCCAAAACTTCTCGCACAAATTCGGGAGCAGAGTTAAGAGTAGAGACGCGATTAATCGCGTCTGTACAGGAGTTAAAAGTGGGGATTGTCTGTGGGATATCTACTTTATGTAAGTTGTCTAAGGTATTGTCTACAGCTTGCAAGTTCATGCGGACAACTTCTGCACCTTTTTTACCGTAAGTCTTATCAATCGCTTGTTTGATTTTAGCGATCGCTTCTTCTTGTGGTAAGACACCCGCTAAAGCAAAGAAGCATACCTGCATAATCGTGTTAATTCTGCCACCCATGCCACTTTCACGGGCAACCTGGCTAGCATTAATTACATATAACTTCAAATGCTTGGCGATAATTTGCTGCTGCACCTTCAACGGCAAATTTTCCCAGACGGTATCTGCATTATATGGACTGTTAAGCAGTAAAGTCGCCCCAGGAATAGCAGCCTTCAAAATATCTATGCGTTCCAGAAATCCCCAATGATGACAACCAATAAAGTTGGCTTGATCAATTAGGTAGGTGGAGCGAATTGGCTCTTTACCGAAGCGGAGGTGAGAAACGGTCATTGAGCCAGATTTCTTGGAATCGTAGACAAAGTAGCCTTGGGCGTAATTGTCGGTTTCTTCACCAATAATCTTGATAGAGTTTTTGTTAGCGCCAACAGTACCATCAGCACCCAACCCATAGAACATTGCCCGAACAACATTATCCGATTCTGTAGAGAAATTAGGGTCAAAGCTCAAAGAAGTATGACTAACGTCGTCATTAATCCCAATCGTAAAGTGATTTTTTGGTTTAGCTTGGGCAAGGTTGTCAAAAATGCCCTTCACCATCGCCGGAGTAAATTCTTTGGAAGAAAGACCGTAACGACCACCAATGATTTTAGGCAGAGGGGAATCTAATTCTAATTTCTCCCCTACTCCCCACCCCTCATACAAAGCTGCAACTACATCAAGATAGAGAGGCTCACCAGCGCTACCTGCTTCTTTGGTACGGTCAAGAACAGCGATCGCTTTTACACTAGTTGGTAATACTGCAACAAACCTTTGGATATCAAAGGGGCGGTAAAGTCGCACTTTGACTACACCAAGTTTTTCACCACGGGCGTTAAGGTAATCTACTGTTTCATGGACGGTTTCACAGCCCGAACCCATAAGAACAATAACGCGATCGGCATCCTTAGCACCGTAATATTCATAGATTTGATAATGCCTTCCCGTGCGTTCGCCAAATTCATCCATGATCTGTTGGACAATTTCTGGACAGGCGTTGTAATAAGGGTTAGCGCCTTCACGTCCTTGGAAGTAGACATCGGGGTTTTGAGCAGTACCGCGCAATACGGGACGATCTGGGGTGAGGGCGCGGCTGCGGTGGGCGAGTATTAAGTTATCGTGGATGAGCGATCGCAAATCGTCATCTGAGAGCAGTTTTACTTTTTGCACTTCATGTGATGTGCGAAAGCCGTCAAAGAAGTGCATAAAGGAGACTCGCGCCTCTAGGGTAGCAGCATGGGCGATGAGAGCAAAATCTTGACTTTCCTGCACCGAAGCAGAACACAGCAGGGCGAAACCAGTCGCCCGAGCTGCCATTACGTCGCTATGGTCGCCAAAAATTGATAAAGCATGAGTACCCAAGGAACGGGCTGCAACGTGAACCACAGCGCTAGTCAACTCACCAGCAATTTTGTAGAAGTTGGGTATCATCAACAATAATCCCTGAGATGCCGTAAAGGTAGTACTCAGAGAACCTGTTTGCAAAGCCCCATGCACAGCACCAGCGGCTCCACCTTCGCTCTGCATCTGCACGACGCTGGGAATAGTATCCCAAAGGTTAGGACGACCTTCTGCTGACCAAGCATCTGCCCATTCACCCATCGCTGAAGAGGGGGTGATGGGATAAATGGCAATCACTTCATTTAATTTGTAAGCAACACGGGCGACAGCCTCATTCCCATCGATAGTTGCAAAGGTCTTGTTCATAATATGATTTTTGTCCCCGCCTCTAAGCTGCATGATCAGAACACGTGAATATAAGAATCAGAAATAGCCAGTACTAGAAAGTGAGTATATTATCTGCATTAAAGATTTCTCAGTAGGATTTATTTCGTGTTTAAAGGATAGCTTTAGGCTCTTAAATTAACTTTCCATCAATACTGCATCTATTAATATCGCATCCGCAATACTGCATCTATTAATATGTATTAATAATGTACTCAAAGACCAAAGTCTTTATTTGATAACACTTTAAAATAATTTATTCTTTTTTCTGGGGTATAGGGTCGGGAACAATTCTGCTCGGTTAAGAAAATTTGTAGGTTGGTTGAAAGTTATGAAACCCAACAAAGCACTAAAAATGTTGCGTCTAAGTTACTACTCAATCAACTTACACTGAAGTTGTTTTTTAAGCAAAACCTACGCAGTCTTCGGACTATTTTGTACGATGGTCAAATATCACTTTCAATCGCATAGCAACAGAAGTCAGATGGCAATAAAAATTACATCGCTAATCGCTGATTTCCATACCATTGACTCAAATCATCTTCAATCGCCTCAATAATCGCGATTGCCTCATTTATTGATTTTGCATTCGCCAAATCGCGATAGATAAAATCTATACCTACACCTTCCACCACAAGCCAACCGCCGCCGTTAATCCACTTTCCCCATTCACCAATCGCAGTAATCAAATTTACGCGATGGTTATCATCAAGCTCACAGGCGAGACGATTTAGAGCAATTAAATCGGGCGGATTTTCTGGATTGTAATAAATCCCCAAATCCACATCTGACTTGTTATTATGGTTTCCCCGTGCCCGTGAACCACCCAGTGCGATCGCTGTAATTCCTTCAATTGACCGCAAACTTGAAACAATATGGTTGATGAATTGCGGCGATTGTTGGATTTCCATCGTTGGTCATTATTGCGTCCATATCTTTATTTAATACTGTTAAGTCCTAAAATAATATTATTTCTTTGTGGTAGTGGTATCTGTGTCATCGGTCTTCAACTGACCATCTTCCATATAAATGATGCGATCGGCAATATCGAGGATGCGGTTATCGTGGGTAACTAGCAAAATTGTACAACCTTGTTCTTTGGCTAGCTTCTGCATTATTTCCACGACATCGCGCCCAGATTTTTTATCGAGTGCAGCAGTGGGTTCATCTGCTAAAACAATCTTAGGACGGCTAACTAAAGCACGAGCGATCGCTACCCGTTGTTTTTGCCCTCCAGATAGTTTTTCTGGGTAATAATTTACACGATCCGCTAAACCGACAGTTTCTAAAATGGCGATCGCTTTGGCGTCGATATCCTGATTCAAAAAATCGTCATGCAACTCTAGAGACATTCGCACATTTTCTCTCGCTGTCAAAAAAGTCATCAAGTTATGCGCCTGGAAAATATAGCCAATCTGGCGGCGAAGCTTTGTTAATTGCAGCTTTTTAGCACCACGAATTTCCTCCCCTAAGATTTTGAGACTACCATCTTGAGCAGAACGCAGTCCACCCATCAGGGTCAATAGGGTAGTTTTCCCCGATCCTGAGGGGCCAGTCATAATTACGATTTCCCCAGCGTTAATCTCCAAATTAATGTTGAATAATACTTGTTTACGAAGCGCACCTTCACCAAAGTAGTGGTTGAGGTTACTGATAGAAATCACGGATTCTGAAGCAGAAAGCGTTGAGTTGGAATTTACTGGTAAAGATTTTTGCAACATAGGATTTTATAAAGAGTGTTAGATGAATAGACTACAGTTCAAGCGGGGAGTGCAGACAAGGGAGATAAGAACAATAACCGCCCCATGTCCAATACCACCTTCAACTAAAAAACATCAGCAGGGTCAGCAGATCGTAGTTTTCGCATTGCGATCGCCCCAGAAACACTACACATGATCACGGTCAAAATCCAAACCTGGATCGCCCGTTCCATTTTCATGAAAATGGGAAGCATTGTTGCAGCATAGGTGACTTGATATAATCCAAATGAAAGGATGAATCCAGGCAGAAAACCTAAGATAGCCAATAACAATGCTTCTTGAATTAGGACTCCCAAGAGATAGTTATCGGTGTATCCCATTGCTTTGAGGGTGGCGTATTCTGGTAAGTGGTCAGAAACATCAGAGTAAAGGATCTGGTAGACAATCACAATGCCAACGATAAACCCGACTCCTGTACCTAAACCGAAAATGAAACCAATTCCAGTACCCGCTTCCCAGTAAGTTCTCTCTACTTTGGCAAACTCCTTTGGAGTCAGGACTCTGACATCTTTAGGTAGTCCATTGACAAGTTGCGATCGCACTGTTTCAGAATCGGCATCTGGTTTGAGCGTAATTAACCCAACTTCGATGCGATCGGGTTTACGTTCTGGGAATAATTGGAGAAAGGTAGAGTCACTGGTAATCACATTACCATCGGCAGCAAAGGAGGCTCCATCAGTAAACAAGCCTTTAACAAAGACGGCTTTACTATTGAGTTCCGTGTCAAATTTGCCTGTTTTTTTTAATATATCGCCAACTGCCCCGTATTCTGGACGACCTGCCTGGTCAAACAGAACTTGATACAACTGTTTAACGTTTTGTCTATTTACCTGCAAACCAATTTGGGCAACGGTTCCTCGCAGTTCGCCACCAAATGCCTGACTGCTAATCAGTGCGTCTTGTCCTAGTTTCACTTTACCGATGTCGGTTTGATAAACTTCTGCGACTGCCATCATCTGGTCTGTTTGCACTAAGTCTGCAATGCCAGAATCACTAATTTTTTCTCCGACTCGCGTATGAATTTTGATGATCTGTCCGGCCTTCTCTGCATTACAGCAATTTTCAGGTAATTGAACCACAAAATCGGGTAAACT
>NZ_CAXTTT010000209.1:0-2683 GCF_964247315.1 uncultured Nostoc sp.
CCCCGATAATATTTTGATCGTTCGCCAAAGAATGAAGTGTGCCATCAACATCAAATGACGTAAGTGTTGATGATAAAGCTACATTATCTATAGAATTATTAGCCACAGGGTTATCTGTGACAAAATCATTTGTGTTGTTTTCTAATATTAAGTTTGACTCAATGGCTGTAATAGCATCGAAATCACTATTTATATTTGGTGATTCCTTTTCTGGCGATGGAGAATTTAAGGTTGGTAGCACCTCTTTTCTCTGTATGAAATTTTTTGGAGAAACGGTGGTCTGATTATCACTTATAGAAGGAAGTTTATCTGTTTCAATATCCTGTTGCGGTAGCGTTGGACTAACTGGAGTTTCTGAAATATTAACTAATTCTAATGCTTCAGGGATTATTTGTTGTTCATTATTACCCAAGCTATTATAAGGGATAAATGTTTGTTCTGCATTATGATGCAAAGGAGATTCTATAACTGAAGCTTCTGCTAGTTCACTTGTATTTTCGGATAATTTATTTCCTTGTTGTAATTGTGAAATACTTTCTATCACAGACGATTCTGCACTAAGTAAACTAGATGGTAACTCAGGATTTACTTGCAGTTCGTCCTTAGTAATATTCCTAAATAAAGTCGATTTATCTTCAAAATTAGGTAAAATTGATGTCGTTATAATACTAACTGAATCATCATTTTTAACATTTTCTGAAGCAATATCAAGTTGTAAAGTAGGAAGTTCTAAGTTAGCCTTAATAGATAGAGCTTCATCTGATGCTAACAAGCTATTTTCATTGGAATTAATAGGAATTTTGCTTTTATCGATCAATTTAGTTGCAGATGATTTGACCGATTTTTTAGTCTTAGATTTAGTAGTTGATTTTTTTTCTGATGGCTGTTGAGATTTATTTGTTTTTTTCGATTTAGATTTACTTTTACCACTAAGATTGATTTCTGATGACGTATCATTACTCGGATTGTTCTCAATGCGAGTCGGCATTATCTCTGGAATACTGGTTGTTATTGGTTCATTACTATTAATACTACTATTTTCTCGTGGATTTATTAAATCAAAAGAATCAACCTCAAGTAATGGAAGCTCACTACTTATATCCTGAGTATCCCAACCTATTAATGGTTCTATCGATGCTTCATGTTCGCTAGATAAGAAGAATTTAGAAGATGTGACTAATGGTGGTTTAGTTTGTATGGAACTGATAAAGTTACTTCGTGATTGTAGAGAATGAGACTCTTTTCTCAATAACATTTTGTGAGGATTAGATAAAGACGATCTAATCCCAAGGGGATGAATATTGTTCCCTAGTGGAGATTGGATAATTTGCATAATTATAGTTTCAAAAGAGCTAATTAGCTAGAAACAAAATATCCTGTTTTTTGATTTCGTTGTACAGAAGTACCTCCACCTGTGGCTCTTGCAACCTGTAAACCTTCATAAGCTAAAGTTAATTCTTCAATCCCAACTGCCTTTCCATCTGCTTGGAATGCAGGTGTTTTCCAGGTTATAGGAATAGCACCAATCAAAGTCCAACTCATCATTGTCTCACCGGCTTGATTGAAAATCAGAATATTGACATTGCGTCGAGATGTTTTCTTTCTTTCATCAAAAACTGCATTCATCCAGTTCCAAAAACCTGGATGATCGGTAACTCCACGTTTGAGAGTTATGTCTGCAAATTCTGTATGACCTAAATAAATTCTTTGCTGGTCGTTAACACCACCTTCCTGAAAAACATTTTTCTTAATTTGAATACTTAATCCTGAGCATTCAGCGAAAGATGCAGCAATAGAACTGTCTATCTCAACGTAGAAACGATTAGTAGTAACATAATTTAATTCGTGAGTAATGTTGCCATTATTAGCACCTGTAGCCATCACAACCACCTTTGGGAATTATAATTGCCTACTCTTTCCCGCTGCGATCGCAGGTCTTCTAGCAAGAGTTTATACACATGCTCTGTAAGTTGGTTCAGCAGCAGTGAATCATTGAGGTATTTACTTGCCGTTTTAGCCACCTTGCTGGCATCAGATGTCGCTGAAACCCCAGCGTAGCCAGCAATACCGCCAACATCTCCATCGAACGTGAAAAAAGTTTTTTGCTGATTTGAGTCCATAAATAAAAAACTCTCCCTAAATCCAGGCTAAAGGTACTGCATCAGAATCAAAAGTAGCCAAAAGTCGAACTTAGTTTTTGCCTAGATTTAGACTTTAGAGGAATTGTGTTACAAGTGCGATCGCAGTAATCTAGATGTTGGTAAGAGCAAAATATTCACCTAGCTACTGCTTGGGCAACAGGAGGAAAAAATGAGAGAACACATCAGCCGGCAGAAAAAAACTACTACAGGCTTCTCAATCCCATCCCTGAAACACCCGATACGCGGCTTTGGTTTGGAGTCGTCGGCAATTTCACGCCAAGCGGTTCCTGAGGTACAACCAATCAATAAACCAGTTACTCACGATATAAGTCGCATACCACTGCGTACCCAAGCAAAACTCTCAATCAGCCAGCCTGGAGACAAATACGAACAGGAAGCTGATAGCGTCGCACAGCAGGTAATGCAAAGAATGGCGCAACCTGTAAATCGCCAGTCTATCCAACAAGAAGCATTGCCAGAGTCAAAACAAGAAGAATTGCAAATGAAACCTCTGGACGTTAGCACTTTGCAACGAGAAGAAG
>NZ_CAXTTT010000209.1:2783-4596 GCF_964247315.1 uncultured Nostoc sp.
TAGCACTTTGCAACGAGAAGAAGCGCCAGAGGATGAGGAAGAATTACAGATGAAGCCGATGGTGCAGCGTCAGGCTGAGACTGAGATGGCTGCTGCGCCAGACCTGGAAGCGTCCATTAACCAAGCCAGGGGTGGTGGACAGGGGATGGCGGACAATATTCGCCAACCGATGGAACAGGCGTTTGGCGCTGATTTCAGTGGGGTGAAGGTTCACACGGATGGTCAATCTGACCAGTTGAATCGGTCAATTCAGGCGCGTGCTTTCACAACGGGACAGGATGTGTTCTTTCGGCAGGGGGAATATAATCCAGGCAGTCGGGGAGGACAGGAGTTGTTGGCGCATGAGTTGACTCATGTTGTGCAACAGAATGGGGGAGTGGTGCAGCGATCGCATGATATTATTCAACGTATGATGACAGAGGATGAGCTTAAAAGTAACGCTACTGTGCAAGGCTTAAAGCCAAAGGTTGATGAGCTAAAAGGGTATATAAATGAAGGTACATTAAACACTCTGTTATTATCTAAACTTCAAGAATTTAAGAACGCTATTGACAAGTCGATCAAAGAAAGAGGAAAACTAAAGTCTTTAGGTTCAGATCCCGGACATATTATGCGCATCCAAGTTGAAGTCAATATGCAAAATGAATTACAAAACGTGATGGAGCAAAAACAGAAGCAAGCACAACAAGCTAAAACAGACAGCGAAAATGCAAAACTTAGCCAAGCTCCTTCCCTACTTGCTTCAGGTTCAACCTGGGGAAAAAAGAAATAACAAACACGCACTGAAAGTTGATGGGGCGATGCTGTTGAATCAATTTGGGTAAATTGTCGTCCAGGAATGGGAGCGATCGCCTAATCTCTGTCAAGAGATTAAATTGGATGCCTAGATTGTCATGCCCAACCATTTTCATGGGATTGTTTTTATTGAACCTCTCGCATACCTTGAGGCAAATCATGGCGTTGGGATCAATGACCACGCGGTAGGGGCGCAAGGCATTGCGCCCCTACAATCTAATGGGTTGCCACAATCCGATGCGCCTTTACCAACCAATATGCCGAACCGAAAACCGCGATCGCTTGGCTCTTTAATCGCTGGGTTTAAAATGGCTGTGACAAAGCGAATTAATTTATTGCGAGGCACACCAAAAGTCCCAATATGGCAACGCAATTACTACGAACACATCATTCGCAATGAAGCAGCATTATACAAAATTCGTGAACACGTACAGACAAATCCAATATCTTGGAATACAGATCAATTACATCCCCAGAATCCTTCAAAATGGTAACGTCAGTAGGGGCGCAAGGCCTTGCGCCCCTACAATCCAATGCGCCGCCACACCATTATCATTTGCCAGAACAATTTCCGCGAGACGCGATCGCGTTCTCTCCACCATAGGCGATCGCATATTAGAATGCGTAGTGCGATCTCTAAGATATCCGCAAAGTGTAATCGCTAGTCTTCTAGAGTGAATTAACGTGCGTGCGATCGCTGGTCTTGTAGAATGCGTTAGCGATCGCCACTATTGTAGAGTGCGAAAACGTGCGTGCGATCGCTCACCTTGTAGAAATTGTCTTGAAAGTCAAGCGATCCTCATTTGCTTTAGAGTTTTCCGTTAGTGACTTCCAATTAAAAAAATATTTCACCGTTTTTATCGTAGGGGAGCAGGGATTTCTTAGCAGGGGAAGAGAAAGTCCTTTTGATTCGGTAAAATTAAATGATTTACTTTTTGGAGTTTCCTTACTTGAAAACAGAAGTAACTTCAGGGAAAGCGGAAGTTGTTACAGACTGCGCGAAACACCGAAACGTGAA
>NZ_CAXTTT010000209.1:4696-7882 GCF_964247315.1 uncultured Nostoc sp.
TAACTTCAGGGAAAGCGGAAGTTGTTACAGACTGCGCGAAACACCGAAACGTGAAAGCAGAAGTTAATTCAGGAAAGGCAGAAATTGCTACAGACTGCGCGAAACACCGAAACGTGAAGGCAGAAGTTAATTCCGGGAAGACAGAAGTTGCTACAGACTGCGCGAAACACCGAAACGTGAAGGCAAAAGTTACTTCAGGGAAGGCAGTAGTGCGATCGCATCTGTTTTAAGTTGGGGAAGTGGACAGCCACTCTCAGACGATATTCGCCAACCAATGGAGCAAGCTTTTGGGACTGACTTCAGCAGTGTCAAAATCTACACAGATAGCCACTCTGAGCAACTCAACCAATCTATCCAAGCTCGTGCCTTCACTACAGGACAAGATATATTCTTCCGTCAAGGAGAATATGCTCCTGAGAGTCATGGAGGAAAGGAATTACTTGCCCATGAGTTAACTTCACGTTGTCCAACAAAATGGTAGTGCGCTTGGGCGTAAATTGCTTCCTGAACAGGAAATAAAAAAAAACAATATCCAAGCCAAAGCTCTTCTTAACTCCCCTTCTGGGTATCAACCAGTAATCCAGCGTAAACCTTTTGAAAAGGTTAAAAAATTCTTTTCCAAAGACAGTGGCAATAAAGATAACGGTGGCGATGAAATAGAAGAAATACAGGTGAACGGGGAAGACTGGAAAAAATATATGGAGTTAGATATCTTGACGATGCAGCCTAGCGATATCATAACAGACAGGCAATTTGGGCATAATTTATATATAAATATCAGATGGTACAATAAATCGCAGAAAAGATTGCGCCTTTTGACACCGCCACCACTGGAATATTTTGAGGAAATAACAAAGATTACGACAGACAACGGCGGCAATAGAACTACGGAAACAGAATCGCTGGATCAGTACGCAAACAGTCCAAATTATAACACTTTCCGTAGCTACGCACTCGGAACTCAGGGCATGATTATAGATCCAGGTAAGTCGCTCACGGCAAGATTTCTTGATCCGCCGCAGATTACAATCACACAAGAGTATAAATCCCGCACTGTTAAGTTCAAAATCGGGTTACGGGGGTCGCAACAGTGGCTAACTGGTGTGCAGCGACTAACGTGCGAGAATAACAAGATAATAGAGCATGAGTTTATCCCAACAAGACTCAGGGCTGGCTAAGAACCACGGCATAGTTAGTTTTTATAAACATATTAATTATCTGGCAAAAGTCCCATCAGAAATTAAAGACTCTTGAATAATGACTAATAACGCTTAAGAAGCCGATCGCTGCTGGTCAATTTGCAGTGGAATATTTTCTTGCACGAGTTGCCAAAAATGTTTGATGGGGGGAATTTGTAGACGGTCTTGAGTTGTTACCATAACTACCCGCCGAGTTAAACTGGAACCATCTGCTAAACCACTAGTATTATTGCTGGCTAAGGAACGAATCGCTAAGGTAGGGTCAAGACGAGCTTCTAGTAATGCTGATTGAGGTAGTAAAGCTATCAATTTCCCTTGGCGCACGACTCCCCGGAAGGCATCTAGGGTATTTACCTCTAAAGCCGACTGGAGTGTAGCTTCCATTCGCTCAAATCTATCTTGTATTAAGCGCTGCATCCCATAGCCATCTTTAAAAACCACTTGAGGATAACGAATTAGCTCCGACCAAGGGACAAATTCATATTGGGTTAGGGGATGATTAGCTGCGATTAAAACTTCTATAGGTTCATCATAAAGTACTTCTACCACCATTTCTCTACTGGTGGTTAAAAAGCGATTATTCATCACAATTGCTAAATCCACCAATCCATCTTTGAGGACTTTCAAGGCGCGATCGCTTCCCAATGATGTCACCCGCAATTGCACATCTGGATAATCATGACAAAATTTTTGCAACACTGGTGGTAAATAAGATCCACATAGGGAGTGAATCACGGCAATGCAAAGTTCTGGTTGTTTTCCGGCGATTAAATCGGCTAATTCTTCTGTAGCAGTCTGCCACTCTTGGCAAATTTTGCGGACGCGTGGTAACAAACGTTCACCTCCTAGCGTCAGTTTGGCATGAGTGCTTCTGTGAAACAGTTCTATCCCCAAATCTGCTTCTAATGCTTGGATTTGGCGACTAATCGTTGATTGGGTAACACCAGATGTTCGCGCTGCTTGTTGAAAGCTACCGGTTTGGGCGATCGCTAGAAAGGCTTGCAACTGCTCTAAGCGCATTTTTATGTAGCCTGAATTACATTTATCAGTTTTATAAAGTTAACGGATTTTTATCCACAATTTAGTAAAGTTTGTTACAGCTTTTTTTTTCTGATTTAGATTTAAGTAAATCAGATTTTACCGCCTTTGTCGTCAATTATGCGCTTTGCACCGATTTTATCGGTAAATTTCGCCAAAAAAATAATTGACTATTTTCTGCTGAAATATATAAATTTTTAAATAATATTTTTAACGGTATCGCTCTGAGGCACTCTCCTGCGATCGCAGAAGCTGATAGTTCAGTCGTAGCCAACTATGAGTACTTCACTCGCTCGGATTACGCGACAGATTATATAGTAGTTTGCAAGTGCATGAAGTAATCATATCAAAACATTCACCCCCAAGCCTTCTTTGTGAGTTTAAAAAGGGTTTGGGGGTGAGGTACAGTTTAACCTAACTCTTATTAAGAAACGCTATTAGGTCTGAGCGATACAAAATCTTGTACAACTTACAGATACGGCTGCGATCGCATCAGATTTGCAAAAGATACAGAGGGCACAAACTACAGCTGTACCCTCTGAAAGTGTTGTGAATACTATTTTATGGAGCGAGAACCTGGGACTTCATCAGGATCGCGATAAGCCCGGACTTTTTCGCGATTACGTAGTCCTGCTAAACCAGCTAGACCAAGCAAACCTAGCCAACCCCAATCGAAACCGCGATCGCTAGTTCTTTCGGAAGCTGCGACGCCTGTATTCCTGTTAGTACCTGTGGCATCAGTGCCCGTGCCTGTGCTATCAGTGCCCGTTGTGCCACTACCTGTTGTGCCAGTACCTGTGCTATCAGTACCTGTTGTGCCAGTACCTGTTGTGCCAGTTCCTGTGCCATCAGTACCTGTTGTGCCAGTACCTGTTGTTCCAGTGCCTGTGCCATCAGTACCCGTTGTTCCAGTGCCAGTGCCAGTTCCTGTTGTTCCAGTGCCACTGCC
>NZ_CAXTTT010000210.1:0-7836 GCF_964247315.1 uncultured Nostoc sp.
GCCTTATAAAGTGGGAAAATAGGAAATCTGGTTCCCTCAAAAGCTGGTTGATTTTTGTGAGCTTCCACTCCCCCTTATAAAAGGGAAAATAAGAAATCTGCTTCCCTCCCCTTTATAAGGGGAGGGTTAGGGTGGGGTAAAACTGTTAAAAAATTAAGACTCCATCTCTGCCAATTCTAACCAGCGTTCAGTCGCCACATCGATCGCGTGCTTCAACTTTTCCACATGATCATACAATTTCTGCACCTGGCTATAATTCCCTGGTGCAACATTCGCTAGTGTTTTCTCGGTTTCTGCCTTCTGGGCCTCTAACTCGGCAATCTTACCTTCCAACTGCTCAAATTCCTTTTTCTCCCAATTGGATAACCTACGCCGTTTGGTATTCTCTCCATCCTTGGATGAAGCCGCACCATTTTGGACTTCGGCATTTTTCGGCTTCTCCTTAGTGGTAGCAGCTTGTTGCTGTGCTTCTTCAGCCTTCTTATAGTCTAGATAAATCGAGTAATTACCTGGATATTGCCGGAGATTACCGCCTTCCTCAAAGGAAAATACTGTGTCGATGGTGCGATCGAGAAAGTAGCGATCGTGAGAAACTACAATTACACACCCAACAAAATCTTCTAAATAATCTTCTAATACTGCCAATGTCTGGACATCTAAATCGTTTGTCGGTTCATCTAAAATTAAGACATTGGGCGCACTCATCAAAACCCGTAATAAAAATAAACGGCGTTTTTCACCACCAGAAAGTTTACTAATTGGGGCATACTGCTGATTACCAGGAAACAAAAACCGCTCTAACATTTGAGAAGCAGTAATTTGAGTACCATCGGTAATTTTGATAAACTCTCCTTCTTCTTTGATGTAGTCAATCACGCGCTGATTTTCGTTTAAGGCTGTAAGCAATTCTTCCGAATGCTGGTCAAAATAACCGATGTGAACTGTAGTACCAATTTCTGCAATGCCGGAATCTGGCTTAACCAGTCCAGTAATTATATCCATTAAAGTGGATTTACCAGCACCGTTAGCGCCAATAATGCCGATGCGGTCTTCTGGACTAAATTCGTAAGTGAAATTATTAATCAGAGTGCGTCCATTGTATGCCTTAGAAATGTTATCTAATTCAATAACTCTTTTACCAATGCGACGACCAACTGTCGAAATATCAACTTTACCCTGAACTTGTTTAAATTCAGTATCCCGCAGAGCGTGAGCGCGGTCAATTCTAGCTTTTTGCTTGGTACTTCTGGCTTTTGGCCCTTTTTTGAGCCATTCCAACTCGCGGCGCAACAAGCCTTGGTGTTTACGTTGACTACTTACAGCAGATTCTTCAGCTAAAGCTTTCTTTTCGAGGTAATATGAATAGTTACCTGTATAGGTGTAAATATCGCCTCGGTCGATTTCAATAATCCGATTGGTAACGCGATCTAGAAAGTAGCGATCGTGGGTGATCAGAAAAAGTGCGCCGCGATAGCGATTTAAATAACTTTGTAACCACTCTACAGAAAGAGCATCCAGATGGTTTGTTGGCTCATCCATGAGCAAAACATCTGGTTCTGATAGCAAAGCTGATGCTAAAGCAATGCGCTTGCGATAGCCTCCAGATAAAGTACTTATCTTGGCATCAAAGTCAGAAATTCCTAATTTTGTGAGGATGATTTTGGCATTAGTTTCTAGTTCCCAAGCACCAGTCGTATCCATCCGTTGCATCACCACAGAAAGGCGAGACATTAGTTGACTATCATCTGGATAGTGAACCAATTTATCAGAAAGTTCTTCATACTCACGCACCAAAGATGTATGTTCGCCACTGTCAGCGAAAACTTGCTCTAAAACTGTGTGATTCTCATCTAAATCTGGCTGCTGGGGTAAGTAGATAATTTTAGAACCAGAGTTGATTAAAATTTGACCGCTATCAATGGATTCTAACCCGGCAATCATTTTTAATAGGGTTGATTTACCAGAGCCATTAGTACCAATTAATCCAACTTTATCAGTTGCATCAAGGCTAAAGCTAGCATCTTTTAAAATTTCCTTGATGCCAAAGTCCTTTTTTGCTGATTGTAGTGTAATAATACTCATAAGATTGAAGTCATTAATTATTTTTAGTTAGTGAGTAGGCAAGGCTCATACCTTACCTACATTCGGCGAATTCTATACAAATAAGTCTAAGGGAAGGTGTCCATACATTTCGTTGATTCCATCTTCGTCATAAGACTGGCAAGATACTAATACACCACGATGATGTCCATCATAGGAATCAAGATAACACAAGCCATTTTTACCATTTAGTTTGATATAAACTGGCCCTTCGGGTGTAAGTAAATTAGTTGGTGGTTCATAACCCAAAGCCAGAGAATAGGTTTTCATCGCCAATATTCCTTCTTCTGCTGTATCAGCACAAATTCCTAAAATTTGGTAATCAGTAAGCTTGGCGAGCAAAATTAAGGCATTACGAATTACTACTTTTTCTGATGAGTTGAGGATAGGGGCAATGTCTAGACAGTTGAATTTGTTCAGTAATTTCTTTGCTTCTTCGGCAGTAAGATTTTGAGGATTGGGGATTGACATAAACTTCGACTATTATTTGGTTGGTTTTTCAATGGTCTTTGAGGTTGGCACTAGTACCGCAAGGCAGAAGTTAAAAGTCATTCCTGCTTTAATTTTGAGCTTTCTGATTGTAATCAAATGGTAGGTTTCCAGCGATCTGTACTAGCCCAACTTATACCATTTTGGATTTTAGATTTTAAATTGGGAATAGTCCAATGTGTTGTAAAATTCGTCTGAGGTCAGAGCAAATTACATAACTTTAGAGCTTTTTATCTCATGTCCACTTCCCTTTTACGGTTGATTTTGGACATTCCCAAGGTTGAATATGAAGGGTACGCCATTTTTTGAGTCACTACCCATAACCAGAACTTTGGGCATCTGAGCGCCGCCAGTCTTCCAAGCTTCAATTGCTTCTTTTTGCAGAACTAACTGCCCTCCTTGGGCTTTGAGTGTCTCTGCTAAGAGTCTTTGAGCTTCTGCCCTACCTTTGGCACGATTCACATCTGCTTGGGCTTCTTGTTCTGCTTCTCGTGCTACATAAACGGCTCTTTGCGCCCGTTGTTCGGCAATTTGTTTTTCTTCGACGGCTCTGGCGAATTCTGGTGAGAATGCTAAATCAACTACGCTAGTATCTAACACAATTATCCCATATTTGTCTAAGCGATCGCCTAAAGCATTATCAAAGTCTTCTTTCAATTCACTTCTTTTGGTAATCGCTTCTTCTACTGTTCTTCTGGCTGCGGCAATTTTAAATGCTTCTTGTGTTTGGGGCGCAATGATTTTTGATACAATATTCGCTAATGTTCCTTGTTTCCTTCTAACTTCAACTACCTTAATCGGATCGAGGCGAAAGTTAATTGCAAATCTCGCAGATAAATTTTGCAAATCTTTAGTAGAACTCTCCGCTGGTACTTCAAATTTTTGCACTGTTAAATCATACACATCTATCACGGTGATAAAAGGCGGTTTTAAATGAATACCTTCCAATAAAGCGCCATCTCTAGCTTTACCCAAGATGCTGATTACTCCTGCTTGTCCTGGGTTGATAATAATAAAGGAATTTAGCCCGATAATCACTAGTATTGCTAACACAATTCCCAAAACTGTGGTTTGCCAATTACCCAATTGCTGATTTTTCAAATTCATCTCTCCAATATGAGTTTGTCATTTGTCATTGGTCATTTGTCATTGGGTATGGTTATTCACCTTGTCCCCTTGTCTCCCAGTGCCCAACGATGCACTGAGCTTGTCGTTGGCGCAGTTTTTCCAAGAGTTGCGTTCCCAGTTTTTGAATAAACTTAGTTATCAGTACAGCTTGGCGTAAATAAACATACCCCTTCGGGTGACGCTCTCTACGAGACGCTGCGCGAACGCAGGCTCGCTAACGCTGCGCTAACGGCAGTTACTCATGGGGGGAACCCCCATCGCCCTTGGCGTCTCCCTTTGGGAGAAGACCGGACTGCCTCACCATTTCAAATGGCGCAAGAGCTTGGAATACAATTATGCGTGACTTTTGACTTCCGCCTTGCGGTACTAGTTTAAGTTTCAGGGTAACTGAAAGTTTGAGAGATTTCAAAACCCTTCATTTGGATGAAGGGTTAATAGCATCAGGTCAAAGGAATTATTTTACACAATTCTTGGAACAGTAAGTTTACTACTTTACTCATCAGTTTTCCCTGGATGTGCTTACCACCTAGCAATTTTTCCCCCTTGCTTGGATTTAGCTAAAGAAGTTTTTATTGGAATTCAATATCATTAAGTAGTCAAAAATGAAAAGCGATCGCGCCAATAAAATTTAAGTGCGATCGCGAATAGTTTTGAAGTTTTAGATTTTCAGTTTACTCTCTGGGGATTCTATTCAACATCTTTAATGCGGGTTTTCCGTTCTAGAATCTCCTTTAGCACCAAAGTTACTACTGCTAGCAACGCTAACAGTACAGCCGCAGAGAAAGCCGCTTCAGTTTCATATTGTTTGTAAGCGTCTTCTACAAACAGTGGTAGGCTCTGGGTTTGGTCAGCAATGTTGCCAGACACGACTGAAACCGCTCCGAATTCACCCATTGCTCTGGCATTGGTCAAAATTAAACCGTAGAGTAAGCCCCAACGGATACTGGGTAGGGTGACGCGCCAAAATATCTGCCAATCTTTTGCACCTAAAGTTCTAGCAGCTTCTTCTTGATCCTTACCAAACTCTTCTAAAACCGGAATTACTTCTCGCGCCACAAAGGGCATACTCACGAAGGCTGTAGCCAGTACCATACCTGGAAAGGCAAAGATAATCTTGATATCATGAGCCAAAAGCCAAGGGCCAAACCAGCCATTGCGTCCGTAAAGTAGCACAATCATTAATCCTGCAACTACGGGCGAAATTGAAAAGGGCAGGTCAATAATGCTCAAAACTACGGCGCGTCCAGGAAATTTATGACGAGCGATCGCCCAAGCTGCACATAAACCAAACACTGTATTCACAGGTAAAGCAATCAAAGCCAACAACAATGTTAGCCAAGCTGCATGGAGAAAAGCTGGTCGCGTCAGGTTGGATAGAAATGGCCCAACACCCTTACTAAAGGCTTGGACAAAAACGTTAATTGCCGGGATGTATTGAACTAGGGCTAAATAGGCGATCGCTATACTAATTAAAACTATTGGCACCCAACTCTTCTGCTCTTTCGGCTTGGCTATATCTGTATCAGATGCAGATGATGAGTGAAAACTTGGCTTATCTACTGTCATATCGCCTTGCCCATGCTTGTAAGAAATTAATTGCCAATAACAGTACTAACGAAATTGATAGTAAAACTATGCCAATTACTGTTGCACCAGAATAGTCATACTGCTCTAATCGCTGGAAAATCAGCACAGGTGCAATCAAATCTTTGAATGGCGTATTAGAAGAGATAATCACAGTTGACCCATATTCCCCAACTGCACGGGAGAAACCCAAAGCAACACCAGTTAAAATTGTGGGAAATAAAGGTGGCAAAATCACTTTCCAGAAGGTCTGCCATTGAGAAGCACCCAGACACCAGGCGGCTTCTTCAATTTCATGTTCCATTTCCTGAAGTACGGGTTGCACAGTTCTGACAATAAAAGGTAGTGAGATAAATATCATTGCCACCGCTACTCCCGTCCGGGTAAAAGACACCTTAATTCCCAGTGGTGCTAGTAGCGAACCTAGCCAGCCATTATCGCTATAAACTGTTGCCAGGGTTAGCCCTGCTACGGAAGTTGGTAGTGCAAAGGGTAAATCCACTGTGGCGTCAATCAAGCGCTTTAAGGGAAAGTCGTAACGAACCAGAACCCAAGCAATCAAAGTTCCAAATACGCCATTGAGTAAGGCAGCAAATATTGCCGTCCCAAAAGTTACGTTGTAGGTGTTTAGTGCGATATCACTGGTTGCGATCGCCCAAAATCTCGCCGGAGGTTCCGTACTTGCTTTCAGGAACATGGCAGCAATAGGGATAAACAACATCACCGTCAGGTATGCAATGGTGATTCGCCAAGTCCAAGGAACCCGCCCCAATCTTTTCCAGAATGGCGTTTTGCGTTCAACTTCCACAGAAGGAGATACAGATGTCATAGTGAAAAATTCAAAATTTAAAATTCACAAGGAGCTCTTTGCCAGTGTTCGTAATTGCTAATTCGTAATTCAAGCACAGACCAACTACTTTTAATTCTGGAGAAAGGAAAGTTATGGGGTGATAATTACGAATTACGTTAGCGTAGCGATAGCGAGTCCGCAAGCGTCATTAAGAATTACGAATTATTTTTGGGCTTGAATTTTATCAAACACGCCCCCATCTGCGAAGAACTTCTTATCAATTGTTTCCCAACCGCCTAAGTCTGCAACTGTACCTAAAGTTTTCAGCTTGGGAAATTTGTCTGTGACTTCCTTGGTTTGAGCTAAAGTCTCATCCACAGGACGGAATCCCAATTTAACAAACTCTTGCTGTGCTTCTGGGCTATAGAGGTATTTCACAAAACCTTCCGCAACTTCGCGGGTTCCGTGCTTATCGACGTTTTTATCTACCACAGCGATTGGATTGTCGATGGATATATTCACATCGGGAACGACATACTCAATCTTTTCGCCCTTTTGCTGTGCCAAAATAACTTCGTTTTCGTAGTTGATTAAGACATCTCCCTGCCCTTGCTTGGCAAATGTATCAGTAGCTTCCCGCGCATCTTTAGGCAAGATTGGCACATTTTTGTAAACTTTAGTCACAAATTCAGTAGCTTTAGCCTCATCGCCACCTGTTTTAATTACAGAATCCCATAGTGCTAAGAAATTCCACTTAGCACCGCCGGAAGTTTTGGGGTTAGCAGTAATCAATTTCACACCGTCTTTGGCTAAATCTTGCCAGTTTTTGATGCCTTTAGGATTGCCGGAACGAGTGACTAATGCTGCAACAGATTTGGAGACAATACCATTGTTGGGAACTTCTTTCTCCCATCCTGGCTGAATCAATCCAGCCTTCTCAATCTTTGTAGTGTCTCCAGCTAGTGCCAAGTGAACAACATCTGCTTCCAAACCATCGATAACAGCACGAGTTTGGGAACCAGATCCGCCATAGCTTTGCTTGAAGGTAACAGTTTGATTATGATCTTTCTTCCACTGTTCTACAAACTTAGGAATAATTGCTTCGTGAGCTGCTTTGGTGACAGCAAAGGAAACTAGAGTTAATTCAACATTATCTTTGGTTGCAGCCACAGGAGTAGCACTAGCAGCAGGGGTTTCAGAGGAAGAATTATTCCCAGTTCCTCCATCTGAGCAGGCAGCAAGGGCTACACTCAATACAGTACCTACTAAAAAGAGTGATACAAAGCCTTTGAGCGAATTTAGTCTGAACCGATACGTTCTATTGAACGCGATCGCTTGTAATCTTTTCAGTAAGCGTTGCCACAAACTCATTCTATTTCCTCCACGAATTCTACAGATAATTGATGGGAATACAGTTATATACTGTTTATAATACTGGATGATTGCATGTATCTAGTTACAAACACCAAAAAACCTCACATTCTTTATCAAGAACATGGTGATTCTACCAATTTTGTGAAAAATTAAAAATGCTTTTACTTTCAACTATCAAGTTGCATAGGCATAGCCTGCCGTAGGCATCGCAATTAGCTATCTAATGCATCAAGCAACTTGCTAGGGAATAGCTAATTTTAGAAGATAGTTTATTCTAGCGTAGGTGTAGCCTGTTGTACACATTGGCTTCGCTTAAGCAGCAATTCCAAATTCAAAAATTTAAGAGGAATCAGTCGCCGGAGAGCGTGGAG
>NZ_CAXTTT010000211.1:0-7476 GCF_964247315.1 uncultured Nostoc sp.
TGCCTACCTTAATGGATTAATCTTTGCTCCCTAAATAAAAAGTGGGATGCTCCCATAATCTGTTACAACCGTGTAAAGTTGAAAAGTAAATAGACAATAATTTGTTTACGAAACTTTGTACACAGTTTCGTAAATTCGTGGATAATTAAGGGTTTAAGTTTAAATGCATAGGCGCTTCGCCTTCCTGTAGGGTAGGAGCGCAAAGTTTGGCTACGAACTTAGGCAAAGCTATATTTTGCGTTGCATACTTACCGGATATTCATATTTTATAGTACAATTGTATCATATAAATGCCCAGTTGTGTAGGCATCGCTTGATATATCTGTTCCTAATCCGCTGAAATATCCAATTCAGGGGAACAGCAAGGAACCAGCACATTATTTTTTTCGCACATTTAGGCTCCGGGTTTGAAATAATCGAAGAGGCGATCGCCTGAATCTGCACGAATTAATGCTACAACTACATCTGGTAAGGTGGCTAAACTGGGGTAAACCAAATAACGCGGTTCCCAACGAGGGCGGAATTTGTCTTTGTAAGCGTGCAGTCCCTTGAAGTTGTAAAAGCGATTCAAATGATCGTAAAGATAGTGCAATACTTTTTCCAAGCGGCGCGATTCGGGGTTGTCTCCAACTCCAGCAAGGGCAGAAAGACCAAAATTAAAGCTGTCGTAACCACCTTCTTTAAAATGCTGGAGTAAGGAAATAAATAGAAAGTCCATTGTGCCATTTTCAAGAGATGAGCGATGTCGCATCATGTCAATAGTCGCTTCGTTAAGTTGGTACTCCCGGATAATGTTGGCAAAAGCACTAATCTCACCTTCGGGATTATGCACCACAGCAATCTCGCACTCTCGCAGGTAAGCTTCGTCAAACCAACCCAAAGAAAATTGTTTTTCTGAACCTTGTGCCATTTTCAACCATTCATCACTCACAGGTTTGAGCCGATGCAATAAATCATTGGCGATGGGTGGTTGGTAAAAGTCGATTTGGTATCCTAGCTTAGTTAAACGACTGATTGATGGTCTAAAGTTTTTACCAGCTTTACCTTGTAATGTAAAACTTTTCAGGTCAACGATCGCTTCCTCTCCAATCTTGAGTACCTTATACCCCAACGATTTGTAAAGCTCAACATCATCAGGCATAGTTTGGTAAAAGCCAGGATACCAGTCATTACGCTGGCAAAACTGCCAGAAAGCAATAATTGTCTCTTTGCGGTCTTCAATCGGGCCGATGGGATCTCCCAAGGCGATCGCGCCCCGTCCTTTGGGAACATAAGCAATTACACTATTACCCGAAGGACTGAAATAATAACTTTTATCATTTAAGAGTGTCAGCGCTGCTAAAGAAGAACATCCATATTGCTCGACAATTTCTTTAGCTCTTTGTCGCTCATTTGTAGTTGCTAGATTCCGCCAAAACACAGGTTGCAACAGCATTACCATTGCATAAGTAATAGTACCTGCGGCAATAATATATATAGAATTAGCAAAAAATTCTCCAAATCGACTCTTTGGTTGCAGTCCCCAATTATCCTCGGTGAAGAACATCGCCAAAGTCTGAACTATCGCTTCACGCCAATTAAAATTCTCTGAAAATTTGCCGTCTAACAAATAAAATCCAATAGTTCCGTATGCTAGGGTAAATAATAAAGCGCCTATCAGTACTCTAACTCCCCGTGCGATGGAAGGACGGTCTGATTGCGCCGTGAAAAAATGGCGCATTAAGATTAATTGCACTAGCAAAACTCCAGAGAGTAGACTTTCTTCATAGTCCAGTCCCTTCAGCAAGTGGCTGCAAATGGAAATTACTAGTAGAGCAATGGTCAGTAACCAGGCTATTCTTTTTCGGCGTAATAAATTAGTAGCAAGTGTTAATAAAATAAATCCAGTCAATGCTGCAAATATATGACCACTGGCACGAATTTCAAATGGTAAAAATTCTTTCAACCAGTGAGTCCGCCCATACAGGTTAGGTGTCACGGCTGATAATAAATTTACTACTCCGACTAAACCTGTTAGGAAAACCGCACTCCAAAGTCCAATCCGAGTTTTTAAATTATTTGTCATTTGTCATTTGTCATTTGTCATTGGTCATTTGTCATTTGTTTTTGAGTTAAAACTCTTAACTCCTGTACAGACGCGATTAATCGCGTCTCTACTCTGACTTTTTAAATTGTTCTCCGACATAGGAGAGTGAATCTTTTAGATGTTTGTGAAAGTAGTTCCAGCCAATATCTGCACCAGACAAACCATGACCTCCAGGAAATGCATAAAATACGTGAGCAATGCCTAATTTATTTAAGGTTTCGTTGAAAGCTTTGGTAGAAGCTAGTAAATTAGTATCGTTCATACCCGCATCTAGATAAACACGCAATCGCTTCCTATCTTGAATTGATAGCTGTTGCACAATTTGTTGAGGACTATTTTGTGAGCCGCTGTCATCAGTAAAGTAACCGCTATGGCTAAACAAAATCTGGAAGTTGTTGAGATAGCGTAATCCAATATTAAATGCCCCCCATCCTCCAGAAGATAGACCTCCTAGCGCCCAAAACTGGGGTTCTTCCAAAGTGCGGTAGCGCGACTTGACAACTTGTACTAATTCTGAACCAATCAAAGTCCCTACTTTGCCATTCGGCCCATCAAAGTAATCGGGGTCGTATAAAGGGCTAGAACCGCGATTATCATTACCATCAGGTGTAATCACAATCGATAGCGGTAATTTTCCACTTTGATAAAGTTCATGCAATACGTCTAAAAGCGCGTATTTATTAGCGTAAGCACGAGCGTCATCATGACCACCGTGTAGTAAGAATATCACAGGGTAGCGCTTTTGTGGATTTTTGCTATAACTTGGGGGCAAAATCACGCCGTAGTTACGGACTGCACCCATTGCTTGGGAGTTAAAGGTTGCTAATTGAAACTTTAGCCCAGTAGTTGCCTCTTTTTTGGGTGGGTCTAGTTGTGGCGCACCTAAGATGAATACATAATAATAACCAGCAGTAGTAAGGAGTGCGATCGCTCCTACCAAGCTAATTAACAATTTAGAAATCTTCATATTTTTTAGCGTAAAAAAAATCACCTCCATTACAACTTACTAGAATTAATTTGCTGAAAAATAGTAGTAGAGTTTTTCACATTGATGTTTAAATATCAACGGCTTGGCAAAATAGTATTATTGCTACTAAGGATTAATTTTTTGAGTGTTTTTTTATGATTAATACTTAATTTTTTCAGCCATATTTGCTGTTTCTGAAGCTCGTCGAAATTGTTCGCCGACAAATGTCAATGAATCGGCTAAATGTTTCCGCCAGTATTGCCAAGTGTGACTGCCAGGAAACTGGCGAAATGAATTGTAAATTTTTAGCTGATTTAGGACTTTACTAAATCGCTCTGCTTCGCCGAGTTCATCAGTATCTGATGTACCCGAATCCAGATATATTTTCAGTTTTTTTTGAGCTTGTAAGGGAATGGTTTTAATATAAGATATTGGGCTATTTGCTGGGCCACTTTTATCTTTAAAATAGCCACTATGACTAAATAAAATTGAGAAACGATCTAGGTTGTGTAATCCGACATTGATTGCTCCCCAACCACCAGAAGATAAACCACCTATCGCCCAAAAATCTGGATTATTTATTGTACGATAACGGCTTTGTACAACTTTTACTAATTCATCGCCTACGGCTGTAGAGACTTTACCGTTAGGGCCATCGATATATTCGGGATCTTGGTAAGGGCTAGAGCCACGCTTGTCGTTGCCATCTGGTGTAATGATGATGCTGGGTGGCAACTTACCTGTAGTATAAAGTTGTTCTACAGTCTTGAGAGCTTGTCCTTTATTCTGAATAAACCAACTACTGGGATCACCATGTCCACCGTGGAGGAGAAAGATTACAGGATACCTTTGTTTTGAGTTTTGCTCATAGCTAGGAGGTAAAGAAACGCCATAAGTGCGACTTGCACCCATTACTTTACTATCGTAGCTTTCAATTTTATAGCTTAGGAGAGTCGCTGAGTTGCTAGTATTGCGCTGGATTGGAATCACGGAAGGTGTTGTTTGTAAATCTTGCTGTTGCGGTGGTTTTGCGACGACACCTTGGGAGAAATTACAGCCAACTAGGGTTAATACTGAAAATAGCAAGAAAATTTTAGATTGTTTGTAGTTCATCTTTGAAGGACATTGGTTAAACAGAGCATTATTGGGTAATTGATGCTTGCCTTCAAAAGCTTATGCAAATGATATGTCGATACTGTGTCAACAGAATGGAAACTTTGCGACTGGTTGTAAATTAAAAGTCAAGAGTTAGGATAAGTTTCTTCATGATGCTTAAAAAGCTGCAACTCAATTTTAGTTCTTTGTTTGGCTTGTTACTGCTGGTGCTTTCCCTGTGGGCGATCGCTAACGAATTACATCAGTATAATTATCGTGATATCGTCAACTCTCTAGCTGCTATTCCCAAAAGTCGTTTAAGTTGGGCAATTTGGCTGACAGCTTTGGGCTATCTAGTGATGATTGGGTACGATATGTTAGGTTTTAACTACATTAATCGTTCTTTAAGTTGGAATAAGATAGCTTTCACTAACTTTATTAGCTCTGCATTTAGTAATACCATCGGTTTTGCCTTGCTAACTGGCAGTGCTATCCGTTATCGATTTTATGCTAGTTGGGGAGTGTCAGCAGTTGCGATCGCTCAAGTAATTGCTTTCGCCAATTTTACTTTTTGGTTAGGGATGTTTGCTGTTGCAGGTTTATTGTTTCTCATCAACCCGTTAAAGATTCCTACTCAATTACATTTACCTTTTGCTACTGTGCGTCCCATCGGCGTAATTTTTCTGCTATTAGTTGCAGTTTATTTACTAGGAAGTATTTTTATTAAACAACCATTAATAATTCGTGGACATGAATTTCGATTTCCTTCTTTTAACATATCTTTGGCTCAAATAGCAATTTCTAGCTTTGACTGGATTTTGGCGGCGGCAGTTCTTTATGCTTTACTCCCTAGCAATATATCTTTGTCATATCTAGACTTTTTAGGCATTTATTTACTAGCGATGTTTGCAGGTGTGGTTAGTAATGTCCCTGGTGGTTTGGGAGTATTTGAAACTATAATTTTACTGATTCTTTCCTCTAAAGTTTCGGCGGCGGCAGTTTTGGGTTCAATGTTAGCTTATCGAGGAGTCTATTATTTCTTACCTTTGCTAGTAGCAGCAGGCTTGCTAGGACTTTATGAAATTAGATTTAGATCCAGGAATTTAAAAAATATCAATAAACTGTAAATTTCAGTTTTAGTATGAACACAAACAACAAGATCCTCGACTTCTCGAAAAAGTCGGGGATCTGAGGCTTTCAATATCTTCACAAATAGCGGTGAAAGTTCATAATTTTTGTTAAGGCGATCGCTAAACAAAGTTTATAATTTCTTCTGTTATTTGTTCTTTATTATCTGTTTAGAATCTGTTAGACTGAGAACCAGTAAGTAGAATCTCGTATATTTTGGGAAACTTATGGAGCCAGTATCGCTGACAGCAGCTGCGATCGCAACTTTGGTAATCACCAAAGCATTTGAAAAAACTGGTGAAATCATCGGCGAAAAGGCTTGGGATGAAGGCGAAAAATTGTTAGTTCTGCTCAAACGCAAGGAACCTAGCACGGCGAAGGTTATCGAACAGGCTAAAACGCAACCTTTAGATTATGGTCAAGCTTATTTTATTGGGCAGCAGGTAGAGGAAGCGGCAAAGAAAGATGATGAAATTGCTCAAGCTGTCGCAGCATTGGCTAAAGAAGCTCAACCGCAATTGACTCAAACTATTGAAAACTATAAAGGGATAATCATTAAAGGCGGAACTAATACTGTTTCTGGTAATACCTTTAACTTCTGACTACAGCCGCCTGAAGGGGAACGGGTAAAGTCAAATCTCTCTACTGAAATACCGCAAAATTTGCCCCTGAGTGGGGTGGTGGAATTTGTCGGACGTGAAGAAGAATTGCAAAATCTTCACCAACTTTTGCAGGATAATAAACAAGTTGCGATCGCCGCTATTGCTGGTATGGGTGGAGTTGGTAAAACAGAACTCGCCCTACAATATGCCATCAAGTACCGCGATACATATAACGGTGGGCTTTGCTGGTTGCTACCAAAAACTGGGGATGTGGGCATCCAAGTTGTGCAGTTTGCCAGAACGCAGCTTGATTTCAACCCGCCAGAGAATTTAACACAAGATCCTAAAGACAAATTACTCGCCCAAGTGCAATATTGTTGGCGGTGTTGGCGTGAGGGTGATGTGCTGCTAGTGTTGGATGATGTCGCGGAATATAAAGAAGTTAAGCCTTACTTCCAGTCGCTACCTTCTCGGTTTAAAGTGCTGATAACCACAAGGGAAAAATTACAGCCGCCTATAGAGCGATTAGACTTGGATTTGCTGAAACCATTGGTGGCAATGAAGCTCTTAAAATTGTTGGTGGGTAGAGAACGATTGCAACGTGACCCTTGGATTGCTAGAAGACTTTGTAAGCATCTCGGTTATTTGCCTTTGGGTTTGGAATTAGTCGGGAGGTATCTGTCGCTTGATGAGGATTTGTCTCTACCAGAAATCTTGCAACAATTGAAAGATGAGGGTTTGACGAATGAAGCAGTAGACGAAGCTCCACAAGAAATGACTGCTAAACTAGGCGTAGCTGCTGCCTTTGAGTTAAGTTGGCGGCGTTTGCAAGAAAACGCCCAAGTTTTAGGTTGTCTCCTGAGTTTATTTGCCTTGGCTCCAATTCCTTGGAAATTGGTAGAAGGAAATGAAGCTAAAGAGCAAAAAAAAGCTAAACGCGATCTGTTAAAGTTTTATTTACTCCAACGCAAAGGTGAGGAAATCTACCAACTTCATCCACTGCTGCGGGAATTTTTCCAACTGAAATTAAAAGGGTTATCTCAAGCAGAGGAACTCAAGCGATCGCTTTGTGAGGTAATGGTAGCAGTTGCTCAAGATATTCCTGAAACTCCCACACTTCAGCAAATCACGGATGTCACCCCTACCATACCTCATATAGCTGAGGTCGCGAAGAAACTGATTCAATACCTCAGTGATGATGATTTACCCTGGCCTTTTGTCGGTAACGCTCAATTTTATAATGGTCAAGGATTGTATAACAAAGCAGCACCTTGGTTAGAGCAGTGTCTAGAAATCATTAAAAAACGTTTGGGAGAAGAACATCCAAATGTTGCATCTATCCTCAACAACCTAGCGTTACTCTACAACTCCCAAGGCAGATACAGCGAAGCCGAACCCCTTTACATCCAAGCTTTGGCACTCTACCGCAAGCTGCTGGGTGAAGAACATCCAGATGTCGCACAAAGCCTCAACAACCTTGCTCAACTCTACAACTCCCAAGGCAGATACAGCGAAGCCGAACCCCTTAACATCCAAGCTTTGACACTCTACCGCAAGCTGCTGGGTGAAGAACATCCAGATGTTGCACAAAGTCTCAA
>NZ_CAXTTT010000212.1:0-6340 GCF_964247315.1 uncultured Nostoc sp.
ATACAGAGGTTCGGCTTCGCTGTAGCGTTCTGTAAAACGGTAAAGTTCTGCGAGATTATTCAGGCTAGTGGCGACATCGGGATGGTTGTCTAAAAGTAAGCGTTTACTCAATTCTAAAGCTTGCTCATACAGAGGTTCGGCTTCGCTATAACGTCCTGTAGATTCGTAGAGTACTGCGAGGTTGTTCAGGCTAGTAGCGACATCGAGATGGTTGTCTCCCAGTAAACGTTTTGTCAGTGACAAAGCTTGCTGATACAGAGCTTGGGCTTCGCTATAGTGTCCTATAGAATGATAGACTGCTGCGAGATTATTCAGGCTAGTGACGACAAGAGGATGGTTGTCTCCCAGTAAGCGTTTGCCCAATTCCAAAGCTTGCTCAAACAATGGTTTGGCTTTGCTGTAGAGTCTTGTAGATTTGTAGAGTCCTGCAAGATTGTTCAGGCTAGTAACCACATCAGGATGGTTGTCACCCAGTAAGCGTTTTCTCAGTGACAAAGCTTGCTGATACAGGGGTTCGGCTTCGCTGTAGCGTCCTATAGAATGATAGAGTTCTGCGAGATTATTCAGGTTAGTGGCGACATCGGGATGTTCTAAACCAAGACGATTTTCAGCTACCTCAAGACATAGTTTGTACCAAGGTTCTGCTTGCTGATAAAGTCCTTGATCTTGATAAAACCAGCCTAAGCCTGTGAAAGGGCAAATTAAATCTTCGTTACTGAGATACTGGGATAGATGGGTTGCAATTTCTGCAATGTGGGGGATAGTGGAAGTGAGATTGAAAATATCTTCAGGGTTAGACTGTTGAGGAATTTGCTTTGCCATTTCTACCAGCAGCGCCACAAAAGCAGTTTTCACATTATCTGCCTCACTTGACTCATCCAACTTCATTTGAAAAAATTGCCGAATCAGTGGATGTAGACGATAAATTCCTTTAGCCTGCCATTGTATTAAATGCAGTTTTTGCAACTGGGCTATAGCTTTCTCCCAGAATTCTTGTTCATTGTCATTTTCTATCGCTTCAATAAATAAAGGAATGTCAGCCAAGGCATACAAACTCAGCCAACAGCCTAAGCCTTGTGCTTTTTCATCTAACTGTTCCCAACTCAATACAAAAGCTTCAGCAACGCCATATTCATAACGCATCAATGGGTTAGCCTTAGCTACTGCTTCGTGTTCCAGTCGCTTTTTCTCTAGCCGCTTCAGTAGTATCTCCAAAGACAAATTTGGTATTGTATCCAGATATCGCCCCACTAACTCTAACGCCAAAGGCAAATATCCCAAGAATTTACAAATTCTCCTGGCAACCCAAGCCTCGTTTTTAAGTCGTTCTCTATCAACCAGCGATTTTAATAATTTCATCGCCGCCAATGGTTTGAGGACATCCAAAGGTAATTGCGGCAAAGTTATATCAAATCCCTGGCGCGTTGTCAGCAATACTTTAAACCGGGGTGATTCTGGGGGTAGATAAGGCTGAACCTGTGTTTCGTAATCAGTGACATCATCAAACACCAGCAACACTTCACCTTGTTGCCACTTCTCCCAGCAGGACTTCAACCTATCTGCTAATTCCCACTCATCCGGTGCAATGAGGTTAAATTTCAATTGGGCAAATCTGAGAATCTGAATTCCGACATCAATTCCCTGCGCTGATAACCAGCAAACCCCACCTTGATAATTCTGCAAGTGCTGTTTGGCGTATTGGGTAGCCAGTTGAGTTTTTCCCACACCACCCATACCCGCTCCAGCTACAATGGCAAGCCGAGATGTTTGTAATGAGGAGTGCAGTTTTTGTAGTTCTGCCTCACGTCCCACAAATTTTTCAAATGGAACAGCAGGGGGAATATTTTGATGAATTTCTTTAATTGTGGTGTGGGTAGCGTTCGACTGAGCGCTCACGCTGAAGTCTTGCCTGCCATTATATTTTGCTCTCAGGCAAGCCCGTAACTTTTCTAGTTTGCCCCGACTCTTAGAAGTCGCTAACTCAGGACAACTCTGAGCAAACTTGTTATACACCTTAGTCATCAGCTTTGTGAAAACACCAACACCGATATTCAATTCACTGGCAAGTTTCACCTGACTCTTACCTAAGTTTTCATTCTTCAAACGCTCTACAAAAGCTGCCGTTTGCTCTGGGGATAAGCTATGAGTAGCAGCTTCATTGGTTAGAAAATCAACCCATTGCATAGACAGCTTGTGAGATTTATTCTTTATTCTACTTAATTTCTACTTTCTTTCGATTTCTAGGGAATTTCCTCATTCTTCTGGCATAAATACCATTTCCTATGAAAGGCATCGTCAAAATGATCAAAGCTCAATCATATAATTAGCGATCGCAAATTTTCAATCTCAATTAAGTAGATTAACTTGCGATCGCCCCTATACTGCCAAGCCTGTTCTGCAAAGTGATAGAAAAGGGTTAACTGGCGATCGCATCTGGCTTTTTGCGCGAAGGACGCTTGCAGTCTGATTTTTTCTTCAATCCCACCGCTTGAGCTTGATCGCTATCTGAACCATATTGCCCGCGCACGACTTCTTTCATCGCTAATACAGCATTATGAAATTCCCATTCTGCTAATCGCGCAGCATCAGCAGCAGCACGGTATAAAGCTAGTTTCTCGGTTTCAGTTTGTTGAGAAATTAACATCGCCTGATAAACTTCCTGTAACTTTGCAACAGAGGCATCAGCACGAGTTGTGTTGTAGGTGCTGACGGTTTGCAAACCGTGGAATGAGTCAATATCTTGACTAATGATTTGAGGGCGCAAACGGCGTGTTGTATCTTGGATACTTATAGATGTATCTACTACTATAGTTGACACTAAATGTATCCATTATAACAAAAAATATGTCAGTAAAATAAAGTTTTAAATCGGGTAAGCTTAAACAAAAGGTAAGCATTGTGAATGCATCGACTTGCATTATGAATGCATCGGCTTGCATTAGGAATACATCAACTTGCATTAGGAATACATCAACTTGCATTAAAAATACATCGACTTGCATTATGAATGCATCGACTTGCATTGTGAATACATCAACTTGCATTGTGAATACATCAACTTGCATTGTGAATACATCAACTTGCATTGTGAATGCATCGACTTGCATTGGGAATACATCTTGCGGAGTATGTTTCAAAACACACCTTAGCTAGAGTCTCTGTGCCAGATAGCAGTGATATTATACGGCTCATTCCTGTTGTTGCTTGTAGGAGACAATTATGGAAATCAGTAGACGCAGCTTGTTGAAAACTGCTTCTGCTTCGGGATTAGTGGCAGCAGGACTTGCAGTTTCGGAAGGATTTTTGCAACCGATCCTCGCTCAAGCAGAACCTGTTGATGAAAATACTCAACTGCTAGCCCAAAGTTCACCCGCTTCAACTCGACGCGGTGAAATGTTATATCGCAACCTCGGACGCACCAAAGAACAAGTATCTGTGATTGGCTTGGGGGGGTATCACATTGGAAAAATTGACGAAGAACAAGAAAGTATCAAGTTGATCCGCAGTGCTATCGATCGCGGCATCAACTTTATGGATAACTCTTGGGACTATAACAACGGACGTAGCCACCGTTGGATGGGAAATGCTCTTAAAAATGGTTATCGCCAAAAGGTCTTCCTAATGACGAAAATCGACGGTCGCACCAAAGGCGCTGCCAAAATGCAGATTGATGAATCGCTCAAAGATTTGCAGGTCGATCACATCGATTTAGTGCAGCATCATGAAATACTGCGCTTTGAAGACCCCGATCGCGTCTTTGCTCCTGGCGGTGCAATGGAGGCAGTTGTTGAAGCGCAGAAAGCGGGCAAAATTCGCTATATCGGTTTTACAGGACATAAGAATCCCCAGATTCACCTCCAGATGCTGGAAACTGCTGCACAAAATGGTTTCCGCTTCGACACTGTGCAGATGCCATTAAATGTTATGGATGCTCATTTTAGAAGTTTTGAACGTCAGGTTCTACCTGTGTTGGTAAAAAACAACATTGGTGTGCTGGGAATGAAATCGATCGGGGAGTCCTACATTCTCAGAAGCAACACGGTCAGTGCGATCGAGTGCCTGCACTACGCAATGAACTTGCCTACCTCAGTCGTAATTACGGGCATCGACAGTATGAAAATTTTAGACCAAGCCTTTGAGGCAGTTCGTACATTTGAGCCAATGGATCAAGCACGAGTTACAGCACTGTTAGCGCGTACCCGTGAGGCAGCAGTTAAAGGGCAGTACGAACGATATAAGACCACAACCCAAAATGATAGTACAGCTATGAATCCAGCTTGGCTGGGGTAAATATTAATACTATTAATTGTTTTCTTGAAGTCAACAGCGATGTCTGTCTTGAAAAGTGACGCTCCTGCGTCACTAACACTACGCTATCGGTGACGCAATTTCGCAGGTGTGAGTTACATCTACTGCTGAGTCTGTCGATTGGAAGATGTATTTATTCTCAAAGCCCTGAAATGTTATAAGAAGGTACAAAGAAACTGACTTCGATACATGTGTGTCATATCATGTGCGGATTTCCTTGAAGTAAGACACCATTGAGAACATTATTATGAAACGCATTGCGTATTTAGGACTCGGCATCATGGGCAGTGGTATGGCAACCAACTTGCTCAAAGCGGGGTATGATCTGCGGGTTTGGAATCGTAATCCAGAAGTCTGTAAACCTCTGGTTGAACAAGGTGCGACACAAGCACAAACACCTACAGAAGCGGTGGAAAATGCCGAAGTGATTATGTACTCGCTGGCCAATGACAAGGCGATTGAAGAAGTTGTCTTTGGACAAGATGGCATTTTATCGAACGTGCAATCGGGACAAATTGCGATCGACATGAGTACAGTTCATCCTGACACCTCCCGCAAACAAGCCGCAGCTTATGCCGAAAAGCAGGTCGAATTTCTTGATGCCCCTGTTTTCGGTAGTAAAAACGAATCCGCAGCCGGAGGATTGTGGATTGTCGTTGGTGGTAAACGCGAGGTATTTGAGCAAGTCAAACCAATTTTAGAGCCGTTAAGCGAAACGATCCATTATTTGGGTGATACTGGCAAAGGCGCGTCGATGAAACTCATCGGTAACTCGATTGTGGCAACCCAAATCGAAGCGTTAGGGGAAGCGATGATTTTGGCGACTAAAGCCGGACTGAATCCACAAGATGTTCTTGATGTGCTGCATGTGGTAGATTTCCGCTCTCCAATTTTTGACGACATGGGCAAGATGCTGTTGAATCGTGATTTTTCGCCGAGTTTTGCGTTAAAGCACATGCTGAAAGATGCGAATTTGATCGCTCAATTTGCCCAAGATTTTAATTCTCCAATGCCTGCTGCGGCAATTGTCAGAGAAACCATTAAAACAGCAGTTAATCAAGGGTGGGGAGAAGAAAATGCATCGGCATTAATCAAAGCTTTGGAGTTAGAAGCAGGAGTAACCGTTGAATCATAACTGCAAATTCTTGAATAAAACATGGAGATGATCGTGGCGTGGCTAAATTAACAAATTTACGAGTTGCAGTATTAGCAACCGATGGGTTTGAAGAGGCTGAACTCACAGAACCCGTAAAGGCACTCAAAGAAGCTGGCGCACAGGTTGAAATACTCTCAACCAAAAAGGGGCAAATCCAAGCGTTTCGGCATCACGATAAAGGCACGACTGTGAGTGTTGATCGGGTTCTTGATGAAGCACAAGCAAGCGAATACGATGCAGTGTTATTGCCTGGTGGCGCACTCAATGCCGATACGCTGAGAATGGGGCCGAAAGTACAATCCTTCTTACAGCAAATGCAGCAAACAGGTAAACCATTCGCTGTCATTTGTCACGCACCTTGGGTATTAATATCTGCCAACTTGGTCCAAGGACGCACTTTAACTAGTTATTACACAATTCAAGATGATATCAGTAACGCAGGTGGTAACTGGGTAGATAAAGAAGTTGTAGTAGATGGAAACTGGGTGACAAGTCGTCAACCAGATGATATCCCTGCATTCAATCGGGAAATGTTGAATCTATTTGCACAATTTGCACCGACGGCATCTGCTTCGTGATTTCAGCATTAATGGTCGTATTCAATGCGATCGCACTTATTTTTCATTCGACGTTTCAAAATCTAGTTTTATCCAAGGAGAACATTAATTATGTCCAACTTCAAAATATTTTCTACTGGTATAGTAGCGATCGCCTTATCTTTGGCGACTGGTTGCACACCAACTACTCCCCATGACCAAACTACATCGGAAGCTCCATCTGCTGTGCCTGTACAAGGGACTGAGAGTCCATCACCAACTACTTCACCAACTGCCTCACCAACTGCCTCACCAACTGCCTCACCAACTGCCTCACCAA
>NZ_CAXTTT010000213.1:0-6227 GCF_964247315.1 uncultured Nostoc sp.
TTTAATATACTCCATTATCCCATACTGTATTGCACTCAATCAGGAACCGCTATAGCCGCAGTATTATTAACTAACTTGATATTAACCGTACCATTAGTGATTGCGATCGTCGCAGTGGGGGTTTGCCGTGGTTCTACTTGTGGTTGTTGGTCAGTAGAAACCGTAGGTGGTGAAGGCTGTTGAGTTTGATCGCCAGGAACTGGGCGTACTGGTCTAGCACCTGGTTGTGGTGGTACGGGAGACACTTGCCCTTCAGCCGGAGGAACTGGTTGTGGTGGTGTGACACCTGATTCTGGCGATCCGGGAGCTTGAGAGCGGTTGTAGGGTGGTTCGCTAAAAATGCTGGGACTTGGGTTTAGTGTTGAAGATGCAGCTCCTAGCTGTTTAACATTGGGAGTAGATTCTTGTGCAAAAGCTTGAGGAATTGCTGGCAG
The DNA here is from genome assembly GCF_964247315.1 of uncultured Nostoc sp. GTDB lineage: Bacteria > Cyanobacteriota > Cyanobacteriia > Cyanobacteriales > Nostocaceae > Nostoc. The sequence continues at coordinate 435 of NZ_CAXTTT010000213.1, forward strand.
ACTAATCAGCAATCCCCCACAAAGAGCGCCAAATAACTTGCTAGACTTGCGGAAATTTTGAAACTTCATATTTGTTCTTAACTCCTAAAAAAACTTCAATTTTTTTTACAAGAATTTTTCCAACCGGAAATTAAATTAGGTTTTATCGGTCGTTGAGTATATCTAAATATTTAACAAATGACTCAATTGATCGCATCTAGCTAAGGATACGGAAATAATCTAAAAAAATGAAAATATTTCATTCTCAAGATTTAAAGTCTTAATCATTGTCATCAAGCACATTTGTGTAATAGTCAAATTCAATATACTGTTAAAAAATTAATTTTCTCGCTAATAACTAAAGTCAATTTAAATGGGCTAAAATATTACATCTATCACAGGAAAGAAAAATTTATTAGCAAATTAAGACTCAAGAGTTATTGGTAAAGTGATAGTAAAAGTAGTGCCAATGCCTTGGCTACTTTCAACTTGAATATGACCGTGATGATGTTCGACAATAGCTTGAGCGATCGCTAATCCCAATCCTGAACCAGTAGCGCTGGCTGTCGCTGTATTCCCCGTCCTATGAGTCCGTGCCGGATCTACTCGATAAAAGCGGTCAAACAAGCGTGGTAGCGCTTCGGCTGGAATTCCAACTCCGGTATCACTCACCTTAACTTGCAACTGGGCACTGGTGTTACGTAGTTTAGAAACACGATTTATTCCTTCTATCCGCGCCAATTCCACTTTCACTCGTCCACGTGCTGGAGTGTAATGCAAAGCGTTAGCAATTAAATTTGTGAACAGCCGTACTAGTTGATCCCAATTACCTACAAGAGTAAACCAATTTTCTAGTAATTCGAGGCTAGTTTCTGAGGCAGGAGGGTCAACTAAGTTTAGAGAAAGGGCGATTTCTTTCTCAGGGACTAACAATTGTTGTTCTTCAACCACCTCTATTAGCAAAGCGTCCAACGGACAAGGTGAAAAAGTATCTTTGCTAATACCACTATCCTGTCGTGCTAGGAAGAGTAAGTCATTGACTAATTTACCCAAACGCTGCGTTAACCGTTCCACCACCTTTAACTGTTGTCGATATTGCAAAGAAATGGTCGTTTCTGTCTCTGCTAAATCCAAGTCAGCAAGCGCAACTTGCACATTAGTTTGAATCAAAGTGATAGGACTTCTAAGTTCGTGGGAAGCATCAGCAGTAAATTGTTTAAGACGTTGATAAGACTCACCCACCGGTTCCATCGCTTTACCTGAAAGAAACCAACCACTTGCGCCTACGGAAAGCACCATTAACCCAATACCTAATGCCAAATCAAAAATTAACTGGCGACTAGGTTTAGTAACTTCAAACCAGGGATGACTAACACGCAGATATCCTAATACTTGTCGTCTCGTTTCTACGCGTTGGGTGACTTGTCGCAATAAGAGTGGGGAGTTAGGAATTTTAAATTTTGAATTTTCACTTTCTCCCTTGACTACGCGCACAGTTTCACCAGTGCGATTGACACGAATGGGAATATTTAGGGGTTCAGATAGCGTTGACCAAAGTAATTTACCAGTTGGACTAAACCATTCTAGGTCGATGTGGTCATCTTCTACAGTGTCGGTATGATCGCCAAAACTGGCTTCTATATTAATGCGAATTTTATCTGCATCAGTATTAATTGGCTCAAATATGAGCGTAGATGCACAACCACTATTTATAAGGCAACGCTCCACTATTTCTACTACATGGTTAAGGGTGTCATCAATCCGCTCAATCAGTGTAGTACGAACGTATAAATAAACGCCACTGGCAAACAGTAGCAGTAATACAGCAGTGACGGCAGTGTACCAAATTGCAAGACGGCGGCGAGTAGCCTGAAACATATTTTCACCTACTTTTTTTGATTGAATATCATCAGATTAAATGTTAAGAATAATTTGAAATTACTTTTTTTATCAACAAAATTTTTCAATATAATACTGGTTAAGTTTTTTGCGATCGCATCAAATTTTAACGCTCAAAAAAATATTAATTTGTCTGCAAAAATAATATAAATATAACTTTGATTCAATTTGCTGAGGGGTTAAATAAAAAATTTAATCTTTATATGCAGTGAGTTTATACAAGTCTTATGCAACAAAAGGTAAGGACTTTTAAAACCTAGTTTTTAGCCATAAATTATACCAATTTGAAAAAAGAATGCAACAAATAGACCATTTGTAGAGACGCGATTTATCGCGTCTTTACTTTACCCAAGGATGTGTTGCAACCATTAATCAAATTGGTATAACAGTTGAGTATTTTTTATCTGCAAGTCACTTGAATACAAGATGCTGTAAGAACGAATAGTGCAGCGTTAGCTAGGAGCGAGCATCTAAAAAAGCGTTATTACGAATCACATGATATTAAACCCCTACCAAAACGGATTCCCGCAGCTTGCCAATCACATCACTCAGATTACCGGTATTCAGGCGGTAACTCAGAGGATGGGCAATCAACCGCGCCGTGCTTTGATACAGACTAGCAATTTCAATCAAACCATTTTCACGCAAAGTTCGCCCTGTAGAAACCAAATCTACGATCGCTTCTGACATTCCAGTAATTGGGCCTAATTCCACTGAACCATACAATGGCACTATTTCCACAGGTAAATCCAGACTATGGAAATATTCACGAGCGCAATTCACATATTTTGAAGCAACTCTACCATGCGGTGGTAAATCTAAAGGCGATCGGTAAGAACTAGATGCTTTTACCGCTACCGACATTCGACAATCACCAAACTGCAAATCTACCAAGTGGGCAACTTGCGGCTGTTTCTCCCGTAACACATCGTAACCAACAACCCCCAGTTGTGCTTGACCATATTCCACATAAACAGGCACATCTTGCGCCCGCACCAGTAAAGCTTTCGCAACTCCCTTAGCATCAGGAATTTGAAGTTGGCGAGTTCCTGAATCTAAAAAAGCACTAAAATCTAATCCGACAGCTTGTAGCAAGCGGATGCTATTTTTAAGTAGTTCCCCTTTTGGCAATGCAACAGTCAACATTTTTTGTATTGGTATCCTTAGCGTCTTGGCAGTTGAATAATATTGAGAATATCTCTATATGCTTACCACAAGCAGTATGAGAATTTTATTAGTTGATGATGAAGTTGAACTAACTCAACCCTTGAGCCGCTTGTTAACTCGTGAGGGTTACGCTGTAGATGCCGTTTATGATGGGACATCTGGCAGCGAACTTGCACAAGCAGGCAGTTATGACCTACTTATTTTAGATTGGATGCTGCCAGGAAAAACGGGGTTAGAGATTTGTCAGGAATTGCGACGCCAAAGCAAAACCACTCCCGTATTGTTTCTTACAGCTAAAGATACTCTCGATGACCGCGTAGAAGGTTTAGATGCTGGTGCTGATGACTATTTGGTTAAACCTTTTGAACTGCGGGAGTTGTTAGCAAGAGTCCGTGCTTTATTGCGTCGTTCCGGTTCCCAAACCTATGAAACCACTACTGGACGTTTAACCGTTGCTGATTTAGAACTCGATTGTGAAAATCAAGTAGCCTATCGCCAAGGACGAATAATTGAGTTATCGCAAAAAGAAAGCCAGTTGTTGCAATATTTTATGGAACACACTGGACAACTTCTGACTCATGCCCAGATTATGCAAAATTTGTGGCAAGAGTCAGAACTACCCAGTAGTAATGTAATTGCGGCATTAATTCGTTTATTGCGGCGTAAGATTGAGGTAGGTAGAGAAACTACGCTGATTCACACAGTCTACGGCAAAGGCTATCGTTTCGGTGCTTCTTCAGTAGAGTCAGTTTAGCGGCTTGTTTCGATTCACAAAGATTTGGTTAATTGTTTAGGAATTTTGCGGTTGATTGATAAGTTTTTAGGACTTACGCAAAAACATCTCTAAAACTCTTGTTCCTTTGTGTCCTTTGCGTCCTTCTCTAACGAGACGCTACGCGTAGCTTGCTTCTCCGTAGGAGTATGCGGTTCGTTTATTCATGATTTTGCGTAAATCCTGGTTTTGCTTAAGTATTGGTAACGAAACAGGTTGTGTTGATAACGAACGCATAAGTGTCGTTACTAAGAGATAAGCATTAGTAACAAAACAGGTTATGTTAGTAACGAACGCATAAATTGTCTTAATAACGAATAAGCATTGGTAACAAAACAGGTTGTGTTGGTAACAAACGGACAAGCTGCGGTAGGAACAATAACTTCATTCCTAACAACACGTCCATACGGTATTACCAATGTTTTCAAAGATTTTCTCTTATTGGCTTAGTCAATAGTATAGTGGCGATCGCACTCACAACAACCATCAGCGTCCCCGGTTCCATAAATGCACTACAAACTTACAATAGCTTTCAATTAATTGAACCACATCGTAAATCTGTTATAATCAACCATTTTCAGCTTGTAGTATTAAAATTTACCCAAAAATTGATTAATTTGAAGTTGCAGTTTGTCTCGTAATTGTAGCGCCTGCTGATAAGCTGCTGCACGCCCTTTCTTTGAGTGGTTATCCAATCCTGCTGGTTGCAAAGGGCCAATAAAGTAACGCAAACGAGTTTTCATTGCCCAAACTCCCATTGAGGGAAACAGAAGTAAGGCAAACATCAAAGGCGACAAAGGTAAGAATGGTAGTTTGACTAGTCGTTGCAATTTGGTGAAATTAACAGCCCAAGGATGCAAAAATTCACTACCGATGCAAACTACTGGCAGAATGGGAATATGATAGCGATCGCTCAACTGAACAAAACTCACATCAAACTTTTCTAGTTGATAGCGTCTTCTCCAACCTTTCAAAGGCCCGCGAATACCTTCGGGTGCATATAAAAGAATTTTACCTTGAGCAAGCGCCCCCTCAAAATCATCTAATTCAGCTCGCACACCACCTAAAACCTGCGACCATTGAGGTGGTAGCCACCAAATCACCCAAGGATGCTCAAATAATGCTGGATTTGCTATGGGTTGTACTACCCATCCTTTGGCTTCACTTAATAAATAAGCCAAAGTCAAAAAGTCCCAAGGAAAACACATCCCGGCATGATTCATTGCCACAATCAATGGCCCTGTTAGCGGCAAGTTTTCAACTTGTTGCAACTCTCCCCGAAAATAGTATTTAACGATAGGGCTAAGAACTTCTTTGCCAAAAGCTTGTTGATATTTAGGATCAAATTCACCAACTTCTTTTCGGGGTGAACAAAAACCCAGACGCAACCAGCGACTCAGCAACGCTAGATAAAATCCGCCAGGAATTAAAAATAATCCATATTCTAGCCAATTCCAACCATCTGGATCTGTGTGATAGTGCTGCCAATGGCGATTGAATAAAATTAACCACCCTGGAGGATACCAAAGACAAAACCAATCAAACCAGTTAAATATATAGCCTTCACTTGGTGCATTTTCCTGTTGACTGTTTAATAAATTTTCGGAGTGTTGATTAATCAAAACAGTTAAAGATTAGGATTAGGCAAAAGTTTTATTAATAGTGGATCTTCAGGAGGCAGGAGGAACCGATGTTTTTAAACATGAGATTGTAGCAAAGACGCTTTGTATCTCACAGAAAGTGCTGCTCGATACAATTCTTTTTTTGACTGGGCAATGACCCAAAACTAAAGTTTTTACTTTTGCCTAATTGTTGAGTGTAGTTGAAATACTGCCTTCCGCCCCCGCTTTTCTTTGTAACTTGCTAGTTTTGTGACTGGCATCTTACCATAGAAGTAAAAGTAATTATATATTTTGGAATCTATAGCGTTTACCAGTCTAATGAAGTACACTAAGTAAAATAAATCAGTGTATCTA
>NZ_CAXTTT010000214.1:0-6205 GCF_964247315.1 uncultured Nostoc sp.
GGGCAGGGGAGCAGGGGGGAAGAACAATAAAATTACCTCTTTCCCCTTTACCTCTTCCCAATGACAAATGACAAATGACAAATGATAAATGACAAATGACTATTAACAGAATTTTTGTATTGGCAAAAAATGTATTTCAGGAAGTGGTACGCGATCGCATCCTATATATTATTGGTTTTTATGCGCTAGTACTCGCCACCGCCTTCCGCATCCTTCCTGAATTTGCAGCTACGGCTGAAAATAAAATGTTTTTAGACTTTGGGATGGCAGCGATGAATGTCATCGGGTTAATTATTACGATATTTATTGGTACGGGACTAATTAATAAAGAAATTGAAAAACGCACTGTTTTAGTATTAATTGCTAAACCTGTTAGTCGCAGCGAAATTATCATCGGCAAATACTTGGGTTTATCCGCAGTCCTAGCTGTGCTTGTCGCCACGATGACAGTAATTTATCTGCTATTTCTGCAATTTGGTAATATTCCTCATCCTACAGCAAGCATTTTAATTGCTGCAATTTTTTTATTTTTGCAGTTGTCATTAATTACTGCCGTGGCTATTACCTTTGGTGTTTTTACTGCTTCTCTGCTAGCGACTGTTCTAACCTTTGCCGTATATTTAATCGGAAATATTACTCAAGATTTAGTACAACTTGGTCGTCTTAGCCGTAACCCTGGTATGGAACGTCTAACTGAAGCTTTGTTTCTTTTCTTGCCAGATTTATCTCGATTAGATTTGAAAAATGATGCCGTTTATGGTCTGCAAGCACTACCTGACACCACTGCACTGATTATGAATGCTGGTTACGGCTTACTTTATAGTACCATGTTGTTAGCGATCGCTATTTTTATCTTTTCACAACGCGAATTTTAGACATTGGGGATTGGGCAGAGGAGAAAGAGGTAATTTTTATTCTCTCCTTTGCTCCCTCGCCTATGCAAACTGTGTTGCTTACACATCTACAAGGGTTGAGTGCCTTGGCTAGATGCTTTTTGTGCAATAGTTTTCAAGCGAGTTGCTCTGCTTTTACGGATACGTTCACTTTTGCGAACTCCACCAGCCATCTCATATTCGCGGCTATCTTTGCCATATTTAAAGCCGATTCCCATGAGCATTTTTTCGGAGAAACCACCCAAGGTTTGTTCTAACTCTTCAATTTCTACTTTGGAAGAGTCAATCGTGCTGAGAGCAGTATTATGAGCTTCTAACTTGCTGCGTAATTGCTCAATTAGTTCTGTCAGTATTTTTAAATTACAAGTCTCTCCAAGATCCAGATTGGCATCAATTGCTTTGAGTCCAGCAAATCTTAACTCAGCATTTTCTAGAACGCGGGATGTACGTTTTCTTAAAGACAATCAATATACAAACTGATTTACTCCTTCTGCGTCATGGCGCTCAAATCTCTACCACCGCAAGCACAGCAGAAGCTGGTGGTAATGGTGGCAACATTAATATTGATGTCCCGTCGGGCTTCATTGTTGCTGTCCCAAGCGAAAATAGCGACATCACTGCTAATGCTTTTACAGGCACAAGTGGGAGGCTAAATTAAATTTTGAGTAAATCAAACGAGAAATAAATCATGAGCACACGAATTGGTACTTCTTTTTCTGACAACCTGTTGGGCGGTAGTGGAAATGATAATCTGCTTGGTCGCAAGGGCGATGATAATCTGTTCGGTTATGACGGCAATGATAACCTATACGGTGACGAAGGAAATGATAACCTGTTTGGCGGCAGTGGAAACGATAACCTGTTTGGCGGCAGTGGAAACGATAACCTGTTTGGCGGCAGTGGAAATGATAACCTGTTTGGAGAAAAGGGAGACGACGTAATATTTGGCAGTGCTGGTAATGACATTATCAGTGGTGGGGATGGCATTGATACGCTTGATTACACTGGTTTGGGTCAAGTAATTACTTTTTTTGCCGATCGTACAGAAAAGGGTGGTGGTCTTGGTAGCGATCGACTTTCAGAGCCTCCTAGTACAGAGATCATCATTGCTGATCCAGGTTTTATAAATGTTATCGATATTTCGGGTAAAAATTTAGCATCTTTAATCGACTTGGGTGCAGAAAGATTTGATATTTTTGATGTTCCTGAGGCAATTACCATTAAAAACTTTGTCAATGTCATTGGCAGCAATCAAAATGACACAATTATTGGTAACGAACTAAATAACACACTCATTGGTGGCAGTGGTAATGATTTCTTAGGCGGTAGCGCTGGCAATGACATCTATGATGGAGGAGATGGCATTGATACGCTTGATTATACTGGTTTGGGTCAAGCAATTACTATTTTCCCCGATCGCATCGAAAAAGGAAATCTCGGCACTGATCGGGAAGTCGTTCCGACTGTAATTGAGATAGTTATAGGAGATGTTGGTTTCGCCAATACCATTAATGCTTCAAGTCTAGAAAGTCCTGTTTCTGTAGATGTTGACTTATCTAAGGAATCGTTGACTGGCGTTAATATTTCAGGGGTTGTTAATAGCGTTGGCACTGTCAAAAATTTTGTCAATGTCATTGGTACAAAACAAAACGACACAATTATTGGTAACAAGTTAAACAACATAATCAATGGTTTCGGTGGTCGAGATACTTTATTTGGAGGTGCTGGTCAAGATACATTTGTTTTGGGAGAAAAGGGCAATGTCCTTTATCGCAATTCTGGTTCCAAGGACTTAGCTATCATCAAAGATTTTGTCTCAGGTGAAGACAAAATTCAACTAACTGGTAACAGAAGCGACTATTCCTTCTTTAAGCAAGGTTCTAGTAACTTTATTGCTCTAGTAGGCAATGGCAATGGTCAATTTAACTTTGGTACTGATGAGGTGATTGCATCTCTCAATAGTAGTTTCAATATTGTTAATGACTTGATATTTGTTTAAAAAGAAAGCTCTTTATCTGCGGCGTTGCACATTTGCGGCATGAAAAAGCATTTCTTGTGGGATGGGCATCCTGCCCGTCTTATTTTGCGCGATATTAGAGCTTTTCACGAAATAACCTTGACATTTATTGAGTTAGAAATGCTTTTTTGTCCTAAAAGTAGCTAGCCGTAAAGAACTTGTCGTAGTGGCAGACAACTTGCTCTTTTGAGCATTGAGGTCGGAACAGAGCGAGTCGTGATTGACCGCAATCGGATGACGGGTGGAGGTGTGACAACAGGTATTGATTTTGGTCTAACAAGGTAAGGGTTATAAGGTTTTTTCTTTCCCTTTCCTCTTCCCCGAAATCCGAGAAGTGTTGGGTTTCAAGTTTACTTATTCTGACTTTTGAATTCTGAATTATGCTGCATCTCGTTTCCATACTCTGCATGGAAACGAAATCACAAGATTATCTCACTTTGGCAGAGCTATTTCTAGCTAATAAATAACTATCTGAGGTTGCTCAATTGTACCATCAGGCATGATAGTATCTCGCAACTTTGCATAAATCAAATTTGTCTTCCAAAGGTTTGCCTTATTCAAGTTTGCTTTAGTTAAATTTGCCCATGTCAAGTCTGCACTAGTTAAGTTAGCTTCAGTCAAATTCGCTTCTAGTAATTTTGCTCCACATAGCTTTGCTCGTGTGAGATTTGCAAAACTTAAGTTAGCTTCAATCAGCGATGCTTCAATTAAATTGGCTTCACTTAAGTCTGCTTCTCTCAAATCCACATCACATAAAGAAGCACCCCAAAGATTACTACCTATGAATTTCACTCGCCATAAGAATGTTCCGCACAAATTTGCTCGTGTTAAATCAGCATTAGTCAAATTGGCTTCACATAAAGATGCTTCATACAAATTAGCTTCACGTAAGCTAGCTTGCATCAAATTTGCGCCACTTAAATTAGCACGAGTCAGAACACAGCCAGACAAATTTGCATCACGCAAATCTGCTCCAATTAAATTAATACCACTTAAATCAATTCCTTTCAGGTCGATTCCTCTCAAGTCACATCCACTGAAATCCCGACGCTGAAAATATTTATTTGTGATTTGACTTAAAATAAATTCCTGTTGTTGAGTATAATTTTTCATGGTATTCACCTCTGGGTGTAATTGATCTCAAAGGTTGAGTGTGGTAGTTACCGTATATTGAGAGTACACCGCAAACGGAGATTAGCTCAGTAAATAATCAAAAATAAATTAACAAAAAATCGGCAATCACTTGAAAATACGTTTTCTCAGTGGTTTTTAAAACAAAAAATGCTGACATAAGTCAGGAAATATTCATACAACAAGAATCATGTTGCTTACTCCAAATTCCAAATTAGCATAAGTAATTTCAGTAGCGTATCTTTTTGTTGCTTTCACTACTGCGCTTTTTGATTTACTTGTAACCAAATTTCTAAACTAGCAAGCAACCACAGCTTGACTCCATAACGACTCCAAGTATCTCCTTGATAGTTTAACCAATTACGAATTGGCAACTGGTTTAAGTAAGGAGTAATACATGCATTTTGATTGAGCAATAAATCTCTGGCTTCTTGCTGCCAATATTTCCGAAATCCTAACTGCACCGGTACCATCATGCCACTTTTGGGACGATGAATAATTGTGTCTGGTAAAATATCTGCGATCGCCAAAGACGTACCGTAGGTAATCGCTTGCTTTAAAACTGCTTTTTCTTCCACTCCAGAAAGCTTATACTCTGGAGGTATTTTCATACTCAAGTCTACTATTCGTTGGTCAAATAGAGGAGAACGACCTTGCAAAAGAGCAGCTTGAGTCAAGTTACTGACTTTGGTCAAAATTTGGTCAGCGCCTTTAAATTTGATATTCATTGCCATCAAACGATTTAGATAGCTGGCTTGAGAATATAAATCTTCTGCAAAAACCCAAGGTGCTGTTTGTACTGCTGTCCAAACTTCTGGTTTTAAAAGTTGCGGTAAGTCAACAGCACACTTTTGAAAGGAAATTAAATAAGCTTGCAATGCATCCTGATTGGTGACAGAGCCATATAAACTATTAATTAACATCGGCTGATTTTTTGGCCCGCCAAAACAAGGGTCGCCACCTTCACCATTCAAAACTACTTCTACGCTTTCTCTCGCCAGTCGTCCCAGCAACAGGTTGGGAACAGTCAATGGGTCGCCAATCGGGTCATCTAAATAAGCCATTGTTTCCGGCAGGCGTGACCACATATCTTTAAAAGTAATTTCTAAAATGTGGTGCTGCGTCTGACAATGGGATGCAACGAGACTGGAAAATTCTAACTCATTGGGACATTCCGAACCAAAATGAATCGAGAAGGTATGGACTGGTGCTTTGTGGAATTTTGCTACTAAAGCAGTGATACTGCTAGAATCCAAACCACCGGAAAGAAAAACGCCAACGGGTTCATTTGCTGGTGGTAAATATTCTTGAACAACTTGGTCTAGGAGTTCTCGCAAGCGATCGCCATGCCATGCTAAGGGTTGATCGATTGCTGTAATCTGTTCTTGAAGCTGCCAATAAGCTGTAACTTTGTGATCGGGAAATTCTAAAACGGTTCCAGGTCGCAGTTCCCGCACCTGTTCCCAAAGGGTTCGTTCTCCAGGAACAAAGGCACAACAAAGATAATCTCGCAACGCCACTAAATCTAAATCAGATGAACGATGAGGTGCTAAAGTTCTCAGTTGAGGCGCAATCCAACGAACTGAACCAGTGGTAGTGTAATAGAGAGTACGAACACCGATGCGATCGCGAATCAATCTCAACACCTGTTTCTCTCTATCCCAAACCACTAGCGCAAACATCCCCACAAGTTGGCTAAGACTTTCATTACCCCATTGTTCCCAAAGATTGGCCACTAGTTGCAGAGAACTTCCTTGAAAGCTATCCGGTTTAATTCCCAACTTTTGCAGCAACTGCACTCGGTTAGTTAACCAAACATCACCAACAACAACAAATCGTCCTCTAGAACTGATTGCTAATTTCTCTGTTGGAAATTCCGAAGTTGTGCGTGGTAAAATTACAGAAATTTTTTCATCTCGCCAAGCTATATTTTCATAATTTGCATCAACTGTTCCCCATGCTACGCGCCAGGTTGGGTTAGTTTTGATGAATTCGATTTTAGGAGATTTACGATTTTTAAACGCATCAAATAGCATGGGAAATTTTCAACGCATAATTCAGTAAGAATCCCACCCCTAACCACCTAAGAGCAAGCGAGGCTACGGTGTACACACAAGTCTGAAATAGCTGATTAACTAGGGTTTTACCCCACCCTAACCCTCCC
>NZ_CAXTTT010000215.1:0-5982 GCF_964247315.1 uncultured Nostoc sp.
GATGCCTTCGGTTGGTTCAACCACTGTGGTCTATTTACCTGAAAATTGCTGTAATATCGTGAATCAGTTTTTCCGGCTTAATATGTTGCCACTCCCAATCTGGCGGTATTACAGCTATCCTTTGGAGAAAGCGATCACACACGCTATTGACTTGATCTGTTCTACCTTTGCCACGATATTGCTTTATCCACTCCTGCGCCCAAATTCTCATTAATTCATGTATTTGCTGGGGTGTGGGAGTCTTCAGTGGATTCTCTGGCGTTCCCACAGCTAATGCCTGATATAAGGAAAGCTGGCTTTCCTCATCAAAACTATGAAACTCAAAACCGTATGTGAGCGTAGATGCACAGGCAAGCAGAGCATTATTTAACTGACGATAGGGCCACCTAACTTCTCTGTCGTTGCCACGATACAAGACTTGTTTTATATCGTGGCAAAAGTCTGCAACCACCTGAACAAAAGGAAATGGCAGCACAGCAATCTCTAGATTGGCAAAGGCACCTGTCACCAAGTTCATGCGGGCAGGTAGCAAAATATTTGCTGGTGTAATTTTACTAGTCATACTCTTTCTCTATCTCTTCGGTCTATTTCCCAGTTGAAGCCATCGATATCAACCAAAGCATCTGCTATTGATTGGTATAAAGCTTGACTGATAACATCTTCATTAACATATTCACAAAGCAAATCGATGATTGCTGCTAGTAAGCTGGTACGCGGTGTATCAGGCTGTTGCTCTTTGACATAGTTTGGTGCCCAAGCAGCATCAACAAAGTAAGCGTGAAAGGGAACACCTCCACGCAAAAGACGACCTACAGCTTGAACGATTACACCAGCAGTGGTTGCGGCTAAATCTTGACGGGGAAAGGCGCGTAACTCTTCATTTGCACACAGTGTTTTGTAATAATAACGATGTTCTACCGATCGCCAATAACGCGCAGCCAACCGACGCACGGCTTCCGCACGTCCTAAAATTCCGTCTCCTTCCCAAGCAATGAAATTCGCATCTTCTATCCAATCCAAGGCACGACGGTTGATTTCTTGAGCGATCGCTTGAGTATCATGTGGATGAGGATAAGGACGGGTAAGAAAGTAAACCGCACCAAAGGCAGCTTTGCCATTTGCATTCAAAATGTTGAATCCACGCCCCATAGCACTTATCGGTGCAGCCAGAATTTTACCACCAGTACGCGCAAAAGTTTCAATGTCAGCACGGTTGAGAGCGCCAACTTCCATCTTTGACTGATAGTCGATGTCATCATCAGTAATAGTTTCGGTGCGATCGCGCTGCAAATGGTAGACTTGCTCCCGCATACCCCACCAACATTGACGGATTTCGTCTGCTACCCATCGTGCCTGGTCGTAGGAGTTGACGAGTAACAGTAGGCGTTCCCTATTCTGCCAAAAATCTGGATCGCTCTCGCCAAGCTGTTTCAATTCCTCAAGCTCCTGTCCTAAATCACCGCTACCGTTGTTGCCAATCAATGCTTGTGCCATTTCTTTAAACATTCCCATTTTCTGACGTTCAGGTGTACCAGAAATACGGATAGATTCGTTTTTGCGGTTTGATTGAGGCAAAAACTTGAAGCGGCTTTGAGCGATCGCTTCTGTGGCGCTCGGTTCTGGCATTAAAATACCTTGGGGATTGCCGACATGAAACTGGGTGGAATCTCGTAGATCAGAAGTTCCTGATAATGCCAAAACGTTAGGGCCGCGTTGACCATCTAAGTCTGTTAGCAACCGATGAAAGTTCAAAACATAGTAACGCCCAATGTTGGTATAAGCAAACAAAGATAAAGCATTTTCGCTGCTGTTCTCAGATTGGTTGTGATTGTCATCCTTGCGGGAATAGTAAGTACCAAACTGTCGTCCTGTTGGAGGTAATGGTAAAATATTTAACATTGCTGTTGGCATACGGCGATGTGGTGGCTCGTCATCTAGGATAGGTGGTCGATGATGCCATTCGTAAAAAACAATGCGTGTGTGCCGATCTAAAAGGGTGATAGTGAGCGCAAACTGTAAACGATAAGCTAGGGTTTCGAGGGTATCCACTGGATCTGATTGTTCGTCGTTTTTTGAGGAGTTTCGCCGTTTTTTCTTAGCTGGCTGCTGTGAATTGTTTTGACGTTTTTCCAGTTGCGTAGACGCTTTGCGGCTTGTCGTTAGACATCGCAGTCGCGCTAACCGTTTTCCTGTATTGGGGAAAAAATCTACTATCCAGGCTTTGCAAGCACGATAAATGCTGTCGTCAGTAGCACTTTCGCCGATACTGTTTATCTGTTGAATCAGAAGTGCTAACCTATTAACTTTAGAATTGGATCGGGGTTGCCCAAGTAATGGATCATCGTCGAGTAACGCGTCAAAATATTGCATTATCTGCTGTACGCGTCGGTTGTTAGCCTTAATTTCTTGCTCAGTAACATCAGGATGATCTAACTCTTCAAGCCCAGCAAGGCGACGAGCAAATTTGTAGAGGAGAAAATTAGGTGTGAAGTAGCCACGTTCTATCCATTTACGTAAAAACTCGTGTCCTAAATGCTTATATAATAGCGTTAATGTTGCTGTGACTACACTTTGTACATGACGTTCTGCGGTTGTCCATCGCTGCATCAATGGTGGGCTGACACGGTTAAACCTCATGTAATCCTCAGTTTTCACCCCAATGTCATCAAAAACACCACCATTTGTTAGTAAAACTGTCTCAGCATATACGTCGTCAAACCACTTGATAACTGTGTCTACTTCATCGAATACAACAATATCAGAATGTTGATAAACGAGTTCCCCTATCTTGATCGGACGTAATTCCAAATGACGTGGCAAACCAGCCATTGCCATTGCGCCTGGAGTTGTGATCCAAACACGGGCAGTTGGCATATCACGATATACCTGCTTTGATGGGCAAGTGGCAAAAAACGGACACAAGTGGGACACACCAGGGTTATTGTTTTGTTTTTTGCGATGGGCTACGCCCCGCCAGAGGCGATCGCTTTCACTTTTTGGTGCTTCTTTTAGAGAGTCACATGGCTCGGTTCCAGGCTTAAGTGGCTTGCCATGCAAACGGTCGAAGATGTCGCTAGACTGTAAGCAGTCCTTGCAAAGCACAAGCTGTTCCCAAAAAGCGATCGCCCCAGTGTGGTTGTCCACGTCGCCAGTGTTCCTGAAAGTCTTTCGAGGCATAGAAGCTTTGTAGGTGCGCGTCTCGTTTACTGCGTCCTAGTAACGGTACAGCAACTGGCTCATTGTTTTCTGGATCGTTACAGAACCACCAATTAATTTGATTTGCTAACCGAATTGCCGATTGTACATCACTAACAACCAAGGTGATGCGGCGGTCGGGGTGATTTCGCAAAACATCGACGGCAAGCAACGTTGACAGGGTAGACTTTCCAGAGGCGACTTGTCCCGCAAGATGTACAAAACCATCCAACTCCAGCGCTTGTGTGTTCCGCTCACTCAGCGTACCGTCTTCCTGAATTTTATGAAAGTTGATTTTGCGAAAGCGGCTTACCCAGTGTCCCTTTTGTGTCTCATTCCAACCATATCGGCGTGCTAGTAACTGTTCGCGGCGATCGAGGAACTCTGCATTTGATTCTAAATCTGGAATTCGCAATAAAAAAGGCTGATGTTCCATTAACGCAAAGCCAAGTTCTACCTGAAGTAATAATTGTGCTTGCTCTCGATCTAGCTCAGAGTTATCTTTCAATTCTTTGACACGCTCTGTCAAAATATCAGGTGGCTTAAATAATGTCATTTGACTCATAATGCTATTTCCCTTTACTTAGGTGCATTATCTTGGCGCTGACTCGTTCTTCAAAAGCTGTATCGCTGAAAAGATGGGTGCTTTTTGGCAATCCTGTTGCTTCTTCACGCAGAATTTCGATGTAATCTTGGCGCTGATGCAGACGATGGCTAGGAATAACATAAAAACTTTCGTTATAGCGCAAATCGCCTTCCCCAAATATCGGCTTTAGTTGCAAAGCCAAATCATACGGATTTCGGTAGTCTTTGATATCTACAGCCCACACTGAGCCGTCACCAAAACGTAGTTGCAGGTCGTAACGGTCAATACCAGGCCACAGTTGAACTTCGCAAAGATATTCTGGCTGTTGTTTATGCAGCTTTTCTAAAGCATGGAATAGACGCATCTCTGGGATTCCAGGCAAACAGACACGCCAGTGAATGCCAAACTTGAGACGACGCAGACCTTGCTTCTCAGAAATGCGCCGGACATGAGACAAGTTTTTACGATGGTCATTGCAGACGCTTGGTTTTATGCCACGTAAATGTCCATGTTTTTTAATTAAAGGACCGCAGCGATCGCAGCACCAATAAGATTCATTTTCCTTACAGTCTTCGTACAGTTCGCCGACATCATCAATAGAGATATAACGCGTTTGAGAAAACGTGTTACGAAGCTGCTCTAAAGTAGTGTAAGGATTCGTAATTAAAAATTGACGCAGCAAAACATATTCTCTTTGAGAGCGTTCGGCATCCTTTTCATTGGCTTGTTGCAGCTTGTCCAGCAACCTCAGAAACTGAAAGTTCTCCAGTGCAATTTGTTGTACTTTCACAGAAGTAAACTCAGGAAGTTGCCCTCGTTTTATCAACTGTTCGTAAAAATACTGGCTTGCTTCTTCACTTAGCGCTCTATCGTATATCAAGCCATATTCTGAGTCAAACTCCTTCGGAAGATGAAGCGACTTATTTAGGTGGGTGTTTTCAAATTCCACGCAGGGGTTTACTCTGGGCTGTTCAACGTCAAATGACGCAGACACAGATAGCAGTACATTTTAATGCAAGTGAGGAAATGGTGCGATTCCGTAGCAATCTCACTGGAGTAAAAATCAGATAAATGTTGTATGAGAAAGTTTTCCCCTTATGAAAGCAACTTCAATTTAAAATTTTTGTCACAATTTCTTGGCATTTTGTTACATTCCTGAAGGTATTGGCTGGATAAGAATTAGGGTATAGGTTGCTAGTTTCACTAATAATACTTTTCAAAAACTTTGAAGTTACAGCTTGAATTTCATTAATTTGTACTGAGGTTAAATCAGATGATATGTTAAAGAAACTCTCTGGCAAAGCTTTGTAAACTAAATGTAAAACGAGACGATTACTATGAATTGCAAATATTTTTTCTCTTCCATCTCGTTGTTTTTGTTCTTCTGATAATTTACTATCTACTATTCGCAATATTTGAACTAATTCCCAAAGGTCAGAGCCATTTACTGATCTATTAAATAGAGTTTTGTATGGCGGTTTTTGTATATTCTCCCATAAAGCACTAATTTTATCTTTAACTCGCGTGGCGAAAGAAACTTCACTCTGTTTACATGCTCGACTAATTGTGGCTTCGTTTAGATCAAAACCTTTTTGTCCATCTGGAATTGATTCACCAGTTTTATAAGTATAAATAATCCTTCTAATTGAAGTTCATTTTTTATTCTTTCTTGTTCAGGATCGAGAGCTACAAATTCTCGGCGATCAATTCTGTTCTGAGTATTGTTGAATCGAGTAATTTCTGTAGCAAATTCTTCAGGACAATTTTCTAAAGAGATAAAACGAATAAGAACTCTTGCTTTTTCAACCTGCTCAGGAGAAATTTGATATGCTCTTGCTATTGAACCAACAGTCTGAGCGCCATTGACTATTTTGACATCTTTACACTCAAATATGCCCGTATCTCTGCCACTCCCGCCAAGTGGTTTTTTGCCAATACTAGAACACAAAACTGTTATACCATTATTATAATCCCAAAATTTCTCAGGTTATTTTTTTACTGTATTGATAATACCTTCATTTACTTCACTATCCTTAACAAAAAGCCTAATATTTGAAGCGAATAATTTAAGAGAATGTTTAGTCCACCAATCGGCTACTTCTCTGGCGGAAACTTGCCCATAATATGATTGATAAGGTTATTTTGTTGGGAGCATCCCAATTTGGCAAAAATAAAAGAATCCAGACTATTCGCGAGTTTGC
>NZ_CAXTTT010000216.1:0-5805 GCF_964247315.1 uncultured Nostoc sp.
TTGCAGGGACATACTAATCGAGTCTGGTCGGTTGCCTTCAGTCCCGATGGTCAAACTTTAGCTAGCGGTTGTGACGACCAAAGTGTGAAATTATGGGATCTTCGTGATGGTAAAAGTCTGAAAACCTTTCAGGGACATACCAATCGGGTAAGGTCAGTTGCTTTCAGTCCCGATGGTCAAACTTTAGCTAGTGGTAGTGAAAACCAAACAGTTAAATTATGGAATGTCCAAGATGGTAAGTCCTTGACAACCTTGCAAGGGCATAGCAATCGAGTAAGGTCAGTTGCCTTCAGTCCCGATGGTCAAATTTTAGCTAGCGGCAGTGAAAAGCAAACAGTGAAATTATCGGATGTCCGTAACGATAAGTTTCTCAAAATTTTGGAGGGGCATAACAGTTGGGTACGTTCGATTGCCTTCAGTCCTGATGGTGAAATTTTAGCTAGCGGCAGCGAAAAACAAACAATTAAATTATGGGATGTTCGCACGGGGCAATGCTTGAAAAAATTGCAGGAACATACCAATCGAATTAGGTCAGTTGCTTTTAGTCCCTATGGTCAAATTTTAGCTAGCGGCAGTGACGACCAAACAGTGAAATTATGGGATGTCTACACCGGAAGATGTCTCCAAACCTTGAAAGGGCATACCAGTTGGGTAAGATCGGTTGCCTTTAGTCCCGATGGTCAAACTTTAGCTAGTGGTAGTGAAAACCAAAGAGTCAGGTTATGGAATATTTATACAGGAGAATGTCTCCATATTTTGGAGGGACACAGCAATCGGATCAGGTCAGTTACTTTTGGCCCAGATGGTCAGACTTTAGCTAGTGGCAGTGATGACCAAACAGTAAAGTTATGGGATGTTTACATGGGCAAGTGCTTGACAACCTTGCAAGAACATACTAATCGAGTCTGGTCAGTTGCCTTTAGTCCCGATGGTCAAATTTTAGCTAGTGCCAGTGAAGACCAAACGATAAAATTATGGGATGTCTATAATGGCAGGTGCCTGAAAACTTTGCAGGGAGCTAATTGGGTAAAGTCAGTTGCCTTTAGTCTTGATGGTCAAACCCTGATTAGTGGTAGCCAAAATGAGACAATTAAGCTTTGGGATGTATTGACGGGTGAGTGCCTAAGAACACTGCGATCGCCACGACCCTACGAAAAAATGAATATCACCGGGGTTACAGGATTAACCGCAGCGCAGTTAGTGACGCTAAAAGCTTTAGGGGCAGTGGAAAATCCAGAGCAAAAATAAAAGGTAAAAGAATGAATTTTGCCTTTTCCTTCATCCTTTTACCTTTTTTATGTACCTGATGCTTATTTAATGTTAGCCCTTGCGTCCTTCACTGCGGCAAAGAAAAATAATCCTGTGAGTGGAATGCTCAATACCAGGATAATTGCCGTGGCTGTGACACCAAAATCTGGTTGTCCGTAACCGAGTTCAAAAATCGAGCCGACGGCGGCGATCGCACTTACACAAGAACCACCCAGAAATAAACTGCTTTTTGGAGTTAAATACACTATTGCCCCCCTATGCTATTGGTTTCACCGCTTGATACGAGAAGCCATTCTTAGATAGCTCCTGGGCTAAAGTCAAGGAGTTTTCTACACGGTCTACAAATACCACGCCGTTAAGGTGATCCATCTCGTGCTGAATGCAGCGTCCCAAGAGGTCATTAGCCTTTAATGTCCGGGGACGACCGTATTCGTCTTTATAGGCAATTTCTACGACTTCGGGGCGCTTCACGTCTAGATATACATTGGGAATGCTCAAGCATCCTTCTTGGGCAACAGAGATGTCGCGGCTGAGTTGTTTAATGGTGGGGTTAATCAACACTAAAGGCTGGTTAGCTGCGTTCTCTGGTTCCAGGTCGATGACAACTAATTGTTTATGAATTCCCACTTGGGGCGCAGCCAAACCAATGCCATCTTTGCTGTACATAGTTTGCAGCATTTCGCGCACTATTCGGCGAAGTTCGTCATCAACCTTAGAAATCCGTTTTGCAGCTTGACGCAGCACGCGATCGCCTAAATAATGAAGCTCCAAAGGTGGATTTTTTAACTTTTTTTTCTCGACAGCAATTTCAGAGGGCATGAGTCTCGATGGCTAAATGGTGCAAATTCCTACTATTTTCATTCTATCAATCCCAGTTAGAGGATGTTTAAAAAGTCCTAGAGTATACCAAAAACCCAGTTGCCATTCCTCTGTTTGCTTGCCTAACGGCAGCCTGACGCCAAGGAGGAGAGGCTGTGAAACCCTTACTTTTTTGTCAGGAAAGCTTGTTAGGGAGTTAGTCTTTGAGGTTGTTTTGTTAGCAATAATACTTTTTAAACATCCTCTAACGACGTGTTTGTGAACATCCGTGATGACGAATGCGAACATGTAAAAACTATGGTGGCACTCCAGAAACCAGAAGCACGGTTAACCTTCAAAAGCCCCCATACAGTTTTTGAAGTGACAAAAGTTTTATCGAGTGAAGCAGAAGTTTGACCAAATAATTACTAATTCGTAAAAGTGATTAACTTGACGGCTTCCCCCAAAAGCTTGATGCATCCTATAATTTCTCTGAGGGTACTGTTGGGTAACATTTTACAAGTTGGTATTCCTAGAGTAGTCAACTACAAAAGAAACAGCAATGCAAAAATATATTCCGATCAATTGTGACTTTCACGACGAGTAGATTAGGTTGTTACGGCATTTGCAGCTTTTACCCATTAGACGCTAAGCATTTATATCCAATTTCTAATCTACGGTATCGAATATGAACTACACACTCAAAAATAAACGCGCACTCGTCACCGGAGGCAGTCGCGGTATCGGAGCTGCCATCGTTAAGCGTTTGGCAACTGAAGGTGCTAATATTGCTTTCACCTATACCAGCTCGCCCGATCGCGCCAAGGAAATCACGCAGGCAGTCCAGGCGCTGGGTGTTCAAGCTTTGGACATCCAAGCCAACAGTGCCGAAGCCAGTGAGGTGGTGGCTGCTGTTGAACAGACAGTAGAGAAATTGGGTGGTATAGATATCCTTGTGAATAATGCAGGTGTAGCGCAGATGGCCTCTATCGATGATTTCACGCTTGCGGACTTTGATCGCACCTTTGCGATTAATGTGCGTGCCGTATTTGTGGCGACCCAAGCCGCAGTCAAGCACATGCAAGAAGGCGGACGCATCATCAACATTGGCAGCACCAACGCCGAACGTGTGCCATTTGCCGGCGCCTCTGTTTATGCCATGAGCAAATCTGCTTTGCAAGGGCTTGTGCAAGGGCTGGCGCGTGATCTTGGCCCGCGTGGAATTACGATCAATAACGTCCAGCCCGGGCCGATCGCTACGGATATGAATCCCCCAGAGGGTGAGTTTGCCGAGATGATCAAAAAGCAGCTGGCACTGCCCCGCTACGGCACTGTTGAGGAGGTTGCAGGGATGGTCGCTTATCTAGCTGGGTCTGAGGCAGCTTACATCACTGGTGCAAACCTAATGATTGATGGAGGGTTCAGCGCCTAACTACCGCAGGTGTAGCCTAACTGTAAATATCAATTCTCAGCAATGAGCGAAACTAGACTAACTGCAAGGATGCTGAAACCTTTAGCCAGAAATATTTTTAGCTTTTTGGGCTATAAGTCAAGATTAGAAGTGCATACTCATATAAAATTGTCAATGGTTGTATCGATTGCATTTCTAGTATGCAGAATCCCAAGGAGGTATCTTTGTCAAAGATTTACTTCTATTTATATATCTGGTTAAAACAGCACCGTATAGCCGTTGGAGGAATGCTAGTTGCGATCGCCATCACAGGCTGTAATGCCTCTGTTAAATCGCAGCCACCTGCCAATACCCCATCGGTTGCAAATCTGATCGCGTCCAGTCCGACTCCAGCATCGGTTTCTCCTACGCAAAGCGCTGCTAATACCAAGCCGCCTGAGCAGCAAGCAGTCCAAGTGATTCGTGACTATTATAGTGCGATCGCTCGTCTTGACTATAAACAAGCTTATTCAGCTTGGGATGGAAATGGCGCTGCTAGCAAGCAGTCGTTTGAGCAGTTCAAGCAGGGTTTTGCCAACACCACATCCGTTGCTGTAGAAGTTGGAAAACCCGGTAAACCAGACCCAGGTGCAGGCTCAATCTACATTGAGATTCCGGTTACTGTGACTGCGATCGCCACCAATGGAACCCCGCAGCGATTTCGCGGCAGCTATGTGCTGCGACGAGTCAATGATGTTCCTGGCTCAACTCCAGAGCAGCGTAGATGGCATCTCTACTCGGCGAAAATTACTCCTGTCAAGTAACCTGCGGCAAAACGCTGGTTTTCCAAGATTCAAGGCTAAAACCAGCGTTGCTTGAATGCCAAGATAAATCATAGAGGTTGATTAAAATGATTACTTTATACACTGCCCTTTCTCTATGGGGGCTACCGAGCATTAGCCCAGCCTGTATGGAGCTTGAAACCTGGCTTCGCATGGCAAAGCTGCCTTATAATAACACAATCGTCGTCACAGCAGACAATCTTAAGTTAGCTCCCAAGGGTAAGGTTCCGTCTTGCCACTGCGATGATAATTGGCGATCGTCTAAATTTGCTTGAACAAACATATCTAGCAGAGTAATACCAATTCAAAATTCTCTCATTCAAAATTAAGAAAGCCAGACAGAACAAAGGTTTAGAAGTATGTATCTGTCACATTCTTTTTTCAAATTGGTATAACAACTATGGTGAAAAGTCTTTACTGCTCAAATGTCAGGAAATAATTCACCAACAACATGAACACAAAATTGGGTGAAACTCAAAACATTTCATCGATTGTAAGTCGTTCGCCAGCCTATTTTATATTCACATCTGATTGCAACTAGGATTCCTATACAATTTTATTCCTAAAAATATTTCTTCCATCTATTTTTATTCATAGAAACCTATGCTTAACAATATTTTCTAGCATCCTCACCACATTCATTGACTAAATACAATAAACACTTAAAACGAAGACTAACTAGCTGTTCGTAAAGAGGGTTCAATTTGCACAAAGGTGGAATCTGAAATATAGTCCGACCGAGAACTGTAACAGTTCTTTCAAAAGGGCAATGGGAAGGAATTATTTTGCACAATAGTCTGGCAAGATTAGAATTATGTATTTCTACGGACTCAAGCTGAGAGCGAATCTGGTTTAATAAGATATTGCCCAAATTGGCTTTATTTAAGAAGCTCATAGTTCAACTTTCCTTTAATCAATCTGTTGCTCCTATAAAATTACTCCGAACTTCAGAGAAAAACATCGTATAATTACTAAACTATGAAGCAGTTAAACGCATTGCCCAGTTGCACCAAGGTCTGAACTGGATTAGTTTAACAATTACGATTATTCTGACTTTAACAGCGATCGCAGTCACTACCACCACAATTAGGCTGATTGTCATGGCGCGTCGCCAGGAAATTGAAATTATGCAGCTAGTGGGAGCGACTTCTGTTTGGATTTACCTACCGTTTATTTTACAAGGAATTGCCTTTGGTTTGGTTGGTGGTGCGATCGCTTGGAGTTTCATTTCTGTGATTCAACAGTTTCTCGGTAAGTTACTAGTCAATCAACCTGAGTTTATCCAAGTCATCACCAACAGAGTGCAACTCACTCCAGCAGAAATTTTATTATTGCCTCTGATTATTTTGGGTTTCGGTGCAGCTGTAGGATTAATGGGGAGCTTATTTGCTGTCCGACGTTTTGCTAAAGGATAGTCATTGGTCATTTGTCCTTTGTCCTTTGAACTCGGAACTTCGACCTCTGAACTCGGAACTTTGACTTTTGAACTCGGAACTTTGACCTCTG
>NZ_CAXTTT010000217.1:0-5778 GCF_964247315.1 uncultured Nostoc sp.
TGAGGGTGAACGTTGAGCTTCTGAAGGTGGAAGTTGAGCTTCTGAGGGTGAACGTTCAAGTTTTAACAAAGTTATGTTCAGTTTAATTCCCCTGCCTAAGAATGGCAGCACGAATTGAATACCTAATTAAAATCCCCGTTACAAAACGTAATTGTTCTCTTTGTAGAGATAGCGAGTCCGCGTACTCTGTAAAAGTTGCAAGCTACGCTTTTAGCGTCTCGTAGAGAGCGTCATTGCGAATTGCAAATTGCGAATTGGTTTAACTTCCCCTGCCCCCAAGATAAAGTTAAAAGTCAAAAGTTAAAGGGCAAGCATAGAACTGATGAAGTCTTAATTCTTTTCTTTTTACTTTTTACTTTTAGCTTTTGACTTACTAGCCCCTGCCCCTCTGCCACCTTAATCAGGAGGTGAATCACGAGCAATAGTAACAGTTGAGACAAAATTACTTGGCTTGCCACTCTTAATAGCATCGAAAGTGCCCTTAATAGTACCAGCAATTGGAACAGCAACAAGTGTCCCTAACAAGCCAGCAATCTCAAATCCCATTAGAATAGACACAAAAATCCAAATGGGATTTAATCCGATAAAATTGCCGAGTAACCTGGGAGCTAACAAATTATCTTTAAGCTGCTGCATGAGAACTGCCGCGATCGCAACTTGAACTGCCAACCACCAATTTTGCAGCAGCACTAAAATCGTTACTAGACCAATACCCAGAGACGCCCCAATAAAGGGAATGAGTTCTGAGATACCAATTAATATGGCAAACAACAGGGCAAAGGGCACCTTCATCACTAAGAAAATTGGTGTCAGGGTTAGCACCATGAATAATCCTAGTAATAGCTGGCTGAGGAAGAAGTTCTGAAAGTTTAAGCGCAAGGATGTGGTCAGGGGATCTCCAATGTTAGAGGGCAAAAGATTGATTAGACCATACCAGACGCGCTCGCCATATAAAAGCATATAAAATGCAAGCACAATGACTAACACTAAGTCAAGTAAGCCTGATAGCAATGTTCCAGCAAATCCTACTGCACCAGAAGCTAGCTGTTGCACCACATTCTGAATGTTGGCATTGATTTGACTGCTCACAACCCTGAGATCGATTGGCAAACGTCGTTGTTTTGCCAGCTTCTCAAACTGCTCTAAGTTTGCTTGACTCGCGCCTAACCAATCAGGGATATTATTTAACAATTGGATTGTTTGGTCAATGATCAACGGCACTAGGGTGACGCCCAGAATCACAAACAGGCTTAACGTTGCAAGTAAAACTATGATCACCGCTTGAGTGCGCGTAATTTGAGCACGTTCAAAGAACTTAACTGGATAATTTAGTAGAAAAGCCAAAATTGCCGCAATGCTCAAGACGGTAATAGGATGTTGGAAATAGCGAAAAACCAGGGACAGCAGCCAGATATTGAGAGCGATAATCGGGCCGCTTAGACCATAAATTAACAGGCGTTGAAGGGAGGCCGAACGGCGCATCTTATGCAACCTATTTTAGATATTCCTTGAGAGAATTTGTAAAATTCTTGATGATGCTAATCATCATCATAGATATTTTTAACAAAGCCATGTATAAGCGTATCTGATTACTTAGGAATTAAATCAAAATGGACAAAACCGTAGCCGACCTTCGCAAAGACTACACCTTGGAAGGTTTGAGCGAACTCGAAATAGACCTCAATCCTTTTATCCAATTTAAAAAATGGTTCGATCAGGCACTCGCAGCACAACTCCCTGAACCCAATGCCATGACCATTGCCACAGCCACACCAGACGGTAAGCCTTCAGCCAGAATGGTGCTGCTTAAGAATTTTGATGAACGGGGCTTTACCTTCTTTACCAACTACAACAGTCATAAAGGACAAGAATTAGCAGAAAACCCCCAGGCGGCTTTAGTCTTTTGGTGGGCAGAACTGGAACGTCAAGTCCGAATTTCGGGGTATGTGGAGAAAGTTTCCGAAACTGAGTCTGACCAGTATTTTCACAGTCGTCCTCCTAACAGTCGCCTGGGTGCGTGGGTATCTAATCAAAGCGAGGTGATAGAAAGCCGAGAAGTCTTAGAGCGACGCTTGCAGGAGTTTCAAAGCAAATATGAAAATCAGGAGATTTTTCGACCGCCTCATTGGGGAGGCTTACGAGTTATCCCTACAGAAATTGAGTTTTGGCAAGGACGCCCTAGCCGTCTGCACGATCGCTTACTCTATAGCCGTTTAGATAATGGCACTTGGAAAATTGAGCGGTTGTCACCCTGAAGAAGAGGCAAGGGAGCAGGGGAGAATTCTTGAACAAGTATCTCCCTTGTCTCCCCCCTCTTCCTTGTCTACCTTGTCTCTTCTCCATGCCCAATGCCCAATGCCCAATGCCCACATCACATTACCACTGGGCGATCGCATCTTGAATTGCTGCTCTTGCTTCTAATAAAGATCGGGTACGGGCATCACCTTCATTCAGGCTGTTAGCGTTAATAAATTGAATGTCTGTAACCCCAATAAAGCCGAAAATTGCCCGCAGATAGGGTTCTTGAAAATCATAAGCAACGGCTGGGGAGGTGGCGCTAAAGTCACCGCCACGAGCTGTAATAATAAGTGCCTTTTTACCTTCGACTAACCCTCTAAAACCTTGAGCTTCTATTGCAACAGTCCGATTAATGCGAACGATTTGGTCGATGTAAGCCTTAAAAGTGGAAGGTACATTAAAGTTGTACATTGGCACTCCAAAGACGTAGCGATCGGCTGCCAAAAACTCATCAATCAGTTCGTCAGAAATCCTAATTGCCTCAGTTAATTCTGGGGTATGGGTTTCTGGTGGTGAAAATGCTGCCGCAATCCAAGCTTCATCAACGTGAGGAACTGGGTAATGCCCTAAATCTCGATAAGCGATCGCATCTTCAGGATGCGCTGCCTTCCAACCACTGACGAATTCCTTAGATAGTTCTCTGGAGTGCGATCGTTCACCACGGGGGCTGGAATCAATATGTAGAATATTTACCACCAAATATCTCCTGATTAACTAGGATTTCTGCTTTTACTTTTTTTGAATCTTTATTTCAAAGCATTACATTAGATACTAAAAGTAACTAGTTACTAAAGTAAAGTAGTTACCATAAAGTAACCACCCGATAATTTTGGCTAACTTATCGATGTCTGCTTCTAAAAATCCTCATGCTTGCCCAGTAAGTATTCTGATGTCCTTACTATCAGGGCCGTGGACAATGTACATACTATGGGTGTTGTGTAATAGTGGGCCTAATCGCTTTGGTGCATTGAAGCGCCAAGTAGAGGGTATATCAACTAAAGTGCTGACAGAAAGACTGAGGATGCTTGAGGCCGCAGAGATTATTTATCGCCAGTATGAACCAACTGTTCCACCCCAAGTAACTTACGGTTTGACAGAACGCGGCCAGGAACTCATTGATGTGCTTCATCAACTCAATGGACTTGCTGAACGCTGGTATGGCAGCGAACATGAGTCTGAAGGTGAAGTAAAAAAGCCGATGGAGAATGCATCGGCTTAACTGACAATATTCAACAGCTAAATAGTCTACTGCTCCTGGATTGCTGCTGCTTTGGGAGGAAACTGAATTCTGGGATCTGGCATGAAATTGTATCTCAAGTACAATCCTCCTGAGACAAACAGGATAATTAACAACCCACCAATACCAAGGGGACTAGGAAGCCAGAAAACAGCTTCTATGTGATTTAGCTCACCAGGCTGGAGTTTCCACACTAATTGATTGCCATTTTTTTCTGGCTCAATTGCAGTTTCAGTTAGTTGAATATTTTTGGCTCCCCAAGGAGTCTTCAAGCTAAATTCCAAATCGAGAATTGAACCAGCATTAGCTAGGACGTTACCTTTGCTGGCAATTAGAGAGAGCGATCGCAAATCCAAATCATAAATCAACCGATTTCGGACTAAAAGTAAAAAATTATTCTCCTCTAAGAGGACGTTTGATTCAATTTTCGGCAGTTCTGAGTTAGATTGGCTCTCTACAGACTCAGAGGGTTGATTTGCACGGGAGTTAAAGAATTCGTTGAATTTCTCTTGCAATTCTCTACCATTGCTAAAAGGAATTGTGACGATGATTTCTTCTTGGGAAACTCGCTGTACTTTACCCTCCAGTTGACGGGCGCGACGTTCTATGCTTTTTAACCATTCGTACACCGAATCGCCACTAAAGCTAGTTAGCCGTTCTCCCAACTTAATATGCTGTACTAGTTCACCACTATTTGAATTGTCAAAATTAAGCCCTACATCATACTTTACACAGCCAGTCAGTAACAGGGATGTTAATAGCACTAGCCACAGAATAGGATTTCGCATGGGAAAGACCCGATTAATTCGATTTCGACCATTCAGTGGTGAGAGCAATTTCATTGCCAACACAAAACTAAATGGTCTGACTAACCCCAAGAAAATCTTTCCAAAAATTGAAGAATTCATAACTATAAATCTCCCCAAAAGTCAAACTTTTTAACCGATCTTGACTTATTAGTATTGTTTAAGATTCCTGGAATACCATTTCGATCGCTCTGAGACTGGGTAAGAAAATATGAGTAAGATTTAGTTTGGGTCTGAATCTTCATTCAAATCTTCCCAATCCCTAGTCCCCAATCCAAAATTGTTATCAGCCAGGAGTTCCTGAAAAATTCAACCAAACCAAGTATGAGATGGTTAAACCAATGGCAATTAGCGCCACCCAGATAAAGCGATTATCTCTGGTATTGACCTGACTGAGGTCAACAAATTCTGGCTCGGCAAATTTAGGCTTTTGCTCCCCAGAAGATTTAGTAGACTTAGCAGGTACAGAAATTTTGAGTTCATTATCGGCTAATGCGCCCAAATCGGGGATTTCAGTCATCCATTCGCTAGGTCTTTTCAGCTTTGGTGCTTTTAAGATATAAAGCATCCGCCGCGCTTGTTTGCTGATTTCAAAATGGGCATGGCGTTTGAGTCTTTCGCAAAGAGCGATCGCATCATCCGTGCGTCCAGCCGCTTCATAAGCTGTCACCAGATAAATTTCTACTTCGCCCGCAAGGCGAGAATTACGCGCTAACAGGGTGCTGGCCTTTTCCAAATTTTCTACGGCTTCGCGGTATTGCCCATTTTCAAAGGCAACTATCCCAGTCTGGTAGCGGGTTTTAGCAATTTCTAAACTTTCTGTACTCACGTCTTATACAAAAATTAGCACTGTTTTAATTTTGCCAATGCCAGCAATCTTTTTGGAATTTTTTCAAAAGCTGGCAATCTGAAAGTGAATAAACTTCTAAAATTTTAACTAAGTAGCTGCAACTATTTTCTGATTAAAAATTCCGGTATCTTATGCAGGTGAGCAAAATTATGTTGAAAATTAAGCATTCGCAACTGAATTGGCTCTTAGCAGGTATGACTTTAGCTTTGATGGGTATAAGCATTGCTCCAGCTTCCGCCCAGCGCGCATTCGTGATTGATGGTGGCTATGGAGTCAGGCGATCATCGCCTTCTGTAGGTTCCTTTATTTATGGTAGTCCGATTCCCACGCCTATGCCTGTAGACCCGGCAACGGGACTAATGCCACAACGCAATAATTTCCCAGATTCTTACTATCCCCAGGTAAGGCAGAACATGAGAAATTCCACGCTGATTAATCCAACTTTGATTAATCCGGCAATTCGAGACTCAACCATAGTTAATCCGGTGATTATAAATAACTCATGGCGTCGTACACCATTTAGCGGCGGGCGATCGCGGGTTATTATTACCTATCCCCGGTAAGAAGGCAGAGGGGCAGGGGAGGCA
>NZ_CAXTTT010000218.1:0-5689 GCF_964247315.1 uncultured Nostoc sp.
CTGCCCCTCTGCCTCCCCTGCCCCACTCCTCACTGCTGCGGAGGCGGTGAACCAGAAATTAATTTACTGGCGCGATCGCATTCAATTTCTGCAATTGTAATCTTATTCTCTGAATTATTAGTTGCTGCAACTGGTTCAATGCGACAAGATTTTTTTAAGTAATAGCCTCGTGGGTTAGAACTCGGGCCTATCCAAATACTTAATAAATCTAATATATATCCAGACTTTGTATTAGCTACACGCGGTTCAACGCGCCATAGTTCCTTCTCTTCATATTTATTCAGGTTTTTTTGAATTATTCCCCTACCCAGATTTCCTACCCGTTGTTTCGCATCTAGCAACCATTTTTCTACTTCTGACCAAGGTCTTTTGGCTATTTGTTCTACTACCATTGGTTGAAGTTTTTCTAGAATTACAACGCCGTTTTGGGGAATTTTTACTAATTCTTCTGTTCTGGGAACAAAGGTACTATTTTTAAAAGTATCTGCCTGTAAACTAGGATATTGTCGTAACCAATTATCCATCACAAAGTGAAACTGAATCCAGCAACTTAGCAGCATACTACTAGCAACTAAAATTATAATTCTTTGGCGGTCTTCTGGCTTAGGAATGCGAGCTTTTGCATCAGTGTCATTTCCTTCAATAAACTCTGGTATTGCCGTAATTAGTGCTGAAATTGTCGGCCAAAAAACGATTGTTCTGGGTGTAATTACATCTCGTTGATCTCCAAATGCAAAAACACTCACTAAGAATCCGGTGATTACTGCCCCGACTGGCATAAAAGTACCAGGAACCCTCAAAGGATCTTCAGTTGTATACCAAGCTGTACCAGCAATTAAAAATAACCAACCGAAAAAGGCAATTATATCTTTGATATAACCTGTGGCACAATATGAAAGTACCCAAGAAAAAATACTTAAATAAATAAATGTCTGCCAAGAATAAGCTTTGGGTGGAACTAATATTTTTCTAATTCCTGCATAAAGCCCTTCAGCAAATTTAAAAACACCAAAGAAATCTTTTAGTAGCGTATTCATATTCCTCCCTAAATACGGTCAATCAATCATTTTTTCTAAATTAAACAAGTAGTTTATTGCTATTTTGAACGAAATAATAAAATAATGGTTATTGCACTATAGCTCAGAGAATTTGCTATTAGTATAGTAGTAACTAAATTAGTATTTTGGAAATTCAGGGTGCTAAAACGACGCCGTTGCAGCCGCTGAGATGTTTGAGTATCCTCTTCTTTTTTAGCAAATGATTCATTTAATGAGAATAGCAAAACCCTTAAAATGAAAAATTTCATCAAAAACGTAGTAAAAAAAATTATACAAGCAGTTAAAATAATTAAAGTTTGTGTATTCGACGATTTAAAATTATTAAAAAGCATATAGTTAATTAATTCTGATTTCACCTGTATCGGCAACAGTGGTTCTGATACAAAAAATATCAACCAACCAATTACACTCGAAAACAGATTGATAGAAATTGCATAAAAAGTACTGGTTTTTTTGTCAAATTTTAGTCGAGAATGCAAAACATAAGCTTCGATGGGGATGGCAATCAGTACAAATAAAAAGTCAAACAGAAATCCACCAATGGGAAAAATCCTGGGAAGCATCCAATTGTCAGGCATAAATGGTTAAGGGTAAGGGTTAACTGTAGTGAGTATAACTGGGATAGTAAGGGTGATGGGGGAAATTATCCCATTGTTCTTGTCCTTTACTATGCGGGTGTGCCAGTATTCCTCTATTGATATTGTTAATAGATCGAACTGACCCTTTTACAGACGCGTTAGAGGGGCAGTTTCTAAGATGAGAGTACAAGAGGTTAGGTAAGATTAAAGACTGCCATAGTTATAACTTTTCGAGAGATGACAAGGAACGGTATTGGTATTCGGACAGCGCAAGCGCGTCAAGAACGGCTTATTGGTCAAATTCACGTCTACGATGGTCTGGGTAAAGGTAAATCTCAAGCGGCTTTGGGGGTGGTTTTGCGCTCCATTGGCTTGGGAATAAATACGCCTAGCAATTCTAATCGTGTTTTACTGCTGCGGTTTTTAAAAGGGCCGGAACGTGATTATGACGAAGATGGCGCGATCGCAGCTTTACAACGCGGGTTTCCCCATTTAATTGACCAGGTTCGCACCGGGAGAGCGGAATTTTTTGGGCATGAGGAAATTACCACCTTTGACCGAGATGAAGCAATGCGGGGTTGGGATGTCGCTAAAGGTGCGATCGCTAGTAGTTTATATTCAGTTGTCGTTTTGGATGAAATTAACCCAGTTTTGGATTTAGGTTTGCTACCAGTGGATGAAGTGGTAAAGACATTAAAATCCAAACCCCAGGAGTTGGAAATCATTGCTACCGGACGCGCCGCACCCCAAAAGTTGCTCGATATTGCAGATTTGCACTCAGAAATGAAACCTCATCACCACCCAACAGCCAAAGCTCTCTTCCTGGAAGGGATTGAAATTTATACTGGTGCTGGTAAAGGCAAGTCTACCAGTGCTTTGGGCAAAGCCTTACAGGCGATTGGTAGAGGAATTAATCATCCAGGGTCTACCCGTGTGTTGATTATGCAGTGGCTCAAAGGTGGTACTGGCTACACAGAAGACGCAGCGATCGCCGCCTTGCAGCAGTCATATCCAGAAGTGGTGGATCATCAGCGTTGCGGTGGAGATGCGATCGTCTGGCGAAATTCCCGACAAGAATTAGACTACGTAGAAGCCGAACGAGGTTGGGAAATTGCAAAAGTTGCGATCGCCTCTGGATTGTATAAAACTATTATTCTCGATGAACTCAACCCCACTGTTGACTTAGAACTACTCCCCGTTGAACCCATTGTCCAAGCTTTACTCCGCAAACCCCGCGATACCGAAATTATTATCACTGGCCGTTGCCAAAATCCACCCGCGTACTTTGATTTGGCTAGCGTCCACTCAGAAGTTTATTGCCACAAACACTATGCTAATCAAGGTGTAGAACTTAAACGAGGTGTAGATTTTTAAATGGGGGAATAGGGAATGGGGCATTGGGCAGATAACTGAATGTTGGCACATTAGCGGGAATTTGTACTTTCGGGTGATAGAATATTTTGCACAAAGCGATCGCGTCCTGCTGCCTTTGCTTCATATAATGCCCGATCCGCTGCGCCAATCATTTCTTCTAAATCAGAATCTGGCTGAGGAATTTCTGTCGTAAACCCAACACTAATAGTTACGTAAGAACTAACTTGGGAATTTTGATGAGGAATTGCTAGTGTTCGGACAGCATGACAAATTATGTTTGCAACATGAGTCGCCCCCTTGGTGTCTGTGTTAGGTAAAATCACAGCAAATTCTTCCCCACCATAGCGGGCAACTAAATCTCCGGGACGTTTAATAATATCTTTGAAAGCTTGAGCAATTTTCTGAAGACAGCGATCGCCTGCCCGATGCCCGTATGTATCATTATATAATTTGAAGAAATCAACATCGCAAAGAATTAGAGAAAGCGGACGTTGCTCCCGTTTTAGGCGCTGCCACTCTTGGTAAAAATACTCTTCAAATCCTCGGCGATTAGCTACTTGAGTTAATCCATCGATAGTAACTAATCGCTGCAATTCCAGATTTACGGCTTCCAGTTTTTGCTGTAACTGAGATTGCTGAATCAAGCGTTTTACCCGTTGTCGCAAAACTGGCCAGTGAATCGGTTTGGTAACAAAATCTGTTGCTCCCACTGCAAATGCACGGTCAACTGACTCTCGATCGTCAAGTCCTGTAATCATTAAAACTGGAGTGCGCTTGTTGCAATCTAGAAGTTCCAACTGAGTGCAACACTCGAATCCATCCATATCCGGCATTATGGCATCAAGGAGTACTATATCAGGGTGCAGTTGGTTGAAAACATTTATTGCCTCTATGCCATTTTCAGCTTCCGCTATTTGATAGCCTTCCTGTTTTAAGAAATTCCGCAGCGTCAGACGACTAAAAGGATCATCATCAACAATTAAAACTAAAGATTGGCTTTCTTCAGCAGTGGCTTTCATGGTACTTCCTTCGCAAGTTCTTTTTCTAAGGCAGTTTTAACTTGTTCATATTCCTGATATAGTAGTGAAAGTAATTCTAGATTGTTTTCTAATTTACTGCTGCGTGCCTGTGATTCTAACACCTTGCAAAGCTGCGCTAGGGCGATCGCTCCAACAGAAGCACTGCTGGACTTGAGTTTGTGCGCTGTCTTCCATATAGTCTGCATATCCTGACTTGCGATCGCTGTGCTGATATGTTGCACTAATTTGGCTGTCTCTGTAAGATAACACTCAATTAGTTCAGCAAATGCCACACGATCTCCTCCAACCATATCCTGCAAGGATTGAAGGATTTTGGCATCAATTTTCGCGCTTTTTAATGTCTGGTTTTCCCCTGACTGTAAGATATTTAGCGAAGGTGGCAATTCTGGGCGCATCACTTCCTTTTGTTGTTTGATGGAAGTGAATTCAAAATTTCTGTGGGGTAAACATTTGCTGAGTGCCTGAGCTAACTCTTGCAGTTGAATGGGTTTGCTAATGTAGTCATCCATACCAGCAGCAAGACAAACTTGGCGATCGCCTCGTATGGCATTGGCGGTTATGGCGATGATATACGGACGAAAATCCACCTCCCATTCTTGACAGATTCTCCGAGTTGCTTCTAAACCATCCATTTTGGGCATCTGAACATCCATCAACACTACGTCAAATCGCTGTTTTTGCAGAGCTTTGATCGCTTCTAGCCCATTGCTGACAACATCTGCCTCATAACCTATTTTCTGTAGCATCAGTAGGGCAACTTTCTGATTAACAACCGTGTCCTCTGCCAGAAGAATCCGCAGTGGCAGTCGATGGCCCAAATGCCGATCTACCAAGGGAAAATGAGCAATCCTGGCTAGGATCGGCTGATTTCCCAAAACACGGGTAATAACATCGTAGAGTTGAGAGTGTTTGATCGGTTTACTCAAAGAAGCAGCAAACTGGACATCATTAAAGTCAGAATAAGTTTCTACTTTCGCTAAAGAGGTCATAATCACCAAAGGCAGATTTTGACAACCAGATTGCTTGCGGATTTGACGAGCTAGAGTTATGCCATCCATTTCTGGCATCTGCATATCTAAAATAGCAATATCAAACTGCGTTCCCTGAGCAAGTTTAACTAAAGCTTCTTTGCCAGATTTGGCAGCATAAGTTTCCATCTTCCAAGACTCTGCTTGCAGGCTGAGAATTTGGCGATTGGTCAGATTGTCATCCACAATCAATAGTCGCTTGGACGCAAGCAGCGGCGAAGTACTTAATTCAGGTTGTTCTAACTGAGCAGGCACTTTGGTAATAATGGTGAAGTAAAATGTTGAACCTGGTGAAGAGTGAGGGAATGATAATAATTTTTCATTATCCCATCTAGGGCTAGGATTGCCACCAATAAATCCCTGGCTTTCTACCCAAAGAGTGCCGCCCATCATCTTACTGAGCCGCTTACTAATTGCCAGTCCTAGCCCTGTGCCACCATATCGTCGAGTCATGGAGACATCAGCCTGAGTGAAGGGTTGAAATAATCGCTCTATTTTCTCTGGTGCGATGCTAATACCTGTATCTTTGATCGCAAATTGAATTTCATAAAGAAGTTGCTCTTTTTCAGATTGGGAATTGGGGAAGGTGGGGCCCCCTCTGGGGATAAGGG
>NZ_CAXTTT010000219.1:0-5572 GCF_964247315.1 uncultured Nostoc sp.
ACCTTCTCATGCTTTATTTACCTTTTTTTAAATAATAAAAAGTGGGATGCTCCCCGTGGCACATGCCTCCAGAATCAACCAAAGAAGCTCAATTTGCCAAAGACCGTATAGCATTAAAAGCCGTTTTACACGGCGCTAAGGCAATTTCACCAGATATTCATGTAATTACAACCAGTGGGAATTTCTCTTTGATTACTGCTGATGGCGGACGAATCACCGAAACACCCCCGCCAAAAGATTATACACGGCCCGAATATTTAGTATCTCTTGACTTACTAGTAGGTGTAAATGTGTTGAAAGATGGGCTAGTAGAAGAATATATCAACAATGCAGGTAACGCCTCGATTGTGTATCCTTCATCAGTGTATGGTTCAGCACCAACTCGTGGAAGTTTCTGGGATTTTGCAATTCAGCAGTTCATTACAGGGAAACCACACCAAGGCTATCAGCCATTTCCACCAGATTTTATGACGGCGTGGATTCATGTTGAAGATTTAGCAGACTGCTACATTGCCGTAGCGCGATTTGGCTCCAAAGGAGGACATTACCTTGCTGCACCTGAAAATTTGAGTATTAGCCAAGTGTCAACTTTGTTTGCCCAGGCTGCTCAGGTAGAATTTCTGGCGCCAGTCTTTGAAAACAAAGACAAAGTTATATTTGATGATTCTCATACTAGAGAAGTACTTCAACTTCAATGGAAGTATAAAATCGCTGATGAGATGAAAGGTTGGGTAGAGAGAATAAAAGAGTTAGGAACTTATTTTTTAGAGTAAATAAGGGTTAAAAGTTAAGTAACTGCTGTAAATATTTGTGCAAATCTGATTATCATATCAGCGCTAACTAGCAATTCGGGTGGGCACTGTTACCCACCCTCACACTCTAACTTGCTACTGCCTCAGCAGGGGCTGCCTCAGCAGCAGTTGTGGGTAAATAAACACTAACTTTTTTACGAGTTTTGCCCTTTCTCTCAAACGTCACAACACCGTCGATTAAGGCAAACAAAGTGTCATCGCTACCAATACCGACGTTATTACCAGGGTGGAATTTAGTACCACGCTGACGCACGAGAATGTTTCCTGCACGTACAACTTGACCGCCATAACGCTTGACACCCAGACGTTGGGCATTAGAATCACGACCGTTGCGTGTACTACCTGTTCCTTTCTTATGAGCCATAATTTCCTCTTGTGTATCTACTTATTTTATTATTCAGCAGTGGTTTCAACTTCTTCAGCAGCAGTGTCATCTACAACGGGGGTTTCCTTCTCCGCTTCTCCTTGAACAGCAAACACTGCACCGTTAAGGGTAATGGAGTCAATCATAAGTCTGGTAATTTCCTGACGATGCCCCCGCTTTTTGCGGGTTTTCTTTTTCGGCTTCATTTTGTATACCAGAACTTTACGACCTCTGTAATGTCGCATTACAGTCCCTTCTACAGTCGCACCTGTTACTAATGGCTGTCCAATAGTGACTTCGCCATCGTGCTGCACGAGTAATACGGAATCTATCGTAACTTTTTCATCGGGTTCGATCGCAAGCAGTTCAATGTCGTAAAACCGCCCTGGCTCTACTCGTATTTGTTTGCCGCCAGTTTCAATAATCGCGTAGGTCATGGAATTGTCCTTGAGGTT
The DNA here is from genome assembly GCF_964247315.1 of uncultured Nostoc sp. Classification (GTDB taxonomy): domain Bacteria; phylum Cyanobacteriota; class Cyanobacteriia; order Cyanobacteriales; family Nostocaceae; genus Nostoc. The sequence goes on from NZ_CAXTTT010000219.1 coordinate 1,632, forward strand.
GCCGTACAGGTAGCTGGTTCTTATCTCCTGTAGAGATGCTTTTGCCAGCCTTTGTAATATGTCTACCTGATCCGAGCAGGAATTAGACAGACAATCTAACATACTATTTTATTAACAAGCGTCAAGTCAAGCTCTAAGAAAATTTTTGGGTTTGGCATTGCTATCTGGTCAGCCTGAAAATAAAAATCAGCTAATTACTCTGTGCGATCGCTCATTTTCCAAGAGTGGAAAGGGATTAGTCAACTGTCGTCATGAGTATAGGCGTAGCCCGTCGTAAACATCGCCGACTCACACAAATGTAAATTGTATTTACAAGAAGTCAGAACAAATACTTTTTAGATAAAAATTGCTACTATCTTAGGGCTGAATCTTCCAAAAATTAACATTAATTAGTATTAGCTGAAAAGTTATATTTTTTTATCAAAATCAACGCATTTTTCTTCTTTGTTTTAATATTAAATATAAGGTGTCTCATCTAGAAATTATTTACAAAAGTTAGTGAATCCTCAAAAGTTAAACTATCACGTTCAAACCTGATATTTCAAATAGGAGATTGATTGTCATGACACAGCAAAATGCTGCCCGACTTTTTCAAGCGGTAAAACAAGATCAAGCGTTACAGCAAAGACTCAAAGCAACAGCCGATCCAGAAGCCTTCATCAAAATTGCTCAAGAGCGTGGCTATGATTTCAACGCCGAAGAACTAGACAGTGAAATCAGCAAATTATCTGAGGAAGATTTAGCCGCAATTGTTAATCCAGGATGGGGGAATAGACGCCACATTTATCCTAGATAATTCCTGATCATAGGAAATCAAAAGTATAGGAACAACTGAATTGACTAGTTTTGTTCCTCAAAGGGATACCGTTGTATCATCTCCTTTAAGGGCATTCCTGTTAGACCAAGGCTCAGATCCCTGATTTCTTAGAGAAGTCGGGGATTTTATTGTTTGCAAATGATTCCTTTCTCTACTGCTTGTCTCGCCACCTGCTTAACTGATGAGTTAGGATGACTATATTTTAATCAGGTGAAATGAAAAGAATAGAAGTTGAGCAAAGAACTATTTTAATTGGTTTTGCTGGTAGCCACGGCTATGGTTTAAATCGTCCTGATTCCGACTTTGATTATCGGGGAGTATTTATTGCACCCAAAAAGTACTATTTGGGATTCGATCGCATAGAACAAAAAGATAGTGGTTGGGATGAACCAGGAATATTTCCATTCGTTGATGGTAATAAAGACACAGTTATATATGAATTAAGAAAAATCCTCCAGTTATTAGCAGGCGCAAATCCCAATGTTTTAGAATTGCTTTGGTTGAATAACTATCCTTTTTTAAGCGCAGTCGGACAGCATTTAATCGCTCGTAAACAGTTATTTTTGAGCAAGAAGGTAAAACATACTTACACTGGTTATGCCTTTGCTCAAATCAAAAAGATGGAAACTCATCGTAAGTGGTTGTTAAAGCCACCGCAAAAAAAACCAATACCATCTGACTTTGCTATAGAAGACGAAGCGCCTCTGAGCAAAGATGAGTTAAATGCTTTTCTGGAGTATCTTTATAACTTAATCAGAGGACGGATTGAATTTTTGGAAGAAGCAGAACAATTATATCAATTGCTGACAGCAGATATTGATTTTAAAGGAGTTTTAAAACAATATACTTTACCTGATGAAACTTTGGAATATACCCAAAAGTTAACCAATAGCCGTAAAGATTTTATCCGCCTGCTTCAGAAAAGTCAAAGCTATCAAATAGCTTTAAGAGAATGGAAGGCTTACTTATCTTGGCAGGAGAATAGAAATCCGGCTAGAGCAGAAATGGAAAGAAAGTCGGGTTTTGACCTGAAACATGGAATGCACTGCATTAGATTGTTACGCAGTGGAGTAGAAATATTGCAGCAAGGTGAAGTGATTGTAGATAGGAGAACAGCTGGTGATGTTGAAGATTTAAAAGCTCTTTTAAAGGGTGAGTATTCTTATGAACAGGTGATGAAAATGGCAGAAGATTTAGTCGCCGAAATAGAAATTGTTTGCGAACAATCTGCCTTACCTCATAAACCTGATTTGGAACAAATTAATGAGTTGTGTATGGAATTGGTGGAAATGCAAAAATGGAATCATTAGTCATTGGTGCTTACAACTAATAAATGACAAATGACAAATTTTAAAGAGTATACATTAAGTCAGCAAAGCCATAGAGGCTGATGATGAGTAATAGGGATGCTGTTAGTTGAGTAATTCGTCTCTGGGGTGAGGGGGCGATCGCTTCCCGCACTAAGATAGAAATAGATGCCCCAACTACTAAGCTTAAACCTAAGATTAAATAGGGTGTGTCGTTGGGTAAAATACTGGCTATTGCCAACATAGCGATCGCTAATAAGAGCATCAATAATTCTACAAACCTGGGCGGGTTGTATTGGCTAGATAGAACAAAGCTGTTGAACCAAAAAGACCAAATTCTCATATTTTAGTACTGTTAGCGGTAGCGGTAGCGGGGCGTTTAGCTCGTGCTGAGTGATAAGTGAGGAGTTAGGAGTTATATATAGTCAGTGCTGAGTGAGGAATTAAAGTTGTCAGTTATGAAGCAGCTTTTCATTCAAAACTCTTAACTCTTAACTCTTCACCAGAGGCGGAGCGTTTCCGGCTTTGCTCGTAAATTTTAACCCCTAGCCCCTAACTTTTGACCTGTGCCGTTTTTTTGTGCAATATCACTTTCTGGTAGTTCGACGCCAAAGATGCGGCTAAAAACTTTGGCGACTTTGTAGCCAGAATCAATCGATTCTAAAGGGTCTTTCCGCAGTCTGTGACGCAAGCATAGCGTAATTACGCGATGGATATCATCAACTGTAACTTCAGTGCGTCCTTCATAAGCTGTTAAGGCTTTGGCAGCGCGGTTACTAACAATGTCACCCCGCAAACCATCCACATCCAATTCTGAACAGACTTCAGAAATTTTCACCCGCAGATCGTAGTCAATTTTCACTTCTGGCAAAAGCTGTTGAGCATTGACAATTTGCTGTTGTAATGCTTCTTGCTGGGGTTTGTAGTTTTCAAGAAATACTGGCGGATTTTGGTCAAAATCTGCTCGTTGTTCCACAATTTGCACCCGCAAAGCTGGTTCTTTGACTGTGTGAATTTCTGCGTGCATCCCAAAGCGATCAAGTAATTGGGGGCGTAGTTCGCCTTCTTCGGGGTTTCCAGAACCGACAAGCACAAAACGTGCAGGGTGACGGATAGAAATACCTTCTCGTTCTACAGTGTTCCATCCACTGGCAGCGGAGTCGAGTAACACGTCTACAAGGTGGTCGTCTAGTAAGTTGACTTCATCCACATAGAGAATGCCGCGATTAGCCTTTGCCAACAGTCCCGGTTCAAAAGCTTTGACACCTTCAGATAAAGCTTTCTCGATGTCGATTGTGCCACAAACTCGGTCTTCTGTAGCTCCTAGCGGCAAATCTACCATTTGGACTTTTTTGTGAGCTACGGGAATTTCCGCCCCTTGTTCTAAAAGTTGGCGGACTTCATCGCTCATCAAGTCGGGGTCGCTAGGATCGCTACTGAAGGGGTCATTAGCAACCACAGAAATTTCTGGTAGCAGATCCGCCAGCGCCCGGATAGTTGTGGATTTCCCAGTGCCGCGATCGCCCATAATCATTACACCCCCAATTTTGGGGTCAATCACGTTCAATAGCAGCGCCAGTTTCATTTCTTCCTGGCCGACAATTGCCGTAAAAGGAAATACTATGCGACGCGCACTTGCCGTGGATTGAGCAGTTGGACTCACTAAATTACCTTAACAATATTTTTCTTATTACAGTTCTTTATTGTGACACAGGTAGGGCATGGAATAAGTTAGTAATTTTAAAAGTTTTCTTGAATACAGGCTCTTAAGTATATATCGTGAAACAATAATCCTTTAATTGATCACAGACATATAA
>NZ_CAXTTT010000220.1:0-5548 GCF_964247315.1 uncultured Nostoc sp.
AAAGGTCGAACTTCCGAGTTCTGAACACCAACGACCGAGCATAAAGGTCGAAGTTCCGAGTTAAATCTCCGGTTCCACTCCCAACGCTTTTAACTGAGCTGCTAATCTCTCTGCACGCTGACTTTCTTGTTCTGCACGCTGGCGTTCTTGTTCTACAAGCTGTTGAGCAGCGTTTTTCTCTTGTCGTTCCTTTGCTGCTAACTCCAAACCCCATAGTAATAGTTCGCCGTTATCATCCCACCAACGTAACCAATAACCTGTGCGGTTTTCTCGGCTTCCTTGCCATACGCCTAAAAACAAATTTATTTCGGCAATCCAGTGACGATTATTTGCATCTGGTGTTTGCAGTTGATAGTATCCTAAATCATCTCGCCGATAAACTTCCAACACTCCGCTATCTGGTTCAAAAATGGCATAGTTTGGCACTTGTAAAATCTGCTCATAATAAAACCATTTACCAGGAGGATAGGTCGGTTTACTCGAATACTCTCCACCTTCGGTATCTGAGAGAAATTCCATCACAATTACCGGAATATCACCTTGGAGTTGTGGCGTATAACTGCGCTTCACTTCTTCTAGTGAGACTCGAATAGATGATACATAACCCCAATCTGGCGCTTTGACCACAAATCGATTATTCAAGGTGGCACAAATACCGTAGTTAGTGATGGTTAAAGCATCGGTGGGTAGTCTGCTGGCAAGTTCCAAGCTTTCTGTTAAAGCAGCAGCCAATAGTGGCTGATTAATGTTATCCACTGGCTCGTTGTCTAAAACAAAATCATCAGGTAACTTTTCCCAGGTGACATCATGGATGGCTGCATTGGCTAGCATAATCAGAATATCTCAAGTACAAATTCAATTTCTAATCGCCCGATTAAAAAATTGCACATGGCGTTACTCCTGAGCAAGGGTTCGCACTTCTTCCACTGACAATCCCAAAGCTTGGGCAATCTGTTCGATGCTCAAATTCATTTGCAATAATCGAGGTATGGCATCTCTTCTGGCTTGTTCTGCAAGTTCCGCCCGTTGTCGTTCTTGCTCGGCGTTGCGAGAAATTTCTGTATAAGTTAAAAACCTTTCTCCATCAGGGCGATATAACTGCAAACCCTCTGGTGATAGAGCAAAGCGAATTTTTAATCGAGGACTTACCCAATCTTCCATTTGGGGGATGACATCTAACCCATCTTCACCACGCAACCAGCCATGCAAATTATTGCGATCGGGATCGTAAATGTAGTACTCTTCCACGCCATAGCGATCGTAGAAAAGTAATTTCTTGTCCATTTCAGTTTGGGTGTTGCTGGGAGAAAGAATTTCAAACACTACTTGTGGTGCAACTCCCTCCTCCTTCCATTGTTGGTAGCACAGGCGATGTCTACGACGGGCTACGCCTACGCCTTTTGGTCTACCCAATACCACCAGCACATCTGGGGCGTTAACAATTGTGTTATGTCCCTCTACCGGATACCAAAATAAATCCCCGGCGACAAAAACATTTGGATCGTCAGCAAATAGCCACTCTATATTCTGCTTAATTTCTACAATCCAGCCAAACTGTATGGTATTATTAGCTACTGGTTGTCCGTCACTATCTGGGTAGATGACCTCTGGCTGCGTCGGCGGTTGGATTTGCGATACCATAGCTTCGCCCTCAGAAGGATATTTAATCGGGATGCTTCCAAATTAGCAGACTCTTAATGATGTCTGCGGCATGAATTTAGAACGATAACTAACTAAAACAGTACGATTGTTCTACTATTAACAGATTAAAGATAGTATTATTAAGGACTGTTTCATCAGAAACTCCTTCTTCGCCGCCCAATATGTCAGACAAACAGCTAGCAGCATCCTTGAATGGACATCTTCCGTACCCCAGCCACAACAGCCAGAATACCATTCGGATTCGGGGTGCTAGGCAGCATAATCTGAAAAATATTGACTTGGAATTGCCACGCGATCGCCTAATCGTATTCACTGGCGTTTCTGGTTCTGGTAAGTCTTCCCTAGCATTTGATACCATTTTCGCTGAAGGGCAACGTCGCTATGTGGAATCCCTCAGCGCCTACGCAAGGCAATTTCTCGGACAACTGGATAAACCGGATGTGGAGGCGATTGAAGGCTTAAGTCCAGCAATTTCCATTGACCAAAAGTCAACCTCTCATAACCCCCGTTCCACTGTCGGGACGGTGACGGAGATTTACGACTATCTGCGGCTGTTATTTGGTCGAGCTGGCGAACCCCATTGTCCGATATGCGATCGCTGTATTGCACCCCAGACAATCGATGAGATGTGCGATCGCATCATGGAATTACCAGATCGCACCCGCTTCCAAATTCTTGCACCCGTTGTTAGGGGGAAAAAAGGCACACATCGTAAGCTTTTGTCAAGTCTGGCATCTCAAGGTTTTGTCCGCGTGCGGATCAATGGCGAGATCCGCGAACTGTCAGATTCCATTGAATTGGATAAAAATTTTACCCACACCATCGAAGTGGTAATTGACCGCTTGGTGAAAAAGCCTGATATTCAGGAGCGTTTAGTTGATTCTTTGTCTACGTGTCTGAAGCAATCGGGTGGGATTGCAGCTATTCTTGTGAGTCTGCTTGGTGACGACGGACAAGAAAAAGAAGAAGAATTAGTATTTTCGGAAAACTTTGCTTGTCCAGAACATGGGGCGGTAATGGAAGAACTATCACCGCGATTGTTTTCCTTTAACTCACCTTATGGTGCTTGTCCGCACTGTCATGGCATCGGAACTTTAAGAAGATTTGCACCAGACTTGATCGTACCTGACTGGGAAGCGCCAGTTTATGCTGCGATCGCGCCTTGGTCAGAAAAAGATAATTCTTATTACTTGGAATTACTCTATAGTGTGGGACAGATTTACGGGTTTGAGTTACAGACAAATTGGAGCAAGCTGACAGAAGAACAGCAACAAATTATTTTGTTTGGAGACAAAGATGAACGAGCCGCAGAGGCACAGAGAAAGCAGAGTTTTAAAGGTGCTATTCCGATTTTGCAACGACAATATGAGGGTGGTTCAGAATTAGTTAAACAAAAATTAGAGCAGTATTTAATCGATCAACCGTGTGAAGTTTGTAAAGGAAAACGGTTAAAACCAGAAGCCTTGGCGGTGAAGTTGGGACAATATGGAATTTTAGAATTGACTACCGTATCAATTCGGGATTGTCGAGAGAGAATTGAGCAATTTAAGTTGAGCGATCGCCAGTTGCAAATTGCTGATTTAGTCCTGAGAGAAATCAAAGCTAGATTGCAATTTTTGTTAGATGTAGGTTTAGATTACCTCACCCTTGATCGTCCCGCCATGACTCTTTCTGGTGGCGAAGCCCAACGAATTCGTCTAGCAACGCAAATTGGTTCTGGTTTAACAGGAGTTCTTTACGTTTTAGATGAACCGAGTATTGGTTTGCATCAACGAGATAATGGCAGGTTGCTTAAAACTTTAACGAAATTACGCGATTTGGGTAATACATTAATTGTCGTTGAACACGATGAAGAAACAATTCGTGCAGCTAACCATATAGTTGATATTGGCCCTGGTGCAGGAATTCACGGCGGAAATATTATCGCCCAAGGTGATTTTCAGGCGTTATTAGCAGCAGAAGATTCCTTGACGGGTGCATATTTATCAGGAAGACGGGTAATTACCACACCAGCAGAACGCCGAGAAGGAAATGGGCGCAGTTTGGGAATTAAAAATGCTCATCGCAACAATTTACAAAATATAGATGTAGATATTCCGCTAGGTAAACTCGTCTCCATCACTGGTGTGTCTGGTTCTGGCAAATCTACCCTGATTAACGAATTACTGTACCCATCTCTGCAACACCATTTAACTAAGAAAGTTCCCCTACCTAGACATTTAGATAAAATTCAGGGATTAAACGCGATTGATAAAGCGATCGTTATCGATCAATCTCCCATTGGACGCACACCACGTTCCAACCCTGCAACTTACACAGGGATTTTTGATGCGATTCGGGATGTATTTTCCCAAACAGTAGAAGCCAAAGCTAGGGGTTACAAACCCGGACAATTTTCCTTCAACGTTAAAGGTGGACGTTGCGAAGCTTGTAGCGGACAGGGTGTAAATGTTATTGAAATGAACTTTCTCCCGGATGTTTACGTGCAATGCGAAATTTGTAAAGGTGCGAGATACAACCGCGAGACTTTGCAGGTGAAGTACAAAGATAAGTCTATTTCTGATGTTCTGAGAATGACAGTTGAGGAAAGTTTAGACTTTTTCCAGAATATTCCCAAAGCGATCGCGCGTTTGCAAACTTTATTTGATGTTGGGTTGGGTTATGTCCAATTAGGACAACCTGCGACTACTTTATCTGGTGGTGAAGCGCAACGGGTGAAATTGGCAACAGAACTATCTCGACGCGCTACAGGTAAAACACTTTATTTAATCGATGAACCAACAACAGGGTTATCTTTTTATGATGTCCACAAATTGTTAGATGTGTTGCAACGATTGGTGGATAAAGGCAATTCCATTTTAGTAATTGAACACAACTTAGATGTAATTCGTTGTTCTGACTGGGTGATAGATTTGGGGCCAGAAGGTGGCGATAAAGGGGGAGAATTGATTGCTGTGGGTACACCGGAGGAAGTTGCAAAAAATCCCAGGTCTTATACTGGGCAATATTTGCAGCAGGTATTGCAACAGTATCCGGCGATGAAGAAGTAGAGTTTTTTGTCTCACGTCAAGGTGCAAAGACGCAAAGCAAAGAATGCGAAAACAAGGACTTTTATTAAGAACCCCTTTTTTATTGTTGCGTGTTATAATTGTATAAATACACACTATAATTTAAACATATATATTAGGGAATTATCAAAAAATGATTATGCGTGATTTATTTCCTGGCTATTACCAGCCTACAGAGGAAGAGTTTGCTGAACTATGGAAAGAATGTATGTTTTCATTCGATACAAGGCATTAAGAGCAATGCGACGTAGCAAAGCAAAATTCTGTGGACTGTGCAGAGAACGAATTCGACATTCATCTTCATTAAAAGTGACATCTAATGTCCAATGAACAGAATTTTCTATTTCCCAATGCTGTCGAATGGCGCTACCAATTTTATTAGCATCACTGGCGAGACTGGAAATATAAAATTGCACCTCATAGCTAGTTTGATTCCAATGCTGAATGGAACGTACTACCATAACTACTGTTGTCAGTCCTGCCCACAAATCTTGTTCATGAAGTATAGGAAGTTGTGACACTGATACGGTGTAAACCTGACGATTCTCGATGCGGTGATGTCCTTTTTCTATCCGTTGACTAATATTCACATCAACATCTTTAAATCTAAGAGATTGTGCTATTTCAAACCAATTTTTCACTTGTTGGTGCAGCTTAGGGTGATTATCTTTCAGGCTCAAAATATAATCAGCATTTGCGGCGATGATTTTTTGGGCAATGGATTTCTCAGTGCCCATTGCATCAATGGTGATGATGCAGCTAGATATAGCAACCGCCAAGGCGATTAAGACGTAGACTAAAGATATTATCGTAACCTG
>NZ_CAXTTT010000221.1:0-5460 GCF_964247315.1 uncultured Nostoc sp.
TCTCACATCAAGTTATGTAAATTGATTTTTTACTGCTTGTGAGAAATCCGGGTAAAGGGGTCATTACTAAAATAGCGATCGCAGAATACTCTAGTAGTTTATCCATACTGCGTAGGCGCTAGCCCGTCGTAGACATCGCACAGAACATATTCTGCCTGAAATCAAAAAAGGCGATCGCCCATTTTCAGTCCAAGGGTGATCATCTTGCTGGTTTCTGCTCAAATTCGTAGTTCACCGAGTTGTCACAAACACAAACTATCTTATAATCGATAGATTTGGTAATCTGATGTCTGACTATGCCTGCTAACACTACTGATTTAGAAAAACGCCTATGGGAAGCAGCAGATGAGTTACGCGCTAACTCTAGGCTAAAGTCCAGTGAGTATTCCATCCCGGTACTGGGGTTAATCTTCCTCCGCTACGCTGATTGGAAATTTACCCATGCTGAAGAGGAACTGAAAAATGCAGGTAGTAGAAGACGTGGAATTACCAAAGCAGACTACCAAGCAAAGGGAGTAATGTATTTGCCTGATGCTACCAGATTCTCCACACTGCTGAACTTACCAGGAGGAGCAGATATTGGCAAGGCAATCAATGATGCGATGCGTGCCATTGAAGCAGAGAATGAAGAATTAAAAGATATTCTCCCCAAAACTTATAATCGCCTCGAAAATGATTTGTTATTTGACTTGCTGAAAAACTTTAACAAAGTCGAATTAGGCACAGATTTATCAGGTGATGCTTTCGGGAAGATTTATGAATACTTCCTGGGTAAATTTGCGATGACTGAGGGACAGAAAGGGGGAGAATTCTTTACCCCTATTTCTGTGGTGAAATTAATTGTAGAAGTAATTGAACCATATCATGGACGAATTTATGACCCTGCTTGTGGAAGTGGTGGTATGTTTGTTCAAAGTGCATCTTTTGTAGAAAGACACAAGAAGAACCCCAGCACAGAAATTAGTATTTATGGACAGGAGAAAGTAGGTGAAACTGTCCGCTTATGCAAGATGAACTTAGCTGTACATGGACTTGCAGGAGATATTCGCCAGAGCAATACTTATTATGAAGACATTCACGAGTCTGTAGAGAAATTTGACTTTGTGATGGCAAACCCACCTTTTAATGTCGATAAGGTGGACAAAGAAAAAATCAAAGGAGATCCGCGTGTTAGCAAATTTGGAATGCCCAAGGCAGATAATGCTAATTACCTGTGGATTCATTTTTTCTGGAGTGCATTAAATGAAACAGGTAGGGCAGGATTTGTCATGGCGAATTCTGCCAGTGATGCGCGAGGTACAGAGTTAGAGATTCGGCAGAAACTTATCCAATCCCATGCAGTGGATGTGATGATCGCTGTTGGTTCTAATTTTTTCTACACTGTTACCTTACCCTGTACTCTGTGGTTTTTGGATAAGGGGAAAGCAGATACTATCCGCAGAGATAAGGTATTATTTCTGGATGCTAGGCACATTTACCGTCAAATTGACCGTGCCCATCGGGAGTTTACCCTAGAACAGATTGAATTTTTAGCGAATATCGTCAGATTGTACAGAGGTGAAGCAGTAGAGACTACCAATGGTAGCCAAGCATTGCTGGCGGAGAAATTCCCCCAAGGGCAATATATTGATATACCTGGACTTTGTAAGGTAGCAACTTTAGAAGAAATCGCAGCGCAGGGATGGAGTTTAAACCCTGGACGTTATGTGGGTGTTGCGGAACGAGTAGTGGAAGATTTTGATTTTACGGGGAAGTTGGAAGAGTTGAATGAGGAATTGGAAGTTTTGAATCTAGAAGCGAGGGAATTAGAGGACAAAATTGCAGAGAATGTGGCGAAATTGTTAGAACAAAGTTAGATAAAAGTTGAGAACAGGATAAATCATGAACGCTTACAAAACCTACATCACCATTACAGATCCAAAGCAGGTAGTATTATCTGATTTACCATTTCAAGCAGGACAGAAAGTTGAGGTGATTATTTTAGCAGAGGATAATCAAAGGGCTACTTTAGCAGCAGAATTAAAAAAGTTATTCAAAGAAATACAAACGACACACGCAGATCATCCCTTGACTGATGAAGAGATAGCAGCAGAAATTGAAGCTTATAGGCAGGGAGAATGAAGGTTATTATTGATACAAATATTTTAGTCTCTGCTGCTATAGCTGATAAAAATCCAGAGGCAGTAATTTTATTTGTGGTTGCTAATTCTGATTTTGAGTGGGTTGTATCGGCAGAGATACTGGCAGAATATAAGGAGGTTTTAAAGCGTCCTCGTTTAAAGTTAACTGAGGCACAACACCAAAGATGGGTTTATTTAATTGATTCTGTGATAACACTAATAGATGTGGATGTGGAGGTTGATTTTCCTAGAGATAGGAAAGATGCAAAGTTTTTAGCTTGTGCTATTGCAGCAGAGGCAGATTTTTTAATTACAGGTGATACTGATTTTAACGAAGCACAAACTTTATTAAATACAACTATTATTTCTCTATCTTTATTTAAAAGGTTAGTTTGTGATGTAAGGGAATAAACTTCAATCTCGTAGGGGACGTTATAAACTTTAGCTTTAACGCACCAGAAATATATAATGGTGCGTTAGTCGGCGGCATAACAAACCCTAGAAAATTACTTTTTTTAGCTGAGGTAATAGTTATGAATATCACATTGAAACCAGAAATCGAGCAATTTATTCAAGCACAACTTGCAATTGGTAGGTTTGCAAGTGCAGAAGATGTGATAAATGAAGCTTTTAAGTTGCTTCAAGAAAGAGAACGGCGCATTGAAGAATTACGCCAAAAAATTGCTGTGGGAACTGAACAAATCGCTAAAGGACAAGTAACTGATGGCGAAGTTGTTTTTGCTAGGTTGCAAGAAAAAATTCGGAAAATTGCTGAGGAATCTGATTGTGCCTCTGGTGAGTGATTATCGAGATTTAGAGTCTTTGTTTACAGATTAAGCAGATTAATATGAGTATTTTGTTGAGAAAAGGATGGAAAAATACAAATTTAGGCAAATTTCTAACTTTTCAAAGAGGTTTTGATATCACCAAAAGACAATTACAAGCAGGTGAATATGATGTGATATTTTCCTCAGGATTGGGTGGGAAACATAACGAATATAAGGTAAAAGCTCCAGGGGTAGTGATTGGGAGAAAGGGAACTCTTGGTACTGTCTTCTTTGCTAAAAGTAATTTTTGGGCAACTATACAACGTTATGGGTTAAAGATTTTCATGGTAATGATGAGAATTTTGCGTACTATTTTCTACAAACATTGCACCTTGAACAATATGATTGTGGTTCTGCCAATCCAACTCTAAATAGAAATCATATTCATGAATTACCTATTTCTTATCCCTCTCTCCCCACGCAGAAGAAAATCGCTGCCATCCTCTCAGCGTATGATGACCTAATAGAAAACAACACAAGACGCATCAAAATATTAGAAGAAATGGCACAAACCCTCTACCATGAGTGGTTTGTCAAATTCCGCTTCCCTGGTCAGGAACACACCAAAATGGTTGATTCTGAATTGGGTTTAATCCCTGAAGGGTGGGAAGTGAAGAAGCTTGAAGAACTTGGATTACTTGCTAGAGGTAAATCCAAACATCGTCCAAGAAATGACCCTTCTTTATATGGAGGTGATTATCCTTTCATTCAAACCGGAGAAGTTAAGGAAGCTTATTTATACATTACAGATTACAGTCAAACATATAACGAAAAAGGTTTATCCCAAAGTAAGATTTGGCAATCAGGAACACTATTGATTACTATAGCTGCAAATATTGCGGAAACAGCGATATTAACATTCCCCGCTTGTTTTCCAGATAGCATAGTTGGCTTTGTAGCTGACTCTAACAGGGTAAGTGTAGAGTTTATTAAATACTCTATTGATGTTATCAAACTAAGAATGCAGAATGTCTCTAGAGGTACTACTCAAGATAACTTAAGCTTAGAAAAAATAAGAATTTTTTATTTTTTAGTACCCGCTCAAGAAATTATGCAACTTTTTATAAAAATAACTTCTCCGATGTTCTCGCAGATGAAAAATTTACTAATGAAAAACTCCAACCTCCGGCAAACCCGTGACTTACTCCTTCCCAAACTCATCTCAGGAGAAATCGACGTAGAACACCTAGAAATCACCACAGAGGACATAGCAGCTTAACCAATTAAAAATAATCAGATAAAAACTAAATTGTGAAAATTCCAGATAATCTCATCATTCCCGAAGAAAACTTACCCGTTATCTTCTAGTTCCCCGTATCAAAGATGATAAATCAAAATTTTTAGCTTAAGCAGAATTTACACAAAATAACCCAGAAGATTTATTGACAGCGATTCGACAACTCGCCACCACCAATAAAGCTGTAGAAGATAATACTAATGAATATGGAACTTTTTACACCATTGCGGGAAACCTACAAGGAGTAAATGATCAAAATTTAGCAGTTATTACAGTTTGCCTAGAATCAAAACATGACGGAAGCTTTCGTTTTATTACCTTGAAACCAAAGAAGGACTAATGATAATGAAATTGGAACTATATGAGTACGTTGCTCTGTGTCGAGACTTCCCAGAATACAACCTCAAACAGAGTGATGTCGCCATGCTAATTGATTATGTGACTCATCCAAGCGGTGGTGAAGATGGCTATGTATTAGAAGTATTTAATGCAGCAGGTGACTCTATCGCTGTTTTTACTGTTCCTATGTCAGCAGTAGAAAAAATGCCCAGCGATGCAGTATTAGCCATTCGCCTATTAGCAGAATTAAAGTAATCACTTTATGAAACCACTAAAAAGAATCACATTCAACCCAGAAATCATGGGTGGCAAACCTTGCATTCGAGGTATGCGTGTTACTGTAGGAACAATTGTCGGTTTAATGGCAGCAGGACATACCCCAGAAGATATTCTCAAAGCGTACCCATACCTAGAACGTGAGGATATTTATGAAGCTTTAGCTTATGCTGCATGGCGGGTAGAAGAAATTGAAGTACCCCTTGCTTGGGCATGAAAATTTTACTTAATATGAATCTTTCTCCTGACTGGGTTCTAGTCTTGGAAAGTGCGGGTTTTGAAGCTGTCCACTGGTCAACAATTGGTAATTCCAGTCTACAGATAAAGTAATCATGGCATGGGCACTGACAAACGACTACATTGTTTTCACCCATGACTTAGATTTTGGTACACTGCTAGCAATGACTCAAGCTGATGCACCCAGTGTAATTCAAGTGCGATCGCAAATCTTTTGATCTCGATGTCTGAGCGATCTCTTTCAATATTGCGTTAAAAATGACAACCAAAGGCAATTTGGTATAAGCAACAGGTACTTAAAAGTCGTGTTGAGGTACTTGAAAGTCGTGTTGAGGTACTTCAACATCGTGTTGAGGTACTTGAAAGTCGTGTTGAGGTACTTGAAAGTCGTGTTGAGGTACTTAAAAGTCGTGTTGAGGTACTT
>NZ_CAXTTT010000222.1:0-5432 GCF_964247315.1 uncultured Nostoc sp.
GATGGGCAGACTATTGTCAGTGGCAGTACTGACGGCACAGTGCGATTGTGGAACCGCCAAGGTCTTCTCTTGGCTGAACCTTTGCGTGGTCATGAGCGTATTGTCAATTCTGTTGCCATCAGCGCCGATGGGCAGACTATTGTCAGTGGTGGTACTGACGGCACAGTGCGATTGTGGAACCGCCAAGGTCTTTTCCTGGCTGAACCTTTGCGTGGTCATGAGCGTATTGTCAATTCTGTCGCCATCAGTGCCGATGGGCAAACGATTGTCAGTGGCGGTAATGATGGCACAGTGCGGTTGTGGAACCGCCAAGGTCTTTTCCTGGCTGAACCTTTGCGTGGTCATGAGGGTTATGTCTTATCTGTGGCCATCAGCGCCGATGGGCAGACGATTG
Source organism: uncultured Nostoc sp. (assembly GCF_964247315.1). Taxonomy (GTDB): domain Bacteria; phylum Cyanobacteriota; class Cyanobacteriia; order Cyanobacteriales; family Nostocaceae; genus Nostoc. The sequence goes on from NZ_CAXTTT010000222.1 coordinate 395, forward strand.
TCAGTGGCGGTAGTGACGGCACAGTGCGGTTGTGGCGCAGTGGTTGGCGTGCATGGTTGCAAGTCTGTTGCGACAGGTTGCGTTACCATCCCATCTTCACCAATCCGCAAACAGAGGAAGCAAAAGCTGCCTGCGAAGTCTGCCGTAAATATGTTTGGAGTAAAGAACATGGGTAGGGGCACGGCAATGCCGTGCCCTTACAATGGTCTGTACTTATTATCTCCACCATTTAGGCTCAGAACTCCAGTTTTCACCTTCAGAACTCGAAACTTCCACCTCTGAACTCGAAACTTCCACCTTTGAACTCGGAACTTCGACCTCTGAACTCGGAACTTCGACCCCTGACCTCAGAACTTCGACCTCTGAACTCGGAACTTCCACCTTTGAACTCGGAACTTCCACCTTTGAACTCGGAACTCCGACCTTTGAACTGCAACAACCGAGATCCAAGGGTGAATGATGGTGATTAAAAGGCAAATATTTACCTTAATATCCCATTTTCACAAACTTGCAAACTAAAGCTACCACAAATATCTTGCGTAGGGGCACAACAATGTTGTGCCCTGATAGAACTGTTCACCGCAGCCAAGATTTTATTTGTAATTTTCCGTAGAGGAATTAGTATCATTCAAATGTAATATGCATTGTGCAAAACAATATTGTTTCTCGTTGAGATGCCAAATGGGTAGGAGGGCACGGCAATGCCGTGCCCCTACGTTATTTATATCAATGGCAATAGAAATTATCAGTTAAAATAAACACACATTACTAATAACTATATGTAAAAATTAATGCCCTATGATCCACAAATACACCACCGCCATTCTATTCGCTTGAAAAGGTACGATTACACCCAACCTGGTGCATATTTCATCACCATTTGCACCAAAGCACGGCAATGTTTATTTGGTAATGTAGTTAAGGGCGAAATGCAATTAAATTCTTTAGGTCATATTGCCTTCAACTGCTGGCAAACAATACCCGATCATTTTCCCCACATTGAATTAGATACCTTTGTGGTCATGCCTAACCATCTACACGGCATCTTAATCATCATCGATAAACCTGTAGGGGCACAACATTGTTCTGCCCTCAATCAACATTTTGACTGCAACACAGAACAATTCGGTAAACCTGTACCTGGTTCTATTTCTACAGTTATTCGTAGCTATAAAGGCGTTGTCAGCAAACGCATTAATATAATTTGGCAGACAAAAGGACAATCAATCTGGCAACGCAATTTTTATGAACACATTGGAAGAGAGCAAAAATCTGTAGATAATATCCAACAATATATTTTAAATAATCCCCAGCGTTGGGCAGATGATCCAGAAAACCCGCAACGTAATTCTGATGATCAAGATTTCCTGTTTGATATCCCTTTTTGATTTAAAATCGTGTGTTATGTCATAAATATGAATTCGCGTTGGGATGCAACATGTGGTAGGGGCACAACAATGTTGTGCCCCTACAATGACTCGGATGTTCTAAACTGGAACTACGTTGTAAGCACTCAATGATGGCACAAATCACATTTAAGGTTGAAGCATTTTGGGATTCAGACGCAGAAGTTTGGGTAGCAACTAGTGATGACGTACCTGGATTGGTAACAGAAGCTTCTACGATTGAGGTTCTGACGCAAAAGCTGCGAGAAATAATTCCAGAACTGATCATTGTGAACAAAATTGTCCCTGCTGACTATGTAGGTTCTATCACCTTTGAGTTAACTAGCCATCGACAAGAGTTGATTAAAGTGGCTTCATAGATGGGTGCGTCGTTTACTCCTGAGTTGAAAAAGATGCTTTCAGAAGTTGGGTGCTACTTTGAACGGCAAGGCAAAGGAGATCATGAAATCTGGTACAGTCCAATTACAGATCGTCGGTTTGTTGTAGACGGAACCATCAAGTCACGCCATACCGCTAACGGAGTTTTGAAACAAGCTGGACTTCCCAAAGTCTTTTAGGGGGGTAAAATTACATATCAATGTATTGGAAATGGGGCTTTAGATTATTAATTGTATTCTTGGGGCTGTGGCTACTCCTGGATCTGGGTTCCCGCCTGGGAGCAGAGATTTTTTGGTTTCAAGAAGTCGGCTATCTCCAAGTATTTCTGTTGAGGCTGCTGACTCGCGGTATTTTGTGGGTAGTCGTGGCTGGAATAACTGCTGCCTATCTACTGCTAAACCTGGCTTTAGCACAACGGCTAAAATATTCCCAGTCTGTAAAGATTGAGCCAGCAGAACTCAACAGTGAATTAACAAATTTTCTCAGTCCTAATTATCCAAGACGCAACGAAACCCGGATACTTGGGCCGCAACGCTTTCAAGCATTAAAATTGCGCTGGTTATTACCCTTAACTGTGGTACTGAGCTTGTTGATTGGGTTGATGCTGGCTCACTATGGTCAAATTGCTCTTTTCTACTGGCATTCTCCAGTTAATCAGGCTATTCTACCTGTTCCCGCCCTATTTAGACCGGAGACAATCTGGCAACTTTTGAGGCAGATTGTCTCTCAAGTCTGGTATCTCGGTTTAATTGTGGGAGTAGCGATCGCCATCTTAATCTATCCTCAATTTTTACTGACTGCGATCGCAATTCTCTTCAGTCCCATTTTTGCCTTCATCATATTCCGACACTGGCCAAAGGTACTGCAATATTTCCACCCCACGCTTTTCAACAGCACTGAGCCTTTATTTGGTCGAGATATCAGCTTTTACGTATTTTCTTTACCCTTTTGGGAACTGCTAGAACTCTGGCTGATGGGATTATGTTTGTATGGCTTCGTCGCCGTTACTCTCACTTATCTGTTGTCGGCGGATAGTTTGAGTCAGGGAATTTTCTCCGGTTTTTCGCCCCAGCAGCAGCGTCATTTATTTGGTATGGGTGGCTTGTTGATGCTGGTAGTAGCTCTGAGTTATGGGCTAACTCGCTATGAACTCGTGTATTCTAGCCGTGGTGTGAGTTATGGTGCTAGCTATACCGACGTTACAGCCCAGTTGCCAGCTTACACCGTCTTGTGCATTGTGGCAGTTGCGATCGCCTTTTACCTACTTTGGCGAACGTTTTTCTGGAAACCCAAATCTCAGTATCGTCGCTTTCTATTTTACGGATTAGGGGTTTATCTAGTATTAGTTGTAGCTGCTGATGTTGTTTTACCTACTATAGTGCAATATTTAATTGTCCAACCGAATGAGTTGCAACGAGAGCAACCCTACATTCAGCGGACTATCGCCTTGACTCGCCAAGCATTCGATTTGGAAGCGATCGATTCTAGAAGCTTCAACCCCCAAGGAACATTGACTGAAGCTGATATTCAAAAGAATGACTCGACAATTCGGAATATTCGCCTGTGGGATGAGCGACCACTGTTAGAAACTAACCGTCAACTGCAACAAATTCGCCCGTATTATCAGTTCCCCGATGCCGATATCGATCGATATACTCTCAAAACAGATGAACTTTCACCTCGACCACCTGCCCCCCAAAAGTCGCCAGCAGTTGAATCAACAGAACGGCGGCAGGTACTGATTGCCGCACGAGAATTAGATTACAGTGCCGTACCACAGGAAGCTCAAACATGGGTTAATCGCCATTTAATTTATACCCACGGTTTCGGGTTTACTGTTAGTCCAGTTAATACAGTTGGGCCGGGTGGGCTACCAGAATATTTTGTTAAAGATATTAGCGGTAATAGTAGCGCCCTCACAACTTCTAATGAAGCCGTTCGTCAAAGTATTCCGATTGGGCAACCCCGGATTTATTACGGTGAGATTACTAATACTTATGTAATGACTGGCACAAAAGTTAGAGAGCTAGACTATCCTAGCGGTAGTGATAATGTTTACAACTCTTACGAGGGTCTAGGTGGTGTTGAAATCGGTTCAGCATGGCGACGGTGGCTATTTGCGATGTATTTGAAAGATTGGCAGATGGTGCTGACGCGGGACTTTTTGTCAGATACAAAAGTGCTACTGCGACGAAATGTCAAGGAAAGAATTCAAGCGATCGCACCCTTTTTGAAATTTGACAGTGACCCCTATTTAGTTGCTGCTGCTGCTAATCAAGATTTCCCAAGTAATCCCAGTTATCTTTATTGGATTGTAGATGCTTACACAACCAGCGATCGCTATCCCTACTCAGACACTGGTAGCGATGGGATCAACTACATTCGCAATTCTATCAAAGTAGTGATTGATGCCTATCACGGCACTGTGAAGTTTTATATTGCCGATCAAAGCGACCCGATTATTGCTACTTGGTCAGCGATATTTCCCAACATGTTCAAACCGCTCAGTACAATGCCAGTCAATCTCCGCAGTCATACCCGGTATCCGGTGGACTTTTTCAAACTTCAATCTGAGCGGTTGATGATCTATCACATGACTGACCCCCAAGTATTTTACAACCGGGAAGACCAGTGGCAAATTCCGAATGAAATCTATGGTAGCGAACCCCGTCCAGTAGATCCGTATTATTTGATTACTAGTCTACCCACTGTAGACTTTGAAGAATTTATTCTGCTTCTACCCTATACTCCCAAACAACGGACTAATTTAATTGCTTGGTTAGCGGCGCGATCAGATGGCAAAAACTACGGTAAGTTGGTGTTATATGTATTTCCTAAAGAACGCCTGATTTACGGAACAGAGCAAATCGAGGCGCGGATTAACCAAGACCCAGTAATTTCTCAGCAAATTTCCTTGTGGAATCGCCAGGGTTCGAGAGCTATTCAAGGCAATCTACTAGTAATTCCCATTGAGCAATCGCTGCTGTATGTCGAACCAATCTATCTAGAAGCCACACAGAATAGTCTGCCAACCTTAGTACGGGTAGTAGTGGCTTACGAAAACCGGATTGTCATGGCGCAAACCTTAGAACAAGCATTGCAGGGAATCTTTAAACCAGAAGTTACACCAGCCCCGGCGATTATCCGTCCCTTTGAAGAAGCAGTCCCGCCAGGTTAAGCGATTTTAAGATTAAAAAGTTATACCAATTTGAAAAAAGAATGCGACAAATAGACCATTTGTAGAGACGCGATTC
>NZ_CAXTTT010000223.1:0-5288 GCF_964247315.1 uncultured Nostoc sp.
TCAAGCAAAAAGGTGCAACTTCCGAGTTCAAAGGCTCAACGTTCAAGCAAAAAGGCTCAACTTCCGAGTTCAAAGGCTCAACGTTCAAGCAAAAAGGCTCAACTTCCGAGTTCTGAAGTCGAAGTTCCGAGTTCTGAGCTTGAAGCAATAATATTTTCTCTTGACTCCTAACTCTTAACTCCTAACTCCTAACTCAGCACTAAACTTTTGCTTCCTGTTGCTGATACAAACAGTAGTAATAACCTTTGAGCGCCATCAATTCTTCATGAGTTCCCTGTTCTACCACAGCACCTCTATCCATCATCAAAATGACATCGGCATTGCGAATTGTGCTGAGGCGGTGGGTAATGAAAAACACTGTTTTACCTTGGAAAGCTGTCGCCAAGTTACGGCAAACTTGGGCTTCGGCATTGTAATCTAAGGCGCTGGTAGCTTCATCAAGGATAAGCAATTGCGGATTTTGCAGAACAGTACGAGCGATTGCTACTCGTTGCCGTTGTCCTCCAGATAATCCCGAACCTCGTTCGCCGACACGGGTGTTATAGCCATTGGGCAGAGACATAATAAAGTCGTGGGCATAAGCTACCTTGGCAGCAGTAATAATTTCTTCATCGGTTGCATCAGGATATCCCAAGGCAATATTTTCGCGGACTGTGCCATCAAACAGAAGGGTATCTTGTAACACCATCCCAATTTGACGGCGTAAGGAATAGAGTTCTACTTTACTGATGTCGTAGCCATCAATCAAGATTTTGCCGGACTTGGGTTCGTAAAGTCTGGGTAATAATTTTAGCAGTGTACTTTTACCGGAACCACTTTGACCAACAATTCCCACAAAGGAGCCAGCAGGAAAATCTAAGTTAATATTGCACAGTTGCAATGGCCCGTGTTCCGAGAAACTAAAGCTGAGATTTTCAAAACGGGCACTACCTTGAATACTGGGCATGAGGATATTTTGACAGTTACCAATTTCTACTTCTTGGGGAGTGTCTAAAATATCAGCAAGGCGTTGCAGAGATAGAGCAGTTTCTTGGAAGTTCTGCCAAAGTTGCATTAGGCGTAACAAGGGACTAGTGACATAACCAGCCAAGATGCGGAAAGCGATGAGTTGTCCCAAGGTTAGGTGCTGATTGAGGACGAGAAAAGCTCCTACCCACAGCACTAACATACTGGAAAACTTGTTGAGAAAGTTGCTAACAGAACTGGCAGTAGTTTGGGTAGATACTGTTTTGAAACCTGCGCTAATATAACGAGCATAGCGTTCTTGCCATTGCCAACGCGATCGCATTTCTAAATTTTGCGCCTTGACTGTCTGCATTCCCCCCATCACTTCCACTAAATAAGATTGCGTTTCGGCATTGCATTCTGCTTTCTCTTGCAATTGTCGCCGTATCAGAGGTGATACCATTAGGTTGAGCAAACCAAACAGAGGTACTGTTGCCAAAGCAACTAATGTCAACACTGGGCTGTAAATTGCCATCACTAAAATGTAGACCACCGAAAACACAGCATCCATCACCACAGTTAAGGCTGTACCAGTCAAGAAAGAGCGGATGTTTTCCAACTCGTGAATTCGCGTTGCTAATTCTCCCACAGGACGGCGTTCAAAGTAAGATAATGGCAGACGCAACAGATGATTAATCACCTCAGAACCAAGGGTGAGGTCAATTCGGTTAGTGGTATCTGTAAATAAATGAGTGCGGATACTAGTTAGTATTGCTTCGATGACTGCTACTACTAGCAAAAAGATCCCAAAAACTTCCAGCGTATCAGGACTGTTACCAACCAGTACTTTGTCAATAATTACCTGTGTGGCGAGGGGATTTACCAGCCCAAACAGTTGAATAACAATGGAAGCAACTAGTACTTCAATTAATACCTTGCGATAGCGCCGCAATGAAGGTACAAACCAATTCAAACTAAACCGCGCCTTGGGAGTGTTTTTATTGGTTTGCAGGAGCAGTACTTCTCCTTCAGCCCCCCAGTTTTCGGCAAAGTCTCGCAGTTTGTAGCGTAGTAGTCCCATCTCAGGAACGGCAATGAGTAACTCTTGATTGCTATTTTTATAAATAATTGCAAAACTATCTTGCCAAGAAATCATTACTGGTAGTTGCAAGCGTCCGACTGCGGCGGCGGGAACTTTTACCATCTGTGTTGTTAACCCCATCAACTCAGCGGCGGCGGCGCAAAATTGCAGAGATATAACGCCTTTCTGTTCGTGCTGCTTTGTCAACACCCGTCGCAATGTATCTCTACGCCAGGAGATGTTAAAGTATTGGCTCAACATCTGGAAGCAAGCTAGTGTTGCATCCAGCGGGCCTCTACCTTTAATATAAGGATACTTCTTTTGTTTCCCCTTAGCTGCTGGTGCTTCTGTGACAGTAATTTCTGAGGCGTAGGGAATCTCTGCGGGTAAGAGTGTTTTTGGTGTAGGAGCGAGATTTTCTCCAAGTATTGACTTGGGCAATCCCACCAGACGCATACTTGCATTAAATTTCAGCTTGGGGTTGATATCATCCAACTCCAAGCGACTCCCCACAGGAAAGTAAGCACTCGAACTACTGCTAACCAACCACAAGAATTCTGAATCTAACTGCTGGAGAGATACTTTGCGTGTAGGGAATGTTTGGATAACGGCTGCTTGAGTTGCTGTGCGGGCAAGTTTAACTAAATTCCTGCTACCATCTGCCCGACGACTCAGTTCCTCCATCAGCAGTTCATATACTTCTATGAGGGAGGCAGTATTGTCTAATGCTTGGGCAAAAGCCTTCTCCTGCTGAATCAATCCGAGAAAATCAGCGATCGCCAGATTAAAGGTGATAACTTCAGTAGAAGCGATCGCAGTTTCACATGCAATACCCCGCACATGACTTACCCAACCCAAAACCTCTCCTGGTGAGAGCAACTTCAGTGTCGCCGGATTTTGTCCTTGAGTATTGTAGGCTAATAAACGCGCTTGTCCTTGGTAGATAATGCTAATTTGATCGGGCATAGCTTCCCTGGTTATTATTACCTGCCCGATGCGATAGCGGAAGAATTGCACCTTGTTGAGCAAATTTTCTAAAACATTTGGGGATAGATAATTGAAAGGAAATAAATCGGCAATATATTCTTGAATATCAACGGTTGTATTTGTCATCATTTTGCACCCGATTTTAATAATTTCTAAGCAGCCTTTGTTTCTTGAGGCTGTGCTGGTTTGGTGTTGATTCCCATCCAGGCTTTTTCTTCTGGTGATAGTTGACTTAGTTGCTGTTGAAACCAAGTTTCAAAATTCTCTTGCAGCAATCGTTGGCGCATAAACTCGTCCAACTGAGCACTTATAAACTTTTCCACACGTACAATTATCCATGAGTCTCCAAAGGGTACGGGTGGTTGAACTATACCTACTTGACTTGTGCAAAGTAACTGAGCAAAATTGGGAGCGATCGTACCAAGTTCTACTGGGCCGATGATGCCATTTGTATCAGCTTCTGGCCCTTGAGAATATTCACGCGCTAGTTCAGAAAATGATTGTTCTCCTTCTGTAATTCGGAAGAATAGCTCGTTAGCAATTCCTCTGCTATTAGTCCGAATTAAAGAATAAATGACTTTATCAAAATGTCTTTTGTATTTGATAAAGTAAGATTCTAGCTGATGTCCCCAAGTTATTTGCTTGAATTTTTCGACTCTGAGCTTGCGGGTGGCGAAAAGTTCTAATTGTTCTTGAGTCAAACCGTAACGTAAACACCAATCTTGGATTTTTTCTGCGCTGTTTAAATCCCAATGCTGATAAAATTGCTCTAGAGCTTGAATTGTTTCGGCATCTGTGCAAGTGATGGGTGCGTTGGCGTAGCCCGTCGTAGACATCGCTAATTCAATAATGCTCTGAGATAACAATTGCGGGATTAGATTGTAACTTGCTAAAAAGGGGATAATTTCTGGCGGTAAGATGGCACTGCCGCTACGCCCATCGTAGACATCGCCTAGTTGTAATGTTTTATTCATGTTTGTGCAAATATTTGAGCCGTGCAGAGATAAATTAAGAAATGCAAGCGGTATTCAGGTATGGATTTGTACCGCTTGCATCATTTATATACTCTTGAAAGCATTGCTGTACAAAACTTTCAAGTACTACTCATCACTGCTAATGCCTTAACTTAAGCAGGGACGGAGAACTGATTAAAAGTCACATTGTAGTTAGTGCTACCAGTGAATTCAGTTACCTGCAAGAAGTAGTCACCACGTACACTAATGTTGGAAATCAGTTCTGAAGTAATACCTGCATTATTAGAGCTGGCAATTACCTCACCTGCATCGACGATGCGATTGTTGTTAGAGTCTCGAATCAACCGGATATCAGCATCGCTGCTTAATCCGTCCAATCTAATGTCGGCACCCTCACGGAATCCCAAAGAGAAGCTGTAAACATCAGTAGTGTTCTGGTTATTGACGTTACCTGTACGAGTGGTATTACCTGACAAGTGACCGAGTACAAATTCCTTAGGTAGAAGGTTGCTGGAACTGGCTGAAATTGGAAAAGTTCCAGAAGGTTCAGTTGCAGACAAAGCTAAATTGTAACTGACATCGCCTGAACTACCTGGAGCAAAGCGAGATACTTCGGCAAAAAAAGTACCAGAGCTGGTTTTAAAGTTAATCGCCTCATCTTGGTTGCTTCCGCGATTGGAAACAAGTCCAACATTTCGGTCAAAGCTATCTAATACACCGTTATTGTTAGCATCTCGAAACAATCGAATGTCGGCATCATCGCCAGCGCTGATATTTGTCAGAGATAAGTTGAGATTTTTGCCACTGCTGATTTGGAACTGAAAGACATCTGTGGGATCAGATGTAGTTAAATCAGAGTTATTCTTAACAACAGGAGTGCTACCGAGTGTACCAAGATTGAAAAGTGCCATTTTTTTGTCCTTTAGATGTTGATTGTGATGCGGTCAAGTTCAGATTAAGTTATAATTTGCACAGATGTAAATCTTCGATTTAAATCGATATTTACTAGAATGTAGTGGCTTAGAATTTGATGAAAATAAATATTATTTATTATTTTCAATAGAGCCTTAGCCGTTTGGTTTTGTGCTTGCCGTGTTCAGAACCTGTTGTTTAACCATGAATCTAAATTAAGCTGTTTTTTCAATAAACACAGCATGAAAAAGACCTCAATAGTTAGGTGTTTGAAATTAAATTCCAAGTACTTTGTATTATTTAGTCATAAAAAGTCTTATTTAGAATTCAGGTAATATAGCGTTTACCAGTCTAATGAAGTACACTAAGTAAAATAAATCAGTGTATCT
>NZ_CAXTTT010000224.1:0-5236 GCF_964247315.1 uncultured Nostoc sp.
TGCCAGTTCCTGTTGTTCCAGTGCCACTGCCAGTACCCGTTGTTCCAGTGCCAGTTCCTGTTGTTCCAGTGCCACTGCCAGTACCCGTTGTTCCAGTGCCAGTTCCTGTTGTTCCAGTGCCACTGCCAGTACCCGTTGTTCCAGTGCCAGTCCCTGTTCCAGTACCTGAGCCAGTGCTACCACTAGAGCTTCCACTGCCGGAGCTTCCACTGCCGGAACCTCCACTGCCGGAGCCTCCACTTTGGGCAAAAACTGAAGGAGGTAACGATACAGAAGCAAAACTGATGGCAAAGACAGTAGCTAAAACAGCTTTAGATAAATTTAAAGGCTTCATGCTTATGGTTCCTTTTATGTTCTAGATTTCTGTGGTTGATTGATTTTCAAAAGCGATATTGTCTCTTTAATCCACTGCTAAATTAGCTAAATTCTGGCATAGTTAAAGATTGAGGAGTTTTTTACTTGACTTCTTCTGGAAATGTTGAAAGGATTTGAAAATACTACAACATCTTACTATTAGTCACATTCAACAAAATAACTCATAAACAGTAATTAATTCAGGATTAAGAATCCACGAACAAAGTCGCTTGTTCAAAATAGAAATCAAATATTATATTTACTTTTATCTATTCCATTTTTACTGGATTATTATGAATTATTTTGTTGTTAGCTAGCATAAGTGTTATTTTTTCGGCGGACTTCTACCATAAGAGTAAAACTACTTATATCGCAGGAAATAATTGGGCATTGAAGTTAAGTTAGTTTATAAGCGTAAAACGTTTTAAAGTCTGTAATTAGATAAACCGACTTACCTAAGAGGTACAAGCGATCGCTAATTTAAGCAGGATTTTCATCTCGGTAAATATAATTACTTTATTGACATTAGTTTTTAGTTATTTGGATATAAATGAACTAAAAACTTTAAACAGCTAGATGCTGCTAGTGGTTGAGACTCTAGAAACAATACTTCACAATATTATTTCATCTGAGAACTTATAACTTCATACTCTAGGAGTGTCTTACTTTAGACTTAAGGAATACTTTTGTTGGGAGTTAAATAGGACGGCGTAAATAATTAAAGGTGTGTAATAAGGACTTTATTCCTCATCTTCTGTAGGAAAGGCTGCGCCAACGAGATGCTACGCAATTAAAAGTTGAGATTAAAATTTACCATTCGGCTAAAGCAATCGCTATTCCTTGTTTTAAATCTGGTGTGATTGCATCATTATTTGCTAACTGCTGCAATTGTTGATGTGTGGCTTCCCCATCCAGATTTTTCAGTGCGGCGATCGCATGTAGTCTCACCGATACGTTAGAATCGCCTAACAGCGAAATCAATGGTTCAATGGCTTGCATTTCGCCTAACTGTCCTAAAGACAAGGCGATCGCACTTTTGACACTGGCAATCTCAGTGGCTGTATGCTGCGATCGCAGTATTTGCAATAATATTTCTGTAGCTGGTGGAGTTTCCGGTTTTTGCACTCGCCCCAAAACAGTAACAATTTCTTGCCAAAGCCTCTCTGAAGTGCTTTGATAAAATGCTGTTTGCAAATATTCCAAACTGGATGGTGTCCCCACCCAAACCAAAGCGCGGATGGTTTCTAATTGCAGTGGTAACGGTGTATGGGGTGATATTAGCAGCTTAAATAATTGCTGGGCTGCCCGATCGCAACCCATCCGAGAAAGGGAAACTGCGGCTGCATAACAAACATCAAGATTAAAGTCGTATAGCTTAGGTTGCAGTCTTGTCACCAAATCTAAGGCTTCGCGTAAGTCGGGGCGAAAACCTAAACCAAGGACTGCTGCACGCCTAACTGTAGTGGCTATATCATCCAAAGCGTTTAACAATACTGGTGGTACGCGTTCGTCATGAAAACTGCTGAGGGCTTCAATTGCAGCCGTGCGGATTGCTGCTTGTGGATCTTGCACTACACTCAATAGCGGTATGATGGTTTCTAGTTGCCGAATATAGGAAAGTGATCGCACTGCTAAAAGCCGTGTATCTTCATCTGCTAGAAGTTCAGTTAGTGAAGTAATCGCAACAATACCCATTTGTCCTAGTGCTGTAGCTGCGATCGCTTTGAGTTGTTCATCCTCATCATTTTTCAACAATTTAACTATTGACGCGATAGCTTCTGGGTGTTGAAATTCGCCCAAAGTTCTTGCTGCATACCAGCGCAATTCGTCTTCTGCGTCTTCATCTTCTAATATCTCAATCAGAGGTGGGATGGCAATATTTCCCAAGTGAGTCAACACTTTGGTAATTTCCCAGCGTTGTTGAAAATCCCCCATTTCTAATATGGAAAGTGTTAATTTCAGGAGATATTCTCGATTTTTAACTATCTCTGGATGTTCCGAGTCTGCCCCTAATATTAATTGTTGCAAATATTGAATTAGTGATGACCAATCAGCTGCATAGTATGCTGCCTCGGCTTGCACCAAAAGCTGTTTGATGTTACTCACAATATCTTGCTTGAATTATCAATTTTCTACCTTCTGCCTCCTGCCCCCTGCCTCCTGCCTCCACTAGGTTGGCTTGACTACAACCGAATTACCCTCAATCTTGGCGGCATAAGTTTTAAGTGCTTCTGTCGCTGGGCCTTTTTGCACTTTACCATCAGCTCCATATTCCGAACCATGACAGGGACAAGCGAATTTTTTTGCCTCAGCTTTCCATGCTACAGTGCAACCTGCATGAGTACACGTAGGGTCAACAGCAGTTAGATTTCCGGCTTTAGATGTGCCGACTACCAACACAGGCCCAGCTGGTGAGTTTTTTGCCAGCAATTGACCAGTTTTATCTAAATCTGCTGATGTACCTACTGTTTGCCAATCTTTAGATGCTGGAGTTGTTTGAGAAGAACAAGCTGCGATCGCTACAGGTAGAGAACTCGCAATCCAACCCAAACCTACCCAATTAATAAAGTCACGACGTTTCATAGCTGCTGAAATAATATCTAAGTTTTAGTTAACATCTGCCATTCAATTTTGGATTTTAGATTAATCTATGGCGATCCAAAATTGCTTCAGTCATCTCAAATACCGTTGATTAAGGGTTCTACATCGTTCATTAGTGATTTTAATGCAAATATTGCATAATATTCATGCGGTTTTCGCAAAACTTCCCAAAAAACGTAACAATTTATACGATTTTAACAAAAATCTCATCTTAAGTTATGAGTATCGAAATTGTTACATGAACATTATCTAAACCTGCTTGACGAATTCCCAAGATGTAAATGGCGACAAATTCTCCTTAACTAACCACGGATTTGAAGTTTCGCGCTGGAATGTTCTTGAGTAAAAATAATCAACCGTAGTTAAATATTAAGTTTTTATTCCCTAAGCCTCGTAGATACAGCACCTGATGTAACTACGGATTGATTGGTATTGGTCAATTACCACCACACTTCCCGATCGTATCAGTAATTTGCAACGAGATTCAGCCTCATGACAGATACAGCAACTACCACTAGCCTTAATAAGTTTGAGAAATTAAAAGCAGAAAAAGATGGACTTGCCATCAAGAGTGAGATAGAAAAATTTGCCGCACTAGGTTGGGAGGCGATGAACGAAACAGATCGCGATCATCGACTCAAATGGGTAGGCGTGTTTTTTCGTCCAGTTACCCCAGGCAAGTTTATGATGCGGTTGCGGATGCCTAACGGTATTCTCAGCAGTAGTCAGATGCGTGTTTTGGCCCAAGTAGTGCAGCGTTACGGAGATGATGGTTGCGCTGATATTACTACCAGACAGAATATTCAATTACGGGGGATTAGGATTGAAGATTTACCAGATATCTTTAATAGATTTCACACAGTTGGTTTAACCAGTGTTCAGTCAGGGATGGATAACGTCCGCAATATCACAGGCGATCCTGTGGCGGGGTTGGATGCAGATGAGTTGTACGACACACGAGAGTTGATACAGCAAATTCAAGATATGCTCACCAACAAAGGCGAAGGGAACCCAGAATTTAGCAACTTACCACGAAAGTTTAATATTGCGATCGCAGGTGGACGAGACAATTCAGTTCATGCTGAAATTAACGATTTAGCTTTTGTGCCAGCATTTAAGGAGGGGACAGGGGACAGAGAACAGGGGATAGGGCAAGAATTTTCCCAATCACCAATATTCGGGTTTAACGTCTTAGTCGGTGGCTTTTTCTCAGCTAAACGTTGTGAGGCGGCGATTCCTCTGAATGCTTGGGTGGCTCCAGAAGATGTAGTAGCTGTATGTAGAGCGGTTTTGGAAGTATTTCGCGATTGTGGCTTACGCGCTAATCGGCAAAAATCGCGCTTGATGTGGCTAATTGATGAATGGGGTTTAGATAAGTTTCGAGCAGAAGTAGAAAACCGTTTGGGTAAATCATTAATATCCGCAGCAGCAAAAGATGAAATCGATTGGGAAAAACGCGACCACATTGGAGTATATAAACAAAAACAAGCAGGATTAAATTACGCAGGTTTACACATTCCTGTCGGTCGGTTGTCTGCCGAAGATATGTTTGAAATCGCTCGTCTAGCAGAAGTTTACGGCACTGGCGAAATTCGTTTTACAGTTGAGCAAAACATTGTTATACCCAATATTGCTGACTCACGTTTAGCAACATTTTTAACAGAAACATTGCTAGAAAGATTTTCGATTAATCCTGGTTTGCTGACGCGATCGCTAGTATCTTGCACAGGCGCACAATTTTGCAACTTTGCCCTGATCGAAACCAAAAACCGCGCCCTGGCAATGATAAAAGCCTTAGAAGAAGATTTAACCTTCACCAATCCAGTGCGAATTCATTGGACAGGTTGCCCCAACTCTTGCGGACAGCCCCAAGTTGCAGACATCGGTTTGATGGGAACTAAAACTCGCAAAAATGGCAAAACCCTCGAAGGCGCTGACATATATATGGGTGGCAAAGTCGGCAAAGATGCCCATTTGGGAACTTGTGTTATGAAAGGCATACCATGCGAAGACTTGCAGTCAGTATTGCAAGATTTACTAATCAAAAACTTTGGGGCAAAACCCAAACAAGAAGCCTTAGTAGTTAGTAACTGATTGGGCATTGGGCATGGGGCAAAACAGTTCCGTTAGCGGAAAGCTAGGGTTTAGCCCGTTCTGAGTTCCCAGTCCTGAGTAAAGAAGCGAGATTTCCAACTCAGTACTCAGCACTCTTGAGGGGCATTGGGCATTGAAACTCATACTTCAACCTTAAAGGCTCAACCTTCGAGTTAAAAGGCTCAAC
>NZ_CAXTTT010000225.1:0-5166 GCF_964247315.1 uncultured Nostoc sp.
TTGAACTAAACTGTTTAGTTTGCACTTGGTGACAGCTTCGCCAGCTCTTCCCCTAATAGTGTCGTAGAGCATACTCATGAAAATTGCCACTACTTCTGGTGCATATTTGAGTGCATCTGGTTGTCCAAACAATTTAGTAAATAATTTGGTATTCCATTTCTGCCAATCAAACTTTTTGTTACCACCTTTCTTTTTCACCTGAGCAGCAATGTCAAGTCCGAGTTTTTCACGGGCTGCATGACCGATTTTAGTTGAAACACGCGAATCCCGTAGCTGCAACTTAACGCCGTATTCTTTGAAGATTAGGTTCCGCAATTCCTTTAACAATGCTAATGCCTCTTCTTGTGGTGAAGCATTCGCTACCTTTGATTTAGTTGTAGCAGATGTGCCATTGGTTTTGGCAGATGTTTTAGCATTAGCTCCGTTGCGATTGTTGTTATTGGTTCTAGCTTTAGCGATTCCTTCGGAGCGCTTTGTGTACGCCATTTTACAGCTTCCTTTAATGAAGTAAATTTTTCACCTCCTTGCCGCAATCGCGGCTTTCACATCAATTCCCCTCCAATTTCAAATCTATTTTTTTAGATGAACCGGAATTTTGGCGGAGTAGTTTCTGAAATTAACGCTGTACTGGAGGCGATCGCTCTTTTTCATCAAAATCCTCGCGCCGTGTAAGCCGTGGGGTTTCTGACGTAATAAATATAGCCAACCCGTTAGTGATAATTATCCGTGTGGCTAAAGCACCAGTAATAAATTTGCTCTAAAAGGGAAAAGTAAGTTGTTAAAGTCAGGTTTATGAAATTGATAACAGACTGGCCTGCTCTGGCTGACCAAAATACTCCAATTGTGGCTGTGGAGTATCATACGCCTGACAGAATGCAGATTTTACAGCAGTTTTACCATTGGGGTGAGGAACGGTCTTTGTCAGTCTTTGTCTGGAATCCTGGTTACTGTGGACTACAGCAATTAATTCAGCATCAAGGTCAGTACATCTTACAGTCAACTAACAGGGGTAAAAACGGGGACATTATTCAATATCTTCTGGAGGAATATCAACCAGGCATTTATTTACTGGAGGGAGTGCTAAATGAGGGTGATGCTAGCAAAATAAGTCAAAAACGTAGCTATCAATTACTTAATGCCTGTCATCAAGCTCTCTGGAGTCAGCAACATCATTACTGGGTGTTATTAGAAACTTACGTTCAACTACCTCTAGAATTACAGCCTTTTATTCCTGTACTGTCACATCCACTTCCAGACCAACAGCAGGTGCAGATGGTTGTGCAGCAGTTTTGTGATACCTGGGTTGAGCATAGCCATTATCACCTTCAGAACTGTGTAGAGTGCGATAGCGAAGCGCTGCTGCGTTCGCCCTTGGCGTTGCCGAAGGCTAGCGCAGATCGCCTACGGACTGGCGCAGCCGATCGCAATTCTTGGTTAAAGACAGCAGAAAAAACATCAGCACTGCAATTGCTCTTTCGTGCCTGTCAGGGTTTACCCATAGGCGAGATAAATATGCTATTACAGCAATGTCTGAGTTTTGCAGAGCAGATTGAGGAAATCGCCCAATTAGTGCTAAAGCATAAAGTTAGCAAACTGCGGGGACGGGGTTTAGAGTACATTGCCCAACCGGATGTACCTTCAGCCGGGGGATTAGATTTGCTGGAGAAAAGGTTGGAAACTATTACCTGTCTACTTCAACCTAAAGCAAAGCAATATGGATTAAAGTTTCCCACTGGGATGCTCTTATGGGGGCCACCGGGTACTGGTAAAAGTCTTTCTGCCAAGTTAGCAGCTAAGAAAATGGGATTGCCACTGTTAGCAGCTAATTGGGGTGTACTACTGGGCGATCCTCATCCCGACAGAGCATTAAAGGAGTTTATTGCTTTGGTGACTTCCCTTGCCCCCTGTGTACTTTATTGGGATGACTTTGATAAAGGCTTTGCTGGCTGGGATTCCAATGCAGATGGAGGTATAGCACGGCGTTTATCTGCTGCTTTACTAACTTGGATGCAAGAGCATCAAGAGCCAGTTTATACTATTGCTACTGTCAATCGCTTAGAAATGCTACCTGCGGAATTAGTTCGCCGTTTTGATGATATCTTTTTTGTGGACTTACCCCATGAAGGGGCAAGATATGAAATTTTCAATCTACATCTAGCCAAGTATTTTCCAGCTTTTCGAGACAACAACTCTCCTTGGAGTGATGACCAATGGCGTAGACTGTTGGCTGAATATCGTATTTGCAGCCCAGCAGAAATTGGTAATGCAGTCCGTCGTTGTGCTGAGTCGGCTTTTTATCAAGGTAGACCAGGGGAAATTGAGTTTGAGGATTTGCTGAAACAGCGACAAGAATTTACACCAGCTATGGAGCGAGAATCAGAACAGATACAGGCAATTCGCAATCAGGCTATTTATGCTAAACCTGTAGCTAGTCAGGATGTTTCTCGATTTGCTTATCAGCACCGGGAGTTATTTGGGTGATATTAAGTGAAATTTTGGAAATTCAGCTTGTGTCGAATTTTAAAATCCGACATTTATTAAAATTTTCAAACTTATTTTTGTCGGATTTTAAAATCCGACAAACAATTGATATACTGCGACTAAGTTTGAGCAATTTTTATGAAACAAATAGTTCTCGCGCTCCTGGCTAATGCTGGTGGAGTAGGTAAGTCTACCATTAGCACACATATTGCCTATGAAGTAAGTAAGCGGGGTTATACAGTAGCTATGTTAGATTTAGACCCCCAACGTTCATTGGATGTGTTTTGTGGTTTATCACCAGCCGAAGCAAATTTAACTACAGTAGAGTTACTGTCTAAGGATTTTAAAGGTGATTGGTCATTAGTACCAGTTTGGGATTCCAAAGTTGAGGTGTATCAGGGACATCCCTTGTTGGCTGAAATAGCTAATGAATTAGTGATCAGAAAACGTGGAGAATACAGTCTAGCTGACAAATTAAATAAATATTCATTACCTCATAACTTAATTATCTTGGACTGTCCTGCAACTTTGGGTATGCTAAATGTCAATGCTTTAGCTGCTGCTACTCATGTTTTAGTTCCAGTACAGTTAGAAATGAAAGCTATTTCTGGTTCGGCAGAGTTAGTTGAATGGTGTATTTCCACAAGTGACGAGTTACAACTTGAACCACGTCCACCAATTTTAGGGTTTGTTCCTAGTATGTATAACGAAGTAGTAGCTATGCATAGGCAATACCTGGCACAGTTACCTGCAATTGCTGAGAGATTAGGGATAAAGTTGTATCCAAAAATTCGGAGTTCTAATGAGTTTAAAAATGCTAGTGCCTATGGGTTGCCATTGCACAAGTATCGTCCCAAGCATCCTGCTTGCAAAGATTTCAAATTAATTGTTGATGATGTCATTACATTAATTAAGGAAAAATAATGGCAAAAGCATTACCGCAAATAGGCGATAAATTTAAAGGGGCAGTGCAGAAAACCGATCAAGAACAAAGAATTACGGATCTGCAAGCTGAAGTAGAAAGGTTGCGTGCATTGCAATCACCAGAATTAGAGACAGAAATCGCCAAACTACGCGAACAATTGCAAACGCAAACAGGTGAGATTGCTATTGATACAGGTTTAATTGACCCTAACCCTAACCAGCCAAGACAAACAATTACACAAGAGTCTATTCAGGCAAAAGCGAGATTACTAAAAAAACATGGGCAGATTACACCAGTTATTTTAGTTCCTCAAGATAACGGTCGTTATATGCTCTTGGACGGACAGTTACGTTGGTCAGGAGCGAAGCTATTAGGATGGGAGACTATTCGGGCATTAATCGTACCTCAGCCACAGGATTTAGACCAATCATCGTTATTGACTTTTTTAGGTTTTGAAGATTTAAATCCACTCGATAAGGCAGAAGCAATATTTAAAGAGATCACCAAATCAACTGGTTTAGAATTGGATGAGGTTGCTACAACTCTTGGTGCTGTACTTAAGCGGCTTGAACGTAATAATCAAGTCAAGGAATTAACAAAATTATTAATTGCTAGTAGTGAGGAGCAACAACAAGGTTTAGAAGTACTGGATATTATTAACGAGGAGCAAGCTTTATTTTTAGTATTCTTAGAATTTGGGTTGAATCCTGCTTCTGTTAAGTCCAATCTTTTACCAATGTTATCTTTGCCAGAAGATTTAAAAAAAGCAATTCGTCATCAAGAACTGAAAGGCGCTCACGCATTGGCATTAGCAACATTGTCATCAAAAATATTGAAAATTTCCGAACAAGAAGCAGCTATAGAACGAATAAAAGCAACAGAACAGGTATTAAAAGAAAGTTTAACTGTACCTGAGACACGCGATTTAGTTAAGAACATTAAAGCTAAGTATTTAACATCAGAACAATCAGAATCGAAAGAAATAAAAGCAGTTATTCAAAAAATCAGTAGTGGATTATCTGAGATGACTTTAGCTAATGCTAGTAGGGAACAACTTCAATCTTTACAAGTAATTTTATCGCAGAAATTAAATGAAATTGGTAAGTTAATTGGATAAAAATTTTTTATTATTTTGAGTATGGTAGTGTTTTACCTAATTCGCTTTATATATTTAATTTGCCTTGATGTGCATGAATAATAGCCTGAGCGATCGCTAATCCCAAACCAGAACCACCGCTGTTACGAGAGCGATGCCTACGGCGGGTTACACCAACGCTGCCACACTTGCCAAAATCACCAATACTCAAAGAACGTTCACTAGCTTTACCCATTTTTTTACCAAGTTAGTCAATACCAATTTTTCAGATGTTTATCATAAACTAAGTTGGTAAAAATTTGTTTATAAATTTAAATACTTTAATTAATTAAATAATTTTAAAATATCCCTTGACAACAATATACAATCAATATTTCATGATAGCTTTTCAGTTAATCATTCTTGCTAGCATTTTTTTTGTAGCTAGCATTATTAGTGTCATAGCTGGTAGCACATCTCTGATTACCGTGCCTGTAATGCTTGAGTTTGGAGTAGAGCCACGTACTGCTATTGCTACCAATATGTTTGCATTAACTTTAATGAGTATTGGCGGGACACTACCTTTCATTGGTAAAGGAGTAATTAACACTCATCGCTTACCATTACTAATATCCCTCTTCTGTCACTTTCCGAAATAAGCAAGTAGTAAAAAAGCTAAATCATC
>NZ_CAXTTT010000226.1:0-4870 GCF_964247315.1 uncultured Nostoc sp.
CGAGCGCGTGTCCGGGTCATCTGGGAAATTGCTGGCTAATGCTTCGATGGCTGCATATCGCACATCCTCATCATTATCAGCAGTGGCGCGGTCTTTGAGCCAGTGTAAGATATCACGGTTATCTTTCCAAATTACGGCGATTGTTGCAAGAGCTTGAGTGCGAACTTCCCGAACTAGCTTACTTTCTTCTTGATCATAGAAAGAGTAATAGTACCATAGGTCATATTTAGTTAAGTCTTTTAGCTTGTTAAGCAATTTATTAGCCACTGACGCAATCACCGAGCGATTTCTCACTTCTGCAAGACACTTAGCCGCTAAAAACAAATTGATAAATTTTTCCTCTTCGCCATCTTGCACCATTAAGTACTCAAGAATTTCACCAACAAATTTGGCATCAATCATTCCTGCAATTAGCCGCAATACCTCATGCCAAGTTTCATCTTGCCAGTGTTTGCCAAAAACTTCAGTTTTGAGAAACTCAATTGTAATACTGCGTTCCTTCTCAAACTGCCAGACAAACTCCCAAGCACAGAAATATTCTAAAAAAGTCCGATGCACAAAGGCATAGTAATCTGCACCCAAGAAACATAAAATAAAATTGCGCTCTCGTAATTGCTCAATCATTAACCGCGCTATTTTTCTCTCTTGGGAAACTCCCCTTTTTTGTAAATAGCCAATTAAAGTAGCTTCTAAATCCTCCTGACTAATCAAGTTGCCTGCCAAACCTGTTTTTGCCGCTTGCATTTTGTAAGCAACCTGACGTAACATCGACTGTTTATCTTTCAGGTCAATAGTATAAGGATCTACATCAGGAAGTCTAAGCAATTTTGCTTCTACATCCCATTGATGCAGCAATACCCGCGATGCTTGTTCGTAAAGCGTAGCTCTATCTCTTGGCAATTCCTGATTCCGATTCAGAATCGCCATCATCGTCAACAACAGAGGATTTCCTGCTAGTTCTGCAATAGATTGTGAAGTGTCAATCCCGATTTGCAGCCGTTCCCGTTTTCTAACTTTATCCGCAGTATCGATAAAAGTTAACTCATGCCAGCGGTAAATAAAATCCTGAATTTGTTCTGCTTCTAAATCTTGCAATATAAAGTGGTGAAACTCAGCATCTCGCAAACGTTGCGGTTTGTAGCCAATGACGCGAGAAGTGACAATCACCTGCACATCACGATATTCATTAGTGAAGCGATGAATATCAGTAATTATATCTTCTCGTTGAGCAGGATCAAATACCTCATCCAAACCATCGAACATCACCAAAGCCTTACCACTCTTTAGCTGTTGGTGCAGTTGATGTTGGTTGAGGTGAGAAATCGCACCACTACATTTATGAAAAAATTCCAGAAAATTATGACACTCTTTATCCTCCCGCCGCCGCATATAAGTGCGTAACTCAATCAGCACAGGAATCGGTAGAGAAAAAGAATTATTCAGAGGACTCCTAGCCCAATTTAATGCTAAGTATTTTAATAAAGTAGATTTCCCGGAACCAGGGTCGCCCAGAATCACGATATATTTATTAGTCTGCTGCTCATTTACAATATCCACTACAGAACGTTTCGGTTGTTCTAAATAAACTCGTTTGTAGCGTTCTAATTCTTCTAACTCAACTTCTGCTTCCAGTTCGTTAGTTTCTCGCAATCTTCGGAGATGTTCTTTCGGCAGTTCGTGAATTCGGGGAATAACTTGGTGAATTTCCCGGACATTTTGTGCTATAAATATATCCCAGACTTTGAGTTTATCTCGATAATCATAGGTACTCGTATCTAAACTGTCTAAATTCAGATTGCTATAGGTTTCCTTAATAGCTTCTTGGTATCTTTCCAAATCAAAATCAGGAATAATCCCAGCTATCTCTGTTGTGTTGTTCTGGATTTTGTCTAAATTTCGGGAATCTAGAATCTCTCGCAGTTCAGGAACTTCTATAATAATATCTTTAACCTTTTGCAGATATTTCCTAGCAATCCGTTTCCAGTTAAAATCATCCGGTAACGGGTATGAAGCATTAAGTTCATACCAAATTGTTTCTAATGCCTTGATATCTATAGCTTGAGAGTCATCTTTAAAAGCAGTTCCCAAAATTCCTTTGACTTCTGGATGCTTCAAAAATTTATTTAGCGGCTGCTCATACTTTTTGATTTCATCTACAGCAAGTTCACTATCATCTAAATCCTGCTGCATCAGTTGCAAAAATTCTGTTACAGCCATGACAACAGCTTTCTCCAGGGGTTCTCGCTTAAAAGGCGCGGTTACAGCATTATTAAAGATATTTTTGAAAAAATCTTTAGCGTAGTCCTTGACTAAATCCTTGACAAACTCTTCGCTGATAATAGTTTTGACAAGAAATCCAACCGTTTTTTTACCTATCCAGAGAGTGAACCACTCAACTATCATACTCACGCCTGCTAAGTGCTTGACTACGAGTATATACACTAGTCAGAAAAATCTTTCCAGATTTCTAAGTTTTTAGCTTAAGAGCGATGCTGGTTGAAGATTTGTTAAAAATAACTAATAACTGTGCATTGATATTAGGAGTAGTTTTATGGTTCTACAAGTTAACCCCATCCAAAAAGAACCAATTGTTACTTGGGAAGCACTTCCAGCCGACTTCATTTTACCTGACGATCCAGTGGAAAATATTCAACAACCTGCGATCGCTGCTGCGCTTACCGATGCTTTAGGAAGCACAGGACGCATCCAACCTCAAATGCTGATTGGCTCTAATTTTGGGCTTGTAGCCACAGTCAACAAAAAAATTGTTGTTAAAGCCCCAGACTGGTTTTACGTTCCTCAAGTGCAGTCTGTAGGAACAAATGTAGTTCGTCGCAGCTATACCCCAAATTTAGAAGGCGCTGCTGTGGCTGTAGTGATGGAATTTCTCTCAGACACAGAAGGTGGAGAACTATCAGTCCGTTCAACTCCACCCTACGGTAAACTCTATTATTACGAAAAGATTCTCCAAGTTCCAACCTACGTAACCTACGACCCTTACGAACCAAGCATAGAAATACGGTGTTTGCAAAATGGACAATATACTTTGCAGCAAGCAGATAGCAATGGACGCTTTTGGATTCCTGAGTTAGAGTTATTTATCGGAATTTGGCAAGGTGAAAGATTGTGCCAAACCATGAATTGGCTGCGCTGGTGGGATACAGAAGAAAATTTGCTGTTGTGGAGCAGCGAACAAGCCCAACAAGAACGCCAACGTGCTAATATATTAGCAGCTAAGTTACGTGAGTTAGGTGTTGACCCTGATGCGTAGGCTTAGCCCGTCGTAGACATCGCATAACTTAAACAAATGCTGGGAATAATAATATTGGGACATCAGCACCAAAATTCATTCCATGAAACAGCAAAAAAATCAATTCAGTCATCTTACTGCGATCGAAAGAAGTTATCTATCATTTCCGGCACAGTTTTTATTAAATCAAAACCTTCTCCAAGGCAAAATACTAGATTTTGGTTGTGGCTTTGGTAATGATGTTAAAATCTTGCGCCAAAAAGGTTGTGATATTACAGGCTATGACCCTTATTATTTTCCAAAATATCCTGATACTAAATTCGATACGGGAGCAATGCGATTTTGTGAGGTGCTTAAAATTCGGGTACTAAATCACCTATTTAGGGCTGCGCTCGCAGCCAAATAACTGTTTATATTGAGAATTTAGCTCTCTAACTGAGAATTAAAGTCTGATCTAACAAAATCGCATTGCTCCCATTCGATACAATAATTTGCTTTTATGTTTTAAATGTTTTATTTCCTGAAGGACAAGCTAATGTTCTCATGGAAATATCCCATTTATTAAAACCAGGAGGCAAAGCTTATTATGCCGTGAGAAGGGATATCAAAAAAGAAGGTTTTAGAGAGCATTATGTCCATAACAAGCCAACATATCAATGTCTTGTCAAACTTCCCTTTAATTCAATTTGTGTAGATGAATATCGGGAAGTATATGAATATATTCACTACAATCATCAGCGGAATTCATCTAATTATTGTATATTTTGTAATCCTCATAAAAATCTAAATTTATTAACTGAATCAGCAACTGCTTATGCTGTTTTTGATGCCTATCCAATAAGCAAAGGACATATTTTGGTGATTCCTAAACGTCATGTTAGCAGTTATTTGGAACTACCATTTAAAGAGCAATCTGCTTGCTGGTTTATGGTGAATAAAATACAAAAAATTCTCAAACCAGAATTTGAACCTGATGGCTTTAATATAGGAATGAATATCAATCGAGCCGCAGGTCAAAATATTATGCACACTAGTATTCATATCATCCCTCGTTACAAAGGTGATACTGTCTCTAATAAAAGTGGAATCAGAAACGTTATTCCTAAAAAGTAATAGTTTTTCTGTAATAATTCAGGATTCATAATTTTGCTGTAACTTTACTGCTTTGAAGTAATTATGAAAATTACTGGAACACCATGACTTGCTCAAACTTAAGTTTTGGGTGGAATGGCTATGTTTCCAGATCGTGGAAAAACCACTGGTGAGTTATTGCAAGTAGTAGATCAAGCGCTATATGCTGCTAACTTATACCATTTTACCAAATGAAAGATACAAATATTTTCTCCTCTGCTTACCTAAATGTATCAACCTTAAAGTGAAATAGTATTACATGGGCGCAATTGCATCAAGCGTGTGTAATCTAATTGATGAGATATAAAAATTTCAACAATCATTTATGAAAAATACATATACAGCATTTTGCATTTAAATGAAGTACATCTACCTCCCTTAATCCCCCCGATGCATTGAGGGGAAATTCTCAATCTAGTTCCCTCTCCAATACATACGGGGAGGGTTAGGGAGGGGTATTTTTGTACTTCATTAACTTATAATCTGCTG
>NZ_CAXTTT010000227.1:0-4810 GCF_964247315.1 uncultured Nostoc sp.
CACCTGAAATTGCTGAAGCACCAGTAAGCGCCATATCACCTGAAATTGTTGAAACTGCGATGTCTAACGACAAGCCGCTAGACGTCTATACACCACCAATTCCCGCCACATCGCCTGAAATCGTTGAAACTGAGAATATTTTCAGGAAAATTATTGACAATGAACAACCAGTAGAATCAGAATTTCCCTTTGCGGTAACAAATCCTGAAATATCAACCCTTGTTGATACCTCAGATAATCGAGATATCCTAGAAGAAGCAACTTCTCCACAAAATGAGGTAGGGACACCACCTAAAGTTGAGCAAAAGCAAAATGCGATCGCAGAAAATTTGCCAGCGCCTAAAGGTTATGCTACTGGTGGTCATGTCATAGACTCCCACGTTGAAAATCGTTATCAGATAGCACCCTCGGATACAGTACCTGCAATGCTTACGCCTGGGGAGTTTGTGATTAATACCAGGGATGCACAGAAGAATTTACCTCTACTGCATCACATCAACACTGGTGGAACACCGCACGATCTGATCCTTCCAAGTTTACAAACACCCAATGCTCAAGAACCAGAAGAAATAATTTCTCCAGAAACCCCGACTAAAGTCGATTCTTTTCCAGACACTTCATTGCAACTAAAAAGTGCTGAGACTCCCTCCCCTGATGTATCCAATTCTTTAATTCCTTCTTCCTTGGGGTTGGATATTGGAAAACAGAAACTTTCTATCCTAAATTCTCCACAGCTTAATCCTCTTCAAAACGAAACAATTCATGTGGATGAACCTTCACCTCAATACTCATCACCTCCCCTGATTTTCCGAAAAGCAAATCCTAGCACTAATACATCTTCTCAATGGTCAAATACACCTTCTCAATGGTCAAGTGTGGAAGATTTACTAAATGGAAATAATGATGAATTCCCTAGCTTCAACTTTAGTGATGTGGAATCTAATAGTCAAAATTATGAATCTTCTCATGTTTCAGAATCGCCACAAGTTTTTGCTAAACAACTTCTTTCACCTAGAGGCTTTACTGATGGTGGAGAGGTCACTCTAACTGACATATCTAGAAAAATCAAACCAATAACTGAGACGATAGAGAGCGTATCCTCGTCTTCTCAAGAAGATGATAAAGATGATACGGCCGATCTTGAAGCTCTAGCCCGTGAAATTTATCACAGATTACGGCAACGGATAGAAATTGAACGAGAGCGTCATGGCGGTCACTCAGGTCGATTACCTTGGTAAATACCATTCAATAATTTTAGGAGAAAAACTCAAATGGCAAGTCCAGCAATTATTGTTATTCAAAAGCTTCAACCGCAACTTGAGAAAGCCAAACTTGTAGCTCATAACGGTGAAGCACCAAATATTGAATTCATGTTTAATCCCACAGACATTAGTTTTAGTCGAACTGTTCAATGGGAGAGTCAACAAGGAAATAGAGGTACCGAACTTCTCCCTAAAGTTAACTTTTCTGGCGTTGAGCCTTATAAATTCACACTTAAACAGTTACTCTACGATACCTATGAAACGAAAGAGTCAGTAATGACAAAGTACATAGACAAGATTAAACAAGGTGTAGAAACTATTAAAGGATCGCCGGATAAGCGACCGCCAGTTTACATATTAACATGGGGAACAGAGTATTTTTATTGTGTAATCACAAGTCTAACTTACACTTTAAATATGTTTCTAACTGATGGCACACCAGTTAGAGCAATGGTAGATATATCCTTGCAAGAAGTAGATAAAAATAACCTTCCTCAAGGAAAAGCATCAGCTTCTACAGGCACAGATCGTCAGCCAAATCAAAAGGTGGGAAAAACTGATAAACCGAAGTCAGCAAAATGATAAATACTAATTTTTCAATCAGTTATCATTCAAGGCTAATCTGAAAATTTCATAGTTATAAAATAATAGTTATGCCTAAACAAAGTCTTTATTTAAGTGAACCAAAAATCCAGATAGAAGGACTAAGCGATTCTTCAGAATTGATGAAAGATTTGCTGCAAATAACCATAGAAGAAAGCCTTCATTTGCCAGCAATGTTTACCTTAGTAGTACATAATAGCTATATTCCCGCTTCTGACCGTCAACAAAACAAACCTTGGCGATATGAGCAGGTATTTAAGATTGGTAAGAAAGTGAAGTTAGGTTTTAGTGAAAGTACTACTTTAGATCAGAATTTTAAAGAAGATATAGAAAAAATAGAAAAACTTCTGATTGAAGGCGAAATTACGGGGCTGGAAGTTCACTTCAATGAGAAATCTGAAGCTGATATCATTGTTCGCGGCTATGATATTTCCCATCGTCTTCACAGAGGTCGTTATAATCGTTCTTTTTTGAATCAAAGGGATAGCGATATAGTCAAAAAAATAGCTAAAGAAGTAGGGATAAAACTTGGCAATATAGACCTAAGTGGCGAAGTCCATAAGTATGTCTTCCAAGAAAACCAAACTAATATGGAGTTTTTACGGGAAAGGGCTGCTCGCATTGGTTTTGAACTATTTATTACAGATGGCAAAATAAATTTTTGCAAACCAAAAGCTCAGGGAGCTTTACCACTAAAATGGCTAGTTGATATTAATAAATTTAGTACTCGCGTTACCAGTGCTGAACAGGTAAGTTCTGTGGAAGTACGTGCCTGGGACTATACCAAGAAACAATTAATTACCCAAACAGCTAAGAAAGAGAACCAAATAACCCAGACAGGTAATAAGCTAGGAACTAGTACTAGTACTGCATTTGGCAATCTTAAGTCCCAGGAAATGATTGTTGTAGATAAACCCGTTGCCAGCGCGAAACAAGCAAAGACTATGGCTCAGGCTCTGTGTGATGAACTGGGAGGAGAATTTGTTTATGCAGATGCTAAGGCAGAGGGTAATCCTGAGATTCGACCGGGGCGAGTTGTTACTCTTGAGGGTATGGGCGATCGCTATAGTGGTAAGTATTATGTTACAGAAACACGCCATTTCTTCAGTCAGCGCGTTTATAAAACTGATTTCAGCGTGCGGGGACTACGTTCTGGTGACTTATTCACAACTCTATCTCCAGAAAAACGCCTACAACCATCTGAGACTTTATTAGTGGGAATTGTAACTGATAACCAAGACCCAGAGGCATTGGGTAGAGTGAAAGTCAAGTTTCCCACCCTTACAGAAAAAGATACAAGTGATTGGGCGAGAGTTGTAGCTTTGGGAGCAGGGAAAAATAGAGGTTTCGACTGTTTACCAGAGATAGACGATGAAGTACTGGTAGGTTTTGAGCATGGCGATATCCACCGTCCCTATGTAATTGGCGGAGTCTGGAACGGCAAGGATGCACCACCGGAAAAGGTGCGTGACTCAGTTACAAAACGTGGCGTAAGATTACGCACCTTTACAACTCGTGTCGGACATACTCTACAGTTTATTGACGAAGATAAACTAACTAGTAAAACAGGTATTCGCCTAGAAACTAAATACGGCCACAGAATCTATCTCAATGATAGTCAAAAGCGTATATTAATTAAAACCAAAGGCGGTCATACAATCGAAATGGATGACATCGCTAGGTCTATTTCAGTGCAATCAAAAGGTAATCTGTCATTAGATGCTGTTGGAAATATAGACATTTCAGCCAAGGGTGTAATTACAGTTAAAGGTGCGATGATTCGCCTTAATTAATTCGTAATTCGTAATTCGTAATTCGTAGTTTTTGGAGAAACATTCCACCAAATTATAAATCAATACAGTTAGTTAAGCGTTTCTTCCTTCTCTTCCTTTGCGTCTTTTGCAGTAGCCTACGGCAAGATGCGAAGCATCTACGTTAAAAAAATTATTTGACAAAGAGTTAAGCGTTAACTGAATCGTATTGAATCATAAATTGCTGGTCTTGAATTTGTTGTAAAGAAATCCTTAACTAATTATGAATTACGAATTACGAATTATTTTGAAGTTTAGTAATGAAAAATACTATAGGAGGTTGTCATGGGTAGACCAGCAGCAAGAATTAGTGACAATGTAGCGCATCCCTTACCGCCAGTATTGACAGGAGGCCCAGGTAGTCGCAATGTGTTGATTGGGTCTTTACCTGCGTGGCGGGGTGTGCTTGCAGCAGCAGTACCGGCTTTGCTATCTGCCAAAACATCTTCTGATGCGACTGTCTTAGCAGCTGAGACTGCTACCAAGGCGGCGGCAGGTACACCAGGGGCACCTGCTGCCCTAGCCGCCGAACAAACTACAAAGACAACAGCATCAACTACCATGAGTAGCGCAATCACTTCTGCTGCGGCAGGTGCTGATATTCATAATTGTGCCACACCCTCGCCTGTACCTCCCCATGGCCCCGGTGTTGTAATTGACGGTAGCAAAACAGTGCTGATTAATAACCTGCCTGCCTGTCGTATGGGCGACACTATTATAGAAGCATTAGGGCCACCGAATAAAATTATCAAAGGTAATCCCACTGTTTTGATTGGCGGCTGATTGGAGAGGCAGAAAAGATGAGGGAGTAGGGGGGTAGAAAAGTGAAATTCTGATCTGCGTCCACGAGTAAAAAAGACTCGTCTACGAGTATCAAAGACTCGTCAGCGAGTATCAAAGACTCATTCACGAGTAAAAAAGACTCGTCGGCGAGTATCAAAGACTCGTCCACGAGTAAAAAAGACTCGTCGGCGAGTATTAAAGACTCGTTTATGAATTTTAATTTACACAATAATTCCAGTTATAGCCGTAGTCACAGCCTTTAGGACATAAAGACAAGCGTGAATGCTAGGAACAGTAATAGTTTTACCTCCTGCCTCCTGCCCCCTGCCTCCTGCCTCCTGCCTCCTGCCC
>NZ_CAXTTT010000228.1:0-4603 GCF_964247315.1 uncultured Nostoc sp.
GGGGTGAAGACGACACTGTTGACCCATTCGGTATGCCCCCTGAGAGTAGTAATTTCTTTGTGCGTATCGAGATTCCACAATTTGATGGTCTTGTCACCACTAGCGGAAGCTAAAGTTTTGCCATCCGGGCTGAAGACGATGCTGTTGATCTCTTTGCTATGCCCAGTAAGAGTGGTAATTTTTTTGCCCGTGTTGAGATTCCACAATTTGATGGTGTTGTCAGCACTGGCGGAAGCTAAAGTTTTGCCATCCGGGCTAAAGACGACGCTGTAGACCCCTTTATTATGCCCTTCCAAGCGATTTTGTTCACGAATATTAGTACTAGATAGAATTCTCTGTAAATTAGACAAAGGGCTGTATGCTGGATAGTCTGCTAAAGATTTTTTATCCTTGACCAGACTTTTTAATGTTCCTGCCGTCTCCATTGCTAATAGCAAAGCATCAAATTCCCTAGAAGACTCAAACAGCTGCAAAGCATTTGTTCCGTCTTGTTCCAATCGCGTAACCGTTAAAGCAACTTCTCTGGCCGCTTCTGCCTTTTTTAATTCCTCAAGACTTTTTAGAGTAGCTATAGATGATGCTACTGCCCCCACCAGAGCCAAACCTAACACCACAGAACCAATCCGAATTCGTTGATTAGCTTTGTGGTTCGCCTCTGCTAAAACTTGCTTTGCCTGTTCCTCTGCCTCCAGTCTTTTCTGCACATCACGTTTTTCCAACTCTTGGCTAGCAGCTAAAAACCGATAATCCAAATCACTCAAACTTTTACCTACTGCCCATTCTTGAGCATCTTGCAAAGTCTTTCCCCGCAACAAGCGCGACTCATCTTGACGTTCCGACTCAACCCAGGCATTCAATGCAGCCGAGTAAGGACGCAACTTTGCCAAGATTTTTTCAGCCCACTCTTGTTTAAACACCTCTGCGTAAATTCGGTTATAAATTCGCAGCTTCCCCTCCCGCTTCACCACCAACCCTGTCAGCCGCAATTCTGTTTGTTCAGGACTGTCATCAGTTTCTATCTCTCCCTGCTGCAAAATCTGCTGATACAACCCCAACAATCGCCCGGTACGCTGTTCCCCACTCTGCATGATTCTGTCACGAATCGTCTTCAAATGCTCCGGCTCATCTTGTCCTTCCCAATTCTCAATAATCCGCCTTCTTACCACCCCTGCCACCAACCCCTCAATTTGGGATTTCTCCTCGTCTGCACAAGACGCGATAAATCGCGTCTCTACAGGGCATTCCTCAATTAACAATTTACAAACTTTTTGCGTTAAAAACGGCTGTCCTCCCGTCCAATCCAGCACCGCCTGCATCAACTTTTGAGAATCACCCACCGCCACCAATCCCCGCGCCAATGGTTCCGCCTCCGCAAGTTTAAACCCTGTTAAATCAATTGCCTGTCCAATATTAAAAGGTGTGCGCTGTTTATCTTGAATCAAATCTGAAGGCGTAGATACGCCAATTAAAGCAAAGGTGAGGCGGTTATATTCAGGATGGTCTGCTCGTCGGTTGTAGCAATCGCGGATAACTGCAAAAAAGTCATCCAAGTTGAATGAAAGACTCAGAACGCTGTCAATTTCATCAATAAAAATAACAATCTTTTCAGTAATTGTTTTAAGTAATATTGTTTCAATAAACTTGCTCAAACGCTGTACTGGTGAAAGCAACCCGTTATCAGTCCACCAAATATCTAAATCAAAAATTGTATAAATA
Source organism: uncultured Nostoc sp. (assembly GCF_964247315.1). Lineage (GTDB taxonomy): Bacteria > Cyanobacteriota > Cyanobacteriia > Cyanobacteriales > Nostocaceae > Nostoc. Next base: position 1,717 of record NZ_CAXTTT010000228.1, read on the forward strand.
TTAAAACTTCCCACCAGAGTATCAATCACCCCGGCATACCACTGTTCTGGGGTAATATCTGCCGTTCCAATAGCTGTAAAATCAACAGCAGCACAAGCAAATCCCTGAGTTTGCAACTGCTGCATTACCTGCACCCGCAAGCTAGATTTCCCCATCTGCCGGGAATTGAGTACATAACAAAAATTCCCAGCCTTCAAGCCTTCATAGAGGTCATGGTCAGCTTGCCGTCTAACATAAGTTGGTGCATTTTGAGGCAGACTACCACCGACTTGATACTGGTATTGGGTCACGTCGCTTCGCTCCGAATTCAAAATTCAAAATTATGAAATACAAATTTGGTAGGGTATGTTAGCACGAAGATTACGAATTACAGACTAAATAAGTTAGACGTTTTAAAACTTTTACAACAGTATGTAAGTCATCTCCACGATTGAGCGACAGTGTGTAAGATAATTCATATTTTGGTATACCTTGTTTAGTCAACTTAATAAATTGAAATTCTCGACCATTGGTTACAAAACCAAACGTAGGTTTATCATTACCAGGATTAGCCAACATATAAGCTAAGGCTTGAGAAATTGCTACCTCCAAAGAATATTCGGCTCGTTTGGCTTCAATTACGAGAATCCAAAATGGAGGATAAAACACCAATATATCAATACGTCCTCTAACAATTGTGCCTTCGTCTTCAGAAGAAATTCTTACCTCTTCTTTTGACGCAATGTAAAAAGGTGGTTGATAAAAACCTGCTAGACGCAATAGTGGAGATAGCACCACCATTTTGACTACAGGTTCTAAAATTTGGTAGCGGGATAAATGCAAATATTCTGCCTTGACTTGGTTGAGAGATTGCTTTTCTAAGTCACTCAACTCAGGTAAATCTTGCTGCCACTCTAAAAAAAACTGTTCGTTGTCTGCACGTTGTAGCCCAAATTTATCAATGAGTTGGGCTAAGGTTATATCTCTTCCTTGAATAAATTGAACCATTGTTAATCCTTTTTGTTAAATAGTAATTGGAGATAAAAGTCTTATTGCACTCCTAATGTACTTTTTTAATTTTTCAACCCCAAGCGATCGCAAAAATATTGACGGTACAATTCACACAGAGGTATCACTTCATTGCCTTGAAACTTAACTAACCCCATACTGCGGAGTTTAAACGCTTGAGTTGTGCCTACATCCACGGGGCGATTTGCCATCATCACTTGTTTAACCGCAGCTAGCAATTCTCCATCCTCTTGCAAATTCAGCCAATGCCGGCGTAAATGGTCGCTGTAAGGCCCTTCCTCAGTTGCCGCAATTTTTTGCAGATTTTCCAGCGTCATCCTACCACGAGCAATTTCATAAAGCGCTACCCGCACTAAATAAGGATGACCACCGACGAGTGTCATTAATTCTTCAATTTGTGAGTTAGACCAATCGAGTTTGTGACGCTGTACCAAGTCTTGTACTTGTATTTGATTTAAGTCTGGCAACTCAATGGGTAAGCCCACATTAAAAGGCGATTGATTAATATTCAGTGGAATATAAACTTCCTTAGAATGCACAATTACTAACCGGAGATTTTTCCAAATTGTTTCATTCTTTGACCGCTCATGCCAAGCTCGTAGCAATCCAAAGAAATCAGCAGCAATTATCGGATGCTTGAAGACTTCATCGACTTCATCCAAACCCAAAGCTACGGGATTATTAATCGCGGGTAATAAATACCGTTGAAAGTAATTTGTACATTTATTCTTGCTACCTAAAACACCTTTCCAATACTCATCTAATTTATCGGGTAGATTCAGTTCGTAAGTAATGCTGGCACAGAACCACTGCAAAAACTGATCTAAATTGCCGAGAAATTCTGCATCGGCTGACTGGAAATTTACAGGTGCTATCTGATATCCGTTTTGACTAGCATGATGGAGAACCCGCGACATCAGCGAACTTTTGCCCATCTGCCGGGGAGCTTTGATGCGAATTAAGGCCCCTGGTTGAAGAATCGCTTCATAACAGTCTACCTCAATAGGCGATCGCTCCACATAGAAAGCAGAGTCTAGAGATACCTGCCCTTCTGGATTTTCTAAGGAGACTGCTGGTTGTATCTCGGTATCTGGAATTGTTTCGTTAGCAGAGATAGCACCTTGGGAATTGTTCCGACTTTTCAGCACTGGGGTGGAAGATTCTGGAATACTTTCTAAGTCAATAGCGCTACAGCCAAATTCATAAGCATCTTCATAAGACCTGTCAGCGCCTAGTGCATCATAAAAGCCTACCGCAAATTCAATTGCCGCCCTGTCCCCAATTGCCCGATTCATTCCAACTACGCAATTAATGTGTTGGTAAATTGCCTCAGCTTGCACCTCGCTATAACAGGCATTTAATAAGATACACTCAACTTTGTCTTTAAATAACTTAAATAACCTTGCCAGTGACTCTGTACTCACTAGCTGCATTTGCCCTGTATTATTTTCCAAGACTAAACCTTGATTTCCTCCACCATGTCCAGAAAAATGGATGATATGAGGATTATGATCTAAAAGCGCCCGCCGCAAATCGTCAGGTCGCACCGCCCATTTAGTAATCAGTTCAAACTTATCCCGGCTGCGAGAGCGTTGCAACCCTGACTGAATTTCCCTTACTTCCTCGTCCAAGCGGAGTTTGTCTGTCGTTGTGGGATTAGCTGACACAATCAGGATTTTTTTCACAGCGCTATCAACTATTGAATGCAGGCTTTTGATTTAGATGTAGTTTACTACAGCAGATAACTAGACAATTACTGATAGCACGTTACCGTTAATGAGCCTTTGAACTCCATTAATGAGTCTTTTAGCTCCATTAATGAGTCTTTGAACTCCATTAATGAGTCTTTTAGCTCCATTAATGAGTCTTTTAGCTCCAT
>NZ_CAXTTT010000229.1:0-4469 GCF_964247315.1 uncultured Nostoc sp.
CCCTGCTCCCCTGCTCCCCTGTTCCCCTCCCTCCTCCTCCGTCACCCCCAACTTGCAAGAAGTAATGCTGGGGTATTCTGACAGCAACAAAGACTCTGGTTTTTTAAGCAGCAACTGGGAAATTCATAAAGCTCAAAAATCACTGCAAGAAATAGCAGAAAACTACGATCTAAATTTACGGATTTTCCACGGACGCGGCGGTTCTGTGGGACGGGGTGGCGGCCCTGCTTACGAAGCGATTTTGGCTCAACCAGGTCATAGTATCAATGGGCGAATCAAAATTACCGAACAAGGAGAAGTTTTAGCTTCCAAATATTCCTTGTTGGACTTAGCTTTGTATCACATGGAAACCATCACCACTGCTGTGATTCAAGCTAGCCTGCTGCGGACAGGGTTTGATGATATTGAACCCTGGAATGAGATTATGGAAGAATTAGCAGCGCGATCGCGTCAACATTATCGTGCCCTAATCTACGAACAGCCTGATTTTGTTGATTTCTTCCACGAAGTAACTCCCATTGAAGAAATTAGTCAGCTACAAATTAGTTCCCGCCCCGCACGTCGTCCATCTGGTAAGAAAGATTTAAGTAGTCTGCGAGCTATTCCTTGGGTATTTAGCTGGACACAAACTCGCTTTTTGCTTCCTTCGTGGTACGGTGTTGGCACAGCGTTACAAGAATTCTTGAACGCAGAACCAGAAGAACACTTAAAATTACTCCGCTACTTTTACGTTAAGTGGCCATTCTTCAAAATGGTAATTTCTAAGGCCGAGATGACCTTGGCAAAAGTAGATATACAAATGGCACACCATTACGTCCAGGAACTCTCAAAACCAGAAGATCAACTTCGTTTTGCTAAAGTTTTTGACCAAATTGCCAGCGAGTTTTATCTAACAAGAGATTTGGTGTTAAAAATCACCGATCACAATCGACTCTTAGATGGCGATCCTGTATTGCAACGCTCTGTGCAGTTACGCAATGGCACAATTGTCCCCTTGGGATTTATCCAAGTTTCACTACTCAAGCGCCTACGCCAGTCTCAAAATACTACTGCTACTTCTGGAGTAATTCATTCTCGTTACAGCAAAGGCGAGTTACTACGAGGAGCATTGTTAACTATTAATGGTATTGCTGCTGGGATGAGAAATACAGGTTGATTGGGAGTGGGGCATGGGGCATTGGGCATGGGACAGGGGAGACAAGTAACTTAAGTGATAATTTGCAACAAGTCTTTCCTCTTGTCCTCTTTCCCATGACAAATGACCAATGACCAATGACAAATGACCAATGACTAATGACAAAAAACAGAATTTTAATTTGCACTTTCTTGGCGCTGTTATCAGGTTTTTTTGGTGCTTACACCAGTGGGCAAATCACCATAATGCTGCATAGCCAAAAATGCCAAAACCAACCTTGGGGTTTAAAGGAGATGTGCAACGCTTGGATGACACCAGGAGCAATATGGCAAGGTAGCACAACAGGACTTTGGACAGGCACTATCTTAGGGGCTTTTGTTGGTGGTGTGGTGACGCGACAAGCTCGTGATTAGTCTCATGTGATACCAATTCAATTAGTGATTGCAACACATTCTTGGGTAAAGACGCGATGAATCGCGTCTTTAGAGATTTTCAAATTGGTATGAGTTTGAGGGTTGGCAGCTTTGGTGTCAGCAAGGCTGGTAAAATCTACCCATAGCGAAGAAGAGAAAATCACCATGCCTACCGAAACTAACCCAGAGAATCAAACTACTACAGGGGCTGATGCGATTGATGAAGCGATCGCACAGGGAATTGATTTTGATGGTTCTCCTATTCCGCCTGCCAAGCTAGAACTTTATGGTAAAGTTATGGCGCTAGAAGGCAATAGACAGCGCAGTGGTGTATCTAATACGATGCGATCGCGCATTGTGCGAATTGGCGCAAAACACATTCCCCAAGCAGAACTCGACCAATTGCTCGTAGATGCTGGTTTCGCACCGCTAAAAGAGAAAGAAATTGCCTTTTTTTATAGTGGTAAATAAAGTTAGGAGTTAGCAGTTAGGAGTTAGGAGTTCGTTGAGATAAGATACTTTAGCTATGTCTGGCGACAAACTCTGACACTCCTTCGCACAGCGTAATGCTGCTAATTCCCTACCGTCATACGTCTGGGCTTAACACATCAATTCAATTTTTTACCTCACACTTTCTAAATTGCCATCGATATAGCCGTAGTCACTAATGTTAGGACAGTGTTAATCGCTCAAAGCCTTGACAATACTGGGTTTTTACTCAGCACGGGCTAAACGCCCCGCTGACGCTAACAGCACTCAGTACTCAGCACTTTGCTATATTTTGGCTTCTTGAGTATTTTCCTAATCTCGCCGAAAAGTGTATCTTCAGCAAGATATTGTCAACTTTGCCTTGTGTTTGAATTGGCAGATGGCTATATGTACTTGAGTAATAGCTGAAAGACTTGGAGAACACATGTCAAGAACTACGTCAAATTCAGAAATGCAATACCGAGTTATTGGTAGCACAGGAGAGAAAGTTTCCGCTATCGGATTGGGTGGTTGGCATATTGCCTTGAAGCACGTTGATGAGCAATTGGGTATCCGCATTGTGAGAACAGCCATCGATCGCGGCATCACCTTTATGGATAACAGTTGGGATTACAACGGTGGAGTCAGCGAGATTCGCATGGGAAAAGCGCTACGCGATGGCTACCGGGATAAAGTGTTTCTGATGACGAAAATCGATGGTCGCTCTAAGAAAGAAGCCGCAAAACAATTAGACGAATCACTCAAACGCTTGCAAGTTGATTGCATCGATCTTGTTCAGCATCACGAAATGATTCGATACGAAGACCCCCATCGAATTTTTGACCCAGAAGGGGCAAATGCTGCTTTCATTGAAGCGCGAGAAGCTGGAAAACTGCGATACATCGGTTTCACTGGGCACAAAGATCCCCAAATTCATTTACATACGCTGGAAGTTGCAGCTGCTCACGGGTTTAAATTTGATACAGTGCAAATGCCGCTGAATGTAATGGATGCCCACTACCGGAGTTTTGCAAAGCTGGTTGTACCGGAACTTGTGAAACAAAATATCGGTGTTTTGGGGATGAAAAGCTTGGCAAATGGTATTCTTTTACGGTCAAAGACTGTAACGCCAATTGAGTGTTTGCACTATGCTTTGAATCTGCCAACATCAGTTGTGATTACCGGAATTGACAGTATGGAAATTCTAGAGCAAGCTTTTGAAGCAGTGCGGACGTTCCAGCCAATGAACGACGAGCAAGTGCGATCGCTCTTAGCAAAAACGGCAGAAGCGGCATCACGCGGCGAGTTTGAGCCGTTCAAAACCTCATCAATCTTTGACAGCACCGCCCAAAATCCAGATTGGCTGGGAGAAGAACCACAGCGCATCCAGCAATTGATGTCAGCGTGATGCTTTCTTAGTGTTGTCTGTGCAGGAAGTTCACACATAGACTATGCTACCACTGATATCTTTCTGGTTTCATTCGCTCCCAAGCAAAATTCATTTTTACCCAAGCATCCCGCCAGTAACTTTTAAAACCATGTCCTCCGGCTTTAAGTGCGTGATGATGACCAATCCAGACTAGAATCACTGGTACATAGTAAAGAAATTGCTGTATAAGATAAGTGAGCTTCCTTAACCATGCAGGGCGGTTTCTGTGTAGAACTGCTAAACGCTCGTATTGAAAACGAATATGCTTTACTTCATCTCTCAATATTTGTTGACACAATTGCTTTAAAACTGGGGAATTTGTGGCGTTTTGAATTGCTTTGTAATAAACCAATGCTAGAGTCTCAACCATAATCACGGGAGTTGTCCAAATCTCCATCATTGGGATTGCATAGCGTATTTTCCGAAACAGCGTGTCGCCCCAGTTACGCTGTAACCGAGGAATTTGAGCAAGGTCAAGAAACCGTCCTAAGTCGCCTCCGTGACGTTGTTCTTCTTTAATAAATAGTTCAATTACATCAACATATCTGGGATCTTTGATGCGCTGTGCATAGTTTTGAGCAGTAGCTAGTAAGTGCAACCCATCTGATGTCTCACCCAACTGCCAAGCTGCTAAAGAATCTGCTATGGCATTTTGTTCATCCTCTGTGATTTCTGCACCCCGCTTCCAAGGGATTTCTAATTGAAACTCAGCATTGGCTTTGTAGTAGGTGTACCACTCATCAGATGTTGTGATTGAAGACAAGGTAGGTAAAAGCTTATGAGGATTCATTAAAACTCCAAATGTATGTAGTATTGTATTATTTTAATGATTCTCAAAACTTACTATAAACTCCTTAGATTGTAATTGCGATCGCCACGCTATCTAATGCAACCCCCTGCAATGCCATTGTTTCGTCTAACAATGCCATTGTTTTGACTAACAATGCCATTGTTTCGGCTGACAATTCGATTGTTTCGGCTGACAATTCGATTGTTTCGGATGACAATTCGATTGTTTCGGATG
>NZ_CAXTTT010000230.1:0-4295 GCF_964247315.1 uncultured Nostoc sp.
GCGACAGAATTGACATAACCCTGATGACCACGGAAGGGAATAGAGACTCTTACTTTATTCATCACCCGATTCAAACTGTTCTGAACTGGTGCAAGAATCTGCTGGGGTAGTTTCTCTTGATTCTCACCCATAGTCTGAATTGCCAAAACTAGACTATCTTGGGGTTGAACTGTCAATAAATTTTCGACCCTAGTGGCTTTCTCTCGCAATCGTGATTCAGTAAGCGCTCTTTCCAGTTCGGCAATGCGGTCTTTTTCATAAACATCGCTGCGTTTGTAGAAATCCTCATCTTCTTGGGGTGATTGTAAATAGACTTGCAATTGTTGCCAGCTATCGCTCACTTCTGCCAGCAATCCCCCTTGCATTAAATATTTGTCATCCTGCCTTTTGTTCAACCATTCCCGCCGGGTATCTTCTAATCTGTCGCTCAACCGCCGCAAGTCTCGGCCTTGTTGTCGCCACTGAGCAAACTGCTCCCAACCTTCAATTAAAGCTTCATGGGCTAAATCAATCCAGGCTTCTCCTTTTTCATCTTTCCCTGTAACCAACAAGCGTCCTTTAACTAATCCCGCTTCCCCATCTAGCAATTCACTAAGTTTTTGCTGTTGATTGGCGTCATCACCTGCAATATTTAATAGTCTGGCTTTTGGTTGGCGCTGTCGGGTGTCTTTTTCCCCTTCTCTGGTTCGCACTAACCGCAGAAAAATTCGCTCAATCCATTCTTTCTCCTGCTGAGTGCGTTCTTGGGTTGGCGATTCCTCCTCAAAATCTTGGTAAAGATAAACTTTTTTTGCATGGAGATTCAACGCCCCAGTTAATCCTTTCAACTTTCCATATTCTTCTAGGGTGAGTTGATGTTTATTGCGATCGCGTTTCTCCCAGAGTTTGGTTAAAGCAAACTCCAACAGAGGCAAAAACCCTGGTTCTTGTTTAACATCTTCTAAAATCTTCAGTATTAGCGCTTCTTCAACACTATGACCTTGAAGTTTGGCTGGTTCGGTGATGGTGTCCTTTAAATCAACTCCGGTTAAAGGTGGCATATAAACTGCCTGGGTTTGAATCAGATGAGTCAGGGAGGGATATTGCAAACAGGGTTCGAGAAAATCCGCTCGCATGGTAATCACAACTGCTAACCGCGAATCGGTAATCTCTACTACCTGAGTCAGTAAGTCAATAAATCTCTGCTTTTCTTGCTGACTAGCACCGCCAGTAAATACTTCCTCAAACTGATCCACCACTAGCAAAAGTTTTACTGAACCAGGGAGATTTTCGAGGATTGCAGGTAAATTATTCTGCTCATTGTCAATCAAATCCTTCAGTTGCTTCTCTTTTTTAGCCCCTGGAAAAAATTGTTGAAAAGCTCCACGCAGCTTAATTAAAGGTTCAAATCCTGGTTTAATTGGTTCTAAGACTTGCCACTCACTATCATCTAATTGTGGAATCAAACCCGCCCGTACTACTGAAGATTTGCCACTTCCCGACGCGCCAATGATCGGGACAAATTTAGCCAAATCGAGTTTCTGTTGAATATGGTTAACTACTTTTTGACGACCAAAAAAGAATTTTGCGTGTTGCTTGTCAAAAGCTTCTAAGCCCCGATAGGGACATTCTTCAAGCACTTTTGTAATAACTACTGAATTCTTGGGTGGATAGCAAACCAAAGGAATTGACCTACCACCGCCCATATAAATTGCTTCTTGTCCACTCTGCTTGAGTTCCCGTGAAATGAAGCTGATCAAGTCATTAACATTAATTTCCCCGGTAGCTTCATCAGCTTTATCCTCAGCCAGTCCTTTGAGAATAGCTTTGGTGAAAATTCCACCTTCGGCATCTTCACGCGCTCTTTCAAAAGCGCGGGAGGCTGTAATTAAGCTGTAGTCTTGTTTGCTGTTGAAAACAGAGAAACCAGAGTTGATAAAACTTCTCTCTAGAAAAGACCCCGCATAGCAGCAATCCAGCAATACCACTAAGCTGCTGAGTTGAGATTTAGCGATTAAAGTGTTGAGGTCATCAAAGGCGATCGCATTCTGTCCATCTAGTTTATTACAATCCGAAGTTGCCAAAAAGCCTTTCGGTTCACCTGTGAGGTTGAGTGCTTCAAAGCCATGTCCGGCAAAATAAATCAGTGCCTCACTACCTTTGGCCTTCTCCAGTAGAAACGTTCTCAGTGTTTGACCGAGTTCTTTACCAATTAACTTTTTATCCGGTGTGACTTGCCAGCGATTTTCACTTTCGATTAGCTTACCTGGTAACGGCTGAACATCAAACCGACCATGTTCACGCAGCAAATATGCTATTTTTTCTGCATCGGTGACAGCTTTTGGTAAGTTTGTCAAATTGTCATACTTAGCAATGCCAATCACCAGGGCATATCGAGGCATAGTGTCCAATCAGGTATTCGTTTTTACGTAATATTACAAGAGTAACAACTTAAAGACTAACTGAGGCTACTAATGTCACAAGTGCAACGCCTGATTGTCAAAGAAGACGATCAAGAGTACGAAATTTATGTGGAATCAAATACAGCCGAGGAGGTTCCAGAAGTAGAGGAACCAGGATACCGTGATGGTTTACCTACGGTTAATATCAAAGAATTCCAAAACAAAATTCGTGATTATGCCAAGTTAGCAGTTGGGGCATTTAAGAATTTAGCTGACGCTGAAGAGGTAACAGTTAAGTTTGGCATCAAGCTGGGTGGTAAAACTGGGATTCCCTTTTTAACAGAGGGTTCGGCTGAGAGTAACTTTGAAATTGAGGTTAAGTATAACTTGGCTGATAAGAAGTAATAAGTATAAGTATCTGGCGATCGCTTACACCCTCAAAGATGTAGCCATACTAACAAAAACTGCCTCCGTCACTTCGATGAAGTTTACGTAGGTGGACTTAATTTGTGTAGCCGCTATTTCTAGTCGCCAGGTTCCGAAGACAATTTGCACTGCAATAACTTTTGTACCTTACACTACGCTAGTAATTATGAAAGCGATGTCTCTGACAGGCTACGCCTACGCCTTTCACTCACCATAATTCACCCTTGAATCTCGGATGTTGCAGTTCAAAGCAGGAAGTTCCGAGTTAAAAGAGTAAACCATCGCCTTCCACTCTCCATCATTCACCTTTGGATCTCGGACGTTGCTGTTGAGAGCTTCAAGTTTCGTGTTCTTATCTCGAAATTCCATGTTCTGAGGTTGAAACTTCGAGTTCTGAACTCGGAACGTCGAGCAATTTACTCCAACATCCGAGTTCTTAGCTTCAACATTGCACCTAAGAAGTGCGACAGCCAAGCTATTTTTTACAACGCTGCTGCTTGAGGCTTGGATTTCCGAGATTTACGGGCGAACCTTTGCCCCATTTCCTCAACTACTCCATCTAAACCAGCGCCTTGTCCACTAGCTTTGGCATAGTTATACACCTGCAACGCGGCTGCATAAGCTTCACTGCCCACTGCTATAGATGTATCATCCAGCAACTCTTGTAATTGTGACAAAGACAGCAATACTGGATACAAAGCTTCAAATAATTGAACGTCTTTCCGCATCTCATTGAGGTCAAACGATCGCGGCAAAAACTCTGGGTTCTGTGTCGCCACCTCCAATGCTTTGCTGACAAAGGCGCGGCTTTTATCTCCCATCTTGGGTAAAGCTTTCCGCTCCTCGTTACTTAAATCAATCAAAAATGGTAATTTGTCTTTAATTGTAGCGATCGCTTGCAACACTGCATCTCTATCTGATTGCGCTAGTGTTGCACTAATTGGGGCTGTGGACATAGAAATTAGTCTCCAGTATGTTGCTTAATTTTAGAGTGCCCACATATACAATTTTAATTTCAATAATACCAATAAAAATTCCAAATTAAAAAGGTGAGCGTTGTCAAAGTGCGGGTTACGCCTAAGCCTTTCACTCACCATAATTTACCCTTGGATCTCGATTGTTGCAGTTGTGAGCATAAAGTTCCGAGTTTTGAGCATCAACTTCCAATTTTTAAAGGAGAAAACTGGAATTCTAAGACTAAATTGAGAAAATAATAAGTCTCTTTTTCGTGTTCTCCTCTCTTTACTTACTGCCTTTATAGCCGTTTGCAATTGAGCCGAGTACAGACCTTCTTAGAGGCACGGCAATGCCGTGTTTTTATCCGCTTACTTTACTCCAAACATATTTTTGGCAGGTTTCACAGGCGGCTTTTGCTTCCTCTGTTTGCGGATTGGTGAAGATGGGATGGTAACGTAACCTATCACAACAGACTTGCAACCATGCACGCCAGTCACCGCGCCACAAACGCACAGTGCCATCTTCACCGCC
>NZ_CAXTTT010000231.1:0-4136 GCF_964247315.1 uncultured Nostoc sp.
GATGGTTTACCCACTGCTGTTACTATATTTCACCCAACTGAGAACCGCTATAGTACAGCTTTGCGTAAAATCGTAGCGTTTTTAATGCAAGGGGACGCATTAGCATTGTCAGTCGATGCATTGGCATTGTCAGCCGATGCATTGGCATTGTAGGGTATTGCCAAATTTAATTTGCTACGAATTAATGAAATGCTGTACTTAGTAAATAGACACATTTGCAAAGCGTCTCCAAGAGTTGCGGCTACTCTATGAGAACGCTAAAGGCGAACCCGCAGGGTATTGCCCCTAAAACGAATACTCATTCACCTCGACGAAGGAGTAAGCATAATAAAGCGATCGCTCTCGGCTGTTAAAGTCAGGTGAGCCACAGGTCTAGCGGTCGCTGTCAGGACAATTTAGGTATGCTGTATTCTTAACTTCAGCGATAAATTGCTTTTTGAATAAATGCTTAATCTTATTTCCTATTTGTTTTTAGCTCAAGCATCGCCTTCTCCTCCACCTCCACCACAGGAAATTTTCATTCCCCAACAAACAAGACCTTTGACAGGACATCTTGACGAAGTACCAGTATTTAACAGTAATAACCCAGAAGTAGTTAAGAGTGAAGGAATTCTGCTGTCTACATTTCCTCCTCAAGGCAAAAAAGTGCCCAGCGCCCACCTGAACTTTCCATTTCAGGGACGGTTTGATTTATTTTCTCACCATATTGCGAGAGCGATTGAGACTCCAAATGATTTGCGGACTCTTTATTTGGGGGTGATTATTTACAATCCAAGCGATCGCTCTGCAACTGTCAACATCTTGCAAGCAGCTAGTTATCTTAGTCAACCTGATGCACCTTTTGTCAAGCTTCCTCCCATGCAATCAAATAATTCGGGAAACATTTATGCTGGGCCGGGCGATCGCGTGATGAATGATCTGCTGCGAGTCAGACGGCAGTCAGGATGGCCAGCCCAGTTGGTAATTCCACCAAAACAAAGCCGGATGTTGATGAATCATCCCATTCCAGTGCGTTCTTTAACCCCGCCATTGAATGGACGTTCTACATTATTGCATTTATATAGTGATAGTCCAGTTTATCTGGCCAACCTGGCCATGTTTGCCAAACCCAATCCCGATGGTAGTGAACGAGCGCCCACTTTAGAAGAATGGGAGAATTTGTTAGAAAATGGTGATTTTGCTGGGCCACGTGAACCTGCCCCTAGTCCTCCAGATCGGCTTGCAGGAGCAACAGAGATTTACGGGCGGGTAGCGGGGGTAGCTGTTGGCTCTCGTTGGCAAGCACAAATTACTGACTCTAATAGTTCATACCTGACAATTCCCGAATCAGGACAAGCTTTTTCCTACGGTTTAAGTACTCTTTTAGCAGGCAAAATGGGTACTGGACAAAACCAAACTGCTAAACTAGTGGCGCGTTATCCTGGTACTGCTTACGAAGCTCACGGCAACTACGGTATTGAATACAACATCTCTCTACCATTATTTAACAATACGGATAAGCCACAAACTATAAATGTACTTTTCCAAACGCCGATCAAAGAAGATGAGTTAAGTAAACCAGGACTGCGCTTTTTTTCACCACCCGAACCATCTGTCTTTTTCCGAGGTACAGTTCGTATTCGCTACAATGACGATAATGGCTTACCCAGAACCCAATATTGGCATTTAGTTCAACAACGGGGACAGATGGGAGAACCGCTTGCTCAATTAAAAATATCCCCTGGACAGCGACGACTGGTAGAAGTGGATTTTCTCTACCCACCTGATGCTACGCCTCCTCAAATGCTGACAATTCAAACTGTAGACCAAACTTAACAATTCAAAATTCAAAATTAAAGACATTACATAAGGGGATTTAAACCCCGACTGAAACTGTTATATGTAGCGCTTCTCAGTTTTATGGAATACAAGTCTTTGGTTTAGTGCAATTTCTGATAAAACAGATGTTGAACTGAATCTGCTGGGGCAAAATAGAAAATATGACAATTGAATCCAATTCCTCTAATCTACCAACCCCAGAACCAGCACCCGAAAATAATTTGCAACCGGATGACTTTGACGGTAGCGCAACTGAGAAAAACCTAAGCTCAGAAGTACTAGCGACACAACAAGCACTAGCAGCGATCGCATCTTTGAAATCTCCGCAATATACAACTGCTCTACAACAAGCCCGTTCCGATCTCAACCAACCTACTACCAAGCAATTGCTAGTTAAGCCGAGGGCATTGCTAATTACTTTAATAGCGATCGCCATCACCTTCACTGGAATTATCCTCAATAACTGGATTATTGGCATTATCGGAACGCTGATAACTTTGCTCTTATCTCTTGCGATATTATTGCCTTGGTTCCAAGAAGTTTTAAACGACTGGTTTTCACCCCAAGAACGCACCCTGTTTGTGGCCTTTTTGGGACTACTAGTAGCCATCATCGGCTTGATCGAGTTTACAGGTGTAGGCGATCGCTTGCTTGTTTTAGGACGCCAGATTAACTGGGACATTGCTGGAACCCTAGCAGATTGGTTTGGTGCTTTGGGGCAAATTCTAATCGCCGTCATCGCCGTTTATGTGGCGTGGCGACAATATGTCATTTCCAAAGACTTGACAATTCAGCAAAACCTGCTAACAGTTCAGCAAAACATTATTACCCAGCAACAGACAATTGATTCCTATTTTCAAGGCGTTTCAGACTTAGTATTAGATCAAGAAGGATTATTAGAAGATTGGCCCCAAGAGAGAGCGATCGCCGAAGGACGCACTGCGGCAATTTTAAGTAGTGTAGATGGCAGTGGTAAAGCAAAAATTCTTCGCTTTCTCTCACGTTCCAAATTGCTCTCACCCTTACAACGCGATCGCCTTTTAGGTCGAGCCATTCTCGACGGGAGTGGCGGTTATGCAGAAGACCGCCTAGAAGGTGTGCGTGTCATCGATTTAGGCGTAACCTTAGCAGGAGCAGACCTTTCTGGTACTGATTTACGTTGGACTGACCTCAGCGAAGCTAATCTTGTCCGCGCTAACCTGAGCGGTTGTGATTTAGTAAAAGCCAACCTCTCCCGCACTATTTTATATAATGCTAATCTCAGTGGTGCCGACATCAACGGGATTCGCCTATTCTATGGTGTAGTGGATAAAGCATCACCCCGTAGTCGTACTCAACCACCAAATTATCAAACCGGCGAACACACTGGCGCAGTGGTGGAAAATGCCGATTTTACGAATGTGCAACGGATGTCTGAGTTTGCACGTAACTACTGTTGCGCTTGGGGTGGTGAAAAAACTAGAGGTACTATTCCCGGTGGTTGTGAAGGTATTCCTAATAAGTTGGGACGGTAATTATAAAACTAGATAAAAAATTAGTTAGCCGCATTAAAAATCTGCTGTGCAGTTAAATTTAATTGGGGAAAGGTAGGTGATGAAATCGCGGTGTTACCTTGAAACGCTGTCATTTGATATTCACCATCAACTAATTCGCATACAAATATAGTGGGTTGTTTGGGATTACCGATGAACTTTCTTGCACCCAATGCAGCATAATCAGCAATCCAATATTCGGGAATGCCCATTTCTTCATAATCCCTAAGTTTATTGTAGTAATCATCTCGCCAGTTGGTTGAAACAACTTCGATGACTATTGGAACCGATGCTGCTTGGCTTACTGTTGACTGTTTTTGAAAAAGCGGTTCATTGTCGAGATTATCAAGATTTAGCAGCAACACATCAGGCGAATAAGCGGATTCGGCAGAAGGAGTTTGGATCAATGCAGTTTTGGGAATTCCGTAGGGTAAATTGAGACGATCGAACTCCACAGTTAATTTCCGCGACAAAAATGCAATAACTTTTTCATGTGTTCCGGTTGGAGGCGGCATTTCAATAATTACTCCTTTGTGCAATTCATAGCGTTTTCCATCATTGGGATACCATTCGATAAATTCATTAAAGGTTAGTAATTTGGGCAACGCTTGGGTCATAATCTTACCTCCATATATGTTTTACTTTATCATGCAATAAATGTTGATTAGGATTACAAATATATAAAATGGCTTTATGTAAATTCTTGGGGGTTGCCTAAATTCAATAAACGCCTGCCCGAATTCAATAAACGACTGCCCGAATTCAATAAACGACTGCCCGAATTCA
>NZ_CAXTTT010000232.1:0-4050 GCF_964247315.1 uncultured Nostoc sp.
TAATTTATCAATGCCCCATGCCCAATGCCCCATGCCCAATTCCCAATTCCCAATCCCCAATATATAAACAATGTCTTCCACTACTGTTCGTCGTAAAGCCAACACGTTTTATGTAATTTTGATTGCTGGTGCCGCTGCCCTCGGCGGGTTTTTATTCGGTTTTGACACTGCTGTAATCAACGGCGCGGTTTTATCTCTAGCAAAAGCTTTTAATACCAGTAGTTGGGTAACAGGGCTAGCAGTGTCCCTAGCGTTGCTGGGGTCTGCGGTAGGAGCCTTCTTTGCCGGACAGATTGCAGACCGTTATGGTCGAGTCAACGCAATGGTGGTCGCTTCGGCGTTGTTTACTATCAGTGCCATTGGCTCTGGGATGGCCTTCACTATCTGGGATTTTATCTTTTGGCGATTATTGGGTGGGATTGGCATCGGCGTTGCTAGCGTTATTGCGCCGGCTTACATTGCCGAATGTTCTCCCACCCATTTGCGAGGAAGGTTAGGATCTCTGCAACAATTAGCGATCGTAGTCGGAATTTTCGTTGCCTTATTGAGCGACTACTTTATCGCTGTATCAGCAGGTTCAGCAGACTCGCCGTTTTTGTTTGGAGTTGCAGCCTGGCGCTGGATGTTTTGGACAGCAGTCCCGCCAGCAGTATTCTATGGGATGGTAGCTTTAACAATTCCTGAATCCCCCCGTTATTTAGTTGCTAAAGGACGAGAGCCAGAAGCTGCTAACGTTTTGACCAAGATTTTAGGGGGTGACGTACTGCCAAAAATCGAAGAAATTCGGCAGACAGTGCTTCAAGAACGCCAACCCAGCTTTTCTGACCTCTTAAGTAGAAGTGGCGGACTCCTGCCAATTGTTTGGATAGGAATAGGCTTATCTGTATTACAGCAATTTGTTGGGATTAATGTAATCTTTTACTACAGCAGTGTTTTGTGGCGGGCTGTCGGGTTTTCTGAAAAAGATTCCCTATCAATCACGGTGATTACAGGAGCCGTCAACATTATTACAACACTGATTGCGATCGCCTTTGTGGATAAATTTGGCCGCAAGCCCTTACTTATAATCGGGTCAATCGGCATGACCGTAACCTTGGGAACGATGGCTTATCTGTTTGGCAATGCTCCCCTCGATGCTGCTGGCAACCCCAATCTTACCGGAAGCGCCGGGACTATAGCTCTCATTGCAGCCAACCTCTATGTATTTTGCTTCGGTTTTTCCTGGGGGCCAGTGGTTTGGGTGCTGTTGGGAGAAATGTTTAATAACAAAATTCGAGCCGCCGCACTTTCGATTGCTGCTGCTATGCAATGGGTTGCCAATTTCCTCATTTCCACAACATTTCCTCCTATATTGCAATATTTCGGTCTGGGTTCTGCCTATGGACTCTATACAATTGCAGCAGCTACCTCATTCTTTTTCATTCTCTTTTTTATTAAAGAAACCAAAGGAATTGAGTTGGAAGATATGTAATTGGCATCCATCTAGTACCGCTGTGCGTAATTCATAATTCGTATCTCTGTGTCCTCTGCGTCTGGAGCGGTTGTTAAAAAAAGATTTTGACAAATAGTTTTAGCCTTATATCGATTATCGGCTTTGTTGAATAGAACAAGGGGCTTAAGCCCCTTGTCTCACCAAGCGTGATTTTATGGAGTTTTATAAACAATTGGCTTGGGCTTAGATGGGGTTGAGAGCAACAGATAAATTCCAACCTTCTGCCTCCTGCCTTATTCACAACTGATGACAGCAAAGTAATTGAAAAGTATGCAGCAGTGTGTTGATAAATACAGCATTTTCCTAATTATTAGGAGTCTGTATTCCTATCTGTGATGCTACATCCCAGAAAAAATATTAGACAACAACTAAATACAAACTTTCGCTTCCGTAAATCAGTAAAAAGATGGAAACTATCAATACGGCTCTTTGTTCTTCTGGTTTATCCGGCATGGTATTTCATGCGCCGTTTATTGATTTACATCCCAGATTTAAATTAGAGCCAATTACTGTTAATGCCGAAGACGGAATTAATCTAATGCGGATTATATAAGCGGCTATTAAAAGCAGCAATGAGCAAAAAGTCATAGCGTTGGTTTAAGTAACCTAAAACTTAAGCTCAAAATATGTAACTTTAATCCTGATTAACTCCTAATCTGGAAGCTTTGCTTCGAGTCTAATCTCTTTAGTTACAAAGTCACAATTAAACCATTTTCAAGTAATAAGACAATGATTAAAATTTTTTTTCATAGCTTTTTTCTTCTATTTTTGGCAATTCCAGCAGTTTGGGCAGCACCTCCAGAAAATGATTCTAATGCAGTAGATGCTAATCGGAATTTACAGGGACAAGTAAATTCTGTTTCCCAGTTTTCTGATGTACAACCAACCGATTGGGCGTTTGGTGCATTGCAATCGCTGGTGGAACGCTACGGCTGTATTGCAGGTTATCCCAACTCCACCTATCGCGGGAACCGTGCCTTAACCCGTTATGAGTTTGCCGCAGGTTTAAATGCTTGTTTGGATCGGATTAATGAGTTAATTGCCACAGCTACTAGCGATTTAGTTAATAAGCAAGATTTGGCAGTGCTGCAAAAGTTGCAGTCAGATTTTGCCGCAGAACTGACAACTCTGCGCGGACGAGTAGATACCGTAGAGGCACATACAGCAACATTAGAGGCACAGCAGTTTTCCACTACTACTAGGTTGAATGCTCAAATTATTACCGCTATTAGTGATACCTTTGGTGATAGAGTGGGTGGCGAAGATGATCAATCCAATCTCTACTTTGCAAATCGGGGTCGTCTCAACTTTGAGAGCAGTTTCACTGGCAAAGATTTATTGCGAGTCCGGCTAGAATTTGGTAACTTTACAAATTCCAATGGTGTCAGCCAAATTGCCGCAGCCACAGGCACAGGGATGACACGCCTGAACTTCGATTATGACAGCAACGATATACTTTTTGTCCCCCACATCCGTTATTACTTCCCAGTCAGTGATTCCCTTAACTTCGTTGTTGGGCCTACAGGCATTGGTTACACCGACATTTCTACCACCGTCACTCCCCCCACAATCGCTGACGACGGCAATGGAGTTCCCTCACTATTTGGGTCATACAGTCCCTTATTCCGGCGAGGTGGCGGCGGTGCAGCCGCTAACTGGAACATTACCAAAGACTTGGTTCTCACCTTGGGCTATTTAGCAAGCAGTCCTTATGTGCCATCGGGGAGCAACAGCTTGTTTAATGGCGGCTACAATGCCTTAGCGCACTTAGCATATTACGGTAAGCAAGGAGCAATTGGTGTTGCCTACTCTCATGGCTATAGCCCTGCTGGAGCAACCGATCTCGCCGCTGGGACGGGTAGCGTCCTGTCAAACGCTCCCTTTGGTAACAACATTGCTAGTTCCAATGATATTGTCGGCACACAGGGATACTATCGCTTCTCCCCAAATTTCCAAGTCCACGCTTGGGGTGGATATATTTGGGCAAATGCCGAGAATTCTGGTTTGAGTGATATTTCTAATGGTAGGGGTGGAACAGATTCTCTATTTGTGAACAATGGTGACAATGCCAATGCCTGGTTTGGGGCGATTGGTATGTCGTTTCCCGATGTGGGTGGTAGAGGCAATCTGCCGGGAATTCTCTTTGGTATACCACCGCATATCTCTAACAGTGATGTCCGTCAAGACCGAGACAACGCTTACCATATCGAAGCATTTTATCGTTACCGCCTGAATGACAACATCTCAGTGACTCCTGGTTTTTGGGTGATTCTCAACCCGGAAAATGACAGCAGAAATGATACGCAGTATGTGGGTGTGCTTCGCACAACCTTCGATTTTTAACTGAATGTCAATGGTTTGCTTGCTCGACAGAGTGCTAAGTATTCAGCACTCTTTAGGAACTTCCAGTGAAAAAACATAAATTATTCTTCTGTTACTACCAAATTCCACAGCGCATCAATTCCACTGCCTACATATTCTGAATCCTGGTGTTGTGAAATCCATTCGGCGACAGTAGCAGTAATATTGCTGGAGTTTTTGCCCAAGTTGCCCAATGC
>NZ_CAXTTT010000233.1:0-4032 GCF_964247315.1 uncultured Nostoc sp.
CCCCATTACCCCTTATCCCCAGAGGGGGCTCCACCTTCCCCATTTCCCATTCCCCATTCTCTTTTGGTTCAAAATTCTCCATTGGGGTTAGTCTAACTCCTGAACTAGAAGGATGAATAAGACTCATATAGTTAGAGATAATAAGCTGTAAAGAAAAATTTCATTTAGTTCTATTCCGCAATCAGCTCAAAATGCAGACACGTAAGCTACTCGACTGGTGGCAAAGATTCACTCCAATAGCGCGAATCGGGGCGATCGCGTTATTCCTTCCGCTGCTAGTTCTCAATGGTTGGGCACTTTCGGTATTCTTTAATTATTTCCATTCTCTCATAGTCATTTTAGTTGCAGCCTCAGTGCTAGCATTTCTGCTCAACTACCCCGTGAGCTGGATGGAGCATCATGGTGCGAAGCGAGAGCAAGTTGCTATTTTAGTATTTCTCTTGGCTTTATCGATTTTATTGGCGTTGGGTGTGACACTTTTTCCCCTGGCTCTTACCCAAGCTCAACAACTGGTGGCTCGTTTGCCAGAGTTAATCGACTCTGGACGCTCTCAGTTAATGATATTAAACGGAAAAGCTGAGACTTTTGGCATACCGATTAACCTCGATGCTCTGGTGGTGCAAATCAACGATCGCGTCAAAGGACAATTGCAAGCGATCGCAGGACAAGTTTTAAATCTAGCTGTACTCACAGTTACTAGCCTGCTAGATATTCTCTTAACGATAGTTTTGACTTTTTATCTTTTACAGCACGGGGGTGAACTTTGGGAAAGTTTAGTCGAATGGCTACCTAATAAATTTCGCGATCCTTTTTCTAAAACAGTCCGCTTAAGCTTCCAAAATTTCTTCATCACCCAGTTGATTTTATCTACCTGTATGGCTTCAGCCCTTATTCCTACCTTTTTGTGGCTGAAAGTGCCATTTGGATTGCTATTCGGACTAACTATTGGTCTGATGGCTCTTGTCCCCTTTGGCGGTTCTGTAGGCATCGCCCTGACTACACTATTGGTAGCATTACAAGATTTTTCAATGGGTGTGAGAGTGTTGATCGCAGCGGTAATTGTACAGCAAATTCTCGAAAATTTAATTGCCCCCCGAATTTTAGGCAGTTTTACTGGTTTAAATCCAGTTTGGATTTTAATTTCAGTCTTAACAGGGGCAAGAATTGGCGGACTGTTGGGTGTAATTGTGGCAGTACCTACAGCTGTTGTGATTAAGACTGCTTTAAGTGCCTTGCGTCCTGCTAGCGGGACAAACGACAGCACCATTGGGGAGATAACTGCATCCGTTCCAGCAAATGAGTCATCGAAAGCTGACGCCAACAACACTTTGAGCATTTCTGAAGCGACATTGCCCTAATAGTTGTCTTTGCTCTCGATATACATCTCGATATACATAGGATTCACATGAGTACAATCACTACCAAAGACGGTACGCAGATATACTACAAGGACTAAGAAACAGTACCCACAGTTATTCTCTTGCACGGCTGGCCGCTTAATGCTGATAGTTGGGAAATCCAAGCGCTGTTCCTGGCATCGCAGGGCGATCGCGTCATCACCCACGATCGCCGTGGGCATGGCAGATCGAGTCAGCTCTGGAACACCAATATTCATGCAGACAGGTTCAACGCCGACCTGCTGTCGTTCCTTAAGAGGTGACACCGAGCCACTGATTTAAAATATCAATGTTGAAGACCCAAACGGGTGCGTTCTCGTTTTTTCGCAACCTGTTTCGGACAACTCTTTCAAACTCAACAACTACAGCACTCATAATCATAAAAAAACTAGCAAGAAAAATTGCAGTTTTTACGGGTGGCATCCAAAAGAATCGATGCCTCTATTGCCAAACATCTTGCAGCCGAAGGTGCAATCGCAGTACAGGCAAATGTTGCAAAAAAGGCAGAGATCGAACATCTTTTGGAATTATTTTTTACATAAATCTAAATTTAAGGTCATAAAGAAGTTGTCAATCAGCATATTTGGCAAGAATACACCTGGTTGGGCATTGATGATGTAGGTAGATGTAGAGCCGATTTCTTCGTTAAAGATGACTTTTCTTAGCACTGGCATAATTCACGCCTTGAGAGTACAGCCTGAAATGGACTCTGCAAGAATTGCTATTTGCTGGGTAAATTGGGATATAGATGCGGAAAAATTTTCTGTGTAAACTTGACCAGCAAATGGTAATGAAAAACTATTATCAAGATTTTTTAATTCGTGATTGGGTGGAAAGCGATCGCACAAGAGCCGCTGAAGTCATCAGTTATGTATTATCAGAATACGGTCTGGGTTGGGAACCAAAGGGGGCTGACCGAGATGTGCTGCGCGTAGAGGAATGTTATTTAGCTACTGGGGGAGAGTTTTGGGTAATTGAACACCAAAGTCAGTTAGTAGGTACTGGAGCATACTACCCCATACACCGAGGCGAAAAAGCTGTAGAAATCCGTAAAATGTATCTTCTACCCAGCATCAGGGGTTTGGGATTAGGGAAATATTTGTTACAACAGCTAGAAGCAGCGATCGCAAAGCGTGGTTTTCAACAAATTTGGATTGAAACTGCCAGCGTTTTGGTGGAAGCAGTCAAGCTGTATGAAAGCAATGGCTACACTCCAGCAACAGGAGTAGAAACAACAAGGTGCGATCGCGTGTATGTTAAGTCATTGGTCAAAGACTAATGACTAATGACTAATGACAAAGGACGATTCTAAATGCACGCTTGGATTAAAAATCTCACAGGCTTACTCAATCTTTTTCTCCAATCCCATTGCCCCCTATGTCAACGCGCAACTTCCCAAGAATTCTGTCAGAACTGCACCAGACAACTGCAAAAATGTCAACGTAAAGACCCGATTTCTCTATGGCAAGAGCCTATACCTGTGTTTGGCTGGGGGGAATATGGTGGCCCAGTGAAACGCGCGATCGCTGCGATGAAATACGAAAATCAACCCCAAATAGCTCGTCCTTTGGGTCAATGGTTAGGAGAAGCATGGTTGTTAAATTCACCAAGGCGAGATAGCCAGCCTGTGGTAGTTCCCATCCCACTCCACCCTAGCAAACAAAAACAACGTAAATACAATCAAGCTGCACTGATAGCACAAAGCTTCTGCGAAATAACCGGATTAAAATTGAAACTAAACGGTTTAGCAAGAGTGCGAGAAACTGAAGCGCAGTTTGGTTTGTCGGTATCTAAACGAGAAAAAAACTTGGACAAAGCTTTTGCTATTGGGCAAGAATTTCGCCATCGTCCTCCAAATGTCCCTGTGCTGTTAGTGGACGACATTTATACTACTGGTGCTACTGCCAGGTCTGCTGTGCAAACACTTCGTCAGTATGGAATTGTGGTCTTAGGATTAGTAGCTGTAGCCACTGCCGTCAAAGACGGGTAAATCAAAAATTAACGGGCAAGCTTTAACTAATAAGTGGATACATTGACCGAATTAACCTATTTTTGTAGAAAAATTGCTTAAAATGTATGAATAAAGTTTTTGCGGCAGGTTTAAAACAACTCATCATCATTCCTGCCACATTGCTGGCAATAGGCATTAGTACAAGTGCAGCTTTTGCTCAAAATAAATTGTATAGTCCAATACCTTTATCTAACAGCACTGAACTTTCCGATAGCCTGTCTGACAAAGATATTCCCACAGGTCAAGGTGGGTTTGCCCGTGATTACACTGTGAAGTTGCAGAAGGGCGATAATTTAGCAGTTGACCTGTCATCGGAAAACTTTGACAGTATCATCACACTGCTGGCACCTGATGGTTCGACTCTGGCAGAAAATGATGATGGCCCTGATGGTAGTAGCAATTCTTTACTGTTTACTCGCATCGTAGAGACAGGGAATTATGTTATTCGTGTCCGGTCTTTTGGGGAAACTGGGGTTGGGGCTTTTAAACTCAAAGTGACGAAGTTGCAACCGATTAAATGAAGTGGGCATGGGGCATTGGGCATTGAGAAGAGACAAGGTAGACAAGGAAGAAGGGGGAGATAAGGGAGAGACTTGTCCAATAATTCACCCTTGTCTCCCCTGC
>NZ_CAXTTT010000234.1:0-3911 GCF_964247315.1 uncultured Nostoc sp.
ATTCCCGAATCTATGCAGAAACCCAAAAACCCTTCCCCTCTGCCCCTCTGCCCCCTTGCTCCTCTGCTGCCTTAATAATAAGTCTTTAACCGGACATGATATAAAGCCATTTTTGGTCAAAGTTACAAATCCCTAGCTGGCATTTCATAGTAATTGCGATCGCCATCAGCAGTCCGCTTCTCTTGAGCAATCACCTGCTCAATGCTTTGGTAAAAGTCAAACATCACGATTGATTTGGGCTGATTCTAGTGCTCTTTAAAGAAACACTTTGCGTAAAATTTATGTAGCAAAGATTTGACAAGATGGATGATTTTGCGTAACTGGAGAAATTGGCACAAGTTCAAGACCAAGAGCATAAGCTTTGTTTCTGAGATTTTTGAGGACTTGCTCGTTGTATTTTCGCTCGTAGTAGTCCATACCAAGGTCAGAGTAAAGTCCTGTGGTTATCCACATTTGGTAGAACATACGTGCTTTTTTTATGGGCGGTAACGGTAATCGCTTTGGCGGCATCCAAGCGCGATCGCAAGCGGCGATAAAAAGCATCACTAGCAGAACGACTTTGCGTCAGCGAAAAAGCCGCCATTCTCCAAGCGTTGGCTTGCGGTTGGCTTTTTTCGACGTTTTTTATTTGTGATTGGTGGTATTACGGCTAAAAAAGAAGGTTATGGTTCAATTAGTAAGGGAGGTAATGGTTTAATATTACACCGCACTCAGCCAACCGCCGATGCAATTGTTATCCTCAATCCCCTTCAACTTCGCATTTTGAAAGCTAAATCACCCAAACTACCCAATACATTAACTAGTTAGTTGGGCTGTGCAAGCGTTGGCGCAGCCCGCCGCAGGCATGGCTCGTTTAAGGGGCTACTTAGAAGATCGACATAAAACTCCTATTGGTATCCAGGTAGTGTGGCGAGGCTGGTTAAAATTGCACGATTTTTGTGAGGGTTGGCAGCTTGCAAAAGAGACTTAACGGGAAAAGTCAGATGCATTAACAATGCAAGCCGATGTATTAACAATGTGAGCCGATGCATTCGCATTGCGGGTGAAGTTTTGATATCTACTTCATGCACTGGAAACCGCTATAAAAGAATACGGCAACAGAAATAGACCTTTGAGAGTCTTGAAAAAATAGGTTTTAAATCCCTTGGTATTTAACTATATAATTTGATACACGTTGCCCACAATTATTTGAGTTGGGATCGATGATTATCGCAAATTAAAGGCTTTAACACCGAACGTTAACACGTAGCTCAGAGTTAGAGCCACTTCGCCTTTGCTCAGTTACCCTGTGGTAAGCAAGTTACAGTCGGAGTTTAAATCCCTGTCTGAAACTTTTTTGAATTTTGAATTTGTTCATCTACTGGTAGGTATGTCTAACTGTCCCTTGAACGTTGCAAGATCAACATTATTTTGGCGGCGCTTATGCGCTATTGTTTTTACTAGTAGTTTGTTGCTCCCAAACTTGGGAAGCGAACTAGTAAGGGCGCAAGTAACTGAGTATTGTCAGTTACCATCAGCTGCGGCGCAACAAAAAGAAAACTTACGTTTGTCAGCCCTCAAAGGCAAACAAGATGCTCAAACGCGCTACCAAAGCATAATACAAGAACAAGCACAGAAATTAAAGGAATGTCGCTCTCGGACTTGGCCGCAAACCCAAGCCATTTGGTTACGCTTATATCCCTGCGACATTCAGCCAGGAATAATCGATCAGATTATGGATCGGATTGTTAATCGTGGCTATAACCAAGTTTATATAGAAGTATTTTACGATGGGCAGGTACTTTTACCAGCAAGAGCTAACCCGACGGTTTGGCCTGCTGTGATTCGCACTCCAGGGGCAGAAAATATTGATATACTCGCTACGGCAATTAAAAAAGGTCGGCAACGTGGTTTGAAGGTCTATGCCTGGATGTTTACCACAAATTTCGGTTATACTTACGCCCAGCGCCCAGATAGAGAAAGTGCGATCGCTCGTAATGGCAAAGGTCAAACCAGCCTATATGTGGTAGATAATGGTTCTCAATTATTTATCGATCCCTACAATCTGCAAGCAAAACGCGATTATTACCAATTAGTACAACAAGTTTTGCGCCGTCGCCCAGATGGCTTGTTATTGGATTACGTGCGCTATCCCCGCCAAGCAGGAAGTGATTCTATCGCCACCAAAGTTTCAGATTTATGGCTATTTAGTCCCGCAACCCAAGAAGCTTTATTTAAACGGGCACAGAATTATAAAGGACTGGACTTGATTCGCCGCTTTTTGAGTAGGGGATTCGTCAGCGTCGGAGATGTCGCGGAAGTTGATAAACTTTATCCCCAGGAAGGGGAACCCCTCTGGCAAGGACGTACTCTCCCACTAGCGCAAAAGTCAATCCTGTCTGCAACCGATAGACAACCAGTTTTACAATGGGAGTTGTGGCAGCTAGCAGTTGCCCACGCCATGCAAGGAATTCTAGATTTTGTCACCATCGCTAGTTACCCAGCAAAGCAGCAAGGTATTTCTACGGGAGTGGTGTTTTTTCCTAATGGCAACCAAACTGTCGGACAAGGGTATGATTCCCGTTTGCAACCTTGGGATCGGTTCCCCAGTACATTAGAGTGGCATCCTATGGCTTATGGGAATTGCGGTAATGTTAGTTGTATCGTGTCGCAAGTGCAACGGGTTTTGAGTATGGCAAAACCGGGTACGCGTATAATCCCGGCTTTAGCTGGTCAGTGGGGAAAATCTGTCAGTAATCGTCCATCCCTAGAAGTGCAAATGCAGGCACTTCGACAATTTGCCCCCCAACTGAAGGGAGTTAGCCACTTTGCCTATTCTTGGCAATATCCTCAAAGTGATAGCGATCGCAAATTCTGTCGAGTTAAGTAGAGTTTTTGTAGAATTAGTGAAAAGGGATTGAATTTCTCTTTCAACTTTAAACTTATAGAATCACCCACTTTACAAATTCATACCAAATATAGTGAACACATTCATAACTACAGCTTAAGTATAGTGTGCAGCGAGTCGTTGGAATGCCGACGGTGTTGGACTACCTGCGAGGTGCTGGCGTATCATCTCGGCACACGCACCTGGACTTAACAAAGAGGTATCAACTTCAAGGTCATAGATGCCAGGGATATGAACTTCACGTTGCCATAACTGAACTGGATGTGGTATTGGAGAGTCGGCTGTACTTCCCACGTTCCACCCCGTGTTTTGTCGTCGTTCCATAACAATCTCGATGGGGCAGTGAACGCCTACAAACAAGACTGGTAATCCTTTCAAACGTCGGGCACTATCAGCCAGAATGCCTCGCTTCATTGCGTAGGCGTCATGGTGTCCGACATCAACCACTACATTTAGACCCAAGCGGCTGTGGGCAGCGATAGACTCATACATGGCGCTGTAAAGAATGGGAACAAGGGGTTCGATGTCCTGGCGTTCTCCCCCTGGCCGCAGACCGATCCCAGGCAGGTATCGTGCGGGAGTCATTTGCATAAATCTATCAACACCCAAATTCATCCATAGACCATCAAATGTCTCCTGAATCACTGCGACAATGCTCGACTTCCCCGATCGCGGAACACCATTCAGGATGATAATCTGTCCTAGCTCCTGTGTCTGCCCCATGATTGTTGCTCCTCACATTTTTATATCTGTACTTTAGACTAAGAAGCACAAAATGACTCAGGGAAGCTGAGTTGAGAAGAACCAATACAAAAAATCTAAAAGATGAGAAATCAAGCAGATTTCTGCGCTGATTTAGCTGAAGTGGAAGTATGCTTTTTAACAAAAAGATAGCGAATTCTACACATTAAAACAAAAAGCGCTCTCCTTTTACGGAGAGCGCTCTCTTATTTAGCTAAACTTTACTATTTAACCGTTAATAGCAGGAGCGGTAAGAGCTACAGGAGCAAGATCGCCAGCAGCC
>NZ_CAXTTT010000235.1:0-3882 GCF_964247315.1 uncultured Nostoc sp.
GAAATAATCATCTCACGAATCGCATAAGCTGTAGCGGGTGCTAGTAAAACGCCGTTGCGATAGTGTCCGGTAGCTAAGAGGACGTTACTAAACCCTGGTAACTTACCAATAACAGGGGCGGGGCGTCCTTCAGGGCGGGGACGTAACCCCGACCAGGTGCAGAGAATAGTTGCTGTGGCTAATTCTGGGCAAAATGCGATCGCTTGTTCTCTAATAGATTCCAGCAGTTCTTGATTTGGCGGTATCTCATCGCCATTGCTAGGAAATTCCACAGTTGCACCTACCCAATAATCTCCACCGCCCACAGGAACAATATGGACATCATTACCCGTTATCGCTGGCTGGAAGTCGGGATTACCTAATGGATGCCCTACACGCATTTGCAAGGCTTGCCCAAGTACGGGGCGGATATCAATTATCTGATTTAATTTTGCCGTTAGGGGTGTTGAACCTAATCCTGCTGCAATTACAAACCAATCAGCGGCTATTTTTCCTTCTGTAGTCTCAAGGGAATCGCAAAATTCAGGTGTTGAGGTTGGGGCATCCAAAACAGTCACGCCAAATTTGAAAGTTACACCATTTTGCTGGGCAGCTTCAACTAGACCTAAGGTGAGGGCAGTTGGATCGATCTGGCGGTCTTGCGGAGAATAGACAGCGCCAGTAACTTTTTCGCAATCTATTTGAGGACAAATATTCTGGAGTTTAGCCGTGTCCCAAATTTCTAAATTCCAGCCTTGAGAGTGGCGAATTTTTACTAGTTTTTCCCATGCTGACATCCCCTCTAGAGAGGAATCAGACAAAAGCATGAGAATTCCCTGACGATTAAAAGGAATTTTGCGACCTGTTAAAGCTTCTAGTTCAGGAATCAAGGTTTCATAGCGTTGGATGCTAGTTTGCCGCATCTGCCAAGCTTTGCCCTTGATTTTTTGGCTGATTACGCCCATCAAAACGCCAAGTGCAGCGCCTGTGGAAGCTTGTGCTGGTGGTTGGCGATCGCAAACTGTAATTTTTAGCCCTTTTACTAGACTCAGTTGGTATGCGATCGCAGCCCCGACTACACCACAACCGACAATAACTACATGACTCATTACTGTTTTGAAGCAAAGATGGGGAAGTAGCAGGACAAGGGGGAGCAACTAAATAATTTTTACTCTCCCTCATCCCCCTTTGCTCATCTTACCTTGCGCTTAACTTGCCTCTGCTTCACTGTTGGTCTGAGGAAGCAGTTGGAAAAATTTGTCAATCTCTGCGAAAACAGCTTGGGAGTTATTTAAGGCAACTTGAGAATTGCCAGCACTAGTAGCTTTATCAAGTTTAACCAGGTCGTTAAACAAATCTCGTGTTATTTGACGTGCTTTGGGTTGGTCTTTGGGTAGAAGATTGGAAGTGACATAAGTCAGGTTCAGCCTTGCTTCTGTTATCGGCCCATGTGTAAAGTTACGCACATTAATCCAATCACCTCTTTTAATCAGGGTTGTCAACTCTTGTGAGCGATCGCGTACAGCCTGAATTTCAGGAACATAAGCCTGAATTTTTTCAAGTTGTACTGCTGTGTAAGTCGGAGGTGCTACCGCAACACCAGGGCCACCACAACTAATCAGGAATGTGGCCAATAGTACTAGGAAAAATGAAAAAATCGAGCGTTGACGCACCATATATTGAACTTAATTGCTTTTGGTTTACTGATTAACAGTGTCATTTTAGATCGCTAGCGCAGTTAATCGTTCTTGTCAGCCAAGGATTTTCTAGAAAATATTGATATTTTCTTCAAAGAGCAGAGTTTCATCCGCTTTTGAAGCATTTTTAAGTACAATTACTTAATAGGTGTTAGCCAGTCCCAATCAGAAGCCAAAAATCGCTTCTGTTAGTAACTCAAACGTGATGTTCGATCAACCTCTCCCTCCCTACCTGTCTCTGGGAAACGGAAAGGGAGAAGCAATGAAAAATTCAGTTTTTTGCTCCCCTCTCCGACACAGAGAGGGGCTGGGGAGAGGTCAAATAAGACTTGTCGAACTCACGTTAACTGATATTGTTAGGGAAATATGATTTAGAGTTGCTAAATATTAAAGGTCTTGATAAGCTGAAACACAAATCAGATAAGCCTTTTGGCGGTTTTTCTGTCTTCAGATTCCCGAAGATGCCGATGCAATATAGGAGTGTTTTTTAGTGAACGCAGCTGAACAGGCAACGAACCTTGAACTCGCCAGCAACATTGCTACGGTAGTTAATTTGTTCAAATTCGAGTTTCCTGATGCCAAATCCGATCTCAAACCCTGGAAAAATGACC
This sequence comes from uncultured Nostoc sp., assembly GCF_964247315.1. Lineage (GTDB taxonomy): Bacteria > Cyanobacteriota > Cyanobacteriia > Cyanobacteriales > Nostocaceae > Nostoc. Next base: position 2,288 of record NZ_CAXTTT010000235.1, read on the forward strand.
CCGAAACTAGGGAGTTAGTCGATCCAGATTCTATAGATATTGGCTTTCACTTTCCTGGTATCAGCAAATCTTGGCGAAGTCGTAGTATTTTAATTCAAATCCGATTTTATCAAGATCCCATCAATAATTCCCGCCGGGCGATCGGTGTAGAAGTGGCTGGATTCGATCATCGTGGCGAAGCGTGGCGACTTTCTACGGTAGAAAACTGGAGTGTTGTCGGCGCATCTTCGCCTTCTGGTGAAATTGCGGAGAAGCTCAAACAGATTTGCCGACAGATTTTAGAAGTTTTTAATAAACAAAGTGAATGAAATCAACTTGTCTCAGAGAAAGTAGTGAGGAATAATACAGAGGAAAGCTTTGCGTAGCCATAGCCCGCCTTATCACAATGACCACTGTAATATTTGTACATGGCACAGGCATTAGAGAACGAGAATACAACGAAACCTTTGAGATAATTGAGCAAAAGATTCACGCCCAACGTCCTGATATCAAAGTTTCTCCCTGCCTTTGGGGTGTATTAGGTGCAAAGTTCAATGATAATCGGGCATCAGTACCCTTGGAAGATGCGACACTGGCTTTATCTCAAAGAGAAGAAGACGCAGATATTGTACTGTGGGGGCAATTATACCGCGATCCTCTGTATGAATTACGGCTGTTGTCTTTGAAACCGATTGAGGCAGGAAATCCCTTTGGGGATGAACCAGGGGATGTTTTACAATTTCGTGTAGCCAGTCTCACACCGACATCTCAACTACAAGCTAAGTTGCAAGAGGCGGGAATTGCAGAGGTATTTGAGCCAGCACGAGAAGATGTTATCCACAGTGAACCGTATCATCAGGCGTTGCTCACAGTTTCCGAATCTGATTTGAGTGAATATTATCCACCAATAGCTAGAGCAATTCTCGCTCAAGCAATGTTTATTAGCGAACAGCAAGAAAAATTTCCCCCGATACTCATCGATGCCCAATTGCGGGATGATGTTGTGGAATTGCTGACTCTGGCTTTGACAGAGGCGGAGTTAGGATTGGGTGGCTGGTTATTAAAGCCACTTGTGGGACTAGCGTTACCAATGGGAACAAATTATGTCAGAGGAAACCGCCTTGAGTTAACTGATAAAATTTCGCCTATGCCTGGTGATATTTTGTTGTATCAGACGCGGGGTGAAAAAATCAGGGCGTTTATCCAGCAACAAATTGCCCAAGCAGAACCGCCAGTGGTTTTAATTGCCCATAGTTTGGGAGGTATAGCTTGTGTAGATTTGCTAGTGCAACAGCAGTTATCTCAGGTGGAATTATTGGTAACAGTTGGTTCTCAAGCACCATTTTTATATGAGATTAACGCCCTCTACAGCTTAGAATATGGGCAGTTATTGCCAGAGCATTTCCCTCAATGGTTGAATATCTACGATTTACGGGATTTTCTCAGTTACGTGGGTAATAGAATTTTCCCTGAGCGTGTGCAGGATGTGGTAGTAGATAGTAAACAACCATTTCCCCGTTCTCACGGAGCTTATTGGACAAATGCTAAAACCTGGGAGGCGATTATAGCGGTTCTCAGTTGGGTGAAATATAGTAACAGCAGTGGGTAAACCATCC
>NZ_CAXTTT010000236.1:0-3881 GCF_964247315.1 uncultured Nostoc sp.
TTTTTTTTGTTTATTTTTTTGTTTGAGATTTTTATTTTTATGTTAGTCATTTGTAATTTGAACTTTGACATATGAACTCGTAATTTTGACATCTGAACTCGTAACTTTGACCTCTGAACTCGGAACTTTCAAAATTTTAAAAGAATAACTGAAGCTTTGCTTGAACGAATATGAAATGAAACCTATATATCAACTTAACAAGGCTAGTCAAATGACCAATGACCAATGACAAATAACAAAATCACTATGAAATCGCAATGGCAATGTTTTTTGCAAAATCTCGGTGTTTGGGAAGGTTCATTTACGAATTTTTCTCCTCAAGGAACACTTTTGAACGATACTCCTAGCTGTCTTTCCCTAGAAGGTTTGAACAATAGCCAGAAAGTGCGGCTAACTCTGAGCCGTTCGGGACAAGATATAATCAGAGAATTTAATTCTGTGGGAGGGGGTCTGCTGTTTTTTGAAAATGGTTCATTTTCAGAAGGTTTAATTCAGCTAGGGCCATTTTCCGAATTTGGTGGAGAACTCGCCTTTGTTCATGAAAATCGCCGCTTGCGTTTGGTGCAACTGTTTGATAATACTGGTCAGCTAAAAGAATTAATTTTAATTCGAGAACATCTCGCTGGAACCCCAGCAGCAGAACGTCCAACTTTGCAGATAAATGATTTGTTGGGAGAATGGCAAGGTCATGCACTAACAATATATCCAGATTTGCGTTCGCCTGATACTTACTCTACAACTTTCAAATTACAACTTGATGATGCTGGGCGATTAATTCAAAGTACCTCTTTTAGCGACCGCACAATTACCTCAACTGCTACCATCAAAGGCCCGATTGTTCTCTTTGACCAAGATCCCCAAAAGCAAGTGCAAGTATTATTTTTACCAGATGGCGCTTCTGCAACATCACCTCTCAAGGTGCAGTTACGCCAACCATTTTTTTTGGAAACGGGTTGGTTAATCCAGCCAAACCTGCGCCAACGGATGATTCGCAAATACAACGAGAAAGGTGAATGGGTTAGTTTGACATTAGTCACTGAGGAAAGAAAGCTTTGATATCAAGTTCGCTTGATTACTTATCAAATCTTTAACTGTTGCCAAAATGTGGATAATGACAAAGCTTTATTTATGTATATTCAAATAGCTGTAGTTGCGATCGCAGTCATCTTAATAGCTGGAGAAAATCTAGAGGCCGTTGCAGACTCGCAATCTTCTACTGAAGATGGCCTTAGTAGTATTGTGGCAACAAAATCGACATTGGAGATAGAGGGAGGGTATGCAAAATATGCTGATTATATCGCATTAACTCCGGTAGATAGCCAGTCTGTGGAGTTTTCCCAAATTTCCCAAAGAATTGTCAAAGATATCCAGATTCGTTTTGTTAATAACAAAGATCAATTAGTCGATGAAAAAGGTCAGCCGATTAAAGGACGAACTCGAAAAGATTTTATCATTGGTCTGCTGAAACTTAAACCTGGTCAAGTATTTCGTGAAGATTTACTAGAAACAGACTTGCAACGATTGCGGAGATTAGAATCATTTAATGAAGTCAATGTTTATCGACAAGAAGATGCCAATAGCGTTAATCTCATTTATGAAATTAAAGAGCGTAACTTCCCTTCTCTAATATTAGGAGGCGGTAGTAACGAAGATGTTGGATTATTCGGTCGGGTGGGTTATAAAGATGAAAATATCAGCGGTCTTAACGATAAATTAGATACAACTGTGCAAATTAGCGGTAAAGATGTCCAATTTAATGGTCAGTTCACTAGTCGTTATCGTCCTGAAGAACCAAACCGCTTAGGCTACAGCATCAGAGCTTTTCGTAATCGTAATATATCAGGAACCTTCAACGAAGATATCAGATTGTCTGGCGGTGACAAAGTACGTGAGGGAAGGTTTGGCGGTTCTGTGGGAGTTTTACGGTCTTTTGATGAGTGGGATGCAGGTATAAGCTTGAATTATACCAGAATTAGCTTACGCGATCGCGACTATAAAGTTGCACAGGTCGATAGTTTAGGGAGTCCTTTATCTGTCAGCGGTACTGGCATTGATGACTTATTTACAGTATCATTTGCTGTTTCCAGAGATCAACGCGATCGCCGAGAAAATCCGACTCAAGGATCAATCCTCACTTTCAGCACAGAACAGGCAATTCCGATTGGACTGGGCAATATTTCTAGCAACCGCCTACGGGGAGATTATATTCAGTATTTACCAGTCAGTTGGATAGGTAATGGTAGACCAACCGACAATCCAGAAATGTTGGCGATTAATTTACAAATTGGTACGATTCTTGGAGACTTTCCACCAGCTAATGCTTTTAATATTGGTGGACTAAATTCTGTCAGGGGTTACGGTTATGGGAAAGTCGCCAGTGGTCGAAGTTATGGTTTAGCTTCTGTAGAATATCGTTTCCCAATTTTTTACTCAGTCGGAGGAGTTGTTTTTACTGACTTCGCCTCAGATTTCGGGTCTAGCGAAACCGTGCTAGGAGAACCAGGAGTGCTACGAGATAAACCTGGAAGTGGTTTTGGTTACGGCTTAGGATTGCGCTTCAAGTCATCCTTTGGGCTGATTCGAGGTGACTTCGGAATTAGCGATCGAGGAGAACTTAGATTTGAAGTTACTACAGGTCAGCGATTTTAACGGGTGGCAAAAAAGCCTTAAAAAACTACTGAAGATTGCTTAAAAACACACTCAGGGCGATTTCATTTTAAAAAGCTGCTTGAGTGTGTCTAGTCCAAAAGGACATAATCAAGATATTGGAGATTACTTGCACATTTGTAACGTGCGGCGATCGCTAGCAGCGATCGAATTTAACCGATAAAAGTCTTGTAGAGCCAGGGAGTAAGCATAAGAATTTGACTCATCATCACTAACCTGGGGCAGTCTACTGCTCGTAGCTACCTGATTCGATTGTTCAGAACTGGCTTCATTTGACGAAGTATTAACCGTCATTGCCAACTCTCCTGATGGGTTGATTGTACCCTGAAAACAATTCAACTCTGATTGGGGCATATACAACGCACCCCTTACCTTATCTTGCTGCTTTTGAAATATGATATAACCTTGACCAAGCTGGTTAGGTTTTGGGGATTGACCATAGAGGTAAATCCCATCTTTTACAGGAAAATTTGTTTTTGGTAAAACTCTTGCGTTTTTTGTAGTTCCCCCATCGCCTGGAACCAGTGCTGTGATTATAGGTGCTGTGTTTCCGCCTCCAGAAGCCGCATTAAGTTGACTTCTTTGCTCTCGAACTTTTCTAAGCTGCGACAAAAGAGAGTTTTCGGAGGTTTTGTGAATCTGAGCCGATGAGAATCGAGAATCTGTAAATGATGTTACATGAGTTTGCTTGGATATAAGACCCAAACCGAGAAGTAAGCCTAAGCCCGCGAGGGGAATTCCCCACTTCCGGGGAGATAATAACTGATGAAGGTTGTTAAGCACCCTACTTCTCCTGTTAAAAAAACTAACTAAGTTCTCTAGAACTTACTTAAATCATAACCAAGTCTTAATTGTCAAAGACTTTATCTACGACTTATATTACTATTGTTCAAAAAAGAAAACTGTCAAAAACAAAAGTTTTTATCGAATTTGGTTCTACAATCTTAGATTACCATCAGTTAGAGTCTTTATAACAGAAGGTAAAAGGCAGGGGGCAGAGGGCAGGAGGCAGAAGGCAGGAATAACCTACGTTTAAAAGCGTGAGATTGAAGTAAGAAGAATTGTATCTCGCTACACTCTACTCAATACAATTCTTCTTTGAAAACTGGCTTTTATACCCAAAATTAAAGTTTTCGCATCATATCCAGCTAATAGTTCTAATTCCCGAATCTACGCAGAAAGCCCAAAAACCCCTCGCCTCTGCCCCTCTGCCC
>NZ_CAXTTT010000237.1:0-3844 GCF_964247315.1 uncultured Nostoc sp.
CTTTATCCTCAAGGTAGACTGTACCTGTTGTCAAAATTTGAATTTGGAATTGCTGCCGTTTATCGTGGTGTACTGCATTAAAACGAGAAGTGCTATATAATACCTGGTCGTTAATAGCTTTTAATTGAGAGTGCTGGAGTGCGATCGCTTAACTGGCATTGCCAGAGTATCAATTAAAAAAAGTTTAAAATGCCGCAGCTACGCTCGTTGTAGACATCGCTTTTCTAAAGGTCAAGGTATTATCTACTCGAACACCGTGCAGCATACATAAAATCTGAGGTTTTGCATGAAAGTAGCAGTTTTCAGTACAAAAGCCTACGATCGGCAGTTTTTGTCAGCTGCAAATTCTCCCATTCAACACGAATTAGTGTTTTTTGAACCCCGTTTAAATCGAGATACAGCTATCCTGGCTGCCGGATTTCCGGCGGTTTGTGTATTTGTGCATGACCAGGTTGATGCCCCAACTTTAGAGATTCTCGCCTCAGGGGGAACTCGTCTGGTTGTCCTTCGCTGTGCGGGGTTTAACAATGTAGACTTACAAGCCGCAGCAGATTTAGGAATTACTGTTGTGCGTGTTCCCGCCTATTCACCTTATGGGGTAGCAGAACACGCCGTAGGATTGATTTTGAGCTTAAATCGCAAAATTCATCGTGCCTATAACCGTGTCCGAGAAGGCAATTTTTCTATAGATGGACTGTTGGGATTTAATTTGCATGAGCGTACAGTGGGAATTGTCGGCACTGGCAAAATCGGTCTGATTTTAGGACAGATTATGAAGGGATTTGGCTGTCAGCTACTTGCCTATGACGTTTATCGCAATCCCGAATTGGAAGCGCTAGGTGGAAAGTATGTAGAACTACCTGAGCTATTTGCCAACTCCGATATTATCTCCCTGCATTGCCCCCTGACTCCCGAAACCCATCACTTAATTAACACTGAGGCTATAGAAAAGATTAAGCCAGGTGTGATGCTAATTAATACTAGCCGAGGAGCGCTGATTGATACCCAAGCAGTGATTGAGGGATTGAAGTCTGGTAAAATTGGCTATCTGGCTGTAGATGTCTACGAACAAGAATCGGAATTGTTTTTTGAGGATTTGTCTGGGGAAATTATTCAAGATGATATTTTCCAGCGTCTGACAACGTTCCCCAATGTACTCATTACCGGACATCAAGCTTTTTTTACAGCAGAAGCTCTCTATAATATTGCAGAAACAACTTTTGCTAATATTACCGATGTTGAACAGGGTCGTGCTTGTGCCAATGAAATTCGCGCCTAAATCTTTGGCAATCTCAAATCCCAAATTGTGTACCTCATAAATTGTTAACATCTTTGCTCCCAGATATAACCAAGGTGCTACACTACATCCATGCTAGGGGTGCCTATATAACCAGGCTGAGATCAAACCCTTAACACCTGAGTCTGGGTAATACCAGCGAAGGGAAGCTGTTTATTGAGGAATTACAATATGCGGACTGAATGGGTTGCTAAACGACGTGGGCAAAGTAATGTATCTCAAATGCACTACGCCCGCCAAGGTGTTATCACCGAAGAAATGCACTACGTCGCCAAACGGGAAAATCTCCCGGCCGATCTCATTCGTGAGGAAGTAGCGCGGGGACGAATGATTATCCCCGCTAATATTAATCACACTAATTTAGAGCCGATGGCTATTGGCATCGCTTCTAGATGTAAGGTAAATGCTAATATCGGCGCTTCTCCCAACTCTTCTAATCTTCAGGAAGAAGTTGATAAGCTGAATCTGTCGGTGAAGTACGGCGCTGATACCGTGATGGATTTGTCCACAGGTGGCGGTAACTTGGATGAAATTCGTACCGCAATCATCAAGGCTTCACCTGTTCCCATTGGTACAGTGCCAGTATATCAAGCTTTAGAAAGCGTCCACGGCACAATCGAGAATCTAACTGCTGATGATTTTCTTCATATCATCGAAAAGCACGCCCAGCAAGGAGTAGACTATCAAACTATCCACGCGGGGATTTTGCTTGAGCATTTGCCTTTGGTGAGAAATCGGCTCACTGGTATTGTCTCTCGCGGCGGCGGTATTTTGGCGCGGTGGATGTTACATCACCACAAACAAAACCCGCTTTATACCCACTTCCAAGATATTATTGAGATTTTCAAAAAGTACGATGTCTCCTTCAGTTTAGGAGATTCCCTGCGTCCCGGCTGTACCCATGATGCCTCAGATGAAGCACAATTAGCTGAATTGAAAACCCTTGGACAATTAACTCGCAAAGCCTGGGAAGATGATGTACAGGTGATGGTGGAAGGGCCTGGACACGTGCCAATGGATCAAATTGAGTTCAACGTCCGTAAGCAGATGGAAGAGTGTTCGGAAGCACCTTTCTATGTTTTGGGACCATTGGTGACAGACATTGCTCCCGGTTATGACCACATCACTTCAGCTATTGGAGCTGCAATGGCTGGATGGTACGGTACTGCAATGCTGTGTTATGTAACACCTAAAGAACATTTGGGTCTACCAAATGCCGAAGATGTGCGGAATGGGTTGATTGCTTATAAAATAGCAGCTCATGCGGCTGATATTGCTAGACATCGCTCTGGTGCAAGAGATAGAGATGATGAACTTTCCAAGGCGCGTTACAACTTCGATTGGAACCGTCAGTTTGAATTATCACTCGATCCAGAAAGAGCTAAGGAATATCACGATGAAACTTTACCAGCAGATATCTATAAAACTGCTGAGTTTTGTTCGATGTGTGGGCCTAAGTTCTGCCCAATGCAAACTAAGGTTGATGCTGATGCGCTGACAGAATTAGAGAAGTTCTTGGCAAAAGAGGCTGTAACTCAAAGCTAACAGATTAGACCTTTTGCAAAAGTCGAAAAACCGCTGTAACTGGTATCAACTATAAGTTAAAACTCTTTTAAAACCTCATTCCCAGTTTTCGGCTGGGAATGAGACAAAATGGTTTTGCTTCTCTCAAAATATCAGGTTAGGTTTTGCGATCGCACTTTTATTTGGTACAAGAGTAATCCAATTGCTATCGCTCCCCAATCAAAGCTAAATCAGTAATTCTGGTTGGTAATTTATGCGATCGCGTTTAATCGCGCCTACTTACTTCGGTAAAACCAGGCTTTGACGCACAGCACGCTTGCGGTCGCTTTTACGAATACCTCCAGCCATCTGATACTCATGGCTATCATTACCATATTTATAAGCAATACCACGCAAAATTTTCTCAGAATAGTCTGCCAAATCTTGTTCATTTTCAATGATCTGGGTTAGTAAGACATCAATAGTGGAGAGGGTAGTATTGTATGCTTCTAGAGATTGACGGAGACTTTCGATTTTTTCAGTATAATCTTTGACTGTTAAGCTCTCTCCGACATTGAGAGTTGGACTAATAGATTTAATGCTTGCTAGACGTAGTTCAGCTTTGCCAATAGTACGTGAATTGCGTTTTGACCTTGCCATAATTAATACTCCTTTTCTAAATTCCTGATAACTCTATAGTGGACAATTGTTGAAAAAGTTGTCATACGTGAAATTGTTGATTTTTCTGAAAAAGCCTAAAATTTAAATTCCCTATAACATTTTTTGGCAATTGAAACCATATTTATTGTTGAGGCACAGCAGTGCTGTACCTCAAAAGCCTGTTCTATTTAAGGGAAGATGCTGTAACACAAGTCTGTTTCTGATAACGTGAAGGCGAAAGCTCCTACAGGCTGCGCGGAACACGGAAACGTCAAGGCGGAAGCTCTTACAGGCTGCGCGGAACACGGAAACGTCAAGGCGGAAGCTCTTACAGGCTGCGCGGAACACGGAAACGTCAAGGCGGAAGCTCTTACAGGCTGCGCG
>NZ_CAXTTT010000238.1:0-3588 GCF_964247315.1 uncultured Nostoc sp.
CCTTGAAGATTTGCCTTTTGAAGATCCGCCCCTTGAAGATTTGCCTCTTCAAGATATGCTCCTTGAAGATTTGCCTGATAAAAGTCCTTAAAAACTAAAATGCAACCTTGCAAATCCAAAAAACTCAGGCAATTCAAGCAAAACACATCACTATAAGTATTGATTCTTTGCCCTTGCAAGCGGGAAATCCAGATACTGAAAGCTTCAGGAGTATGCCATTGAATCTTTGAAACTGTTTCTGTCACTTTAGCACAAGCATTTAAGACAGCCAACAATGCTTCTTCTGCATTTCGTGCTTGTCTATTTTCTTCTTGAAAATCAGGTCTGGGATTTAAGCGTTCCATCGGCATTCCATGACGTAACATAAAACCAATCAGATGGCATAATGTCTGCTGCCAATTGCTAACATCCGATGCATTTTGTAAACGCATTTCATCTGCAACAAACTTAAAAAGGTATTTATCCATAGGGGATGCACCGCAAAGAATTGCCCACCTTTTTAAAGCCTCGCGCTCATCCCATCCTTCATCTGGATCTTCCTGGCGATCCTTTAGTTTTTTATGAATGAGTCTAACTTCTCGCACGATGCGTTTTGCTGTCAAATATTCACCAAAACTTTTGTGAGTAAATTCAAAAGTTTTTTCTTGTTCTTTAACTCCACTCTCACGAAAATAAAAGGCAGTCAAAAGACGAGTTACGCCTAATTTGGCACTTTCCTGAAACTTGTCTAAAAGACTCTTTAAACTGCTGTTTTCACAATGGGCTTCAATCTCTCTGACTGTCGTTGTTCGTCCATCTCCATGCCAAGAAGCTAAAGCAATTTCTTCTAGGATGCGAACAAAGTCTTTTTCTTCAATTCCCCGAATAGCCGGATGTTGATAACCAGCCCAACCGCGCTGATAAACGGCTGTGAGCAAATTTGCATAAATTGCATTCAGGTTGCCGTGTGTAGGAAATTTGTTTTGCTGGTCAAAACTTAATGCTACCAGGTAATTCAGCAAGGGTTGGGCAGTAATTTCTGTGAGATTATTTCGGTTTAACTCTTTTGGTAAGCAATCATATCCCCGTCCGCTAGCATTGCCGTATTTCTGCCACCAAATCTGACGTTGATCTTGCTGCAACAACTTTTGCTTATCAATGTAATTCTCCCTCTCATATTCAGTAACAAAATAAGGTAAGATATGCAAGATTTGCTGTGGTTGGCGAAAGTCGCTACTATTTGCTTGTACTACCAATTCTCGACCACTGATCAATACTTGTAAGCAAGTTTCACGCCCATTAAACCGCTCTACTTTTCTTTGGACTTCCCGCACAAATTGTTGAGCAATTTCAGTGGCAATTTTGCCCTGCATGGCAAGCTCATCTAAACCATCGAAGATAATCAGTAAGCGTGAATCAGCTTTATCTTTATCTAGCGGGTTATATCTGAGAAAGCCATCGTCTCGGACAAACTTACCAACTGCATCAACTAAATCATCCGAGGGTTCAAAATGGTGTAAAGGTATAAATAGAACCGGAGTTTTCCCTTTTTCGGCTTGGTTAGCTGCAAAGATTTTGGCAAAGGAAGATTTACCACTTCCTGGGCCACCACTAATCACTCTAATGGCATCATGGCGATCGCCTTTTTTTAACCAAGCTTCTAGTGCAATTTCTAAGTCAATAACAACCCGCTGATATTTCTCATCTTCTCTCACCCGGTATTCAAATTCTTCTGACTTTTCACCCGCAACTTTCTGCTTATAGTAGGCGTGTAAGGGAACATAAACCTGTTTTAAACCAAAGGCTTCTAAAAGCATCGGTTCTTCAATCTGTTTTTGTAGCCAAGCTAAATAACGTTGCCATAACTGTTCCTGTTCATTGGCTTGAGTAAAAGGGGTATCGAGTTCTGCTTTTAAACAAGCATATTTTTCTGGATGTTTTGCCCACTCTTCATGTAGGGCATATACAAAATAGGTAGGAAGACGATGACTAATTGTTAGTGCCTGCGCTTGATTGACGCTAAAGTATTTTAACCAGTCGGCAAAAGCAGTTTTAATCGCTTCCAGAATCGGTAAATCTTTGGGACGGTTAAAAAAATCTTGGTCAATACGCAATTCTATACTTTCTAGGGAATCGTTGAGGCGATCGCACAATAGCTCAAGATCACTCTGGTTTGGTTTTGCAAACAGTAACTCTTGATTTCCTTTCACCAAACTCACTATTGCTTTTACCAAAGAACGGTAAATTAGTAACCAAGCAACTTCCTCTGGTGCTGCTGCTAAACCAAGTGCTGCTGTAGCTTCCACAGCATCTTTGGCTACCTCTTCCCATTTACCCAAGACCCCATCAATCACACCTTTGCTTAGTGATTTGAATAGTTCCTTAAAGTCAGCTTTAATCGGTTTATTCCATAATGCAACAGGTTTGCTGACTGAAAATCCAGAGGTATTGCTCATAGCTGTTGTATGATGCTGGTAGATGTTGGTAGATGTACTGAGTCAATATATAGGAATCCGGTTTTATTTCTGAATTTACTTGCGTGGACAGGGAACAGAGAACACGGTACAGGCTACAGAAAAAAAAGGGATAGATACGTACTGAGTCTTGTTCAAAAATCAAATAGGAATCCTATATTGGATTTTTGAAATATACATACGACGCAGTTTTAGCGAAAGTACCAGATATTGAACCGGAATCTTACGATCAATTACATACAGCTTAATAATAAAGCGATCGCAAAGCAGTTTGTCATGAGAAAGACAAAGTAGTAGTAGCGTAGGCTAGCAAAACCGCAGGCATCGCTTAACATTTGTATGCAACAATCGCCTACAGCGTCTCATTAGAAGGGCACTGTTGTAAAAGCGTAGGTGTAGCCCGCCGCAGGCATCGCTTCACAATTTATACTGAAAATTATCTGGTCTAAGTTAGAGAAGACTGCAACAACTGTCGCATGGATATAGCTTGCAGATGGTCAGGGAAGACAGTTAAAAAGTTATTTAGGTCTTGGATAGCTTCACGAATAGATTCTGAGGAAGCACCTTGAGATAAAACATGGCGATATGACCGCTCTGCTGGTTGATTATATTGAGCAGCTAAATAGTAAAGGGCTAAATTAAAGGCATTATTCCAGTTTTGGGGATCTTTATCGTAATGCTGTTTAGCAAGCCTGATCGCAAGTGATAAATCAGCCCATGCTTTGTCTGGTTGGTTAAGGGCTAGGTAAGCTAAAGCGCGATTATACAATTTCCAATTACTGTCAGAATCTAAATCAATAGCGTAATTGAAATCTGCAAAAGCCTCATTATACAGTTTAAGCATTAGGTATGTTTGACCGCGATTTGCGATCGCCGAGGCAGATTTGGGGTCAAGTTCAATGGCGCGGTCAAAGTCTTGTAGAGCTTCGCTGTATTGCTTCATTAAGCGGTAAGTATCACCGCGAAGTGCGATCGCCCAGTCAAGCTTGGGGTCAAGTTCAATGGCGCACTTAAAGTCTTGTAGGGCTTCGGTGTAACGCTTCATTAAGCGGTAAGTTTCACCGCGATTTGTGATCGCCCAGGCAGATTTGGGGTCAAGTTCAATGGCGCGGTCAAAGTCTTGTAGAGCTTCGGT
>NZ_CAXTTT010000239.1:0-3570 GCF_964247315.1 uncultured Nostoc sp.
AACTCGCGAATATTGTTGTCTTTTTCCCATCTTTTTGCCAAATTGGGATGCTCCCATTTTGTTTGACCCCAATCGAAAAGACACACATCTAAATTTATCGGGTTGCCTGATGCTCCTTGAGATATTATGCTATATATATTTGACTGGTTAATAATTTTCTTACTAACAATATCTATTGGATCGTTCATCTCCTCTAATAAATCATCAAGTTCTCTTTGAGGCTCATCTGCTAAGGGAGTTTGACCTGAATAGACAAGAATTATTTCAAACCTTGTTCCTGCATCGTTTAATGCCTCTTCAATATCTTTAGTCTTGTTATTAAATTTTGAGTTAAATCTGTCATATCTAGCATTAACCAAATCTTTAAATCCTCTAGTAAATTTCATCACTTCATCTGCTTTAATACTTCCTTTACTGTCTTGTTTCCACTTGGATTGTAATATATACATTACTTTTTCTCTTCTATCAAAATAAATGGAATCTATTCCATTATCCTGTCCACCATCAACTATTGATTTTGATGCTTCTTGAGGAGAAATATTTGCTAAAACCATTAGTGTAAATGCAGCTAGACTTCTTGTTAAGAAAATTAACTCTCTGTCTGTTTCAGATTTATTTTGATAATCTGACAAGTCAATCAAACCATTAAATGTTCTTTGAAGGTATGACTTTATTTGACGTAGGTGGATTTCACTCATAATGTTGCTAGATGTAATTAACTTTGATGTTATCGGTTCAAATTTTTAGAGGTTTGTCTGTAGTATAAAAACGTTGTAATAAATATACATTCGGGTTTTTGCGATCGCATTTAGATAATTTTACCCTTTACTGCAAATCCAGCGAATACTTACTTAAGTATTAATAAATATATTATACTTATAATCATTGCCATAAAAATGGCTTCTGCAAGCCATAGAACTTATTCAGAAGCCAGTAGACGCTAATGTATAAGTATAAAAAAGTTGTACAATTTAAGCGCCTACAAGCATTATTCTATCGTTAGCTACTCAGAACTTTTGAAAAAATAAAGTCGTACAATTTTATCATGCTACCATCCAAAAACAAATAAAAAAGTTGTATAATTTTGCAAACGTTTTCCTTGTAAGAATTTGGGAATATTTTCTCCAAGATTTAGTGGCGATCGCATTCCAAGTACAAAGCTGAATCAACAGCTTGAGTTTGCGAGGGATGCGATCGCACTCTATTTCACTTTACCTGTAGCCATTAGCATAGAGCGAGCGCCTAACCTTCTCAAAACCAATTTACTTCTCTATCCCTGTCCAATCACCAGAGGGTATAAATGCTGCCCAATAATAAGGATGCTGATACTTTTCACCACCCAGCATCTCTAGTTGTGTTTGGTGCAGTGCGTCACTCCGTCCCTTGTTCTGTAGCAATTTTTTGTAGTAGGCTACCATCAAGTCTTTGGTAGCATCATCTGCTACTTTCCACAAGCTAATCATCTGGCTTTCAGAGCCTGCAATTACCAAAGCGCGACGCAAGCCATAAATGCCTTCACCAGCAGAGATGTTTCCCAAACCTGTATCACAGGCGGATAGTACGACCAGTTTTGTGCCTGTCAGATTCAGTGCAGTTGTTTCTAAAGCAGTGAGAATGCCATCTTCGCCGCCGCTCTGACGAGGCTTCAAGCCAGCAAAAACTAATCCTGACAGCAGTAATGGATTATCATTCAGAGTAGTTTGCTCTGCTGTTTGTAGAGTATTTTCAAAAAAACCATGAGTAGCAATATGCAAAATCTTTGGGCTGTTAATCTGTTTAACAGCACCTTCAGTAGCTTTAGTACCTGTCAAAGGCTTGACTTTTAAGAGAATCGAAATTGCTTTAGCTTCTTCAGCAGTGCCTATTAGACGAGAAAATGTTCTCTGCGACAGGTTAATAGAACGGCTATTTTTTATATCAATAGTATTAGCATTAGGTTGACGGGCAACTACTTCACCGGGACTATTAAAATTGGGATCAGCGACAATGACTGGTGGCTGTTTACTGGCAGATTGGTTTTGCAGTCTGAGCAAATCTCTTCCAGAAGTAAGGTAAGTGAAAGAATAGTTCTCAACTAAATAGTGGTCATTTTCATCGACTAGTGCTTCAAAGGGAATGAGGTTAAGTTCACTGTCTGGAGACAGTAGGACTTTGTGAGTATTGCCCAAGAGTTTACGTACAGGCTGCATGATGATTTTATCCAACTCACGAGCCGATTGTTTAACTTGGGTGATGGGAGTGTCTTTATCTTGCAAATCATCGCGGAATAATTCTAGGGTTTTTTGAATTGTTTCAGCATCGCCTAAGTCAATGCCTTTGGGTTCACCTTTTGCAGGGAGGACATATACTGCATAACGAGGTTTGCCAAAACTTTCGTTAGGAACCGCCTTGGGTGTAAAGGGTCTGTACTGAAATAGTTCCACCAATGCACCATCAGCAGGAATTAATCGCTGAATATTTTCTAAAGTTACTGGTTGAGATAGAGAGCGAAATTCTGCACTGCGACGACTCAGCTTGTCTTCCAATTCTTTTACTCTATCTTCAAGGGATGCAACTTGAGTCCGATACTGCTCAAGAGAAAGTTTACCTGGACGGTTGAAAATAAGGTTAGCAAGTTGAGTGTTTATATCAGATAACTTATTTAGTAAAGTCTGACTTTGTAAATCAAGACGCAGAATTTGCTTACTATTGGTGAGGATATCTAGGATGCGTCCTTTACGTTGTAAAACAGTACTAAGAGCTAAACGAGCAGATGTAGGGTTGTTAGCAGCATAATTGAGATGAAGTGAAATGGTAGCGTATGTGCTAGCAGAGATGGTTTCTATATAATCACGTTTCTAACGCTCAAAGCCATTGACAAGATTGAGAGATAAATTGTGTTCTTCAACCTTCAGTGCTTGTCCTTGAAAGTCGATGGCACGGTTAATGTCATTTTGTGCCAAATGTAGGCGAGCCAAGTTATTCAGGCTATATGCGACATTAGGATGTTCATCCCCTAGCGAGCGTTTTAGCAATTTTAAAGCTTGATGATAAAAGGGTTCAGCTTCTCTGTAACGCCCTTGGCGCTCGTAAATTACTGCTAAATTGTTCAAGCTAGTTGCAATATCAGGATGCTCATTTCCTAACAAGCGTTTCTTTAGTGCTAAAGCTTGGCGATAGAGGGCTTCAGCTTCACTGTAGCGTCCTTGGTTTTCGTATAATAGTGCTAAATTATTCAGGCTAGTTGCAATATAAGGATGCTCATTTCCTAACAAACGTTTCCATAGTTCTAAAGCTTGGCGATAGAGGGCTTCAGCTTCACTGTATCGTCCCTCCTCCCTGTACAGTTCTGCCAAATTATTTATACTAACGGCAATATAAGGATGTTCTTCCTTAAATAAGCGTTTCCATAGTTCTAAAGCTTGGCTATAGAGAGGTTCAGCTTCACTGTAGCGTCCCTGCTCCTTGTACAGACCTGCCAGATTATTCAAGCTAGTTGCCACATCGGGATGTTCCTTCCCAAGCAAGCGTTTTCTTAGTTCTAAAGCTTGGCGATATAGGGGTTCAGCTTCTGTATAATTTCCTTGATCT
>NZ_CAXTTT010000240.1:0-3459 GCF_964247315.1 uncultured Nostoc sp.
TACATTTTACCAGTTTTAACCTCCGCTTTTTTCTGAGTTTGTGAGAAATTCGGGTGAATCGATCGCAGCTGCGGTTGAGAAAGTAACAAATGCAGTTGGTGGTGGGGGAATTTTAGGTTTAGTGAATAATGCCGGGATTGCTGTCCCTGGCCCGTTAGAATTATTAGCGATCGCCGAATTTCAACACCAGATGCAGGTTAATGTCACCGGACAATTAGCAGTGACACAAGCATTTCTTGGTCTTTTACGCCAAAGTCGGGGTCGAATTGTCAATATGGGTTCTATTGCTGGTAAAAGTCCTACGCCGTTTTTGGGCGCTTACAATGCTTCTAAATTTGCTTTGGAAGCACTCACTGATGTGATGCGGATGGAGTTACGACCTTGGGGAATCTCAGTTTCAATTGTTGAACCTGGTTCTATTGCTACCCCAATCTGGGACAAGTCCCTAAGTCAATCTGAAGTAGCACAGCACGATCTACCCGAAACGGCACACAATCTCTATGGTCAAGCGATGAATATTGTCCGCGAAAAAATGCAGATGATCGCATCTAGAGGAATTTCTACGGATATTGTGGCTGAAGTTGTTGTCCATGCGCTGACTGCAAAACAACCCAAGACACGCTACCTTGTTGGACAAGATGCCAAAATTGGAGCTGTGCTGAAGCATATATTGCCCGATCGTTTGCATGACCGAATAATCTTATACTTAATGGGGCTGTAGATTACTGGTGTCAATACTTCAGAGGTCGTCACTCTGAATGGAAAGTCTGTCATTCACAAAATCATGATTTTCATTAATAAAATCATGGTTTTCGTTCACAAAATCGTGATTTTCATTCACAAAATCATGATTTTCATTAATAAAATCGTGCTTATCTAAGAACGAAAAGCAAAATCTGGTCAAAAAGTAACTTTTAACTCAAGTTGACTTAACCAACGTTTTGGTTAAAAGCCTTATACTACAAGGATTGTAGATTATTATTTTGTAAAATTGCCGAAAGCTCGTTAATAAATCAAGCTGATAATAAGTTCAAGAGAGCTACAAAACTGTACTTAATAGTACCTTTTTTTGTGTTGGATATTTTTAATATTCATAAGAGTACCTTATTTGATATTAGATATTTTTGCTATTTGTACTTATAGTAGTATTTCTGCTTACTTTAACTAAAACATCATCATTAATATGTGCTATATCGAACATAGATATAAACAATTATCCTGAATGCTGCTAGTTTAGTTAGTAGTTTGATTAAAATAAAGCATAAATTACCTAAAATCAATATATTTATCTAGTAAATTTTTGCATCCCTATTCCTGAGTGAACTTGATTAGTTATGCTCCTAGATTTAGAAAGATTTTATCAGGCTTGCAATCCGAGCAGACCTCTAATTATAGGAAACCCTAGCGATCGCAGGTACTATATCGATTTTGCTGCGGTGCGGGGTGGCAAAATTATCGAAGCTTTGCAGCGCACGATCGCTAGAATATCGCCAGATATCCCAACCTGTCAACTATTTACAGGACATCTCGGTTGTGGAAAATCAACGGAGTTGTTGCGCCTGAAAGCTGAATTAGAAGCGCAGCAATTTCATGTAGTTTACTTTGAGTCTACCCATGTCTTAGAAATGGCGGATGTGGATGTGACTGATATTTTGTTAGCGATCGCTGGACAGGTAAGTGAAAGCCTAGAAGCGATGAAAATGAAGTTCAAGCCTAGCTACTTTACCAAGTTGTTTAGCGAACTTGTTGATTTCTTGCAAACGCCAATTGACCTTGGGGTAGAAGCAGAATTGTCTGTGGGGATTGCCAAAATTACAGCTAAAACGAAAGAAAGTCCCCAATTACGGCGGCGGTTAAGAGATTATTTAGAACCGCGAACCGCAAATATTTTACAGTCAATTAATCAAGAATTACTAGAACGTGCTACCAAGGAACTAAAAGCCAGGGGTAAAAAAGGACTAGTGGTGATTGTTGATAACTTGGATCGAGTCGCAATTCGACCTTTACCATCGGGGCGATCGCTGCCAGAATATTTATTTATTCAGCGTGGCGAACAATTACGCAAACTGAATTGTCATGTAGTCTACACTATTCCCCTAGCCTTGACTTTCTCCAACGATAGCGCCGAACTTCAGCATCGTTTGGGGGGAGGAGTTGCACCAAAAGTTTTACCGATGATACCTGTACGTTTGCGCTCTGGTGAGATTTTTCCCCAAGGGTTAGCAATGATGCGGCAAATGGTGCTGGCTAGAGCTTTTCCAGACATTTTACCTAGCGATCGGTTAAACTTAATTACAGAAGTGTTTGATAGTTTGGAAACCTTAGATCGATTATGCCTGATTAGTGGTGGTCATGTACGCGACTTGTTAGGGTTGCTATTTGACTGTCTGCGAGAACAAGATCCACCTTTTGAGCGGGAGTGTGTCGAATTGGTGATTCAAAGACAGCGGGATTACCGAGCTAACGCTATCGACCCCCATGAGTGGGAACTAATCTTTCAGGTGGTGCAACAGCAACGAGTTAGAGGTGATATAGAATACCATACCCTTTTGCGAAGTCTATTTGTATTTGAATACCGCGATCATCAAGGAGCTTGGTTTGCCGTCAACCCAGTTTTAGCGGAGACAGAAAAATTTAAATCATGGTTGGACGACACGCACAAGTAGATATAACAACAGCTAACGAGCGTGCTTTGAGGAGTTTGGGGAGAGCAATTACCCTTTCTAGCGGTCAATTTTCCCTGGTTTTGGTGTGCTGCAATTATCGAGTTTTGCAAGAGCAAATGCTGCAACGACTCGAAGAACTCTCTTCAGGGGTACACTACATTCAAAAAGTAGTTCTGCCGCATAATGCCAGAAGTCTTTACACAAGTATTCATTTACAACTGCTAACCGAAGCTAATCCGCCATCGGCGTTGATGATTTTGGGTTTAGAGTCAGTAGATGGACTCGACGATTTACTGAGGTCTATCAATCATATTCGGGATGAATTTCGCAAACGCCACCCATTTCCGATGATTTTGTGGGTGAATGAGGAAATATTGCAAAAGATAGTCCGTTTAGCACCAGATTTTGCTAGTTGGGCAGCTACACCGATTCGGTTTGAAATGACAACTCAATCACTGCTGCAATTTCTGCAACAGGAAACTGACTCTTTATTTGCCACGGTGTTATCAACCGATGCTGCACAACACCAACCTCCTCAAGTTGCAAAGCATTATTCCACTGTTGAGCAAGTCTGGAAACATAGTTATGAACTCCACTTTGCGATTAAAGAGTTGCACAATCGTGGTATTACCTTAGAGCCAGAACTATACGCTAGTTTAGAATTTGTTTTTGGTCTAGATAATTATATTAGCGATCGCATCAATACAGGTTTAAGCCATTTTCAGCAAAGCTTGCAGGTTTGGCAAAAGTTGGCAGAGAGAGAAGATGCAGGGGAGCAGGGGAGCAGGGGAGC
>NZ_CAXTTT010000241.1:0-3251 GCF_964247315.1 uncultured Nostoc sp.
ATTGTTAATGCGTCGGCTTGGATTGTTAATGCGTCGGCTTGGATTGTTAATGCGTCGGCTTGGATTGTTAATGCGTTGGCTTGGATTGTTAATGCGTCGGCTTGCGTTGTTAATGCGTTGGCTTGGATTGTTAATGCGTTGGCTTGGATTGTTAATGCGTTGGCTTGGATTGTTAATGCGTCGGCTTGGATTGTTAATGCGTTGGCTTGCATTAAAAACGCTACACTTTTACGCAAAACTGTATTTAGTTAAAGTTACCCTACAAATGGTTTTAGGAAACTTTTTCGAGCTTCTTCTGAGTGAATTTGAATAGCTTGTGACGTTTGAGTACTGGAGGTGCGCCCAGAGTGCCGATGATGAGTAAGCTAAAAATAGAAGTGGATTAAGGGACGGTGATTAGGGTTGCAGAAAAACTAATGGGTAATTCCCTATCTTCTAATCCTAACTTTTCAAAACCTGGTCTATTTGGCGCAGAAAAAACCTCTAAATAACCTGGTGTCGGCAAAAAACTAGCGAAAAATGGACTAGAATAATTTCCTCCCGAAGTGGAATACGCAAAACCCTTACGCGTTAACTGCTGAGTATTAAGGCTAATTAAATTATCAAGATCAAAAGGTTCGTTTCCTGGCATTGGAGTCCCAGGGGGTTGCAGACTAGTAATTGTTTCACCATTTCGTGTACCAGTAATTCCAGTAATCAAGTAAAAACCCAAATCGTTAGGGGTGTCATTAGTGGTGAAAGTACCGTTCGCCTCTATGCTAGTACCAGAATAATTCCAACTCCAACTTAAAGCAGAAGCGGCTGGCATTGTCCCGAAAACCAATCCAGATATGGTGACGAGGGCTATGGCAAATAGAGCTAGATTTTTCATGGAAGTCTTAGGGCGATCGCGGATTTTATAGAAGGTTCCGGTGTATTATACGGAAATTAACGAAGATAGTATTATCAATCTTGCCTATTTACTTAGCAGCGATCTAATAACCACACCAAAGCAGCATCAACATTATTAACCTGCTCCCCTGGCGGTATGGCTGGACGATTGACCATCACAACCTTTACGCCCAGTTCTCGCGCTGCAATAATCTTGGGTTTTGTGGCATCGCCACCGCTATTTTTGCTGACGATGGTATCAATGTTATTCTGAATCAGAATTTGTCTTTCATTATTGAGGGTAAAGGGCCCGCGATCGCACAATACCATCCCCGGCGGTACTAAAGCATCATCGCCAGGAGGGTCAATCATCCGCATCAAAAACCAAATTTTCTCCAAGTGAGCAAAAGCGGCGAGTTCTTGTCTACCAACTGTCAAAAACACTCGCTGTGCCTGGTTTGGCAGGGTTGTTGCTGCGGCTGCAACATTATCAACTTCAATCCAGCGATCGCCACTTACTTTTTCCCAAGGCGGACGAATTAACATCAAACGGGGTACTCTAACTTCCATTGCTGCGTCTGCCGCATTGAAGGAAATCTGAGTAGCGAAAGGATGGGTTGCATCAATTAATAAGTCGATTTGCATGACTTGCAGATAGCTAGCCAATCCAGCCACACCACCGAAGCCTCCAACCCGTAAATCGCCCAACGGTACTGATGGTTCACGGGTGCGGCCAGCTAGAGAGATGATTACTTCTAACCCTTGGATAGTCGTAACTTTGGCAGCTAATTCTGCTGCATCACCCGTCCCACCCAAAATCAAAACGCGGATCATTTAGATAAAGGTGGAATTTTTGCTAAAATGCCCTTTTTCATTGCTTCTGGACGCTCTGACCAAGGTAGTAAACCATCTGCTTTAGCAAAGTATTGACTAGCACATTGCAGTACCGCAGAGGCACTACCATCAACGCCTAAATCACCAAATAAATATGTTAATTTACCTTTGGCAGCAAAGGCGACTACACAAGAACGATTACAAGCACTCATGCATTCAACTTCCTGAATCGGGAATTGATCTCGTAACTCCCAATCTTGTGCCAGCTGCTGAAGTTGGTGTAGAAGTTTTTCACCACCACTTTCACCTAAGCGTTTTCCATTTTGCCAAACACTTGCACAGGTTTTACAAACAAATAGAGTATGTTCAGCAACATCCGAAAGACTGGTTGAAGAAATATTTACAGTAGTAGTCATCTGTACCTCGCAGATATGTGAAACTAATAAATCTATTTCGGCGGGCATCCTGACTCACTCAATTTGAGATTTGAGATTAAAGAACTAAATCTCAAATTGGTTCACAGTTGCGGGACAGCGCCGGATTTGCACCGAACTTTCCCCGTTACCTCTGGTAGCTGACTCCCACCAGAACCGAATAACCTTATCGATCATACACTAGGGTTATCGGAAAATACGAAACAATAAGCTTTTCGCCAACCATCAAACTGGGCGACAACCAGATAAAATACTGTGCATATTCACTACTTGTCCAATAACTGCGATTGCGGGCGCACTATAATCCAGTTTACTCTACCTCAACTGTATTGAAATTGACCGATAGCCTTTAATAATTTCAGGAACCTATGTCGGAATTTATATTAAATTCAGCAGAAATTGCAAAGAAAGCAATGGATAGTGTTGATCCATCACTTAGCGATAAATTTACAATGGTCATACGATTTCTTTCGGATAACCCTGCTGCGGCTTCACCACGAAAAGGTAAAAATCAGCCTATCGTCGGGACAGAAGAATATATTATTGCCAGTGCTACAAATTTCAAAACAGGTCGTGACCCAAGAACACCCTTGCCACCTAGTACAATACCGGATGAAATGGTAAGTATCATCCTGAATAAGTATTTTGAAGTTCCGTATGAGGAATTGGGAAAAGCTGAAGAATTGCACCGCCTATCAATGGGGGCTGAGAACATTGTAGGGGATTTGCTAGAAAGGTACGTTGCGACAGTTATTGAGCCGCATGGATGGATATGGTGTTCTGGTTCTATAGTTAAAGCAGTTGATTTTATATATTTTGATAACAAAAATGTCTGGCAATCGCTCCAAGTAAAAAATAGAGATAATACTGAAAACTCTTCTTCTGCCGCTATCCGTAAGGGAACCCCAATTAAAAAATGGTTCCGAACTTTTTCTAAAAAAAAGGGGGACAACTGGGTTAAATTCCCCTCATTGGAAGGAAAAGAAGAGCTTTCAGAAGAAGGCTTCAGATCGTATGTTGAAAAATACCTTGCTGCTTTAAGAGAGATAAAGTCCTAAGGGAGCATCCCACTTTTTATTATTTAAAAAAAGGTAAATAAAGCATGAGAAGGTA
>NZ_CAXTTT010000242.1:0-3190 GCF_964247315.1 uncultured Nostoc sp.
TGCCTACCTTAATGGATTAATCTTTGCTCCCTAAATAAAAAGTGGGATGCTCCCAGTAGAGAGAGATTCTTGAAATAAAATACTGTATGCGGTGATGGGATTTGCCCCAGCAATTAGCATCAGGATAGCACCGACAATGAGGGCACAGGCGATCGCAATTAGCGGTGATAGGATTGGTAAGAGGAATTTCATGCGATTACTTGCGATCATGATGCGATGATTGCCAATATTTATCTAACCGAAGTGGAGAAACATTGCATTTTCTTTCTCAGCCGCATCTTGGTAATATCTCACAAGTGGATTATATGCGTATTCATATAAATGATGATAGCTATCTTCTTCTAAACCTCTAAATTGTAATCTTTTTCTAATAGTCTCAATAGAAAAACTGGATAAAGCATTGGCTATTTTTTTGACTTCATCATCGCTAAAGTATAACAATGAATAGTCACGTTCATCATGTTCGATTCCATTACTGCCCAGTACAGCCCTAATTAAAGGAAGATTATCTTCTGGATTTTGACTAACGACTAATTTAGATAAATATAATGCTTGATCGTAAAAGTCATATCCCGTAAGTAAAAAAATTATTGGTTGCCACATTTTATCTAAGTCTAAATATTTACTTTTACCTTCATTAATAATTAAAGGAATATCGTTATTGAGGTTTTCAAATTCTTCCGTTTTATCTTTTTGGAATTTATCTAGTCTCTCTTGTGCAAAATTAATTGCCTCATGGAACCAATCAATCTCATCACGTTCAATTATTGTAAACTCTTGCCAAAATGGTGAATCTTCTAAGTATTTTGCATCTAAAAATAACCCTGCCAAGTCAGGATGCTTTTTGATTTTTTCCAATACATAGGGAGATACTTGTTTGAGATTTAATGTAATTCCCATCAGATGTTCTTTGCCTGAATCGCTGTAATTTCATCAGCAGTTAAAGTTACAATTTTCCTATCTTGCATAATACTAATTGATTGACCAAGCTTACGATGTCGTTCTATTGCTGCTGCAATTGCTGCTTTGACTCCAGCATCAATTTTACAATGTAACTTTTTCATCTCTTTTTCAGTCATTTAATACCTCTATAATTTGGTTCCAAATCTCATTTATATAAATAATAGGCTGTTGATGAATAATGCGTTCAGCAACGAAAAGGGGAGATGATCTAGAGTGATCATATATCATCCAACCATCGCACAAAGATAAGTATAAATAAATCAAATTTGTTCGCCCCTGTTGGTAGCGTCTACGAATAACATCTTCTAGAATCGAGTGTCCACCACTAGCAACCCTTGCTGCTACTCGTTCTACTGCCAAGTCAACGCTTTGTAACCAAAAGTATATCAAGTTAATTGTGTAGCCTTTTGCTCTACAATCAATAATAAAAGGTGCAAAACTTCTAGCTGCTAACGTAGTTTCAAAAGCAAAATCACTACCTGAATTAGATAATGTCCGCAGTCGCATAATCATTAACCTTCCTGCTTCCATAGCCATTGAATCGGGATTTAATGGAGATAGTCCAGCAGCAATAGCATCTGCATTTACGTACTCAAAGCAGTCTAGAAAATTTGGTAACAAACTCATTGAAACAGTAGTTTTTCCTGAACCATTTGCACCACCAATGATGTAAAGACTCGGATACAAATTTTGTATAATTAAATTTCTCCTCTCCGTGTTATTTTATCTCCCCGTCACCGTATCCCCCCACCCATCAACAAACCAAGTTCTTCCACCTTCGCCGTGGCTGCATCCAAAATAGCCACAAACTCACCTCTGTAGATTACAGCAATGCGATCGCTCATTGTCATCACTTCTTCTAACTCAGTAGAAATATACAAAATTGCGGCACCGCGATCGCGTTCTGTTAATATTCGAGACTGGACGGCTACTGTCGCCCCGACATCTAACCCCCTTGTCGGTTGCATGGCGATAATTAAAGCTGGTGTTTGCGCCAGTTCTCGCGCTAACACTACTTTTTGTTGATTTCCTCCCGAAAGCTGACTTACCTTGATATCAATTCCATTCGCCCGAATGTCAAACTCTTGCATTGCAGCTTGGGCACGATTAGCGATCGCTTCTTGTTGTAACAAAAAACGGCGACAAAATGGCAGATATTTAAAAGCTTTTAAAATCAAGTTTTGGGCGATGCTAAATTGCAACACCAATCCCATTGTCTGCCTATCTTCTGGGATATAGCCCACTGAGGAATGCTTGGGCGTAAACTCAATTTTACCCTGCTTAATAGTCCGCAAAAAAGCAATCGCATCAGCTAATTCTCGCTGTCCATTGCCATCGACACCAGCAATTCCTAAAATTTCTCCCGCCCGCAGTTCAAAAGATACGTTATTTACAGCAAGAATATTTCTTTCATCAGCAACTTGCAAATTTTGCACCGATAAGATAATTTCTCCTGGTAATATAGGATTTTTATTTAACTGTAAAACTACTTCCCGTCCTACCATCAATGCTGCTAACTGCTGAGGTGTCGCTGCTTCAGTTGATGTTGTTCTTACTACCTTTCCCTGGCGCAAAACTGTTACTGAATCACAGAGATTCATTACCTCTTCTAATTTATGACTGATAAAAATAATTGTATTGCCTGCGGCTGCCAATTGGCGCAAGATAGCAATTAATGATTCTACTTCTGGTGGTGTCAAAACTGCTGTAGGTTCATCAAGAATCAACAACTTTGCTTGACGGTAGAGAACTTTGAGAATTTCTACCCGTTGTTGTGCCCCAACAGATAAATTTTCAACTTTGGCAGTGGGGTCAATTTCTAATCCATAAGCTTGGGATAATGCGGCAATTTCTTGCTGTTTATATTGTAAATTTAGTCGCCAAGTTTTCTCCGTCCCTAAGATGATATTTTCTGTAACAGTCAATTTTTGTACAAGCATGAAGTGTTGGTGAATCATGCCAATACCTAATTTAATTGCCTCATTTGGTGAGGTAATTTCTATTGGTTGTTCTTGGAGATAAATCTCACCAGCATCAGGTTGATAGAGTCCACTAATAATATTCATTAAAGTACTCTTACCCGCACCATTTTCCCCTAGTATTCCATGAATAGTTCCAGATGCAACAGAGAGATTGATATTGTCGTTAGCAATAAAAGACCCAAAGCGTTTGGTAATATTGTTTAAGCGTAAATAGTTCATATTCACTAAACTGATAGCTCGTAGTG
>NZ_CAXTTT010000243.1:0-2889 GCF_964247315.1 uncultured Nostoc sp.
GCATTGAGACTACCACTGTTGCTGATTCCAGTCGCCGTACCGCCGTCGCCGCCATTGCCGTTGTCGGCAGTACCGTTGCTGCCGTCGCCGCCAGTACCATTGCTGGTGATAGTGTCATTTCCGTCCCCAGCATTGAGACTACCACTGTTGCTAATTCCAGTTGCCGTACCGCCGTCGCCGCCATTACCGTTGTCGGCAGTACCGTTGCCGATGATAGTGTCATTTTCTGAGAGTGTACGAATAAAACCTCCAGTTAAAATATCAGTACCAATTGCCACAGATGCATTTAACTCTTCCCCAATTAAAGTATCGGAGCCTCCTGTGCCGATGAAATTGGGTGGAACAGTAAGTCTAGGCATGATCAAAATCCTCTCAATTAGTTGCGTCAACTTTTAGATGAAAAAGCTCCCCAGCAGCACTGGGGTGGATTAAAGAATGTCTTGACTCCAGAGGGACATTACCTGTGGCTATGCGAACACCACGCAGCAGAGTATAGTTGTTTTTTAGGCAAAACCTACGCAGGATTCACACAGGTGGGGTTTCACTGAATTCTACACATAGTCAGATGAAATACTTTCACCAAGTTTCTTATCTTGGGATCACAACTTAGAGTTGTCACTGCGTTTAGCTCAAAGATGGAAAAAACATCAGGAGTATAACTTGAGTCTTACTATGGATTTAAATTCTTTGTTCAATCTAAATACATTTATTGAATTATTATTGGGGATTAGTTTGAGCGCGGCGGCTGGCTTTCGAGTATTTGTACCACTGCTAGCATTGAGTGTGGCTTCAGTTTTTGGACATTTTGATTTGCCGACTAACTTTGATTGGCTGGAAACACCTCAAGCTGTAATTGTATTTGCCGTCGCTTGTTTGCTGGAAATTACTGGTTATTACATTCCTTGGTTGGATCATCTGCTGGATATTGTTGCTACACCTGCGGCATTTATCGCCGGGACAATCGTAACAGCATCTGTTGCTCCAGAGATGAATCCACTGGTGCAATGGACGTTAGCTTTAATTGCAGGTGGTGGAACCGCAGGATTAACTAAGGGATTAATGAATACATTGCGGATAAGTTCTACAGGCGTTTCAGGTGGATTAACCAATCCTATTGTGTCAACCATTGAGTTGGTCATCGCAATCGCACTGTCTGTGCTGGCGCTAGCTTTCCCAGTGGTAGCAGGAGTGAGCGTGATTGGTTTTTTAATAATAGCTATTCAAAGAATCTGGAGTTTCTTCAATAAACCATCTTCTCAAACTAGCGAAACCGTCTCTCCATCAAGAGAATTGGGATAAGTATTTATATAAACAAACTGCAATTTAAATTGATTTAGAAAAGATAAAGTTCTGCAAGAGATACTAAGTTTCGACCAGCTTTGTTGCAACTCCAGCTAAACCACCATCTGGAGTTTCTCCAACAATATAAACATCAATATTTGTTTGTTCAATACGATAAACTTAAACTGCATTGAGATTGTCTCGAAGGGTTTGCACAAATCGTTGAAATTTGGGAACATCTTGCTTTTGTAATTGATTATGCTATTCTTCTTACGGGAAAGCGCGATCGCTATATTTATTTTGGGCATAAAATAGCGTCTACTAACTACAGCTATGTTTAAGGGATTTGGTTGCCCAAAGAAAAGGGTAGTGTTTGACGAGAATGAACTGACTACACGCGGTTCAATTGATGTTAGTACTTGTGCAAGAATCCACTTTTAACAATACAATAACAAAAAACTGCTTTGGGGCAGATCAAAGCAGTTTGAGCAGCATAGGTAGTCGAGCTTTTGTCGTTGGATTTGTGGAATGCTGATTCTGTCTTATAAAAAGTGCTGTAATAATTAAAAATTCGGAAACGCTTATAGGGTAGACTTTACAAGCCGCACTCACGCGAACGCAAGAGAAGACGGTAAGTCCAACGTATCCACCCTCTCCAAAATGTATACGCAATACGATCTGAGTCAACGACTGGTAAGCTCCCTCTCAGATTTGGATCATTTTTTATACGTGAAGTTAAGTCGTCGATACCAATGTACTCGCCTCTTGTCGTTTCATTGTCTTTTACCGACGCCCACCCAACTGACTTAGCGAACCGTAAATAGGTTTTATAATCATTTTCTCGCGACTCAACTATCGCAGGGTTTGCTTTTATATCGAGTGGATTTCCCTGTTTAATCCATATTTCCTTTTGCACACTAAAGCCAAAACGGTTATGTGAATTGGCGAGCCAAAGTCTGTCTAGTCTTTGCAGGTTTCGACAAGAAAAACTATTAATGTCTTCAGGAGTTAAATATTGTTCTTTTTCTTTTTTAGCAATATTGAGCATCAGTTGGGATGTTTGGGTATTTGCTGCTAACCAATTTTGAGACTTCAAAGAATTCTCAAGCTGAACATATAAATCTTCAGTAAGAGGTTTCTTAACCTGTTTTCTCAATTCTGATTCTGTATTATTTTTCGACAACAGTTGTACAGCTTTAACTTCTGTTCCCATTTCTTCAAACGGGCTTTTAGTTAATACCCCTAAAAATATTGTTCCTATGACTGTTAAAAGTAGAACAACTCCAAGCCGAATTCGTTTTTTTTTCATACCTTAGTCTATTGTTAAACTATTAAATAAAGACAATAGCCGCTTTGTCAGGAATCGGCTGATTCTCAACAAGGTCGAAGAGTTATAAAGCTTATTTATCTGGATTATAGACCATTGTGTAACTTCACTAGGGTGTAAAACCAAGAATCTGCGATCGCAATTATAAAGCGATCGTAGTCGTAGGGTGTGTTAGCGCGAAAGCGTAATGCACCTTTGAACTCCGTTAATGAGGCTTTGAACTCCATTAATGAGTCTTTTAGCTCCATTAATGAGTCTTTTAGCTCCATTAATGAGTCTTT
>NZ_CAXTTT010000244.1:0-2858 GCF_964247315.1 uncultured Nostoc sp.
GATAAGGGGTAATGGGGAGCAGGGGATCTGGGGAGAAGTTGCAGTAATTTCCCCTCTACCTGTTGTGCCCAATCCCCCTTCCCCCTTATCTCCAGAGGGGGCCCTACCTTCCCCAATTCCCAGTTCAACACAGAGTACTACTTCTCCGGTTTCCGTAAACTTAATCGCATTGTTGAGAAGATTCATTAAGACTTGGCGCAGACGAGTCAGATCGCCGACAATCTGAGTGGGAACTTGGGGCTGGATCAGATAAATTAGTTCGATATCCTTTTGGGCAGCTTTCGGAGCTAAAAAGGAAATAGCCTCTTCCACACAAGCTCTCAAATTAAAAGGCTGTTCTTCTAATTCCAGTTTGCCCGATTCAATTTTGGAGAAATCTAGAATATCGTTGATGATCGTGAGTAAAGTATCTCCGCTACTGTGAACTGTTTGCACAAAGTCTTGCTGTTGGGGTGTGAGGTCAGTATCTAGCAGTAAACTTGTCATAGCAATCACAGCATTCATTGGAGTGCGAATTTCATGGCTCATCATCGCCAAAAACTCACTTTTTGCCCGATTTGCGGCTTCTGCCTGACGTTTTGCCCGCTCCAAGGCAAAATTTTTCAAGGTAAGTTCTTCACGTTGGCGCGTTTCTTGTTCCAGTAAGTGAGCTTGTGGTAGAGCAATGCCTAGTTGAGCCGCCACAGCTTCTAGTAATTCGATTTCGTCTTGTGTCCACTGGCGAAAATAGCTGCACTGATGTAAGCCGATCGCACCATTGGGTTCTCCTTGATAGGAAGTGCGGATTGAGAGCATAGACTTCAGCCCAATTTCTCGGCAGATAGGTTGAACCATTTGCAGTAAGGGCTCAACGTACACATCTGGAGAAGCGATCGCACTTTCTTGGCTCATCATCTGCTCGGCATGGGGATTGTTAGTCATCGGGACTTCCAATTTCAACATGGAGCAGTAACTAGGGATTGTATTATACTCTGCTACTAAGGGAATTCGGGGTGTGGGGTTACTAATGTAAGAGTGGATCAGACAGCGCTCGGCTGCAAATGTTTGTCCAATTTGGGTAGCAGCCGTCTCAAAAATTTTGCTGGTATCAAGACTTTGACGAATTTCCTGAGTAATTTGTTCAAGTAGTAGGGTGATATCGGTGCTGTTTTACCACTTCTTAACTCTCTAGCACTTTCAAGGCTTATTGCACTAACTTTTACTTTTAAGTAATCTAAAATATCAGTAGCAAGGGGGCAATTACGGAATTTATTTTTAGTTAATATATCAAGATTTTTTTATATTGCCAGAAAAACTTAATCATTTCTGATGGTCATTACGCTTCTTTTGATACCAATTCTGTATGAAGATGCGTAAAGAATCCACCACCTGCGGCACATCTCTTTGGTGAGGTGTGGAGGGATCAAAATAATGTGCAGGTTCACAGAGAATTAGTATAAGAGCGGCATCTGTACTAGTACACTCTGGCGCAAGTTTGTTACCTTTAACAAGTTGCTTTGAACAACTTGTCTGGTTAATTGAGATGCTAGAAGTTACTACAAACCAAAAGATCCCCTCTTTTTTGAAGAAAGTAGGGGATCTGAGCCTCTCGGTGGAGAGCAAATCAAATATAGTGGTTGCCGCACATTTTAAGTGGACTACACCCGCGATCGCAAGAAAAGGGTAATAGAGATTAAAAACCAATACAGTCCAGAATGAGCAACAAAACCCAGATTGTAGAGACGCGATTTCTCGCGTCTTGAAGACCAATTATCTATACCAATAACCCTTAACCCAAGCGTATTGGATTAAAAACAAGGGTTAATGCCTATGCTTGTACTTTAAATTACAGCTTCTTGGCGTTGACAATCAAAAACAACCATGTAAGAAGCATTTGGTATTTCTTGAGGAAGGTGCCGCATATAGCCATCGGCATCAGAACGGCTGCGGAAGCGAGCAACAATCTCTCGTTGCGTATTAGGAAGTTGACGAGCGATCGCCCAAGAATTGAGGCGTTCTTTATACGCAATAGTTTGATTGTCTGCTTGGGAAGTTTTGTTATCCGTATTTTCTGGCATAATTATGTTAACCGTATGAAGTTTAATGAAGGGCGTTAATTAGTTTCTAGGTAGGAATGCACCAACGCTTTTTTTTATGCTACTGCCACCTTGTTATTCGATTATTTATAAATTGTCAACACTGAGCGCTATATTTTAGACCAATTAAGTTAGAATTTTCAGGTAGCAATGAATCTCAAAGCCTTAACTTGCAGTTGTTTCCAGGACACAACAATGTTCAAGCAGAAAGTTTGGCAATTATTGAGTTTGCATGATTTGTATGCATACACATAAATAAAGTCCGCATCAGTGGTTAAAAAATTTAGTGTCTAAAAAGATACTATTATAAGCTGAAGAGAAAATGAATAATAACGTGCGTAGAATTAATCAGCACGTACTTTCTATAGTGTGATTTAGTAAAGCTACATTGCGGGCATTTACATTTTTTATAGTTATTTGAAAATAATTAAATTTTCAGAAGTTTTTGAAATATTCCAAAAGGAATTTTTCTTCAGCTTTTGACTAGAGCTTTAGAGACAATACATAGTAGAATTATTAAATTAAAAATTCTTGACTAGTTATCACAAAATAGTTAAAATCTTCTCGACAAAATTATAGTTATCGATCATGAAAACACCATTTTTAACATCAATAATTCAAAAAATAGCAGAGGAAATAGGAGCAGTACTTTTAGTAGATCCAGAATGTAATTTTATGGGATTGATTACATTTAAAAACGGAAATAAAACCTTTTTTCGTAATAACAGGTTTATAGCGTTTCTTAGTCTGGTGAAGTACAGTAACAAGAATGGGTAAACCAGT
>NZ_CAXTTT010000245.1:0-2770 GCF_964247315.1 uncultured Nostoc sp.
GTGGGGAGGTAGGAAGCAGGGGAGCAGGGGAGCAGGGAGCAGGGGGCAGAAAGAATAATTAATGCCCAATGCCCAATTCCCCCTGCCCAATGCCCTATACCCAATCCCTAAAATACCCCAGTTTGAGTTTCGACCTCAATTAATTCAAAGCGGTAATTTTCAATTACGGGATTTGATAGCATTTGGTTACAAATGTTATCAAGGTCTTGACGCGCTTTCTTCTCTTCAGTTGAGGTGATGGTGAGTTCAATGTACTTGCCAATCCGCACCTGGTCAACGTTATCGTATCCCAGTTGCTTAAGACCGGATTGTACTGCCACACCAGCGGGGTCTAAAACTGAAGGACGAAGGGTCACGAAAATTTTGGCTAGATACTTGGTTTGCACGGCTTTTGCTGAATGCTGCGATCGCTATACTATAACTTTCTGTTCCAACTGAGTGAAAATAAGATTACGAAGCGGTTAAAGTTAATCGATCGATTAGCTCATCTAACAGCTTCAAACTACAGTGGCATACTTAAATAATTGTCTATGAGAGCCATACGCACCCGCAGTCAAGAGCGTATTTTCAACCTACTGAAAACTATCAAAAAAGGCATTTCCGCCCAAGATATTTACGTAGAACTACGTAATACAAATCAGAGTATGGGTTTAGCAACAGTTTACCGTTCTCTAGAAGCCTTAAAACTAGAAGGCATGGTACAAGTGCGAAATTTGGCTAACGGTGAAGCCCTCTATAGCCTAGCACAACAAGATAAACACCACCTTACTTGCTTGCAATGTGGTGTCTCAATTCCGATTAATCAATGCCCAGTTCATGACTTAGAAAACCAGTTAGAATCAAGCCATAAGTTTAAAGTTTTTTATCACACCCTAGAGTTTTTTGGGTTGTGCAGTCAATGCCAAGTAAATCAACCTACTGAGATTAGTCAATAGTTATATAAATTTTATATGGTGTTGCACTTTATTCTCCTACAAACTAAAGCCCGTGGCTACCAGAACATAGAAGCAAATCGGCTTCCCGCAGGGAAGCCTGCTTAGACGGGCTACTGATGTGAATTTTCATAAATAAATGGTGTGAGCAGGAAATTTTCTTTGTTCTTCAAGCTTAACTACAGGAGTTATAGAGTGTTGAGAATTAGCGTTGAAGAAGCAGCTATGAATTTAAAATCTCTTTTGGAACGAGTAGCTAGGAGAGAAGAAGTAATTTTGCTGAATCAGCTTAAGGTTGGCTTTATTCAAATAAAACTCAACCAACTAAATACATCTGCAACTGTTAATTGCCAATTTTCTAAAATACTCAAAACGGGTAAGATATCTTGTTGTTCTTTTAATTCTGGTAATTTATTGGATTCAAAAATCATGATAGACTCATCAGCAGAATCGAGTAACCAACCTAGCTTTGCTCCATTTTGAATAGAAAATGTAATTTTGCGGATAACTCGGTTGGGTGATTGTTCTAGTGAGAGAATTTCGATTATCCAATCTGGGGGAATCTCAAATTTATTCGCAATTCTACCTTTAGCATCAAGGGGAATTCTTTGCCATTCAAACACAGCAATATCTGGTACTATCGAACGACCTTCAAATGTACAGCGTAATTCAGGAAAGGCATAAGCAATTTTTTGCGGTTTAGCAATCTCATTAATAGCTGTGATTAAACTGCTTTGTAAAGTACTATGTTTTCCTTGGGGTATAGGTTTTTGGTAGATTTGACTGTTAAAATACTCGCTTGCTGGCTTTGTATCTGGTAGTTCTAAGAACTCTTCTACACTTAATGCTGTAGTTGGCTGAATAGATAAAGTCATAATTTACAATTTATCAAAGCTTGATTATTTTATCACTGCAAGAATGCAACGATTAGTGCGTAGGCGTAGCCATCGTAGACATTGCATTCTCCTCACTAGCCATTGTAATTTTATCAAAGAGGTTAGATGAAATATTAGGCGATCGCATAAAGTTTATCGCGTTGTAGAAGAAAATCGATTAACGCGAATCACTTTTCCTATTAATGTTGATTCCGTAGAAACCACTGCATCAATATTTGTTGCTAATCGATTCCAATCTAAATCATCTTTGCAGGCAATTATCCCGATATGTTCGAGTTTAATCTTATGTAATTTAAAAAAATCACGACGATTAAGAGTTAATACAGCCCGATTTTCTCAGATCGCAAACTCTAACACCATATCATCAGAAATTCCGGCTTTGCCTGCTTCTTGTATGGTGATAACATCATGTCCAAAAGGACGTAATAATTCTACCGATTTACGCGAGAACTGCTCATCTGCTAACAATCTTGCCATACATCAACAGGATATTTTAAGAAGCATCTAAAATTGCATCAGCTTCTTCTTGTTCGTGAATAGCAGTATCAATTTCGTGAGAGAATGCTTCAGCATAAAGCCATACTGTTACCAAGTCAGCTGCGATAAGTTGAGGATATTGAACTAGAATATCAGCATCTTTAGCACCTTGTCGTCGATAAGTTACCAACAACCAAACAGGAATGCGTGTTCCGGCAATACAAGCATCAGCACCCATTACTCCAGGGGTTTTGGTAATTCCATGATTGTTCGTATTAATACCTTGGGTTAAGATGCGAATTGCTTCAACTTTTTGGGCTGGTGTTAGGGATAGTAACTATGTTTCTAACTCTTGGGCTGTCATTGGAAACTATCTAAGATTAACTATATTTTAACGGGGTTTGAAAATTTACTATAGCGGTTCTCAGTTGGGTGAAATATAGTAACAGCAGTGGGTAAACCATC
>NZ_CAXTTT010000246.1:0-2763 GCF_964247315.1 uncultured Nostoc sp.
ACCCTAACCCTCCCCTTGTAAAGGGGAGGGAACTACTAGATTTCTTTTCCCCCCTTTCCAAGGGGGGATTAAGGGGGGTAATGCGACTTGTGCGTACACCATAGCTTTTTAAGGGAGGAATCAGTTCATCTTTTACTCTTGCTTTTTAGAGAATCGTTTTTCTCCCTTTTATCCCGCAAGCTACAGAATTTAACCAGCACTGGAATATACTGTTGAATCATCCAAATCAACGCCTCAATGGATGAGTTACCTTCGTCGATTCGGCTTTTAGCTTGTAAACCAATCAAGAATAGTTGCATTGCTAGCAACAATGCAATGGTTTTACTGAGAATATTTTGACGCTTACCTTGCATTTGTTTGTACCCCAAAGAGTTGATAGATACAGGTTCTCTTTGGGGTTGTGTCCTTAAGCAAATACCCTAATCTTGCTGAAAATGCCTTAGAATCTGGATTACATGAGTTTGGGGTGGTAGTTTCAATATGGGGTAGCCTCAAACTTCTTACTCAATTTTTTAGATGTAATGCCACGAACTACCTATGGGCCTGAGATTCAAAAGCGAGTCAAGCGTTTGCTAGAGGCGTTGCTTTGTTTTGTCGATGGAGAATTTGAGGACGATAATTTTAAAATTGAGTCCGACTGGAAAGAAGCAGACAGCGTTAACCCCAAGCTGATTGTGCAGACTACATTAGTCGTGTTGGAGTTGCTGACCCAAAAAGACAAATATCCTGGCAAGTTAACTAAAGTGCAAATTCGAGAAGCGCTGAATTTGCTGAAGGATTTTTTGAAGATTCTGGAAGATAACCGTCTCCAAACTCAAGGTTCTGATAACTGGTATTTTACACTCAAGCTATGGTCAACGGATAGGGAAAAGAACTTAAAACGGTTTGATGAGGGATGGGAAAATAACAGACCAAAAAAATCGAAAGCAGAAAACCCCTCTCCAAACCTCTCCCCCACAGGGAGAGAGGCTTTGAATGTTCCCCCTTCCCTTGTAGAAAAGGGGGTTAGGGGGTTAGGTCACATACAAATATTTCAAGCGCCACCTTTACCCACACACTTTGTAGAACGCCCAGAGTACAGCGATGATTTAAAGACTCGTCTTTTAAATGGTTCATCGTCTGATAGTCGTACTTTAGTAATTACTGCGATTCACGGTTTGGGTTCGGTGGGCAAATCTACTTTAGCGGCGGCTTTAGCCCACGATGTAGAAATACAATCTCGTTTTTATGATGGCATTCTTTGGGCAACATTAGGTCAACAACCCAATGTGCTTGCTTTACTTAGTGGCTGGGTGCAAGCATTAGGAGACTATAGCTTTAAGCCTACAAGTGAAGAAGCAACTTCCTCGCATTTGCGGACTCTGCTTTATGACAAGGCTGTGTTGCTGGTGGTGGATGATGCTTGGAATACCGAAGATGCACGAGCTTTTAATTTTGGTGGTGCGCGTTGTCAAGTTTTAGTAACTACTCGTGAAGGTCACATTGCCGATGCCTTAGCAGCTAGCATCTACAGTCTGGATATAATGAAACCAGACCAGGCAATGGAATTGCTGACGAAGAAATTAAGACGCGAGATTACTGGCACAGAATGTCACTCAGCAGAAAATTTAGCCAAAGGTGTTGGTTATCTTCCCCTAGCATTGGAACTCGCAGCCGCCGAAGTTGCCTGTGGTACGACTTGGAATGAACTATTGGCGGATATTCAGCAAGAAGTAGCCAGATTAACAAGTTTTGACCGACCGGAAGCCGAAGAAATTACCGATGAGGCTAGTTTAAAACGCCTGAGTTTAACCGCATCATTAAATTTGAGTGTCAAGAGAATGCCACCACAAAAGCAGCAGCATTTCTCTTGGTTAGGGGTGTTGCCAGAGGATGTCAACATTAATAAGATGATGGCGGCAACGCTGTGGCAAATGGATAAGCGTGATGCTGCCAAGATGTTGCAATATTTACGGAATAAAGCATTGCTATTAACAGGAGTACCGCTTGCTGATGGTATGCCTACCTATCGCTTACATGACTTATTCCACGATTTAGCTTGTAATTTGTTAACTGCTCCCTCTGAGCCAAAGCGCCCAGGAGATTTGGCTGGGTTGGGTTTAAACCTTGCTGATGTTCACGCTGCTTTTTTAAACAAGTATCGGCAGAAAACCCAGAATGGTTTATGGCATACTTTACTCGATGATAGTTATATTCATCAGTATTTAGTTTGGCATTTGGAAAAGGCTGGACAGTTAGAAGAGATTCACCAGTTATTGCGGGAAGAGTCTGCAACTGGAAGCAATGGCTGGTATGAAGTGCGAGAACAATTGGCACAAACTGGCGGTTATATCACAGATATTTCTCGTGCCTGGGAACTAGCAGAAGCAAATTGGACTGAATCAACACTAAGCTTGCAGTGTCGTTATGCTTTGATTACTGCATCGATGAATAGTTTGGCAGCTAATCTACCAGCAGATTTGCTGGTAGCGTTGGTCAAAAACAAGATGTGGACTCCCGAACAAGGACTAGCTTATGCCCTGCAAAAACCAGAACCACAAGAGAAAATTGACTCGCTGACAGAACTAGTCAATTATTTAACACCAAATCTTCAAGAATTAGCACTGCAAAAAGCCCTTGCTGCTGCCAGGGCGATTCAGGATGAGTCGAATCGTGCCTATGCTTTGAGTGCCTTAGCTGACAAACTGCCAGATATATTGCCAGAAGCGCTTGCTGCTGCCAGGGCGATTCAGGATGAGTCGAATCGTGCCAATGCCTTGAGTG
>NZ_CAXTTT010000247.1:0-2652 GCF_964247315.1 uncultured Nostoc sp.
TAATATACTCCATTATCCCATACTGTATTGCACTCAATCAGGAACCGCTATATTTCGAGGTTGCCATGATGGTTTACCCCACCCTAACCCTCCCCTTGTAAAGGGGAGGGAACTAGATTTCTTTTTTCCCCCCTTTCCAAGGGGGGATTAAGGGGGGTAATTCAAGTGTGTACACCGTAGATTCCCTGCTAGGGAAGGGGGTTAGGGGATTAGGGGGTTAGGTCATTTTCCATAGGAGGTGAGAAACTAAATCATCATGCAGTTGATGGCTAAAC
This sequence comes from uncultured Nostoc sp., assembly GCF_964247315.1. Classification (GTDB taxonomy): domain Bacteria; phylum Cyanobacteriota; class Cyanobacteriia; order Cyanobacteriales; family Nostocaceae; genus Nostoc. The sequence continues at coordinate 276 of NZ_CAXTTT010000247.1, forward strand.
CTGAGCGGACATTTGGGTTAATTGTGGGTATTGAAAAGTACCACGAAACTGCTTGGAATGTAACGGGTGGAGGGCCAGCCGATGACGCGCTGAAGTTTGCTGATTGGCTGCATCAGCGCGGTGTACCGAGGGAGAATATCCGGTTATGTTTATCAGCACTGGAAGAAAATAATCAGTTGATTGGGGAACGTGGGTTAACTGTAGAGCCAGCGACAGAGCAAAATATCTCCGACATTGTGACTAACTTTTTATCCCCAAAGTCGGGGGATTTACTCTACATTTTTTGGGCGGGACATGGTTTGATTACCTCAGAACGAGAGCGTCGGTTGTTTTGTGCTGATGCCAATAAACAGAATTGGCAGAATTTAGATTTGAATTCTTTATTAGTTTTGTTGGGTTCCGATAAATTTCAGATTCATAATCATATTTGTATTATTGATGCCTGTGCCAATTATTTTTCAGAGTTGAAGGGAAGACCAACTAACTTAGGTGGCAAAGCTTTTTTGAGTGGTCAGCCAAGAACAGCTAGTCAACAATTTGTATTACTGGCTACGCGGGAAGGAGAGCAAGCTAAGGTAAATTCTGAAAATAGAACAGGATACTTTTCTCAAGCGGTGAGAGAGGCTTTCGCCACAGCTAATGGGACTTTTCCACCGGATATGAGGGAAGTTACTGAGGCAGTTAAGCAGCGATTGACCAACTTAGATAAAAAACAACAGCCGACTTATTTTTATTCCCGTAGTTGGGATGGAGATATTGAAAAATCTCATTTCAACCCGTTTGATATCCCGCATGATATTCCACAGAGTCAAGCGCGTAAGTTTGTTGGCAGGGATGAGCAAATAGAACAATTGTATGAGCTATTGCAAGCAAATGATGTTGTAGTAATTACCGATGTGACTGGACAAGGTGGCGTGGGTAAAACAGAGTTAGCTATTCAATACTCATGGCAATATTTGGAAGATTATTCTGGCGGGTGTTGTTGGTTAAATCCCCAAGGTATTGATTTGGGAACCCAGTTAGTAGAGTTTGGAGTTGTGAATTTACCTAACTTTAATCCACCGGATGGATTAAGCCTAGCAGGTCAAGTTGCTTATTGCTGGAAGAAGTGGCAAGCTGGCAAAGTTTTATTGATATTTGATGATGTCAAAGACTGGAAGCAAATTAAACCCTATCTACCACCTAAAGGTTCTCGGTTTAAGGTGTTAATTACCACTCGTCTAAATGCAGGGTTAGTATATCCATCACTGCCGTTAGGTAAATTGTCAGCAGATGCAGCCTTAGAATTATTAACAACCCTGCTGGGAAAAGATAGGGTTGAGAAGGAATTAGAATTTGCTAAGGGACTTTGCCAATTTGTGAATTATGTACCTGTTGGACTTTACCTAATAGCAGGACTGCGGCAAGAGCCAGGGAGCGAATCATGCTAGCAGACATTCTCGCACGGCTACAGAAGCAAGCAACAGATGGCGAGTCTGGTGTAGCAGCAGCTTTTGAGTTGAATTGGCAAAGCTTGGAACCAGAGGCGCAAAAATTGGCTTGTCTGTTGAGTTTGTTTGCTTTGGCTCCTATTCCTTGGTCTTTGGTAGAATCAGCAGCAAGTTCTAGCGATTTGGAATTTGACCTCAAAGCTAACCGCACTATTTTAGTTGAGCGTTATCTGTTGCAAGAATTGGCAGAAGACACCTACCAAATCCATGATCGCATTCGGGAATTATTGCAGCAGAAGTTAGAAGAGTTAGCTCAAGCAAACGAACTTAAGCGCGGCTATTGTCAAGCAATGCTAGCCGTAGCAAAAAATATTCCTGAGACACCCACATTGATAGAAATTGCTCAAGCAACCCTGTCCATCCCACACCTTGCGGAAGTTGTCACAGTTTACCAAGCTTGGTTAAGCGATGAGGATTTAATCTCACCATTTGAGGGCTTGGTTAGATTTTACGCAGGTCAAGGAGCCTATGAGCAAGCTTTGCCTTGGGGTAAACAAAGTTTATTAGCTACTAAAGAACGTTTGGGTGAAGAACACCCCGATGTGGCAGAAAGCCTGAACAATTTGGTATTCCTCTACGAATTACAGGGAAGGTACAGCGAAGCCGAACCTTTGTGCATCGAAGCTTTGGCGATGAGAAAACGCCTGCTGGGGGATGAACACCCGTCTGTGGCAACTAGCCTGAACAATTTGGCAGGACTCTACGATTCACAGGGAAGGTATAGCGATGCCGAACCTTTGTACATCCAAGCTTTGGAGATAGACAAACGCCTATTCGGAGATGAACACCCAGATGTAGCGATTGACCTGAACAATTTGGCAGAACTCTACCGTTCACAGGGAAGGTACAGCGATGCCGAACCTTTGTATATCGAAGCTTTGGCGATG
>NZ_CAXTTT010000248.1:0-2496 GCF_964247315.1 uncultured Nostoc sp.
ATGGTTTACCCACTGCTGTTACTATATTTCACCCAACTGAGAACCGCTATATTTTCTCATGAATATTTCATGCTTTGGTTCCAATACAGCGACTTCTTATGCTTTGCCAAAGCTTTCAGAATCAAATTTAGTTAATACTTATGTACTATCAAATAGCGATCGCCCTGTGCCAGTTGCGTCACTTATATCATACAAATGTACTATATTTTCGCGATCGCCTGTGCCAGTTGCGTAAGTCCTGTTAGATAGGAAAAGCTTACTCGTTCATTCCATACTTTCATTGATACGAATAACGGGACTTAAACAAAACAGGAAAGTAAAAAAGAGGTCAATTTACTTGCTGGTTTGGCTGCTTACACTTATTTGCCCAAAAAACCCAACTCTTGGAGACGCTGCGCGAACGACTTCCCTCAGGGTAAACCCTCGATTGACATTTACTCAAAAAATTTGCCTGCACTGCCGCCTGCCATTTATTTTTTAGTAGCCTCTAACTCACGTTCTTTTACATCACACTCACACATCATTGACAAGGATTTATAACCTCAGACCCGCCTGTTTCATCAGAGGTAGGATGCGATCGCCAAAAAATTCTAGGTCTTCCTTAAAATCATAAAAGCTCAATTGCAGACCGTTAACACCAGCCTTTTTCAAATGTACAAACTGCTCGACTACCTGCTGTGGCGTACCGATGACCTCGATATTACCACCAATAGCTCGGCGCTTTGGTGCATCTTTACCCACGCGACCCTTCCAAGCGTGCGCGTCACTGTCGAATCTGCTAAAGCCCAAAGGAGCAGCGGGAGCAATGCGATTTTGTTAGACGACTCAAAAAAAGTGCGATGCCTTCGGCGGGCTGTGCCTACGCTAAAAATCAAATCTCAGTGGTAAGTAATTTTATTCACATAAAATAAATTATTTTACACAAAAAATATCTTGATGAAATATCTCAAAAAGATTGTTAGCAAGTCATTTGACGATTATTTATAAAAATATCTGCAATCAGTCTTTCATACTTAGTATCAATTATATCAAAACTCAATTAAAGATAGAATTAAAGTATAAAATTTATCAAGCAGTTTGGGGTTTGATAAAGGAATTAAAGATAGAACCACAAAAATTATCCCAACTTCCAGCTATCCATTGACAACGCAGATGTAATATAATTTCTGGATTATCTTTCAACCAAAATTTACTGTTTCCTTTGATTCTTAAATTGACAACTTGACGGATTAAACTCAAAGAGCACCACTGCCAATAGGTAGTTTTTTATTTATTGCTTTATCGTAATTTAAACGCCCTTTACGATAAGCATCTAAAATATAATTTCGCTTAACTACCATAATCTTACACCGCTCTCCAGTAGCTACAGCAATTAACTCATCCATGTGTTTGATTAAGAATTTAGCATTACCCTTTTTCAAAGTCTTTCTGGCTTTGATAAACCATTTTTTAGACTCTGCTTCTTCTTGATTTGCTGCGGGAGCAAATACTTTTAAATTTTCCGTAACATGATAAAAATCGAAGAGTTGATAAGTTTCGAGTGGACATCCTAATCGTGTCAAAAGTGGGGGAATATGTATCCAGATCCACTCCGCTCCATCCCCGATTAATAAGACTTGCTTTGCCTGACTAATTCCTCAATCAACTAAATGTGCTTCTCAAATCTGTAAAAGCGCTTTGTATTCATCATAAGTACCATCATTAGTAATAGGGATTTCCGAGTTATTCACTTTTTTACCTTGCCCGTCAACAACATAAATTGTTAACAATTTTGGCTCAATCCATTGACCAATAAATCCATGTCGCTTTGTTTGAGAATTTTTTCTTCCCTTTTTATTAATCCTAATTCTACTCCAGGGCGAACGCACGGGATTTCTGAAACCCTTGCTGGGCATGGATCTTGATGAAAAAATCGGCTAGATGAAAAAACGCCGAAACCCTTGCTATTAAAGGATTCTTATACTTTCTACTAATTCTCTATGAAGATGCACTAAATTAAGAGAAGTAAAACCAGGGTGTAGGGGTATGGGAAATAGCTTTCGAGTCGAAGTATGTGAGAGCTTTGAAGAACTACAACGTAGATTGCGTCATGCTGTGACAGCAACAACCAAAGAAAGACTACAGATGCTCTACTGGATCAAGACTGGAGCGATCGTAACAAGACAAGAATTGTCACAGCGACTAGGAAGAGATGAATCAACAGTGTATCGTTGGTTGCAACGGTATAAACAAAGCGGCATAAATGCATTACTTGAAGTCAAAACACCGCAAGGATTGCCTGCCCTAATTCCACTCATTCTTTTATTTGGTGATTTTATTCCTTGGAAGTCCCCTACTGTATCTCCTTAAGCTACTTTGTTATTATTACCTTGAACGTTATTAAGGTTGCCGCCTATAGAACCACCGCAAACAAAGGTGGCGGCGATTAATCGCAACAGACTTTTATAGCGGTTCTCAGTTGGGTGAAATATAGTAACAGCAGTGGGTAAACCATCC
>NZ_CAXTTT010000249.1:0-2422 GCF_964247315.1 uncultured Nostoc sp.
TGTAGCGTCCCTGATTCTGATACAAACTTGCCAAATTATTCAAACTAGTTGCAATTTCAGGATGCTTCTCATCTAGCAAGCGTTTAAATAACTCTAAAGCTTGGCGATATAATGGTTCAGCTTTACTGTATCGCCCCTGACTATCGTACAGACTTGCTAGATTATTCAGCATAGCGGCCACCTGGAGATGCTCATTTCCTAGCACCTTCCTGAAAATAGCTAGCGCACGCTCTGCTAAAAGAATTGCTTCATTATATTTGCCTTGATTGTAAAGTTGGACTACCTGTTCATTCAGTTGTTCTGCTTCTGTTAATTCGGCAGACTGAACATTTGAAGTCGGAGGAGTTGATTGCCCAATAGTTGAACTTGGCATAAACACCCATAACCCAAATGTTACGAACCAAGCGGTGAATTTGATCGCTGACCTAGCTTGCAGGTTAGTCACAACGGTAGCCTCCCTTTCAATTCATGCAATTTTTGCCTAGTTCCTGTACGCGTTACTTATCTGCCAAATCATGATCGCAAAACCTTAAGCAACTTCCAATTATTTGAATACTATACAAGAAGCTTCAAAATTTTAAAAACTCTCCAATAGCATTGCGGGGATTGGGCTTTCTACAAAAAACCTTAGTGGCGATCGCACTCTATTTCATGTTGAGTTGGTAATATAGAGCGATCGCCTAACCTCTTAAAACTAATTCACTTATCCATTGGACTCCAATCACCAGAAGGTATAAATGCTGCCCAGTAGTAGGGATGCTGATACTTCTCACCCTTTAACATCTCTAGTTGCGTTTGGCGTAGTGCTTCGCTCCGTCCTCGTTTGTTTAGCAACTTTTTGTAGTAGGCTACCATCAACTCTTTGGTAGCATCATCATCTACTTTCCACAAACTAATCATTTGACTTTCAGAGCCAGCAATTACCAAAGCGCGACGCAAGCCATAAATGCCTTCGCCCGCAGAAATGTTTCCCAAACCTGTATCACAGGCGGATAGTACGACCAGTTTTGTACCTACTAGATTTAGTGCAGTTGTTTCCAGCGCAGTGAGAATGCCATCTTCTCCACCACTTTGACGAGGCTTCAAGCCAGCAAAAACTAATCCTGATAGCAGTAGGGGATTATCATTGAGGGTAATTTTCTCTGCTGTTTGCGTGGCGTTTTCAAAGAAACCATGAGTGGCAATATGCACAATCCTGGGGCTTTTAACCTGTTTAACTGCACTTTCTGTAGCCTTGGTGCCTATCAGAGGTTTCACTCCTAATAAGTTTGGGGTTGCAATTGCCTTGGCTTCCTCAGGCGTGCCTTCAAGAGGAGAAAATATTTTTTGTGACAGGTCAATAGAGCGAGTATTTTGTGAATTACTGGTCTTAGGTTGACGTGCAACTATTTCACCAGGTTTATTAAAGTCAGGGTCGGCAATGATGACTGGTGGCTGTTGGCTGGGAGAATGGTTTTGTAGTCTTAGCAAGTCTCGTCCAGAGGTGAGGTAAGTGAAAGAATAGTTTTCAACTAGGTAGCGGTTATTTTCATCTACCAGTGCTTCAAAGGGAATGAGGTTGAGAGCGCTGTCTGGAGAGAGTAGAATTTTGCGAGTATTACCCAAGAGTTTACGTACTGGCTGCATGAGGATTTTATCTAAGTCACGAGCAGATTTTCTTACTTGGGCAATAGGAGTTTCTTTATCTCGCAAATCATCGCGGAATAATTCTAGGGTTTTTTGAATTGTTTCAGCATCGCCTAAGTCAATTCCTTTCGGTTCTCCTTTTGCTGGGAGAAGGTATACTGCGTAACGAGGTTTGCCAAACCGATCTTCATGTGCTGCTTTCGGATTAACAGGTCGATAGCGGACTATTTCTACCAAAGCAGCATCAGTAGGAATTAATTTTTGAACAGTTTCAATGGTGATAGGTTGGGACTGAGTACGAAATTCTTGACTGCGACGACTCAGTTGGTCTTCTAGTTGTTTTGTTTGGGTTTCAAGTTGGGCAACTTGAGTCCGATACTGCTCAAGAGGAAGTTTCTCTAGTCGGTTATAAAATAGATGGGCAAGTTGAGTTCGGGTGTTTGCTAGATTTGTTAATAGAGTTTGACTTTCTGGATCGAGGCGTTGACGCAGAATTTGCTGGCTATTGGTTAGCACATCTAAAATGCGTCCTTTACGCTGTAAGACTGTATTCAGGGCTAAACGAGTAGTCGTGGGATTGTTAGTAACAGAATTTAGATGTAGGGAAATGGTAGCATCTGTGGTAGCAGAGATACTATTTATATAGTCACGTTTCTGTCGCTCGAAACCCACAGCTAGGTTGAGACTCAGGTTATGTTCTTCTACCTTTAATCCTTGTGTGAAAAATTCAAGAGCATGGCTTATGTCACTTTGTCTCCAGTAGAGTGCTGCTAAATTATTCAAGCTATTTGCCACA
>NZ_CAXTTT010000250.1:0-2407 GCF_964247315.1 uncultured Nostoc sp.
AGTCTTTTAGCTTCATTAATGAGTCTTTGAACTCCATTAAAGAGTCTTTGAACTCTATTAATGAACCTCTGAACTCCGTTAACGATCTGACTTTTTACGTCATGTGTAAAAACTAACAAAAGACATAACCCCTACCCCTTCCCTACAAGCAAAGCTAACCGTGTACACACAAGTCAAATTACCCCCCTTAATCCCCCCTTATAAAGGGGGGAAATAAGAAATCTTGTTGCCTCCCCTTTCTAAGGGGAGGGTTAGGGTGGGGTAAAACTAACGCGAAAAACCAGGTGAGTAAGCTATTTCAGACTTGTGTATACACCGTAGACAAGCGAAGGAGGGAAAATTCAAAGCCTCTTCCCTAGAAGGGGAGAGATTTGGAGAAAGGTCAGAATATCGAGTTGCACTTTGTTAATCCCCAAATACCATGCCAAACCCCAACTTTCCAGCTACAAACACACTAGGAAAAGCATTCGCCACTACAACCACCAGCCGCACACCTTTCCTAGAAATTAAAGACGTTACCAAAGTCTATCCCACAAAGAAAGGCCCCTTCACCGTACTCGATGGCGTTAACCTCAACGTCGAACAAGGCGAGTTTATCTGCGTCATCGGCCACTCTGGCTGTGGCAAATCGACGCTGTTAAATATGGTATCCGGTTTTAACTTTCCCACTTCCGGGCAAGTGTTACTCGAAGGAGAACCCATTACCAAACCAGGCCCAGACAGGATGGTTGTCTTCCAAAACTATGCCCTGTTACCGTGGCGAACTGCTTTTGAAAATATCTATTTAGCTGTCAACGCCGTTTATCCTAACAAACCACAAGCTGAAAAAAGAGCGATCGTGCGCGATCATCTAGCAATGGTGGGACTGGCTGATGCAATGGAAAAGAAACCAATGCAAATGTCTGGCGGGATGAGACAAAGAGTTTCTATCGCTCGTGCTTTGGCGATTCGTCCGAAAGTCTTAATTTTAGATGAACCTTTTGGGGCGCTGGATGCCATCACCAAAGAAGAATTACAAGAAGAATTGCTGAAAATATGGGGCGATAACCGTTGTACAGTGCTGATGATTACCCACGACATCGACGAGGCACTATTTTTAGCAGATAAATTGGTAATGATGACCAATGGCCCCCATGCAAAAATTGGTGAAGTTATGGAAATTCCTTTTTCTCGTCCTCGCGATCGCAGCCGCATTATGGAAGATCCACAATACTACCAACTGCGTAACTATGCCTTAGACTTTCTCTTTAACCGCTTTGCCCATGATGACGTAGGTTGAGCCATCATTCATTTTTGCAAAATAGTACCAGATGCTAGCAAGAAGAATTCTGCAATCAATAGGGGCAATTCAGGGATTGCCTCTACAACTACCTCTACAAGTTATAAAGTATGTGTACGAGTATGTTGAGAAAAAATCTGTATGGCAAGCTACCCAGAAAGCGTAACTGATAACGAATCCGTTAATGCTTTAATCGGCGAGACGACGAGCATTAACCATCTTGAAGTGATTGAAAATGTCATCGACTCTTTGGAACAAGATGATAGTGCAATGGTTAACCACACTCCAGAGGGTGGTTATCTCTGGAAGTTTAAGTATGGAAGTGTGGAAGTATTTGTCCAACTCAACGGGACAACCGATGAAGACACCATAACGGTTTGGTCTGCGGTGCTAAATTTACCTGCCAAAGATGAACCCAAGTTGATGCGGTATCTTTTGGAGTTAAACTGCTCTAGTACTTTTGAAGCGCGTTTTGGTATTATTGAAAACCGAGTTGTTGTAATATCGACACGCACCTTAGCAGAGTTATCTCCCGGCGAAGTGTCTCGGCTAATTACCATTGTGGCAACGATCGCTGATAATAACGATGAAGCCTTACAAACTGAATTTGGTGCAACTTAAGGAATTTTAGATTGCGCTATTGCTACATCCGATGCATAGCAATCCGGTTTGGGCGAATCTGCAAAGACTTTTTTCTATGTACCAATTAAAAGCGCCTGGGAGTGTTGCCGTGTTTCCACCCCAGGCGCTTTTTCCTTTTAACTTGCTCCTCACACAAATAAATAGTATCACTGCTTGAATCAAAAAGCGAGTTTAGTAAGTGACACTTTTAAAACTGCACCGTCAATTGAATTTAGGTTTATATTCCCTTGACTTGACTCCATCTGCATTTTGGGTGCGATCGCTCCATAAAGGCGGTTTGCTTGACAGACGCGATCGCATCCAGGATATCTGTTTGGCTGCTGATTTCATTACACAGCCGCTTCCTTAGTAATCACCAGCCTTCAAAAACTGAGTTAGGGAGGAGCTAAACTTTACAAGTTTTAACATAACTAATTAAATAATTGTTAAAGATATAGCGTTTACCAGTCTAATGAAGTACACTAAGTAAAATAAATCAGTGTATCT
>NZ_CAXTTT010000251.1:0-2371 GCF_964247315.1 uncultured Nostoc sp.
ATTTTACCAGTTTTAACCTCCGCTTTTTTCTGAGTTTGTGAGAAATTCGGGTTAAGTCTGCTTGAGTCAAACAAGCATTTTCTAAATCAGTATCTGTTAAATTTGCCTCTCGTAAGCAGACAGAATCAAGCTTGGCATAATTTAAGTGAGCATTGGTTAAGTTTACTCTAGTTAGATTAGCGTAACTTAAGTTTGCCCACAGTAGACTCACATTTAACAAGTTTGCGTTTTGCAAATTGGCTTTTTGGAAGTCCGCTCGATTTAAATCTGTCCAAACCAGGGTGGCACAACTCAAGTTAGCCTCACTGAGATTGGCACTACTGAGGTTAGCATAGCTAAAATCAACACTACTAAAATCAACACCCTGCAAATAAATCTGGCTTAAATTCAGGTGTTGAAAATCTCTTTCCTTAGCTGCATAGCGTTTGATAATTTCTTGGGCAATCATTGTTTTGAGCTAGTTTAAATAACAATAAACTACCGCCTACAATGAATTGTCTCCCAATTTAGCAATATTTTATTAATAATTTATATTTGATTTTCTGTTATCAAAATTAATACATTTTCACTAAAAATATGAATTTTATTGATTGACAAAATTTTATATATATGTACAAAAACAATATTTATGGCATTGTATGTTCAAAGTTGTGATACTTATATATTGACAAAAAACTGATCTGTGAGGCAGTAACTAAAAATATCTTGCAGCAGAGATAAATATATGACATTTATGTACTTGTTTAATTTCAAATGAAAATGCTTTAATAAACTTTTAGAGCAAGGGTATTTGCAAAAGTTATCCAAAAAATTCATATTTACTATTTTGGTTTTTATTCGTTTACATGAAAATTTCTAAACCTCTGTAAGTATAAACTTTCGGAACGGATTCTATTGCTGACAACCTGAAAAATATGCCCAACATTAGCTTGAAAAAGATTGATACAATCTTCCAGGTGAAAAGGGAGTCTTTAACCTTTAACATCTATATTTATGATCGCGTCAACATCCAGCATTATCAGCACGATTACCAGTATTATCAACATGGTTTCTGACGAAAAGTTGAAACAGGCTTTGAGTCAGAGTTTCTTGGAACCTAGTGAGCCACTGCAACATTGTGAAAACTTTTTTGAGCTGTTACCTACTCATTGCTGGTCAAGCAAAATGCTAGCCACATTCTTTTATTCCTGGAAAGCTACACACTTGAAGATGTTAGCTATATATGGGCTATCTTGCCGTTTACAACGTATTGCTTTAAGCAGAGATACTCAAGAACGGGAACAATTATTGTTAGCTAGCGCCTTCAATGCTGAAACTAGTTACGAAGATTTAGGGTTAGACTACGAAGGTGTAACTCACGCCGCACTCTATGAAGATTTTGCTAACAGCTTTTTAGGAAACTACTCTTGGCAATTAGATGAATATTGTTTACCCCAAGCGCGTGATTTTCAGAAATGGATATATCACAACATGGTGGTAGATGATATTTTCAAAGGTTTACTCACAAATATGTTTTCAGAAATTTACAATCACGGTGAGTATACGCGAGCCTTATTTGCTTTTTCAGAATTAATTGATAAATATTACCACTTCTCCCCTGAAGAAAAAAAGAAAGCTTTGTTCTATATCGGTGTTCATGTTGCAGATGAAACGGAAGTGGCTCATTTTCAAGTGATCGTCAAAGCCTTGAATGAGTACAGCGAAGCTACTAATACTCCAATTGACTATACACAAGCAAAACTTTTGTTTAAGGAGTACCTGACTCGGTTAGGTACTGTAATGGAAGCACTAACTATAGAGATGAGACAAGAAATAAATGCAGCAAAACATCTGCTATCCGTGCCTTAAACCTCAAGCTTAACATTTTTTTGAGGATGCTCAACAAGCTATTGCTGCAACTTTAGATTTTCGACAACATCTGTGTGCGCTCGCTCACAACAAAAAGCTACGCTCAGAAGTTGTTGAGGATCAAAGTTATCCCAATGAAGTGATTGTGCTGAGACCAAAACAGACTCAAGCGCCTCCTTTACTACTATTAGATGGAATGGGGCCTCTAGCAGGTTTAGGAGCTTTTGAGGTAGCCTGTCAGATGTTCCAAAACAGTAGAGAAATTGTTCTATTTCAAGCTTGTTCGCTGCCTAATCGGACTACGGCTATTCAACAAAAGACTCAAATTGATGCATCTCAAGAGCCGGATTTGGTGATGATGCTGGCGATCGCTATCCGAGAAGCAATGCAGTACATTTGCTCTAGTGTTGAACCTGTTGAATTGATCGTTCTGTGCAATGGCGCTCATTATTTCTTACCTGAAGTGATGCCAGGGCAAACGCATCTTATTTACTAATAAAAACTAAGAAAGATTTCAAAATAA
>NZ_CAXTTT010000252.1:0-2353 GCF_964247315.1 uncultured Nostoc sp.
CCAAGCTTGGTGTAAATCTGGTTGAAATTTCAGTGCTTGGTCGTAGGATGTGATCGCTTTTGTATAATCTTGTCCACTAAAATGCAAATTTCCTATTTCAACCAGTAATTCTGCTTGGCTACTAGTTACTTGATGATTTTCTGCAAGCAATTCCTGAATTTCTAGTATTTTTTGAGTTCTTTCTTCTGGTGTTAGCGTGAGATATTTTTCATAGTCTCCATCCTGGAGTATACGTGATGATTCCTGCTTGAGAGTTTCTGCATCTATAGGAAAGTCAAACAACCCCGAACGCCAGTCAAAAAAGTCTGGGGCGCGTTGAATAAAATATTTAATAGCAAATAGAGGTAGAAAGAAAACAAAACAAATATTAAAGCTGTCTCTAAAACGTTCTCGCTGTTGATTCAAGTTAATTAAAACAGGCGGTACACTCTTCCAACTATATGAATAAATATCTCTACTATTCCACCCTATCAATGCTTTAGACTCTTCATATTCATAAAATGAATACTCTAAACCTGTAACAAATAAAATATCTATCTGCTCTTTATTATCTAATTTGTCTATGATTTCATATAAATTAGTAACAGCTTGCTTTAATCGCAAAACGTCAATATTTTTATTTGTAATTTCTTCTTTAACTTTGCCAATTAACTGCTCACCCTCAGCCGGAGAACAACGAGCAAATAACAAGCCAAAGCCTTCTGTAAAGTTCAGAGTACGGACTAAGGCTTGATATTCTTCATCTGGTTCCAGTGGTAAATCTTTATCCCAATCAGTCAGTTCCAGTTTCATCAAGCTGTGTCTCACTAACTAAGGTTCAAATTATTAAAAGTATCCTGAAATTCTTGAATCCCTTTAATTAAAGGATGAATATCATACCAACATTGAATTTTTTCTTCTTTATCACGGTGGCGATATTCCAAAATACAGCGATTGAATAATAAGTTACGGTGTTGTTCATCATTTACTATTTGTTTAGAATGATAAACTTTGGCTAGTGGTTGCCATTCATCTGCATAAACTGTATTGCGGTAGGTAATTCGAGTTTCGCTAATTGACCGTTGTAAAGCTCTATTCGTAATGGGTAGATTATTAGTATATTTAATTGCTTCCTTCATTAATAATAGCAAATTCCGCAGACCTCCACTCATTAAGCATAGTTGCTGTAAAGCTTCTGGCTGCTCAAACATATTTGTGATAGAAAGGTTAGGGTCAATCTGACTCACCCGCTTTTGCAACAATTCCTGGACTTTATTAATTCCTCGTTGATAACTTTCATTTTCAGGAGTTTGCACCATAATCATTGGTAAAACTTGAGCATCACTACCATAGATATCTCGTAAATCTGTAGCGCGGTTAGAGAACACCAATGAAATCGGTACTGTATAAATTAAATGGCAATTTAAAGCTTTGAGTTGTTCGCTACGATCTAAAAAAATATGTTCGTGATTGCTGCGTCCATCTTCCTGGGGTATGGGTACAATCCGATCGAGATTATCAGCGATGACTACCAATTGAGAATATTCGGAAGGTAAGCGTTTTTTTGCATCTTCAATAAATTGATTCAAAGCCAAAATCAAAGTTTGGGTGTGGGGGTTAACTCGTTCGCGGATTTTGTGGCGGAGACTGGGTTCGGTTCTCAATTTGGCTGTGATTTTGGCAAAAAGAGGAATTTCCTTCTCTACCTCCAGACCTTCTAAAGATACGTCAGGTAGAAAATCTTTTAAATCATCCCAGCGGCTTTTCAACCATGACACCAAAGGTTCAGGATTAGCGTTATCTTTTAATGCTTCTAATAAACGTCGTGTACAAGCAAGGAGAATATCTGTATATTGGGCATCTTCTGGCTCGATATCTTGTTCATCGGCGGCAAAATAGACAACAAAACAACCTTGTTCATTTAAATATTTTTGAAGACGCAGCAATTCTGTTGATTTGCCTGCACCACGATGACCAGCATAAAGTTGACAAGTCTTTCTGTCTGAGTACAAAATCTCTCTACCCACCTCTACCAAAATGTCGCCATCTCCTCGCACTTCCTGACAATCGACATAAGCCGGATCTCCTGCGGGCAAGGGTCGAAATGGGTCAAAAGCGTTGTATATCTTTTTTAAAGTTGCAAAATCCTGAACCATAGGTAGAATTTACTAGTTTAGTGCGATGATAACGTAAGTTTACGCAGGGACTGGGGACTGGGGACTAGGGATTGGGTAATCAGCAGCCCTAAAATTCATTAGTGAAGTTCTGATACTCCTTGACTAGTATCAAAGACTCATTAATGAAGCTCAAAGACTCTTTAATGAAGCTCAAAGACTCATTAATGGAGTTCAAATACTCATTAATGGAGTTCAAA
>NZ_CAXTTT010000253.1:0-2143 GCF_964247315.1 uncultured Nostoc sp.
CGTAGTGAAGATTCGCGTCAGTTTTACCCCACCCTAACCCTCCCCTTATAAAGGGGAGGGAACAAGATTTCTTATTTCCCCCCCTTTATAAGTTACTGTGTATATACAAGTTTGAAGTAGTGATTTTACTCCACTCTAACCCTCTCCGTATATATTGGGGAGAGAACAGGATTTCTTTTTTCCCCCCTTTATAAGGGGGGATTAAGGGGGGTAATTCAACTTGTGTATACACGGTAGCTTTATAAGGGGGGTAATTTGACTACCAAAGTTTTTAAGATATCTGTATACTAAACCTATGTTGTTGCTTTCTTCACGCAGCGCGTATCCTTACCAGCCTCTTTACAGTCTTCAAAAACGATTTTCTTATTAACAATTGCTTGGTTTGCATTCAATACCTTTTGCTTAACTACTTCCGGTATGATTGCCCCAAATTTCCCTAAAAATAATATATCTGTTCTTTCTAGCCCAATTGTATATATTTGTCCTTTGATTTGTTTTTGTTTGGCTAATTCTGCTATATAAGCTATGGCTAAATCTAAGCGTTTGACAGCGCTGGTTAAGACAGCTTTTGGTGCAATATCTAATTGATCCTTGGTGTTACCAAAAGCATATACTCCTTTTTCACCTGCTGTTTGTAAGACTGCGGCGGAAGCATTATCTAACCATTGATAGATGACATCAGCCCCGGAAGAAATTAATGCCAGAGTCGCTTCCTTGGCTTTAGCAACATCATTCCAATCACCTGTAAAAGTAGAAGTAATTTGGATATTTGGTTTAACAGACTTTGCTCCTAATTCAAATCCCCGCAGTTCTCCTTCAGTTGCGGGAAACTTCTCTCCAGCAATATAAGCTAATTTATTAGATTTAGTGATATAAGCAGCGATAATGCCACACAAATAACTAGCTTGTAGGTGATCTATTCGTAAAGAAGCGATATTCTCAGATTTGAGATTACCATTTACTCCCACAAAAAATGTATTGGGAAACTGTGAAGCAACTTGTTCAATTGCAGCATCAAATTGTCCGCCATGCGCGAAGATGAGATTGTAGCCTTTACGAGCAAAGTCTGTTAATACTTCTGTTTGATCTGCTTGTGCTACTTTTTCTACATAGGCGGTTTGGGCACCTAGCTTTTGTTTTGCTAGATTGATGCCTTCATAACCAGATTGATTCCAGCCTTTATCGGTAATTATTCCAGGGAGAGCGATCGCTATTTTAAACCCTTCAGTACCACCCGTTGTTGTCGCTGTTGGTGTCGTCGGCTTATTACTGCAAGCTTGCAGCAGTAAACTAGTACCAAACCCTGCTGAACCGAGCAAAATAAATTCACGCCGACTAAAGTTTGTTGTCATACCTTGCCTTCAGATAGATAACTATTTGAGTTATTTGAACACTCTAAAGTCGTAGGTGGTACTTTGGAAACAATTTCTCCCGGATTTCTCAAAAACGCGATAAATCGCCGTCTCTTACCCTAGTCCTACATTTTATGCAGTTTTAGTATTTTCATCAGATGCTTGTTCTGCAACATTTTTCAAGCGACTCGATCTGATTTTGCGGATGCGATCGCTATTGCGAACACCACCCGCCATCTCATATTCACGGCTGTCTTTGCCGTACTTGATCGCAACCACCATCAGCATCTTCTCAGAAAGCTGACTCAAGTTTTTTTCCATCTCTTCAATTTCAGTTTTAGAAGAGTCAACCACAGACAGAGCAGTATTATAAACATCAAGTTTGTTGCGTAACTGCTCAATTGACTCAATCAGTTTTTGCAAATTATAATTTTCATCAAATTTGATGCTTGGAACAATTGATTTCAGTCCGGCGGATCTTAACTGAGCTTTTTCTAGAATGCGGGATGTGCGTTTTTGACGAGACATAAAATTACTCCTTTAAGATGCTGCTATAGCTAGCTTGCCTTAATTAAACCGCGTTCCGGTTCAGCAGAACTCACAATTTTTGCTTATAAAATTTTCAGGTTATATCGGTAATTTTTCGGTATTTCTTTTCAGAATTTAATTAATAATGTAAAAAAGCAAAAGTTAGACCGCTCCCGTCACGAGTGAAACCGCTCCCGTCACGAGTGAAACCGCTCCCGTCACGAGTGAAACCGCTCCCGTCACGAGTGAAACCGCTCCCGTCA
>NZ_CAXTTT010000254.1:0-2052 GCF_964247315.1 uncultured Nostoc sp.
TAATATACTCCATTATCCCATACTGTATTGCACTCAATCAGGAACCGCTATAATAACCGAGTTTGAGTTAAAGATAAGGAGGTTAAAGCCACTCCAGTTGAAGGCTAGGTTTCTTAGGTTGATGACAATAAGCGATTAATCGGCAAATGAACGTTAACGCAAAAATTAATGAGGCTTCGGTGTGGAGAATGTCCAATCTAAGAAATGTTTTTGAGTTGGTCGTTAATCGTCTCAATAATTGAGGGTTTACGGGACAAAAGCAAGTCAAGAAGACACATCAGCCTATTCTTCATATTGCGACGGGGTTTAGCGAAAAATTGGATTCTGAACTCTTCCAAAAGATGAAAAACAAGTTTTTCAGAAACATAGCCGCGATACCTTCAGCTTCACTAACGTCAAATATTTTGCCAAAAAGCTCATGCAGGAAATCAGGTATTAGTTTAGGGTCATCAATGTTACTAGGAGTAAGAGTCACATTTAAGAGTTGACCAAATTCATTCACGACAACCAAATGACAGCAAACACCCCAAATAAATACCGTTCTCACTTATATCAAGGCAAAGTGAGAACGGTATTTGGGGGAAAAGCAAAGATGAATCTGACAATTGGGGAGTTGTTATGGAAGGAAGGACAGTTTATAGCTCGACAATGTGACGAACAATAGCTAATCCTAAGCCCAGTCCTCCAAATTTTCTAGTGGTTGCTTGATCGTACTTTTTCGTTTGCAGTAACTTTGACCATCCTAAAATCGAGTTTAGCGGCGTGCGAAGTTCGTGAGAAAGCACCGCCAAAAACTCATCTTTGATTCGATTAGCTTGGATTAATTCTTCTTTCCGTCGCTGTAACGAAGCCATTAACTGAGCGCGTTCCAGAGCAAGATGACGTGATATCAGCCCACCGTAATCTATCTGCTTGGATATCCTCTTGGGTATAACCGACAATTCGCAAAAACTCGTCATTGGCTTCAGTGATGCTGCCATTCACATCACCAAAGAGAATACCAACTATATTCGCTTTCACAAAACTCCTGAGCCGCTCCTCACTTGCTTGGATTGCTGCTTCTGCCTGTTTGCGATCGCTAATATCTGTAGTGCTGCCAACTAAACGTACCGGGTTTCCGTCAGCATCTCGCTGTACTACTATCCCTTGAGCCAAAACATAGATGTACTGATTGTTTTTGTTGCGAATTCGGTACTCGGCAGCATAGCGATCGCTATGCTGCCAAAGCAACTCCTGCCTCTTCTTGTACATATTGCAAATCCTCTGGATGGACAAGCTCACGCCACCAACTATCAGTTTATTCAGATTCTGCGAGGGAATAGCCCAAAATTCGGGTTAACCCATCAGTTCTTTCAACACTATCCTGTTCTATATTCCAGTCATAAATCAGACAGTTTACCGCAGATGCTGCTAATTCAAACCGTTCGTTAGCTAACCTCAGACGCTCCTCTTTCTCTTGCAAAGTTCGTTCTACTTGTTTGCGTAAGCGAAGCTCGTCGTAGACATCGCGTAGCACTGCTTGCTGTTCGCTCAAATCAACAACAAAGACAATAACGGTTTTTTGAGTATTTCCCAGCGTCACAGAACCAAGCAGAATAGGAATGCGATCGCCATCTTTACGAATGTATTCTTTCTCAAAAGGCTTACATACTCCAGTAGTTTTCACTTCTTCCACCGAACGTTCACCCAAAAGAAGATACTCAGGTGGGGTAATCTCGCGCCAGTTTATTTGGTTACCAGACAAATCTTCTCGCGTATCAGCTATATCTCAAATAAACATTAAATTTTGTCCGAGTTGCGATGCCACAATAGTATTATTTAAGGTAATTTAATTAATTGTTCTCAGAGATTGCACACAGCTAAAAAACTTGTGGTGTGTCACACTTTCATGATTCATATCAAAATTAATTTGTTATATATAAACTATCTATATAGAAGTTCATTTTGTATTTGAAAAAAGCTTTTAAATCATCGCTTGTTTAGCAAATAAATCTAAAATATAGCGTTTCTTAGTCTGGTGAAGTACAGTAACAAGAATGGGTAAACCAGTTA